>NZ_CP097253.1:0-649166 GCF_023380025.1 Sphingomonas glaciei
GCGAGGCAGAGGACAGGCTCGTCGACAGCAGTCGGCGTGATCGCCCCCTCTTGCCTGTGACGCGACGCTGTTGGCGCGGACGATTGGGAGGCAGGGTCGAGTGAGCGGATTCGGAATTTTGGATCAGGGACGGGGTAGCGATGCGGAGCTGGCGGGTGCCGGCGACAGCTCGCCGCTCAGCGCCGCCTGGGCCGCGATCCGGACCGGCCTTCGCCGCGATTGCGGCGCGCGGACCTTCGATGGCTGGCTGAAGCCCGCCGAACTGGGCGCGTTCGATCCCGAATCGGGCAACCTCGAGCTGGTGATGCCGAGCCAATTCATGGCCGACTGGGTGCGCAGCCACTTCGGCGAGCGGCTGCAGCTGGCCTGGCGCACGACCTTGCCGATCGTGCGTGAAGTGCGGGTGGTCGCCTGCGAAGGCGGCCCTCGTCCCGCGCCGCTGCTGATCCTCGACGAGGAGCCGTTGCCGGTCGAGCGCGCTGCCGCCGCCGCGGCGCATCCGCGTCCGGCGTTCGATCCGCGCTACAGCTTCGGCAGCTTCATCGTCGGCAAGGCCAACGAGGTCGCCGCGACCGCCGCCAAGACCCTGGCCGAAGCGCCGACCGTTACCTTCAATCCGCTGTTCCTCCATGGCGGCACCGGCCGGGGCAAAACCCACCTGCTGCACGCGCTGGGCCAGCGCTTCCTCGAGCTCAATCCCGCCGCGCAGGTGGTGATGATGAGCGCCGAGAAGTTCATGGTCGAGTTCGTCCGCGCGATCCGCGAGAATGACACGATCGGGTTCAAGCAGCGGCTGCGCAGCGCGGACCTGCTGCTGATCGACGACGTCCAGTTCATCGCCGGCAAGGAGTCGACGCAGGAAGAATTCTTCCACACGATGAACGAGATCATCAATGCCGGTAAGCGGCTGGTGATCACCTCGGACCGCGCGCCGCAGGACCTCGACGGAATCGCCCCGCGCATCCTCTCGCGCCTGAGCTGGGGCCTGGTCGCGGACATCAACGCCGCCGACCTCGAGCTTCGCTACAACATCCTGCTGGCGAAGCTGGCGCTGCTGCCCGGCATCAGCATGGCCGACAATGTGGTCGATTTCCTCGCCCGCCGCCTGACCAACTCGATCCGCGAGCTGGAAGGCGCGCTCAACCGGATCGGCGCCTACGCGCTGATGACCGGCCGGACGATCGACCTGGCGTTCGTCGAGGAAGTGCTGGCCAATGTGCTTCGCGCCAACCAGCGGCGGATCAGCATCGACGAGATCCAGACCCGCGTCGCCGATCACTACTGCATCCGCAAGGCGGAGATGGTGTCGGCCCGGCGCGCCCGCGAAGTTGCCCGGCCGCGGCAGGTGGCGATGTACCTGTCCAAGCAGCTGACGCCCAAGTCGCTGCCCGACATCGGCCGCCGCTTCGGTGGGCGCGACCATACGACGGTGATCCACGCGGTGAAGCAGATCGAGAAGCTGCGCGCGAGTGATCCCGATATCGACGCAGCGATCCGGCTGCTGACCCGCCAGCTGGAAGGCTGAGGCCTTTCTCTAGCCCTGCATGCGGCTGAGCCGCTCGCGGCGTTCGATCGCTCGGGCGTAGGTCTTGAGTACCGACGCGTTGATCACGTCCCAATCCTGGGTCTTTGCAAAGGCTAGGCCGGCCGCACCGTGGCGCGCGCGTAGCTCCGGGTCAGCGGAATAAGCGGCGACCGCGGCAGCGATGGCGCAGATGTCGCCCGGCTCAGCCAACGTGCCCGTCTCTCCGTCGCGCACGAGGTTGGTGGCGCCGGTGGCGGCGGCAGCGACCACCGGCAGGGCGCAGGCCATGGCTTCGAGCGTGACGTTGCCGAAGGTCTCGGTGATCGAGGGATTGAGGAACAGGTCGCAGCTGGCAAGCGCGCGGGCGAGGTCGTCCCCCTCCTGGTGGCCGACGAAGACGCCGTTGGGCAGTGCCTTCTCGAACCAGGCGCGGGCAGGGCCTTCGCCGATCACCAGCACGCGGTGGGGGACCTGGGCGGCGACCAGCTCGTCATGGACGGCGGCGAACACGTCGAGGCCCTTTTCCATGACGATCCGGCCGAGAAAGCCAACCACCAGCTCGTCGTCGCCGAGGCCGAGGCTGCGGCGCCAGTCGAGGCTTCGCCGCTCGGGATTGAACTGGGCGCGGTCGACGCCGCGCGACCAGATCGAGATGTTGCGGTTCATCCGCTGGGCGCGGAGCACGGCGGCGGTGGATTCGGCGGGGACCAACAGCGCGTCGCAGCGCAAATACAGGCGGCGGAGGGCGGCGCGGACGGTCGGTTCGAGCAGTTCGAGGTGATAATAAGCGAGGTAGGTCTCGAACCGGGTGTGGACCGAGGCGACCGCCGGGATCTTGCGCGCGCGGGCCCAGCTGACCGCGCGGTGCGAGCTGATGTCGGGGCTGGCGATATGGACGATATTGGGCGCGAACGCTTCGAGGTCCTTGCGCACCGCGCGGGTCAGGCCGAGGGGGATGCGATATTCGGGCCGCCCGGGCGCCGCGATCGAAGGCAGCGAGACGAGGTCTCCGGTCGGCGGGAAGGCCGGCTCGGCGACGGTCGGCGAATAGGTGCGGACCTGGGCGCCCTGGCGCAGCAGATAGCCGACGAGCCGGTTGAGCGCCTGGTTGGCGCCGTCGCGAACGTAATTGTAATTGCCCGAGACAAGGGCGATGCGAAGGTCCTCGGGAGCCATGCAGCAGCCCTTAGCGGCGGCTGGGCGGGTTCGTCCAATCGCGGCTGCTGCGGGTGAGCAGGATCGCGAGCAGGCCGAGGATGGCGAGATGGAAGGGCCGGGGCATGGGGGCGCTGCTAACATGATCGGAGCGCTGAAGCACGGCCTGCCGCCGGTGGTGCGGGCCGACGCCCGGCTGCTGGTGCTCGGCAGCCTGCCGGGGGAGGCGTCGCTGCAGGCGGGGCGCTATTATGCCCATCCCCGCAACCAGTTCTGGCGGTTGATGGAGGGGGTGGCGGGGGAGCCGCTGGAGGGGCTCAATTACGGCGAGCGGCTGGAGCGGCTGGTAGAGCGGCGGATCGCGCTGTGGGACGTGATCCACGCCGCGCGGCGGAGCGGGAGCCTGGACGGCGCGATGCGAGAGATCGAGGCGCGCGACCTCACCGGCTTCGTCGCCGGGCTTCCGGAGCTTCGGGCGGTGGCCTTCAACGGCGGAACGGCGGCGCGGCTGGGGCGCAAGGCGCTGGCCGGGTCGAGCCTAGCGCTGATCGACCTGCCGTCGTCGAGCCCGGCCTACACCCTGCCGTTCGCCGAGAAGGCGAGGCGCTGGAACGCGCTCGCTGGCTTTCTCGATTGACCTCGGGGCGGCACTTTCCTCTAAGCGGGCCATGGCAGAAGAAGTTGAGATCCCGCCCGCCGAGGAGCCCGAAGAGGACCGCGGCGAGCTGTCGATGGTGGACGAGGCGCTGGTCGCCGGAACCATCGCCAATACCAATGGCCTGCTGGTGATCCTGGCCAAGCTGGTCGCCCGCGGCGTGTTCGATGAGAGCGACTTGAAGGCGTTCAGCGACAGCTATTCCAAGCCGCTCGACCATGAAGGCATGCGCGAGAACGAGCTGGTCAGCCAGATGCAGGACCAGATGGAAAGCACGCTGGCCGAGCTGATGCGGTTCATCGCCGAGCGGGGCTAGGGCATTTCGTCCGGGTGACTGTGGCTCCCTGCGTGCCTATATCCGCCCCATGCCCTGGCTAGCCGGAATAGCGCTGTTCACCGCTACCGTCCTCGTGATGGAGGGGTTCGCCTATGTGCTGCATCGCTTCGTCATGCATTCGCGGCTGGGCTGGGCGTGGCACGAGAGCCACCACCGCGAGCGCGAGGGGTGGTTCGAGCGAAACGACCTGTATGCGGTCGTCTTCGCGCTGCCTTCGATCGTGCTGATCTGGGGCGGGCTGAACGGCGGGTGGGGCGACTGGGCGACCTGGATCGGGGCCGGCGTCGCCTTCTACGGGATCATCTACTTCGGCTTCCACGACGTCATCGTGCATGGCCGGCTGCCACACCGAATCGTGCCGCGGTCGCGTTATTTCAAGCGGATCGTGCAAGCCCACAAGCTGCACCATGCGGTGGAGAGCCGCGACGGGGCGATCAGCTATGGTTTTCTGTACGCGCCGCCGGTGGATGCGCTAAAGCAGGCGCTGAAGCGCAGCGGCGAGGCGCGGGTCAGGGCCGCGAAGGGCGCGTCCACAGACCGGTCCTCGGAACGGGTTTGACCGGCCACAGCGCTTCCCAGAAGGCTTCCATCACCAGCGCGGCTTTCTCGGCCTTGGAGGTGCTGATCCGCTCATCCCAGGCGCGGGGCCCAAGCGCCGCGGCGCGGGTCGCAATCTCGCCATAGATGCCGCTTGCTGACAGCACGGCCCAGCGACTGCGGAATGGCAGTCGGGCAGCGCCGATGCGGGCGGAGCGGCGGTAGTCGTCGGCCATGTCGCTCAAGCGGCGGGCGAGGCGGGCAAGGGCGGGGCGGTGCCGGGGGTCGGCGAGGTCGGTTCCGGCGAGGCCCTCCGCTTCCAGCCAATCAGTGGGCAGGTAGATGCGGCCGACCCGGGCATCCTCGACGATGTCGCGCGCGATGTTGGCAAGCTGAAAGGCGATGCCGAGATCGGCGGCGCGGTCGAGCGTGTCGGTGTCGGACTCGGGCACGCCCATGACGTGCGCCATCATGACGCCCACCGCCCCGGCGACCTGGTAGCAGTAGGATAGCAGGTCCTCGGTCGTGACCGGGCGCCAGCCCGCGGCGTCACGCTCGAACCCGGCGAGGTGGTCGCTGGCGACCGCTTGCGGAATGGCGCAGTCGGCGGCGACTACGCGCAGCGCGTCAAACGGGACGAGGCCGGTGTCCTCGCCGGCGAAGGCGGCGGCGGTCCGGTCCTTGAGGAAGGCGATGCGCGCGGCGGGATCGACGACGCGTTCGGCATCGTGGCCAAGGGTCTGACCGTCAGTGATGTCGTCACAGGCGCGGCACCAGCTGTAGAGCAGCCAGCTACGCTCACGGGTGGGCAGGTCGAACAGCTGGCTGGCGAAACGGAAGCTCTTGGAGCCCGCCGAAATGCTTTCCAACGCGCCCTGGACCAGCCGCGCCCGTTCTTCGCCCGACATCACGCCAGCATCAGTCCCGCGGTTGCCTCCGCGCTTCCGACCACGCCGGGAATGCCCGCGCCCGGATGGGTGCCGGCGCCGACGAAGTATAGGTTGCGCAGCTTGTCGTCACGATTGTGGGTGCGGAACCAAGCCGACTGCCACAACACCGGCTCAAGGCTGAACGCGGATCCGAGGTGCGCGGCGAGATCGGTCGAGAAGTCGGCCGGGGTGTAGTGGAAGATGGTGCGGATGCGACTGCGGATGTCGGGGATCAGGCGCTCCTCGAGCGTATCGAGGACGACTTCCTGATATTTCGGGCCTTCGACCGCCCAGTCGACGTCGGCGCGGGCAGCATTGGGAACGGGTGCCAGCGCGTAGAAGGTCGAGCATCCCGGTGGCGCCATCGACGGATCGGTAATCGTCGGATGATGGAGGTAGAGCGCCGGGTCGGTGGCGAGCTTGCCGGTCTGGTAGATGTCGTTGACCAGCCCCCCGTATCGCGGCCCGAACAGGATGGTGTGGTGGGCGATGTCGCAGGTGCCTTCGAGCCCGAAGTGAAGCACGAACAGGCCGGGCGAGAAGCGCTTGCGCTTGAGGGCACGGACCTGTTGCGCGCCGCGGCTGCTGCCTTCGATCAGGCCGTAGCTGTGGACCACGTCGCCGTTGGAGGCGACCGCGTCGGCGGTGGCGCTCCATCCTGATTTCGTGCGGACGCCGGTAACCCGATCGTTCTCGGCGGTGATGGCGGTGACCGGATCGCCGAGGCGGACGGTGCCGCCGATCCGCTCGAAATGGCGGACCATGCCGGCGATCAACTTGTTCGTGCCGCCCTTGGCGAACCACACGCCCCCGTCGCGCTCCAGCTTGTGGATCAGCGCGTAGATCGACGAGCAGGTCATCGGGTTGCCGCCGACCAGCAGGGTGTGGAAGCTCAAGGCTTGGCGGAGATGCTCGTCCTCGACGAAGCTCGACACCATCGAATAGACCGAGCGCCAGGCCTGATATTTGGCCAGCGCAGGGGCGGCCTTGAGCATGTCGCCGATGCTTTCGAACGCCTTTGTGCCGAGCTTGACGTAGCCTTCCTGGAACACGCCGGCGCTATAGGCGAGGAAGCGCTGGTAGCCGGCCCAGTCATTGGGATTGAGCGCGTCCATCGACGCCTTCAGCTCGGCATCGTCGTTGGTGTAGTCGAATACCGTCCCGTCGGGCCAGCTGAGGCGGTAGAAGGGCTTCACGGGCACGAGGTCGACGTCCTCGGCCATGTCGTGGCCCGACAGCTTCCACAGCCGCTGGAGACAGTCGGGATCGGTGATCACCGTCGGGCCGGCGTCGAAGACGTGGCCGTCCTTTTCCCATACATAAGCGCGGCCGCCGGGACGGTCGCGGGCTTCGACGATGGTCGTCTGCACGCCCGCCGACTGGAGCCGGATGGCGAGCGCGAGGCCGCCGAAGCCGGCGCCGATGACGATCGCAGTCTTGTAGGGGGAAGTGGTCACAGACTGTCCTTCAACACGCGAAGCGCCCGGAAGAAGGGCACGGGAGGCTTGCCGAACAGGACGCGCGCCTTGTCCAGCCCCGTACTGGTCCCCGCATAGAAGCGTGCGATCAAGGGGCCGGAAAGGCGGTAGAAACGCTCCAGCACCCGGTAGCGGTCATGTGGCGCGGCGGCATGGAACAGCAAGGCGGTCAGCAGGCGGTAGAAGGCGCCCTTTTTCCAGTGCTTGCGGGCCCGCGCGCGGGTCGCGGCGCCGAGCCTGACATCGAGCGGCGCCTTGCCCGCCAGCCAGATCGCGAACCGCACCGCGTCAGGCAGCGAATAACTGGTCAGCGGGTGGAAGAAACCGCCGCGGGCACCGGCGCGGGCGACCGGGTCGGCCCGGGGCCACAGCTTGTCGAAATCGCCGCCGGTGACCACGGGGAGGGCGCCATGCTCCTCGCGGGTGCGCTCGGCGACCTGCCAGCCTTGCGCGGCGGCATAGTCGCCGATCCGGTCGCGCAGCTGATCGTGGTCGATCTCGGGCCCGTCGGAGTAATAAGTGTCCTCGACGAACAGGCGGGTCGGGGAAAAGGGCAGGCAGTAGACGAAGCGATAGCCGTCATGCTGCTCGACCGTGGCGTCCATCACGATCGGGTCGGCGAGGCCGTGGCCCTGGGGGATGGTGAGGAGTTGGCCGACGAACTTCTGCCAGCCGAGCTCGAGCCCCTCGGCCTTGCCGCCACGGGCGTCGAGTACGGCGGCGGCGTCGATCCGCTCGCCGCTGTCGAGCACAACATGGGTAGGGCCGAGGTTGCGCACGCTTGCGGCGAGGATTTCGTCGGGCTCCAGGGCCGCGCGGACCGCGGCGTCGAGCGCTTCACTTTCGATCGTCTGGTAGGTCTGGTCGAGGTGGCGCTGGTGGGCCGGGAAGCGCACTTCGTAGCCGGGCCAGCGGTGGCCGATCAGCGGGTCGGTCAGCCAGCGGTGTGCTGGAGCCACGTCACTTGCGAAGAACGACCACAGGTGATTGCCGCCGATGCGTTCGTCGGGCTCGACCAGCAGCAGGCGGATGTTGGGACGGCGACGGCGCAGGGCGAGGGCACAAAGACCACCGGCAAGCCCGCCACCAACTATCACCAGGTCCAGAGCTCGCATGAAGTTTACCGTCTAGCGTGTCCCACAGACTCTGGCGACCCCGGACAAGGTCCGTTAATCATAACACAAGGGGTAGGGTGCCAAGGGGCAATCATGGGCATGAAGCAGATCGGGGTGTTGGCGGCGGCGCTGCTGACGGCGGGGGCGACCATCGGAGCGGCATCACCAACGGTGCCGAGGCCCGGTGCCGACCTGCAGGTGCAGCTATCCGGCCTGCGATCGGCCAAGGGCATGGTCCACCTGTGCCTGTCGTCGAGCGCCTCGCGCTTCCTCCATTGCAAGGACGATCCGTCGGCCGTGGCACGGTCGGTACCCGCCTCGGCGGCCGGGCGCCTCGACCTTGGCGCGGTCAAGGCGGGGACCTATGCCCTGTCGGTCGTGCATGACGAGAACCGCAACGGCAAGCTCGACATGATGCTGGGCATCCCGCGCGAAGGGTTCGGCTTTTCCAACAATCCGGCGATGAAGCCGCGCGCGCCCAAGTGGGAGGAGATCCGCTTCACCGTGCCGCAGACGCCGAGCGTCCAGCAGGTCCGTATCCGCTACGTGCTGTAGCGGCGAGGCTTCAAATTTGGCCATCGCGGAAGCGAACTGTAGGGAAACGAACGAGTACGTTTAGCGGCAGCTTATTCGGCTGGCTGTTCCTGCAACCTTCTCTATCACTGGCTCGATGTCCTACAAAAGGTGGCTGTTCCTACCCCTGTGGTTCCTTGCCCTATTCACCGGGGCCAAGAGTTTCGTCGACAACCCCCTGCTCGGATCGCGTCGCCTCAATCGCCTCGGCCTGCACGGCTGGCGGGTCCGCCTGGCGCATCGGCTGGCCGGGTTGCGGCGCCGCCGGTTGTCGCGGGATCTGGACCCGGCACTTCGGCGACAGTTCGACGCGAACGGTTTCATCGAGGTCCGCGACTGGCTGCCTTCGGATGCCTTTCACTCGCTCCGCACGGCGCTGCTAGACATGGAGACCGGCTGCCGGACGCAAGGGCAGGGCGATACGGTGACGGTTCGCGTTCCGCTTGGCCCCGAGGTGCTCGGTAAAGTGCCTCAACTCGCCAAAGTCCTGAACGGACCCCGGTGGAAGGCGGCGATGAGCTATGTCGCCGGATCGGGGGTGAGGCCGCTCTACTATCTGCAGGCGATCGAAGGTGGCGTACTCGGGGGGCCTCCCGATCCGCAGCAGGACCTCCACGCCGATACCTTTCAGCCATCGATGAAGGCATGGCTGTTCCTGACCGATGTCGGCGAGGAGGATCGGCCCTTGAGATACGTCCCCGGCTCGCACCGGCTGACGCCTGAACGACTTGAGTGGGAACAGCGCAGGAGCATCGACGTCGCGCGCAAAGGGGATCGCCTGTCGCAGCGCGGCTCGCTGAGGATCGGTGAAAGCGACCTCGCCGACCTCGGGCTGTCCGAGCCGGTCAGCTTCAGCGTTCCGGCCAACACTCTGGTCGTGATCGATACCTGCGGCTTTCACGCCCGGGCCGCTTCCTCGCGAACCAGCCTCCGGGTCGAGATCTGGGCTCTGCAGAGGCGCCAGCCCTTCCTGCCGTGGGCGGGGAGAAGCTTTCTTCCGCTGGCGGTCGACGGGCGGGCGACATGGCTGCTCGGGCTTGCCGACCTGCTCGACCGTGTCGGCTTGAGGAAGCAGCATTGGACCCGCGCCGGTTCGTGGCGGCGGCGGCTGGAGACAGCCCGATCGGTCGGGAGCGTCGGCGCGGACAGCTGACGCCTCGCCGAGGTATCGGGTTCACAACGGCGCCAAGTCGGGCCGAAAACGATCTTGTCGACGGGTGGCGGGCCCGATCGGCGGTGACCGCGTCACTCGCGTCGCAAACGACATCGAGCCACAACGAGAAAGGCCTGCCCACGTTTCCGTGAGCAGGCCCTTCTGCTGTTCGTTCACCAGCGCCAGGAGCGCGTGGTGAGCGGCCTTAGCCGCGAACCGGCTCGACCGGCGGCGGCGGCGGCGGCGGCGGCGGAACCGGGCACGCGTCGGTCGCCAGGATCACCGACCCATCCGGGCAGGTCTGGGTGGCGGGCGGCGGCGGCGGAGCGGGCTCAGCAACCGGCGGCGGCGGCGGCGGCGGCGGGGGCAGCACTTCCTGACCACCGAAGCGAACGCCCAGGCTGATCAGCCCGGTGATCCGCGACGAGTTGGTGCGGTAATTGGAGTAGGTGCCTTCAGCCTTGACGTAGAGCGGCGAGCCGAGCTGCTGCTCGACACCGGCGCCGGCAAGCCAGCCGCGGGTGTTGTACTTGTTGTAATAGTCACGACCCGGAGCGTCCGAATCGAAGTACTTGCGCTGGGCGTTCACGACGTAGGCGCCGCGGACGTAGAACAGCGTGCTGGGCGACGCGACGAAGCCGAGACGACCGCCGATCTGATACTCTTCCCAAGCCTTGCGATACGCCACACCAGCGCCGTCACGGGTCACGTTTTCCGGCTTGGCGAACATGATGCCGATTTCCGGGCCGACGGTGACGGTGTCACCAAGGGCGAAATCGAAGCCGGTCGATGCGCCGACCGCCAGCTTGGTCTTGTTGTTGCCTTCCGAGTAGAAACGGGTGGCGCCGACGCCAGCGTCGATCCGGAATCCGTCGAAATTATTCTGTGCGCTGGCCGGCTGAGCGGCGAGCAACGCTGCCGACAGCAGCAGCGGGACTTTTAAGTTCTTCATTTAACTCCCCTTTTTCTGCAGTTATAATTGGAGTAGGTGATCTGGATACAAAGCTAAGCTAACAAAACCGTAAGTAGGCACCTGCAGTTCCGAGCCTGAATGTCAGCCTCATACAGAGCCCATTACCAAAAACGAGACTATTTGTTCCGGCCTATCGAACGAGAATGATCGCACCGTTGCGTTTACGCAACAATGGAAGTGCGCCCTTCAGGCCACATATGGCTAACAAGAGCCTTCATCCCGTAGGCAAATACTTCAACTCTCCGGGAAAGTCGCCTAGGGCCGGAAGCAGGTTTAGTGGGGAGCGAGTACATGGGTATCGGCTTTGCCGTTCCGAAAGTTGCCACAAGCGTTGGTATTCTCCAGCGCGGCGTCGAGGTGATCGCCGCCGAGGCCGATGCGCTTCGCCTGATGGGCGAGCGGCTCGACCACGACTTCGTCGACGCCTGCCGTACCATCTATGCCGCCGCCGGCCGGATCGTGATCACCGGCATGGGCAAGTCGGGCCATGTCGCCCGCAAGTGGGCCGCCACCATGGCGGCCACGGGAACGCCGGCCATCTATGTGCACCCGGCGGAAGCAGCGCACGGCGACCTTGGGATGCTGGTGCGCGGCGACGTCCTCATCGTAATTTCCAATTCCGGCAACACCGGCGAGCTTCGCCCCTTCCTTCGCTATGCCAGGTCGATCAACGTCGAGATCATCGGCGTCGCCTCGCAGCGGGAATCGCTGGTGATGCAACAGGCCTCCGTGAAACTCTGCTATCCCGCGGTGCGCGAGGCCTGCCCGGCCAATGTTGCGCCGACGACGTCCACGACCCTGCAGATCGCGCTCGGAGATGCCATTGCGCTGGCCGTTATGGACATGCGCGGTTTCTGCCTGGAGCGCATGAAGAACCTCCACCCGGGCGGAACGCTCGGCACCCGCATGACCTTCGTGAGCGAAGTGATGACCCGCGGGCCGCAATTGCCGCTGATCGGCGAGGATGCCGACATGAACCAGGCGGTCGAGGTCATGACTTCTTCCGGGCTGGGAATTGCCGGGGTGATCGACATGGCCGGGCGCCTCAAGGGCGTCATCACCGATGGCGACCTTCGCCGCAACATCCACCAGCTGCACGTCGCCAATGCCGCTTCTGTCATGAACCAGGCGCCGGTGACGGTCGAGCCGCAGATGCTGGCCGACGAGGTGCTTCGTATCCTCAACACCAACGAGATCACCGCGGCATTCGTGATCGAGCCCGATGCGGCGGTGAACAGCCGGGTTCCGATCGGGGTCATCCACGTCCACGAACTCCTGCGCCTCGGTCTCAGCTAAGCGGCGATGGCGGCCGATTTCGCGGTTCTGATCCCCGCCCGTTTCGCGTCCACTCGCTTTCCGGGCAAACCACTGATTCCCCTTCGCGGCGCAACGGGTCTGGCCAAGACCCTTGTGCAGCGCAGTTGGGAATGTGCCCGGCAGATCGAAGGGTGCAGCGGGCTGTGGGTCGCCACCGACGACGACCGGATCGCCGAGGAAGTCGAGCGGTTCGGCGGAAGCGTCGTGATGACCTCGCCCGATTGTGCCAATGGCACAGAGCGATGCGCCGACGCCCTCGCCAAGCTGGATTGCGACGCCGAATTCATCGTCAATCTGCAGGGGGATGCACCTCTTAGCCCCGGCTTCATGGTGCCCGAGCTGGTCGCGAGGCTCGCGGGCGATCTGCAATTGGCGATGGCCACCGCGGCGATCCACTGCAATCCGACGATGCTCGAGCACCTGCAGGCAGATGAAGCCGCCGGCCGCGTTGGCGGAACGACGGCCGTATTCGACGGTCGCCTGCGCGCGCTCTATTTCTCGAAGCGTATCCTGCCCTACCTGCCTCAGACCGGAAGCGAAGACGTTCCGGTCTTCATGCATCTTGGCCTCTATGCCTATCGCCGCGCCGCCCTGCTGGACTACGCCGCCGCGGAGCCTTCGGTGCTCGAGCGGGCCGAGGGGCTCGAGCAGCTCCGCTTCCTTGACCTCGGCCTGCCCGTCGGGGTCTGCACGGCCGACCCGCTCGGCTGGGATCCGATCGAACTCAACAACCCTTCCGACGTGCCGGCGATCGAGCGACTGTTGGCGGAGCGCAATCTCGCTTAATCGAGCGCATGCGGTTTCCTCCTTCCGAACCGACAAAGAGAGTGTCGCGCGTGCGCGCCCGCCTGCTGGTGCGCGTGCACTGGGACGGATTCCGGGCAAGTCCGCGCGACTATCTCCAGGCTGCCTGGTGGAGATTGCGAGGGCTGCGGCTTCGCTCGCGCCACAAGTTGTCGTCGCTGATCGGTCGCTCACCCCGCGCTTATGATCTCTGGCGCCTTCGGGAGCCTGCCGTCGGAACCGGTACGGCTCCTGGCCCCGAGATGGTTGCGCTGGTCGATTGCCGTGCCTCGCTCGATGGGATCGTACGGTCGCTGGCTTCGATCGAGGCCGCTGGCCTGAGGCCCGTCATCCTGGGCGAACCTCCGGCCGGGTTCGAAGGGGCGATCATCCGGGAGCCAAGCGGCTTGAGCGGCCTGGTTCCGGCCTCAGGCTCCATGCTGCTGATCGCGATCTGCCCTGGCGATCGGATATCACCCGACGCCCGGCAGCGCTATTGGGAGGTGCTCGGCGATTCCGACCGGCTGCTCTACGCGGACGACGACCGTGTCGATCAGTCGGGGCATCGCAGCGATCCGCATTTCAAGCCGGACTGGAACGCCGAACTGTTCCGGCATCACGATTATCTTTCGGGTGCCAGTCTAATGCGCGTCAGCCGGGAAGAGCTCGCGCGCTTGCCCGGGGACGGGTGGAACGAGGCGCTCATCGCATCGCTGCTGGCATCGGGCGTCAGGCCGAAGCATGTGCCGACGATCCTGCATCATCGATCGACCCGGCCGGCCCCGCATATTCCCGGACGGGCCGTTGCGGCTCCGGTCGGCGGTTATCCCCTCGTCAGCGTGATCGTTCCCACCCGCAACCAGGCGCCCCTGCTGCGGGCCTGTGTCGAGGGGCTCGGGCGAACCGATTATCCCGCGGTCGAACTGATCGTGGTCGACAACGGTAGCGATGAAGAGGATGCCCTGGCGCTGCTCGACGAGCTTCGGGCCACCGGGGCCGAGGTCCTTCGTCGGCCCGGCCCGTTCAACTTCAGCGCGCTGGTCAACGCCGGGGCGAGGCATGCCGGGGGCAAGCTGCTCTGCCTGCTGAACAACGACATCGAGGTGCTGGCGCCGGACTGGCTGAGGATTCTGGCGACGCAGGCACTGCGCGGCGATGTCGGCGCCGTCGGAGCGAGATTGCTATACCCCGATCATAGCCTCCAGCACGCCGGGGTCGTGATCGGCCTGGGCGGCGGGGCAGGGCATGCGCATCGCTTCGAGGCGGTAACGGAGCGCGGCTATTTCTACCGGACGCATCTGCCGCAATTCGTCAGCGCGGTGACGGCAGCTTGCCTGATGGTCGACCGGGATCGCTTCTGGGCGGTCGACGGACTGGACGAGCAGCATTTCCCGGTCGCCTTCAACGACGTTGATTTCTGCCTTCGCCTGAACGCCAGGGGGTGGCAGTCCTTTTATGAGCCGCGCGCGACCCTGATCCATCATGAATCCAAGTCGCGCGGCAAGGACAGCGACCCGGCCAATCGCGAGCGGTTCGCCCGGGAACTGGCGGAGCTAAAGCGGCGCTGGAACACGGATCGGGCGGCAGATCCCTTCCACAACCCCAATCTCAGCCGCTTTTCAGAGCGCTTCGTGGTCGATCTTTGACCGGGGAAAGCCGCCTTGCGCTCCCGTCGGTGACCCTGGTCGCGGCGACCTCGGTGAATGTGGACGCCACGCTCGCGGCGCTGCGGCAAAGCATGCGCGGGATCGACTTCGCCGCGGTCAAATTATTGACCGACGATCGGGTCGAGCCGGGAGCAGGCATCGAACGGATCGCCATCCCGGCCATCACCTCGGCGCCCGCCTATTCGCATTTCATCCTGCGCGACCTGATCCGATACGTGTCGACGCAGCATGTGATGGTGGTCCAGTGGGATGGCTTCGTCACCCAGCCATCGCTGTGGCGGGCCGAGTTCCTCCTGTTCGACTATGTCGGGGCGCTCTGGCCGCAGTTCGGCGACGGGCACGATGTCGGCAACGGCGGCTTCTCCCTGCGCAGCCGGAAGCTGCTCGAGGCTTGCCTGGATCCGGCCTTCAAGCCGGAGCATCCCGAGGATGTCGCGATCGGCCGCACCAATCGCCGCCTGCTCGAGGAAAAGCACGGCATCCGCTTTGCCGATGCGCGAACTGCCCGCCGTTTTTCCAGGGAACGCGACGGGTCGTCGGAGCCGAGTTTGGGATTTCACGGCGTCTTCAACATGATCGAGGCGCTCGGGGCCGAGAGGTTCTGGCAAACCTATTCCTCACTCGACGAACGTCGCGGCATCGGCCGCGATCTTTTCCTGCTGGCGAAGCAGCTTCGCGGCGCGGGGGGACGGCACCGGAAGCGCTTGCGCCTGTTCCGCGATCTGGCAGGCGAAGAGCTGCGGCGGAGGCTGGGCCGGTAGCGCCGACCAGAATGCGGTGGAACTTGCCCCGCACAGTCTTTATCGGCGCTCGCAGCCGAATATCATTGCTTGCTGTTGTGCGGAGAATGCCAAGTGTCTCAACCGGATATGAGCCTCATCAAGGCGGGTGCCACGAAGCCCGCGACGAGGTTCAAGGTTTGCGTGGTTACCCGGACCAAGGACCGACCGGTGATGCTGGCGCGGGCGGCGGCAAGCATCGGTGCGCAGACCTTCGAGGATTATTGCTGGGTCGTGGTGAACGACGGCGGCGACGAGCAGGAAGCGCGTCGGATCTGGGAGCAGAGCGATGTTCCGTCCGATCGCCGGCGCTTTCTGTCCAATCCGCGATCGAAGGGCATGGAAGCGGCTTCCAACCAGGGTGTCGACGCGGCCTCCTCGGATTTCGTCGTTATCCATGACGATGACGACAGCTGGGAACCGACCTTCCTTGAGGAAACCGTCGGCTTTCTCCAATCCGACGAAGGGCAGCTCTATGGCGGCGTCGTCACCCACTCGACCTATGTTTCCGAACTGGTCCGTGAAAACGAGATCGTACGGCTCGACGAGAAGCCTTATCAGAACAAGCTGACGCATATCGATCTCGACACGGTGATCGATCGCAATCTGTTTCCGCCGATCTCGTTTCTCTTCCGGCGTCACATCCTCGAGCAGATCGGGGGGTTCGACGAGGGGCTGCCGGTGCTTGGCGACTGGCTGTTCAACATGGAGTTCCTGCTCCGCGCGAACATCGGTGTCCTGCCCAAGCCGCTGGCCAATTATCATCATCGCGACAAGCCGGGTTCGACCGCGCCTGAATATCAGAACACCGTGGTGGGCTCCCTCGCGCTCCATCAGAAATATACGGCGATCGTTCGCAACGATTTCCTGCGCCGGAATATCGGAAACTCCGCGGTCACCTTTCGACTGGCGCTCAGCGGGGCGAGCCCCGGTCCCGCCGACAGCCATTCCTCGCAGGCGCGCCACGAGGCTCAGGCGCTTCCCATGGTGCAGACCCTGTCGCGCGGCGATGGCGATCTCAGCTGGACCATCAGCACGATCAACGCGAAGCTGGCCGAGCGCAAGCTGGGCACCCTGCTCAAGTACCGCAAACTCCGGCCGTTGCAGCCCAACGCATCGTGGAGCACGGTACTGCCCCTGCTCAGCGAACTGGAACTGCGGGTTCCGCCCCCGCGCGACTTCGACGAACAAGCCTATCTGACCGCCTATCCCGATGTCGCGGAACAGGTTCGCGCCGGCAATCAGAAGTCGGGCTTCAATCACTTCCTCATGCATGGCCGCCACGAAGGCCGGGTCCGGGCCAGCGGGGAGTTCGTGCCGGCGCCCCAGGCCGCCCTGTCCGCGGCCCGGCCCGATGGAGCGGCGAGCCAGGTCGGACCGATCTTCGACAGCCTGCCGATGACCCGCAGCAGCCATTCGGCCGACGGTTTCGACAAGGTGCTCCATGTGGCGCATCACGAATGGCACGGGATCCGCCAGGCCACCGCCTACAGCCCCGGGCACAAGCTGCTGATCTCCGCTCACGAAGCGATCGATGTCGACGGCAAGAAGATGATCGCGGAGGAGATCTCGCGTCTCGGTGTCGAGCGTATCTGCGTGCAGGGCTATTCCAGCAATGCGGATGCACTGCTGCTGTTCCTGCGCTCGGCGCTTGGACCCAACGTAAAGTTCTACATGGTGAGCCACGTCAATTCGGCGCAGTTCGACCATCATTTCGAGATGCAGGTCATCGCCAAGCTGCTGAGCCGTCGGCGGTTCGGCGTGCTTGACGGCATCGCTTCGGTCAAACCCAATTTCGGCGACGCAATCGAGGGCTTCTGGCGCGGCACGATCATCAACTACGCGCCCAATATCCCGATGGTGAGCGGTCGACGCTCCGAGCAGGTAGAGGTCTATGCACCGCTCGATGTGGGCTGGCGCAAGAACCTTTACACGAACCTGCTGGGCGCTTCGCTGGCGGCCAACGTGGACCTCGTCAAAACCGCGAACTTCCCGAACGGGCTCGAGGATATCTACGATCTCGCGAAGCTCCGGCTGGTGGGCTATCTGCGTGGGCGCGACCTGCTCGACGAGATGGCACGCAGTTCCCTGACCCTTGTCGCCACCCTGGCCGAGTGCCAGCCGATGACCCAGCTCGAAAGTTTCGCGGTGGGGACGCCGTCGCTGACCGGGCCCCTCGATGTGGCGGAGTTTGCGGACGACCCGCTGGTCCGGCTCTGCACCACCTATCACCTCGACAATCCGGCGCTACTGGCCAAGGATATCGAACGGATCGTCGACGTCGTCCGCGACAACCCCGCCGAGATGGAGGGGATGATCGCGAGCCACCTGGCCTCGCGCCACGGGTTCGCCACCCGTTCCTACGCCGACTTCCTGGAGCTCTGATCGACGATGTCTGCCGGAAAGCCGTCGGTCTGCCTCGTCACCAACGAGCTCTACCCGCTGGGGCCGGGCGGGATCGGGCGGATGCTGTACAATTTCGCCCGTCACAACCAGGATCTCGGCTCGCCGGCCGACATCCACTTTCTGGTTCCGCCGATCCTGCTGTCTTCACGTGCCGACGCCCGCGAGGTGCTGGAACAAGCCCTCGACGGCCTTGCCACGCTGCATGTCTGCCCGGCGCTGAAGTCGGTTCCCTCGCCACTGGCGCAGTTGCTTGCGAAGGCGGAGGAATATCCCTGGACGAGCGAGTGGCTGTACGGCGAATCCTACCGTTATTACCTCGGGCTTCGTCTCGCTCAGGAGCGTATCGGTCGCCCGTTCGACTTCGTTGAATTCCCCGACTTCGGCGGCTGGGCAGTCGCCAGCCTCGAAGCCAAGCGCGCCGGGATGGACTTTGCCGAGACGGTCATCAGCGCCCGCGTTCATTCCACCCAGGGCATTCTCTACGGCGTCGAGCGCTTTGCCTACGACCCCGGCCATTGGGCCGGCATCATGTTCGATGCCGAGCGGCATCTGTTCGCCAATGCCGACCTGATCGTTGGGCACGATCCCGCGATCATCGACTATACCGCCCGGAACTACGCCTTGCAGGAGAGGTGGGACGGACGAACGGTTCTCGAATTCCCGCCGGTCTATATCCGGACGGCTCCGGGCACCTACGTGGGTGCCGACGAAGTCGAAGTCCCACCGGCCGACGACGCACGCGATTTCCTGTTTGGATCGCGCCTGCAACCGGTCAAGCGGCCCGATCTCTTCATCCGCGCCGCGATCCTCTACCTCGAGACCCAGCCGGATTACCGCGGGACGTTCCGATTGGTCTGCGGCGGCTGGGACCGGGTCTTCATCGACAATCTCAAGTCGCTCGTTCCGGACAAGCTGTCCGAGCGGATCAGGTTCGTCGAACGCGCCGATTCCGACGAGCGGCAACATTATATCGACCGCTCGATCGTGATCGTGCCGTCCGATTACGAGAGCCTGTGCCTGTTCGCGTTCGAGGCGGCCCTGGCCGGGCGCAAGGTCATCCTGAACGGCGTCTGCCCGGCGTTCGGCAACGGTTTCCGCTGGCGCGACCGCGAGAACTGCCTGCTGTTCGACGGATCGGTGGAGTCACTTGCAGCGACGATGCACGACGCCCTCACGTGGCGCCCGACCGGCGGCATCGAGGTCGCGCCGAGCGCACCTTACTGGCTGAGCCACCGAGATGGGGAAAGCGCCCCGGTTCAAGCGGGCGCAACGCCCCATCGCGTCTTCTGCTATGGCGCCAATTCGACCTCCGAAGTCTATCGCCATATCGACGTGGCGGCCGACCTCGAGCAGGCACTTCGGGCCCAGGGCCGGACCTCCGACATCATCATCCAGATCCCCCGGGGAAGCTTCGACGAGGGTGATCCCGAGGCCGAGGCGATCCGGAAGCGGGGGTGGACCGTCGCGTTCAGCTCGGGCAACCGCGAATGTCCGTCGATGTTCGCCCACCGCCTGCTCGCGCTTGGCGATGGCGCGGTGCTGCTGCTCCCGTTCGGCTACGAACCGAATGCGGCCTTTGTCGGCAGCGCGTTCGACGTTCACGCGGCCAATCCGTCGCTCGCCCTGGTCGGAGGGCATGTCGAAGGCATCGACGGTTTGACCGCGAGAAGCGATCACCTCAAGGTCTATTCGGGGGCCGCTCCGTCGACCGCCCTGCTGTCCGGACGCATCGCTCCGGCCATGAGCCTGGTCAGCCTCGATGCGATCCGACGCACCGGCTTCGATCCGCTTGCCGGCGGCCTGTGGTTCGAGGTGTTTGCCCGAACCTGTGCCTTGAACGGTGAGAGTATCGCGGTTCTGCCGATGGTCGCGGGTACGCTCGATCTGGTGGCGCGAGGAAAGGTCGAAACGACCAAGCGCATTTCGGCGGGGCTGCTCGATCAGCTCGGTCGATCGGCGGGCTGGCAGGCGAGGCTCCTGAGCGTCGAACCGGTGCAGGTCCCGAGCGAAGGTGGGGGACCCATCGCGCTTGACCACAACCAGCTTCGTCAGGCGCTGCGGATCAGCCCCGCCCGCAGGGATCGCCAGTGGGAGCCGGTCGGCTGGCACAATTCCGTCGGTGTGCTGGTTCACCCGATCGATGGCGAGATCACGATCGCCGAACTGCCCGGCGTGTCTCGCCGCGTCAGCGCGGTCACCGGCTATGTCCGCAACTTCAGCTCCGACAATGACGGCGCGATGGTCGCCATCGCCCTTGCGCGTTCGAATGTTTCCGCCGACCGGATCCGGCAGATCGTAGAGAGCGGCGAGCATGCCGAGGAAATGGCGGTGAGTGGATGGAGCAAGATCGAGCCCGGCGCCGATCTGAAGATCTTCCTCCCGTGCCTCGGGGTGAGCAAGGGCAATGACAAGATGCTGCTGATCAGCCGGGTGCCCGACGGCGGAAGCGAGGCCAACGCCGAAATAGTGTTCGTCGGGGTGGAATTGCAGTCGGACAACAATACGATCGGTTAAGCTCTGGTGAGCCGCGCCTGGAACAGCTTCGATAGTCAATAAAGGATTGGTGCAGATGGAAAACGAAGGTCTCTATTCGACCCAATATGTCGAAGCCACGCGCAAGATCGAGACGCTGAACCTGGACGAATACAAGGTCGGCGCTCCGTTTGCGCCGTTGCCCCGTTCGTTTTACGTCGTCGATCCCCGGCTCAGCGTCGTTCAACCCAAGGCGACCGACGACGAGATCGCCGCGACGGTTGAGCAACGAGGGAAGTTCCGCGTCGGCGATTACGCCGAGCCCTATGTGGCCGACGTCTTGCGCGCCTTCCGCTTGCTGCGCGGCAAGAAGACCTATCTCGAGATCGGCATCTTCGACCGCGGCAATCTTTCCTACGTCGCGTCGCTGCTCGACGATGATGCGATCCTGATTGGGGTCGACATCCAGGCCGACGAAGAGCGCGACGCCGTGCTTCGGGCCTCGCTCAAGCCGTCCCAGCAATATCACGTCGTGATCGGGTCGAGCCGCGATCCCGAGGTGGTCGCGCAGGTCGGCCGACTGCTTGGCGAACGCAAGCTGGACGGCATTTTCATCGACGGCGATCACACCGCCTATGGCGCCATGTGCGACCATGCCCTTTACGAGCAATATGTCGCAGATGACGGCGTCATTCTGTTTCACGACAGCGTGTGGGAAGGCGACGAGACCTTCAAGGGCGTCTGCGATGCTCTCGACGAACTCAGCCGGGTGGAGCCGGTCTACATGGTTGACGGCTCGAACCCCGTACGCCGCTTCAGCCGTCCGCTTTGGCGTGACAGCCTGTGGGGCGTGGTCGCGGTGGTCTTTGCCTCCGATCAGAAATGGCGCTGAGGCGGAGGCATCGCCTGCCGGACGCCGGAGCGTTCAGGCCGGAGTGATCTGCCGCAACGGGCCGTGCGCTTCCTCGTAGCCCGCGATCTGGTGCAGCTTCTGCTCGTGGATGAACACCACGTTCGCGCCGGTCGGCGTATAGGGCAGGCCCTGTAGATATCGCGCCTGGTAGCCCGGGCCCAGCAAGGCGAGCACACCGGCGGTTTCGGACACATCGAACAATTCGATGATGGCCGTTGGTCGGTCGCGCGCAACGACCTGTGTCATCCCCTTGAGGACCTCGGGCTCATATCCCTCGACGTCGATCTTGATGAGATCGACCGACGGGAAGGGGACTTCCAGCACGATCTGGGTCCTGTAGCGGTCCTGGTCGGCGAGAAGCTGGTCGAGGCTGACCATCGGCACGGTTTCGGTGAACCAGGGTTTGCTGACCCGGTCCTCCACGAAGCTTTCGTCGCTGGAAAGGACGTAGACCCCCGACGGGTGCCTCAGGTCATGCGTCCCTTCGCTACTGCCGACCCCTGCCCGGAGAGGCGCGATGCGATCGTCGAACGCATTCGCCCGAACGTTGATGAGCAGCCGGCTGTAGGTGTTGAAGGCGGGTTCGAACGCCATCACGAAACAGGTCGGATTGGCGGCCACGGCGGCGAGCGAGAAAACCCCCGAGAAGGCCCCGACGTCATAGATGTAGTTCGCTTGCCGGGCGAGGTGCACCCAGAGGCGCAAGGTATCGGTCTCGAAGCTATGCGGCCCGGCATAATAATAATGTGCGGCCACCACGTCGTCGGCATTGTTGAACATGACGAACGACGGTTGGTCCTGCGCTGCGCAACAGTTGACGAACCCCGAGTGACGTAGCCGCTGATTGCATTCCCCGACCTCCCGGGAACCGAACAGCCGCACCCTGGCCTGTTCTGCTGCTCGAAGATTTCTCGTCTCGAACTCGTAATAGTCCATCTTCGGCTCCGTACTGCGTCCGCTGGCGAGTATCCTCGCGCTGGCCCCAAGGCCGGAGAGGTGCATAACCGGCACGTCGGTCGTGTCCAAGCGAACTGCGCACGCGTGACAGGCTTCGTGCCTCCGGCTTGCCGGTGCCGGTCCGACGACCGTTCGGGATCCGCCGCCTGGCGCGCGGACTTTTCTGGCCAGACCGCTCCGCTTCAGCTAAGCGCCAGAAAACTATGTTTAAGAGGCTGGCGCCAGCGCTGCGACGCCTCAAGAGGTTTAGGAATGAACGCAAACAATCTCGATCACGAGGCCCTGACGGAAGTCATCCGGCAATCGCAGCGTCGGTCGTGGTTCTATCGGCATCGCTTCATGGGCCTGTTCGTCGGGCTGCCGACTCTGCTTGCCATCGTATATTATGCGTTCATCGCGACGCCGGTCTACGTGAGTTATTCAAGCTTCGTGATCAAGTCGCCCAATCAGCGGCCGACCCAGTCGCTGTCGCTTGCCAATATCGTCCAGACCACCGGCTTCGGGATGGGAAGCGAGCAGACCAAGGAAATCCTCCAGTATCTTCGGTCGCGCAACGCGCTCAAGGATTTGCAGGCCAAGCTGAACGTTCGTGACCTGTATGCCGAGCGGGGGGCGGACTTCCTGTCACGGTTCCCCAAGCCCTTCCGCGGCACCACCTTCGAAGACTTGTTCCGCTATTATAACAGTCGCGTGTCCGCGGACATCGACAGCGAAAGCAACATGGCGGTGCTGCAGGTCGAAGCCTTCACCCCGCAGGATGCCCTGGCGATCAATGCCCGCCTCCTCGATCTCAGCGAGGGACTGGTCAATCGCCTGAACCAGCGCGCCGAAAACCGCGCCATCAGCGAAGCGGAGCGACGGCTGTTGCAGGCCGAGGAACGCGTTCGCAATGCCCGTGTGTCGCTCAGCGCGTTCCGCAACCAGAGCAATATCATCGATCCGGAGCGGCAGGCCCAGGGCGTTCTGGAAATCTCGAATCGGCTGGTGACCGAGCAGGCGGCGTTGCAGGCGCAGCTTGACCTGATGGTCCAGGTGGCGCCTCTCAACCCAGCCATTCCGGCGCTCCGCGAACGGATCGCCGCCGTCGGCACGGCCATCGACAAGCAGAACAGCCGCGCGGTCGGCTCGCCTCGCGCCATCTCCTCGAAGCTGGCGACGTTCGAGAAACTGCAGGTAGAGCAGGAATTCGCCACGCAGATGCTGACGGCCGCGAACACCTCGCTCGAGCAGGCGCGGACGGAATCGCAGAAGCAGCAATATTATCTCGAGCGGGTGGTGGAGCCCAATCGTCCCGACGATCCCGCCCTGCCCAACGGCTGGCGGCAGGTGCTGACCATCCTCGGGGCGTCGCTGTGCCTCTACTTCATCGGCTGGATGCTGATCGTCGGCATTCTCGAGCATTCACCCGAGGATTGATGTGAGTCGATTGGCTGCCGGCTGGGGTATCCAGCGGAGGGTGATCAGCGCCCTCATGCTGCGCGAGCTGGTGACCCGCTTCGGGCGGGAGAACATCGGCTTCCTGTGGATCATGGCCGAACCCCTGTTGTTCGCGCTTGTGGTCGGTGTCCTGTGGCGCTTCATGAAGGGCCCCGAGGAGCATGGCGTCAGCGTCATCGCCTTTGTCGCCACCGGCTATATTCCGCTGACCCTGTTCCGGCAGTCGCTGCAGAGATCGGTTCGCGTGTTCAGCGTGAACGGCAGCCTGCTCTATCATCGCCAGATACAGGTGCTCGACTTCATCTTTGTTCGCTTCTTCGTCGAGCTGATCGGTGCGATGATGGCCTATGTCTTCATCGCGATCCTGCTGATCGCGGTCGGCGAGTTCCCCGTTCCCGCCAATCTGGGCATCTTTCTGGTCGGCTGGTTCTACTACGCCTGGTTCACCCTCGCGCTCGTCCTGTGCCTCGCGCCGCTGTCAGAGCAGTCCGATATCCTCGAGAAGCTGGTTCCGCTCACCACCTACATCGCCATCCCGTTCTCCGGCACCTTCACCATGATGTCGTGGCTTACTCCCCCTGCGCAGGCGGTGCTTTGGTATTCGCCCTTCGTGCATGCGATGGAGATGATGCGCGACGGGATCTTCGGTAGCCGCGTGGACGCTGAATATGGCTTCTTCGTTCCCACCGCCGCCTGCCTGGTGCTGACCCTGTTCGGGCTCATACTCTGCCGGCGCGTCCGGCGCGATCTGGTCGTCGAATGATCGTCTGCGAAGGTCTCAGCAAATCCTATCCGATGGGGTCGGGCCGCAAGCAAGTGCTGCGGGGCCTCGATCTGGCGATCGAGAAGGGGCAGCGGATCGGCTTCCTTGGCCGCAACGGCGCGGGCAAGACGACCCTGATCAAGCTGATCGGCGGCGTCGAACTGCCGACGGCGGGCAAGATTACGCGACAGATGAGCGTGTCATGGCCGCTCGGCTTCGGAGGCGGCTTCCAAGGCAGCCTGACGGGCTATGACAATGCGCGCTTCATCGCCCGCATCTATGGCCACGAATATAGCGAGCTGAAGGAATTCATCGCGGATTTCAGCGAGCTCGGCGCGCAGCTCAAGATGCCGGTAAAGACCTATTCGTCCGGCATGCGTGCAAGGCTTGCCTTTGCCTTGTCGCTGGCGATCGAGTTCGACTGCTATCTCGTCGACGAAGTGATCATGGTCGGCGACCATAATTTCTTCGAGAAGTGCCGCTACGAACTATTCGAGAAGAGGCACGACCGGTCCCTGATCTTCGCGTCGCACAGTGCGGACCTGGTTCGGGAATTCTGCAACGGAGCGGCGATCATCCACGACGGAAAGGCACGGTTGTACGGCGACATCGAGGAGGCCCTCGACCGCTACAACCACCTGTGACGATCAACCCTGTCGATAGGGTCGTGCTTCGCGATAGCCGAAGGTGCGATAATGTTCGGCCGGGTCCATTCCCGCCTCGGCGACGTCCGGGTTCAGCCGGAGATAGGCCGCGGCGTCGAAATCGCCCGGAAGTTCGGCCTGCGGCTGGAGACGCCCGGCCGGTCGCGGCTTGCGCTGCCAGGGAAATCTGCGGCGGCCAGTCCCGGCCTCGTCCCTTGCGCCATCGTCCTTCGCCTTGAGCACCTCGCCCAGATATAGGTTCGGCTGCGGGCGATCTGCGGCAATGTTGAAGATCGACCGGACGGCAAGGTCGCCCAGCGCTTCGTCCGAGAAGGCGGGCGTGTAGTAGATGCAATCCTCGAAATAATAGTGGGTCACCTGCGACCAGCGCGTGCGACTGTGATCGGTCTGAACGCTGCCGCCATGCAACAGGTTGGCAGCCCAGATCATGGCCTGACCCTTGCGGATCAGCAGGACTTCCTGCTGCGATCCGCTGGCCGCCAGCATCGCGTTCCACACGTCTTCGAAGGGGTCCTGCGCGGACTGCAGGGCGCCGCCCGTTCCGCGGCGGCCGATCATAAGGTTGCTGACGATCGGCCATTTATGAGACGCCGGGGCGTAGGTGAGGGGACCCGCGTCGGCGTGCACGTCCTCCATGGCCAGCCAGATCCCGCACATGAAGCGTTCCGGTATGCTGGAGAAATGGTTGGAGTCGCTGTGCAGCTTCTGTTCGGTACCGATCGGAAAGTTCAGCGTCTGAAAGGGAATGGCCGGCCGGCCGTACAGACGTTCGAGCAGCGACAGGACGGCCGGATTGGTCGCGATGGCCCTGACGTCCTCGTCCTCGCGCCAGGCGTCCTGCACCCGCTGCAGCCCGCCCGTCTCGAGCCGGGTCGAGGTATCGTTTGGATCGATCCCGAAGCGCGGCGCGAGTCTCTTCTTGATCCGATCCACGCGCTCCCCGATCGCCGGATCGGGGAAGTCGATGACGGCATAGCCGCGCTCGTGGAGGTCGGTCGCGATGCGCCGCTCTTCGGGGGAGAGTCCAAGGTCGTCTAGCATCGACCGGAACAGGGGAGACTCGACCAGCGGTACGCCGGGCAATGGATTATTGGCAGGCACGACCGGTCCTAGCGCCGAAGGTTGATCGAATATCGTTCACTGTAGCGATCCAGATTGGGGTTGTGTAGCGGGTCGGCATAGGTCCGCGCACCCCATCGCTCTTGGAAGATCCTCAGTTCGCGCATGTACCGGTCGAGATGTTCGACAGACAGGTCGTTGCCGCGCGACTTCGACTCGTGGTGATACAGCAGGGCATGCGGCGTATAGACATTGCGCCAGCCTGCCCGCTCCAGCTTCAGGCACAGGTCGACATCGTTGTAGGCTATCGGCAGCCCCTCCTCGTCCAGCCCGCCCACGGCCTCATATTTGTCGCGGCGAACAAGCAGACAGGCAGCCGTGACTGCGCTGACGAAGTGCGGAACATGCGCCTGCCAGAAATAGCCGGGATCGTCGGGAGCCTGGAAGCGGTGGGCGTGGCCCGCGGCCTCCCCCATTCCGACCACGACCCCGGCATGCTGGATCGACCCGTCTTCGTAGAGGAGCTTCGCGCCCACAGCTCCGCCATCCTCGCGGCAGGCATAGCGCATCATTTCATCCAGCCACTCGGGCGAGATCACTTCCGTATCGTTGTTCAGAAGCAGCAGGAACGACCCTTGGGCCTGGCGCGCCGCCAGATTGTTGAGCGCGGAGAAATTGTAGGCGGCAGCCGAGTGGATCAGCTTGACGTTCGGCCGCGACGCCAACTCATCGAAGTAACGGAAGGTCGAAGCCTCGCTGCTGCCATTGTCGACGACGATGATCTCATAGGGCTGATAGGCCGTCTTCTCGAACACACTCTCGAGGCAGGCCCGCAGCAGGTCGACCTTGTCGCGGGTCGGCACGATGATGCTGACGAGCGGCAGTGGGTCGGGCAGCGGCCAGTGCACGTGCACCGTATCGAACGGCCCGGGGAGGCACCGGGCGCGGTCGCCGAGATGCCGCGCAACGGCGCTCAACCTTTCAGGGCGGGGGAGGGGCGGCGCCCCGGCGTGATTGAGGATCGCCGGGACGTGAACGATCTCCGGCGAAGCAGCCATGACGAGGTCGACGAGGAAGGCATCGAACGGCAGATCGGGCGCAGCCCGCTCCGATACCCGATCGAAGATGTCGCGGCGGACGGCGAGGGCCGGCGAAAGATAGTCGAGGGCGAGGAACATCTCCTCGTTCCAGGCCGGCTTGAACCACGGCTGTCGCTCCTTGCCACGAAGCGACGGGCGGTCGTCATCGCCATAGAGCAGGGCAGGGCGGTCCTCGACGATCTGCTCGGCAAGCCTGAACAGCGCCGACCTGGGCAGTCGATCACCGACATGCAGCAGGAGGACGTAGTCGCCATCGACGGTCGTGGCCCCGGACCGGAAATCCGTGACCGAAGAGGGGTAAAACGACCAGGCGGAATAGGTCTGCGCCTCGACCGACCGCCTCGAGCGATCCACCATTCCTTCCGCGGCCTCTTCGGTCCCGACCAGGAGAATGGCGAAGGTGGGCGCGGCCTCGTCGGGATGCACGCTGCTGTGGCCCGCCAGCCGCCGGTCCTCCTCATCGAGCCACATGTCGTAGGCCAGCGGCAGGTCCCTGGCCGCGTCGCGCACGACATTCCCGGCGCGCACCCTTCTTCGGGACACCCGCCAGTAGATTGCGAGCAGGGCCTGCGCCGGACGATATCTCAGTAGCCGAAAGGAATTGCGCCAGAACCGGGACACGCTTTGAGACCTTCTGCCGGATCAGCGGCGCATGATGGGGGAGTGGCGGCCGCCGCCTTCTTTGACGACGGAAACGCCGAGGGCAAGGCCGCATGCCGACTTGCGCCCTCCGGTGGCTGAGTGGTAGACCGCGCGGGTCAGCCCCAGCCACCAGCTAAATGTCGGAGATATAATGCGTTTGCCGAAGTCGGTAAGTCTTGGTCGACGGTCGTTTGCGGCCTTTGCGGCCTGCCTTCTGGTCAGCGGTTGTTCGACCCTGCCGAGCAGCGGGCCCACCGGGTCGGCCATCCGGAAGAGCGCCGACATCACCGAGGCGCCCTTTCCCTACAAGCTGGTGAACGTCGCCGGGGTCGCCGATCTCCCGCTCCCACCGGCCAAGATCGTCCCGACCCTGCGGGACGCCGGCCAGCGTCCGACCGACCTCCTCGGGCCGGGCGATGTCGTGAACGTCGCCATCTACGAGGTCGGGGTCAGCCTGTTCGGCGGCGGATCGATCGTCGGTGCCGGGGAGAGCGCGGCATTCGGCATTCCCGCAGGCTCTACCGCCGAACGACTGCCGGCGATGCGCATCGACGACCGGGGCATGATCAAGGTTCCGTTCGTCGGCGAAGTGCGGGCCGCCGGCCGGACCGCCGCCGGGCTGCAGGCTGCCATCCAGGGTGGCTTGCGAGGGAAGTCGCAAAGCCCGCAGGTGATCGTCACCGTTGGCGATTCGGTATCCAACAGCATCATCCTGGGCGGCGAAGTGGCTCGCCCCGGGCGCCTGGTCCTCACCACCAACCGGGAAACGCTGTCCGATGCGATTGCGCTCGGGGGAGGCTATCGCGGGCAGGCGAAGGATGCCGTGGCGCGCGTGGAGCGCAATGGCGGGACTTTCGAGATGCGGCTCAGCGACCTGCTCGACCTGCCCGCCGAGGACATTCGGGTGGCACCGGGCGACCGGGTGTCGGTCATCAGCCGCCCGCAGACCTTTTCGGTCCTGGGAGCGGCGAGCCGGGCCGAGGAGATCACCTTCCCCCGATCCTCGCTGAGCCTCGCCCAGGCCGTGGCGCTGGGCGGCGGTGCCAATCCCAACCAGGGCGATGCGGCGGCCATCTTCGTGTTCCGCATGGACAAGGATGCGGCGGGCGTCGACCGGCCGACGGTGTACAGCCTCAACATGATGCAGCCCGGCGCCTACCTGCTGTCGCAGCGGTTCATGATGCGGGATCGCGACCTGTTGTACGTCGGTAATGCGCGCGCCAATCAGGTCAGCAAGTTCGTCCAGTTGGTCAGCCAGCTGTTCCTGCCCGTCGCAACCGCGCAATCGACCGTGCGCTAGGGCCGCCGTCCGACTTGATACGAGGCCGGCCCAGGCCAAGACGCCGAACGAACGAGGTTGTGAACTTGCAATTTCCGATCACCAGCAAGGGACAGCTGTTCCTTATCGCCGGACCATGCGCGATCGAGAGCGAGGAGTTGTGCCTGCAGGTAGGCGAGGTGCTTGCCGGGATCGCCCGGCGGCATGGTCTGCCGGTGATCTTCAAGGCCAGCTTCGACAAAGCCAACCGGACGGCGGCCACGTCTTTTCGCGGGGTTGGCCTCGACGAAGGCCTGGCCATCCTGGACAAGGTGAGGCGGGTCACCGGCCTGCCGGTTCTGACCGACGTGCACTCGCCCGATCAGGTGCGTGCCGCGGCCGAGGTCGTGGACATGCTGCAGACGCCCGCCTTCCTCGCCCGGCAGACCGATCTCATCGAGGCCGCCGCGGCGAGCGGTCGGCCGGTGAACTTCAAGAAAGCGCAGTTCATGGCGCCTGCCGACGTCGTACCGATGATCGCCAAGGCACGGGCCGCGGCGGCTGCGGCGGGCGTTCGGGACGATCACTTCACCGTGTGCGAGCGGGGGACGAGCTTCGGCTACAACAACCTGGTCGTCGACATGCGCAGTCTCGTGCTGATGCGGCAGGCGGGGTGTCCGGTGGTGTTCGATGCGACCCACAGCGTCCAGTTGCCCGGCGGCCTTGGCGATCGGTCCGGTGGGCAGCGCGAGTTCGTCCATCCCTTGGCGCGGGCGGCGGTTGCGGTCGGCGTCGACGGTCTGTTCATGGAATGCCACCCCAATCCCGCTGAGGCGCTGTCGGATGGGCCAAATGCCATTCCGCTGAACGAGCTCGAGGCGATTGTCGCGGACCTGCTGCGCCTGCAGCAGGCGGGGCTGGGCGGCCGTGAGCCGAGCTGAGGCGACACGGCTGCAAGCCGGGCGCCTTGCCGCGGGTCTGACCGGGGAGGTCGCCGCACTAATGCGAAGGGCGGCGAGCGAGGTCCTGCTACCACGCTTCCGGACGCTTGCGAGCGGAGACGCCGAAGAGAAAAGCGCCGGCGAAGTCGTGACGATTGCCGATCGCGAGTGCGAGGCGATGCTGGAGCAGGGGTTGGCCGCAATCCTCCCCGAAGCCTCCATCGTCGGTGAAGAAGCGGTTCACGCACGGCCCGGCCTGCTCGATCGTCTAGGCGACCCTCTGTGCTGGATCGTCGATCCCCTCGACGGGACGGGCTATTATGCCGAGGGGCAGGAGCCTTTCGGGATCATGATCGCGCTGGCCAGCGGCGGGCGGACCGTCGGTGGATGGATCCTCGATCCCCTCGCTGACCGGCTTTGCTGGGCGGCTGCGGGGGCCGGCTGCTGGATCGATGGCCAACCAGTGCGGTGCGAACGAGGGGCGGAGGTCCCGCCGGTGATCGGTCTCTCTCCCTTGCTGCAACGTCGACCCGAGCGGCTGCAGGCCGTGAGGTCCAGGCTTGAGGGTCACTACCGGATCGTCGACATTCCCCGCTGCGCCGCGGCCCACTATCCGGCGATGCTGAGCGGCGGGCCGGACCTGACCCTTTACGAGCGAACGCTTGCCTGGGATCATGCCCCAGGGGCCCTGATGATCGAGGAGGCTGGCGGCCGCTGTGCTCGGCTGGACGGCAGCGGCTACCGGGTCGACGACGCGAAGGTGGGACTGCTGGTCGCGACCGATCAGGCGCTGTGGGACGGGGCCGCCGCGCGTTTGACGGATTTGCCGAACTGAGCCCCTCGACACTCCTGCTCCTCGACGTCACCAGGCTGATCTGGCGGCGCTGGCGCGGCAACCTGCCGACCGGCGTCGATCGGGTGTGCCTCGCTTATGTCGAGCATTTCGCCGGGAGCGCGCAAGCCGTGATCCAGCGCAAGGGCTGGGTGTTCACCCTGTCCCCGCGCGATTCCGACAGGCTGTTCGCACTTCTGCTGTCGGGCGGTCCGAGGTTCCGAAGCCGCTTCGCGCTGTTCGCCGCCAAGGCGGGACTGTCCGCAGTTCGCCAGCGGACCCCGTCCGGAGCCTTGTACCTGAACGTCGGACATACCGGGTTGGAGGATGCAGCGCTGCCACGCTGGATCAAGCGGCACCGCCTTCGCGCGGTGTACCTGATCCACGATCTCATTCCGTTGACCCATCCGCAATATTGCCGGCCGGGCGAGGATCGGAAGCACGAGCGGCGGATCCGCACCGTTCTTGCCAGCGCGTCCGGCGTGGTCGGGAATTCGCAGGCGACGATCGACGATCTCGCGGCTCAGGCGGCGCGACTTGGAATGCCGATGCCGCCCCATGTCGTCGGTTGGCTGAGCGGCCGCACGCTGGAGCGGCCGGCCTCGGTGCCAGCGGGCGGGGACCCCTATTTCCTCGTCCTCGGCACGATTGAAGGCCGCAAGAACCATCGCCTCCTGCTCGACGTCTGGCGCCGGCTGTTCGAGCGCTTCGGGGATGGGGCGCCCAAACTCGTGATCGTCGGGGCCCGGGGCTGGCAGGCGGAGGAAGTGCTCGCGCGGCTCGATGCACTTGGTCCACTCGCCCCCATCGTCCAGGAACGCTCCCGCTGTTCCGACGGGGAACTGAGCCGATTGCTGTCGGGAGCCCGTGCACTGCTGATGCCGTCTCATGCGGAAGGCTATGGCATGCCGGTGTTCGAAGCCCTGGAGTTCGGAACGCCCGTCATCGCGAGCGCCCTTCCGGTCTATCGCGAAGTGGCGGGCGATATTCCCACCTATCTCGATCCCGATGACGTCGAGGCGTGGGAGCGGGCGATCATTGCCTTTGCCGCCGAAGGCGGCGAACGCGACGTCCAGCTGGCCCGGATGAAGGGCTTCCAGGTGCCCGACTGGGCGCTTCATTTCGCCGCGCTCGATCCGTGGCTCGCTAAGCTGATTGATTAACGATGCCGAGCAGGTAAAGCCCTCCGTCGTCGGGATGGCTTGCGGCCTTCTCTCGTTGCGAGCCATGCCATGCAGATCACACCGCTGGACCCCGCTGGTCTTCTCGAAATCGTCCCTCGCAAGATCGGCGACGAGCGCGGCTATTTCTCCGAGATCTTCCGTGCCGAACCGTTCCAGGAGCATGCCGGCAAGATCGATTTCGTTCAGGACAATCAGTCGCTCAGCGTGAAGGCGGGCACGATCCGCGGCATCCACTTCCAGACCTCGCCTGCGGCTCAGGGCAAGCTGGTGCGATGCCTGAGCGGGGCCGTCTTCGACGTCGCGGTCGACCTGCGTCATGACTCACCAACCTTCGGTCGATGGGCCTCGGTCGTCCTGACTCCCGAGCTGAACAACCAATTGTGGGTTCCGGTGGGGTTCGGTCATGCCTTCTGCACCCTGCTGCCGGACAGCGTCGTCGCCTATCGAGTGACCGACTATTACAACGCCGGCTGCGACAAGGGTCTGGCGTGGAATGATCCTGCAGTCGGCATCGAGTGGCCCGAGATCGCGGACCCTCAAACCCTTTCGGGCAAGGACCGGGCGCAGCCAGCGCTGACCGACCTGCCACCTTTCTTCTCGATCGGAGATCGTTGATGCGCGTGATGGTAACCGGGGGAGCAGGCTTCATCGGCTCGGCCCTGGTGCGCTTCCTGGTGCTGGAAAAGGGCTATGAGGTCCTCACCGTCGATGCCCTGACGTACGCCGGCAACCTTGAATCGCTGAAGGATGTCCAGGGCCGCGCCAACCATCGTTTCCTCCAGACCGACATCTGCGATCGTGGTGCGATCGAGCGAGCCTTTGCCGACTTCAAGCCGGACCGGGTCATGCATCTGGCGGCGGAAAGCCATGTCGACCGTTCGATCACCGGTGCCGCCGACTTCGTGCAGACCAATGTGATCGGGACCTTCACGATGCTGGAGGTCTCGCGGGGCCATTGGAACGCCCTGCCCGATGCGCAAAAGGACCGGTTCCGGTTCCTCCACGTCTCGACCGACGAAGTCTATGGATCGCTGGGTGCCGAAGGCCTGTTCCGGGAAGATACGCCCTACGATCCGAGTTCGCCCTATTCGGCGACCAAGGCGGCTTCGGATCATCTCGCGAAGGCCTGGTACAGGACGTACGGCTTCCCGGTGATCGTCTCCAATTGCTCCAACAATTACGGACCCTATCACTTCCCCGAAAAGCTGATCCCGCTGACCATCCTCAACGCGATGGAGGGCAAGCCGCTTCCGGTGTACGGAAAGGGGGAGAATGTCCGGGACTGGCTGTTCGTCGAGGATCACGCCCGTGCGCTCGACCTGATCGTCGACCGTGGCCGGCTCGGGGAAACCTACAATGTCGGCGGCCGCAACGAGCGGCGCAATATCGACGTGGTCCGCCGGATCTGCGCCGTCCTCGATACGCAGGTCCCGCTTGCCCGCCCGCGCGAGGAATTGATCGAATTCGTCGCCGATCGGCCGGGTCACGACGCGCGCTATGCGATCGATGCCTCACGGCTTGAAGGGGAGCTCGGCTGGCGCGCCGAGCATGATTTCGATTCCGGAATCGAGGCGACGGTGCGCTGGTACCTCGACAACGAATGGTGGTGGAAGCCGCTGCGGCACCATTATGCGGGCTCGCGACTGGGCCTCATCGAGAAAGCCGAAGGCTGAGCCTCGTGCGCGTCGTGGTCACCGGGCATGAAGGGCAGGTCGCTCGATCGCTGAAGCGGTTGGGGCAGTTGTCCGGGCATGAGGTCGTGACCATCGGGCGGCCGGAACTAGACCTTTCGGCTCCTGAGCAGACCATCGTCGCTGCGCTGTCTTCCGCAAGGCCCGACTTCATCGTCTCGGCTGCCGCTTACACGGCCGTGGATCAGGCCGAGGAGGAGCCCCGCTTCGCCGAGGCGGTGAACGTCGCCGGGGCGGCGGCCGTGGCGCAGGCCGCGAACAGGATCGGAGTGCCGTTGCTGCACTTGTCGACCGACTATGTGTTCGATGGGCGGAAGAGCGGGCCCTATCGAGAGGATGATGCGCCCAACCCGACCGGCATCTACGGCTGTACCAAGCTTGACGGCGAGCGGGCGGTCATGGCCGCGCACGGCGATGTCGCCGTCTTGCGGACGGCATGGGTCTATAGCCCGTTCGGTCGTAACTTCGTGAAGACGATGCTGCAGCTCGCCGCGGACCGATCGCAGCTTCGCGTGGTAGCGGACCAGGTCGGCAATCCGACCGGAGCGCTCGACATCGCTGCCGCTGTCCTCGAGGCCGGCGATAACCTCGTCCGCAGCACGGACCCCGGATTGAGAGGGGTCTTCCACCTCGCCGCACCCGATGAAGCAAGCTGGGCCGACCTGGCCGAGCATGTCTTCACGGTATCGGGGTTGCTCGGCGGGCCAAGCGCCTCGGTCGTCCGGATTGCGACCGGAGACTTTCCGACCAGGGCACGGCGGCCTGCCAACAGCCGTCTCGATTGCAGCCGGATTGCCGAGCGCCACGGTATCCGCCTCTCGCCCTGGCGCGCATCGGTCGCGAATGTCGTCGCCGAACTTATTCAATCCCCCAACGCAAAGGCACCGAAGTGAAGGGTATCATCCTGGCGGGGGGGAGCGGCAGCAGGCTTTTCCCCATGACGCTTGCAGTCTCGAAGCAGCTGATGCCGGTCTACGACAAGCCGATGATCTATTATCCCCTGACCACGCTGATGCTGGCGGGCATAAGGGACGTCCTGATCATCACCACCCCGCACGACCAAGGCGCGTTCCGGCATCTGCTGGGCGACGGGTCGGCATGGGGGATGACCATCAGCTATGCCCAGCAGCCCGAACCCAACGGCCTGGCGCAGGCCTTCGTTATCGGCGCCGACTTCGTCGCCGGCAGTCCCTCCTGCCTCGTGCTGGGCGACAATATCTTTTATGGACACGGCTTGCCTGAGTTGCTAGACGAAGCCGGTAGCCGGCCCAGTGGAGCAAGCGTGTTTGCCTACCAGGTCGTCGATCCGGAGCGCTACGGAGTGGTGGCTTTCGACGACGAGCGGCGCGCCTTGTCGATCGAGGAAAAGCCCGAGGAGCCCAAGTCGAACTGGGCGGTCACGGGATTGTATTTTTACGACGAACAGGTGGTCGATATCGCTGCGAACATCGCGCCGTCGGCTCGTGGCGAATATGAGATCACCGACGTCAATCGTGAATATCTGCGGCGCGGCGAGCTCAGCGTGCTGACAATGGGAAGGGGCTACGCCTGGCTGGACACGGGAACGCCCGACAGCATGAAGGAAGCGTCCGAATTCGTCTCGACGCTCGAACGACGCCAGGGAATGAAGATCGCTTGTCCCGAGGAAATCGCATGGCGGCAGGGCTTCATCGACGATGCTGGACTGGAGCGGGCCATCGAACGCCTGGGTAAGAGTGACTATGCGAAATATCTCCAGCGCATCCTGAAATTCGGCTGAAAGAAAGGCGTGCGCGGCCATCGCTGCAACTCGTCCGAACCATGGTCGCGATGGATGTGATTCGATCGAGACGGAGCGCCCGTTCGCACGCCTTTCTCTCGATCCCGCCTTTCCCGCGGCGGCGATATGACGGCTTCGTGCTCTCGGCAATCGCAGGAAATCTGTCGGACGAGACCCTCGACGAACTGGCTGAGCTCATTCGCGAGGCGAGAGTGGGTGGCTGCTACTGGGGCGCCCAGCCGGTTCCCGGGGACTTTCCTGACCATCTCGGTCCGGACGACCTGGCGACGTTGGGCGCTGACGTCGATCCCTGGCACCTTCTTTCGGCTGCGCGGGAAATCAGCTGCGATCCGGGCGGTGACCATTACCTGATCGCGGGACTGCTGGGCGTCCCGGTTCGCCGACCGGGATCTGCGGCGCCGGCACGGCCGCTCGGCCGGCAGGAACTTCGCCCACTCCTGAAGGCGGCACTCGGTGGCTTCCTGATGTGCGATCCTTTCGGCGACGAGCCAATGAGCTGGTCAGAAGTGATCGCATTGTGCCGCCAATGGCGCGAACTGATCGATGCCAATCGCGAGATCGCTGCCATTTATGGATTCGCCGGCTGGAAACGTGCGACCACCGAGCCTTTATTGTGGGGCGGTTCCGACAAGCAGCGCTTCGACCGCGATCCTGCCGAACTTACTGCCGGGCAGGCCGTCGCGGTCTGGCGATCCCGCACCGCGCCGGCTGTCCTGTCGGAACTGGAAGCTTCAGGCGTCAGGCTGATCGAAGTCGAGGACGGGTTCATCCGCTCGGCCGGCCTTGGCGCGAATTGCGTCCCTCCGCAGTCGATCGTCGTCGATCCGATCGGCATCTACTTCGATGGACGCACGCCCAGCAGGCTGGAGCAGCTCTTGCAGAGTGGACGGTTCACGCCGGACCTTCTGGACAGGTTCGACAGTCTGCAGCGCCGGATCACTACGCTCGGGCTCACCAAATATGACAGCGGTCATCAGCGGCTCGATCGGCGTTCCCCGAAGCCGCACGTCCTCGTCCCGGCGCAGGTAGAGGATGATCGCGCCGTGCTGTCGATCGACGGTCCTCCACTGACCAACCTTGAACTGCTCAGGCGGGTACGGGCGGCCCGACCCGATGCCTATGTCCTGTTCAAGCCGCATCCCGACGTCGAAGCCGGGCACCGCAAGGGAGTCGTCCCCGAAGCCGTAGCCCTTCAATTTGCCGACGAGATCGTACGGGAGGGCTCGATTGCCTCGTGGATCGACCTCGTCGACGAAGTTCACGTCAACAGTTCCCTGGCCGGCTTCGAGGCTCTGGTCAGGGGCAAGGCCGTGGTGACCTACGGCGTGCCCTTCTACGCCGGATGGGGCCTGACGACCGACCTGGGATCGATTCCTCCACGGCGGACGGCCCGGCGGTCGCTGGGTGAGCTTTCGGCTGCCACGCTGCTTCTCTACCCACGCTACGTCGATCCGGTGACGAACCTCCCATGTTCTGCCGAGGTAGCCGTCGCCCGCCTTGCCCACGGGACGCGGCAAGGCAGCATCGGCGCCTCTGCCTTGGTGCTTGCCCGCCGCATTGTGGGCTGGCTAAAGCGACGACTTCATCGCAACGATCCCGTGTGACCATTCCCATTCGCTCCTTCCTGTTGCTGCAAGGTCCGCCCGGACCGCTCTTTCGTCGGTTAGGCGACGCCTTGCGTGAGCGCGGGCATCGGGTTTGCCGGGTCAATCTCGGCGGCGGTGACCGGCTCGACTGGCCGGAAGGCGCGATCGATTATCGAGGCACTTTCTCGGAATGGCCGACCTTCGTCGACCGGTTGCTGCGGGAGCAGTCGATTACCGACTTGCTGCTGTTCGGAGATTGTCGGCCCTATCACGTCAAGGCCCATGGGATTGCGAAGCTTCGCGGTGTGCGGACCTTCGTCCTGGAGGAAGGATACCTCCGACCCAACTGGATGACGCTGGAACTGGACGGCGTGAATGCGCGATCGTCCCTTCGGGGCAGCAAGGAATGGTTCCTGGCCGAAGCCGCCCATCTGCCGGAAGTGCCTTCGTTGCCGACCATCGGCGCCAGCTTCAGGCGAAGGGCGCGCGATTCCTACTGGTACTATCATCATGTCGTCACCGGTCGCTTGCGCTACCCGCACTACCGGTCCCATCGGAAGGGTTCCCTCTTCATGGAGGGCCTCGGTTGGACGTGGCGGCTCCTGCGCCAGGACAGGCGCGAGCGTCTGGCGCAGCGGACCTGGGCTGCCGTGCGCGGGCGCAAGGTCTTCCTCTTTCCGCTTCAGCTGTCAGGTGACTTCCAGATACGGGCGCACTCCCCCTTCGTGGATATGCAGGGAGCGACGGCCTATGTGCTGGAGAGCTTCGCCATGCATTCCCCCGGTGACGCGCACCTTCTCATCAAGCGACATCCGCTCGACAGCAGTTTCTTCGATTGGGGCGGCTTTGTCGCCAGACTGGCGCGTCGTCTCCAGGTCGCCGATCGGGTCCATTTCATCGATGGCGGCGACCTCGACGAAATGGCCGCGGAGACGACCGGCCTGATTTGCGTCAATAGTACCTCGGCGACATTGGCGCTGCTGCACGGCAAGCCCGTGTGCGCGATCGGCGGGGCAATCTACAAGATGGAGGGCTTGACCCACTGCGGTCACGTCGACGATTTCTGGTCCGCTCCGCGCGCACCCCAGCCCGGATTGTTCGAAGCATTCCGCAAGGTGCTCGTGGATCGCTGCCTGGTGCGGGGCGGGCTTGCAAGCGAGTCAGCGGTGGACACGTTGGTCGAGGGAATGCTCAAGCGGATGGCCGTTTGAGCATGGTCCGGTGCGGACCGTCCATCCTCGCTCTTGCCGAAGTCGACTGCGATAGAGGCTGCGTTGATCGACACTGACCGGATGTGGGATCGCTGGGGCCGGACGGATCCCTATTTCGGCGTTCTCGCCGACCCTCGCTTCACGAAGGATCGGATCGACGCCCATCGCGCCACCTTCTTTGAAAGTGGCCGGGCGCAAGTCGCGGCTATGCTCGCCACATTCGAACAGCATTTCGGGCCGTTGGCGCGTGACAGTGCACTCGACCATGGCTGTGGTGTCGGCCGCCTGACGATGCCCTTAGCAGCTGAATTCGACCAGGTGGTTGGGGTCGATGTCTCCCCGGCCATGCTTGCCGAGGCGGAGGCGAATTGTGCAGCGAACACGATTTCAAACGTCGAGTTCGCCAGGTCTGACGATGAGCTATCGGGTGTCGAACGCACCTTCGATTTCGTCAATTCCGCCATGGTGCTGCAGCATGTGCCGGTTCGGCGTGGCAAGCGACTTATCGCCGCACTGATCGAGCGGGTTGCGCCCGGCGGCGGGTTCCACCTTCACTTGTCCACGCGCACGGATAGGCGACGGTCTCGTGTCTTGTGGTGGACCAGTGCAAACGTGCCCGGCGTCAAGACGATACAGAATTTGCTTGCAGGCCGCGCGTGGGACGCGCCCGCCATGCAGATGAACAATTACGCCCTGAGCGACGTGGTCGACATGCTCTCGACCAAGGGAGTGTCGCAGATCCTGCTCAAGAGCGAATTGCATGGCAGGTTCCTCACAGTGAGCTTGTTTGGACGGGTCGCCTGATCAGAGTTCGCGCGGAGAGGACTACGGCCGAGCAGAGGCTTCTGGGAACGAGCGGCTGTGACCATTTTGGGACACCTCGCCTTTGTCTTCAAACTGACGGAGCTTTACGCCCGGACGCTCGTTTCTGTGGGTTATGCGAAAGCGGGACGCGTCAGATTTGCGTGTGGTACCTGGGTCGAGCCCGACCCAGCGACTACCCTGTCATATGCACCAATCCCGCTTCGAACAGAGACGAGTGACATCATCTCGCCGTGGAAACCGGCGCCAGTTTGCGTTTGATATCGGGAGTTTAATTGATGGCTAGAGTTGTAGCGTTCGAGCAGTTTGACCTCTCTTCCGTCGATCTGTCGTTTTACCTCCGCACTTCGGTCGGCACTCAACAACAAAATAATGGTCAATTCACCTTTGCAGGTGTCACATACCAGGACAAATACACCATCCGAAGCGCCAACGGGACCGAACTGGTATTTCTCGGAAGCAACTTCACCAGTGACGCCAATGGACGTCTCCTGTCGGGTACTGTTAGCTTCTTCGGAGTAGTCGAGACCGGTACCAACCGGCTTTACTGGTACACGTCTGGCGTCACCATCGGTGCAGCGGCGTTTTACGACGCGATCACGACGACCTCCAATGCCGACGATCTCGGACTCATTACCGCTGCTCTCAACGGCAATGACTCGATTACACTGTCCTTGTTCAATGACAGGATCGACGGTTCCGCCGGTAACGACACGATCACGGGAGGGTTGGGCCAGGATTGGCTCGCAGGCGGTTCGGGCAACGATACTTTCCTCGATACCGCGGCGGGCTTGAACGGCGATACCCTTGCCGACTTCGCGGTCGGCGACCGGATCGTGATCTCGGACGCGACGCTTGCAAACTTCAGCGGTAGCGTCAGCGGTTCGACGCTGACGTTCACGGGCGGAAGCCTCACCTTCGGATCTGCCATCACGTCTCCCCTGGTCCTCAATGCGGCCGTGGGCGGGGGAGTTGCATTAACGGTGTTCACCTCGCAATTCGCTCCGGCGAGCGGCGTTCTGGTGAGCAACTTTGCCGTCGGCGCAGGCGGCTGGTCGAGCCAGGACCTGTATCCCCGCCACATCGCCGATGTGAATGGCGACGGGTTCAACGACATCGTCGGCTTCGGGCAATCCGGTGTAGTGGTGGCCTTCGGCTCGGCCAACGGCACCTTCGCCGCACCGCGTCTGGCTACTGCCAGCTTCGGGCAATCCACCGGGTGGACCAGCGACAATCAGTTCCATCGCGAACTGGCTGACGTCAACGGCGACGGTCGCGCCGACATCGTCGGCTTCTCCACCACGGGCACGGTCGTGTCCTTCGGTCGGGCCGATGGCACCTTCACCGATCCCATTGCGGCGACCGCAAACTTCGGCACCAACCAGGGCTGGACCACCCAGGATCGCAACGCCCGTACGACTGGCGACGTCAACGGCGACGGCAAGGCGGACATCATCGGTTTCGGCACGGCCGGGACCCTGGTCGCGCTCGGCAACGGCGATGGCACCTTCCAGGTCGCAAAGGTTGCCGTCGCCAACTTCGGGGTGCAGCAGGGTTGGACCAGCGACAATCTCTTCCACCGCACCGTGGCCGACGTGAATGGCGATGGTGACGACGACGTTCTGGGCTTTGGGACTGGCGGGACCTGGGTTGCGCTGTCGAATGGCGACGGCACCTTCCAGGCAGCGCAGTTGAAGGTTGCGAACTTTGGCACTGATCAAGGCTGGTCAAGCCAGAACAGCTTCGCTCGCGACGTGGGCGACGTGAACGGCGACGGTTTCGCCGATGTCGTCGGCTTTGGCGTTGCCGGCACCTTTGTTGCCTATGGAACGGCAGACGGCTCTCTCGTCACTCCGCGCCTGGACATCCAGAACTTCGGTGCCAATCAGGGCTGGACCAACGACAACAACTATCACCGCGAACTGGCCGATCTGAACAATGACGGCGCGATTGATGTCGTCGGTTTCGGCCAGGATGGGGTCTTGGCAGGATTCAATCAGGGGCTGTGGTTGATGTAGGCAGGGCTTCACGGTCTGGTGCCCTGGTTTCCAGGCGCATGATGACGACCTACACGCGAAGGTCTGTGGTTCTTTTAAACCGCATCGTTGAAGTCTCGACATAGTCGAGCCGCCTTGTCGGCGCTTGCGATCCATCGTGATGGTACCCTGCGGGTTACCATTGCCAGGGAATGCAAGCGCCGCAGGTGCGTCTGGTGCCCGCGACATTCGTCATCGGTAAATGCTCGCCCAAACCTGCATGGGAGCCCCCGGGTCATGCGGCAAGGAGCATAGATCGGTTAACCAGAAGTGCCCGTGACGGGCCTTGCCGGCCATAATTTTTCGCGCATAAATTAAGCAAGCTGCAGCACTTAGCGTCTACGTGTGGGTGTGGAGCTAGCGTGGGGCTGTGCGGAATATGGTAAAGCTTACGGGTTTGTCGGGCAGCGAAGTCCTGGTCGGCAGTGTCGCCGACGACATTTTGAATGGTGGTGCCGGCAACGACATCTTGCGGGGCGGGGACGGCGCGGACCGGCTGGACGGCGACTTCGGCGACGACCAGCTTTACGGCGGGTCGGGCGGCGATGTCCTGATCGACCGGCTGGGCGGAAGCGACAGCCTGTACGGCGAGGAGGGCGACGACCGGCTGCTGGTGGTCGACTTTACCGAGGACGAATTCGATTCCTCGGCACGGACGCTGGTGCTGGAAGGCGGGGCGGGCAACGACAGCCTGCGTCTCGACGCGGTCTACAATACCAGGGTCACGGCAACGCTTAACGGCGGTGAGGGCAGCGACACGATCGCGGTCGACGGTGGCGGCACCGTCACCATCGACGCGGGTGCCGACGACGACGTGGTCAAGATCAATGCCGACTGGCAGGACTATCTGGACCGGGCGAGCTACAGCGTCACGCTCGGGGCCGGGTCGGACACCCTGTCACTGCTGAGTTCGACCGATCTCGACTGGTCCAACGGTGTGGTCGATGACGAAAGCGAATTTGGCGGAACCAGCTTCCAGGCCATCCGCGTCACCGACTTCACCGCGGGCAATGGCGGCGACCGCCTCGACCTGCTCGGCTTCCTCAAGGATCACGTCACCGGCTATAACGGCCAGTGGGATCCGGCCACCAATCCCTTCGCCGCCGGTTACCTGAGGCTGATCCAAGCTGGAGCGGACACGCAGCTGCAGGTGCTGGTCGCCGAGTATAACCCGTCGACCAACCAGACGTCGGGCGTGTTCAAGACGGTGATGACGTTTGCGAACGTCGCCCCGGGCAGTCTGACCGCGTTCAATCTGGCGGGCTACGACCCAGCTGGAGCGGCCGTGTCCGGCGAGGCCTTCGTCGGCACCGGGGGTAACGACACGCTGACCGGCCTGTCGGGCAACGACGTCCTGGACGGCGGGGCGGGCGACGACTTCGTGAACGGGGGTGCCGGCAATGACATCTTGCGGGGCGGGGACGGCGCGGACCGGCTGGACGGCGACTTCGGCGACGACCAGCTTTACGGCGGGTCGGGCGGCGATGTCCTGATCGACCGGCTGGGCGGAAGCGACAGCCTGTACGGCGAGGAGGGCGATGACCGGCTGCTGGTGGTCGACTTCACCGAGGACGAGCTCGATGCCTCGGCACGGACGCTGGTGCTGGACGGCGGGGCGGGCAGCGACAGCCTGCGTCTCGACGCGGTCTACAACACCAGGGTCACGGCAACGCTCAACGGCGGCGAGGGCAGCGACACGATCGCGGTCGACGGCGGCGGCACCGTCACCATCGACGCGGGTGCCGACGACGACGTGGTCAAGATCAATGCCGACTGGCAGGACTATCTGGACCGGGCGAGCTACAGCGTCACGCTCGGGGCCGGGTCGGACACCCTGTCACTGCTGAGTTCGACCGATCTCGACTGGTCCAACGGTGTGGTCGATGACGAAAGCGAATTTGGCGGAACCAGCTTCCAGGCCATCCGCGTCACCGACTTCACCGCGGGCAATGGCGGCGACCGCCTCGACCTGCTCGGCTTCCTCAAGGATCACGTCACCGGCTATAACGGCCAGTGGGATCCGGCCACCAATCCCTTCGCCACCGGTTACCTGAGGGTGATCCAGGCTGGAGCGGACACGCAGCTGCAGGTGCTGGTCGCCGAGTATAACCCGTCGACCAACCAGACGTCGGGCGTGTTCAAGACGGTGATGACGTTTGCGAACGTCGCCCCGGGCAGTCTGACCGCGTTCAATCTGGCGGGCTACGACCCAGCTGGAGCGGCCGTGTCCGGCGAGGCCTTCGTCGGCACCGGGGGTAACGACACGCTGACCGGCCTGTCGGGCAACGACGTCCTGGACGGCGGGGCGGGCGACGACGTCGTGAACGGGGGTGCCGGCAACGACATCTTGCGGGGCGGGGACGGCGCGGACCGGCTGGACGGCGACTTCGGCGACGACCAGCTCTACGGCGGGTCGGGCGGCGATGTCCTGATCGACCGGCTGGGCGGAAGCGACAGCCTGTACGGCGAGGAGGGCGACGACCGGCTGCTGGTGGTCGACGTCACCGAGTACGAGCTCGATGCCTCGCCACGGACGCTGGTGCTGGACGGCGGGGCGGGCAACGACAGCCTGCGTCTCGACGCGGTCTACAACACCAGGGTCACGGCAACGCTCAACGGCGGCGAGGGCAGCGACACGATTGCGGTCGATGGCGGCGGCACCGTCACCATCGACGCGGGTGCCGGCGACGACGTGGTCAAGGTCAACGCCGACTGGCAGGACTATCTGGACCGGGCGAGCTACACCGTCACGCTCGGGGCCGGCTCGGACACCCTGTCGCTGCTGAGCTCGACCGACCTCGAATGGTCCAACGGTGTGGTCGATGACGACAGCGAATTTGGCGGCACCAGCTTCCAGGCTATCCGAGTCACCGACTTCACCGCGGGCAATGGCGGCGACCGCCTCGACCTGCTCGGGTTCCTCAAGGATCACGTTACCGGCTATAACGGCCAGTGGGACCCGGCCACCAATCCGTTCGCCACCGGTTGGGCCCGCCTGGCGCAACAGGGCAATGACGTCGTCCTTCAAGTGCAGGTCCAGGAGTATGATCCGCAGCTGAGCGCCTATGTGGCCGTTTCCAGAACGATACTGGTGCTCGAGAATGTCGACATTGCCGATCTGACTTCCGACAACGTCTCGGGCTTCGACTTCCGAGGCAATGGTCGCACCGCCTATCTGGGCACCGACGGCGCGGATGTGATCGCGCCCGGAGGCGTGGTCGAGATCAACGGCCTGGACGGCGACGATACGCTGATCGGTGGGTCGGGCAACGACATCCTTCGTGGGGGCGGCGGATCCGACAAGCTCTATGGCGGTGCGGGCAGCGACCTGCTCTCGGAATTTTCCGGCAACTACGGCCCGTTCGGAGACGATCTGTACGATGGCGGTTCTGGCGCCGATCGCGTCAGCTACTTCCGGGACGGCGGACCTGGAGTGGTCGTCGATTTGCGGATCGTCGGTCCCCAGAACACCGGGAGCCAGGGCTTCGATACGCTGGTCAGCATCGAACACGTCACCGCGACTTATGGTGATGACATCCTCACCGGGAACGAGGCGCAAAACTGGTTCTGGAGCTTCAGCGGTAGTGATCAGCTCTCCGGCAACGGAGGAGACGACTATTTCACCGTCGGTCGAGGCAACAAGATCATAAGCGGCGGCGAGGGTATCGATACGGTCGATATCCTCGATCTCGCCACCTCGCCGCTCGATACCTTGAACGGCCTTACGATCTCTCTTGCGCTGCAAGGGACGCCGCAGGCGACGGGCACGGGCAACTGGACCCTTTCGGGCATCGAGAACCTGGGCGGCTGGTACGGCAACGACAAACTGATCGGTGACGGTAACGGAAACGTCCTTGCCGGCGGGCAAGGCGACGACTCCCTGCTCGGAGGCGGCGGAAACGACATCCTCGTGGGAGATGGTGTCTTCACCGTCGATGGGGATCAGACACTCTCTCTGCTGATCGACCGGGAGTGGGTGGGTGGCGCCGACTGGCTGGAAGGGGGAGCGGGTGACGACGTCCTGACCGGAAATGGCGGGAGCGACACGCTGACCGGCGGCGCTGGCCGCGACGTCTTCACCGACACCCGCGCTGGCCTGAACGGCGACAGCATCATGGATTTCGCGGTCGGTGATCGTCTTGTCGTAAAGGGCACGTCGCTTGCCGATGCGAACTTTACGCTGGTCGGCGACAAGCTCATCTCCGAGGGTATGTCCCTGACCTTGGTTGGGGTTTCCGGACAACGGCTGGTGGTTCGTACGGCAGCGGAAGGGGGAGTGGAATTCACGCTCGACCCGTCCAACCAGCAGTTCGCCGAACCAAGCACGATTGCGATCAACAACTTCACGAGCGGCGCCGGCGGCTGGTCGAGCCAGGATCGTTATCCGCGGCACATCGCCGACGTGAATGGCGACGGGTTCAGCGACATCGTGGGCTTCGGTCAGGCCGGGGTCGTGGTGTCGTTCGGCTCCGCCAGCGGCAGCTTCTCGGCCCCCGGCCTGGTGCTAGCCAATTTCGGCCAGTCGTCCGGCTGGAGCAGTGACAACCAGTTCCACCGTGAGCTTGCGGACCTCAACGGCGACGGCCGGGCGGACATCGTCGGCTTCGGCGTTGCCGGCACCCTCGTGTCCTTCGCACGGGCCGATGGCAGCTTTGGCGCTCCGGTCACCGCCACCGCCAATTTCGGCGCCAACCAGGGCTGGACCTCGCAGGACACCCACGCCCGCACGACCGGCGACGTCAATGGCGACGGCAAGGCCGACCTCATCGGCTTCGGTGCGGGCGGGACGCTGGTCGCGCTCGGCAACGGCGACGGTTCGTTCGGGACCGCGGCGTTGGTCCTGGCCAATTTCGGGGTACAGCAGGGCTGGACCAGCGACAATGCTTCCCACCGCACCGTTGCCGACGTGAACGGCGATGGGGCCGACGACATCATCGGCTTTGGCAGCGCCGGTGTGCTGGTCGCCTTGGCCAGGGGCGATGGCACGTTCGGGGAAACCCAGCTGGTGCTTCTCGACTTCGGACGGGAACAGGGCTGGTCGAACCAGAACAGCTTCGCGCGCGACGTCGCGGACGTGAACGGTGACGGCAGGGCCGATATCGTCGGGTTCGGGATCAACGGCACCTATGTCGCTTACGGCGAAGCCAACGGCACCTTCACGCCCTCTCGCCTCGATCTCCTGAACTTCGGCGCGAACCAGGGCTGGACCAGCGACAACAGCTTCCATCGCGAACTGGCCGACATCAACAATGATGGAGCAATCGATATCGTCGGCTTCGGCGCCGGGGGCGTGATCGCCGGCTATGGCCAGGGCCATTGGCTGTTGTGAACGGGGCTCGCCTTTATGGTTGCGGCGAGCGGCGAGGCAATCGCATTCCGATCAAGGCGACCGCCTTACAGGCTGTCGTCCGGCTCCAGTCCATCGAGATGTTCCTGGACGATCTGCACCAGCCGACCGGTAGGATAGGGTTTGGGGAGGAAGGTGCCATGAAGCGGCAGGTTATCCTCGTCGACCACCACGGCGCCTGACGTCACGATCAACGTCACGTCCGGAAACCTGCGGCTGACTTCGTGCGCGAGATCCAGGCCGTCCATCTCGCCTGGCATGTTCACGTCGGTGAAGACGAGGCCAATGTTCGGATGTTCTTCGAGCGCACTCAGCGCCTCGCCGGCGTCACCCGCCTCCCAGGCCATGATCCCGCGATCGGACAGCGCATCGGCAGCGACCATCCTGACGAATGGCTCGTCTTCGACGACGAGGACTTCCCTGGGTAATGTAAAGTTCATCGACACCGAACCGGTGGGAGGGCAAGGCGTTCCAATCATATCGGGGCCGACCAACGAGCCAGCGTCCTGCAGGCGCGCCGGGCTCGCGACTATTCGGGTCCGCTTCATGGTCGCCCGAATGCGTCGGCGGCAGACCTTCGATGAATTGAACGGGACGATATCAAGGCGAGGTGACTGGCTCACGTCCTCAACTTTGGGACCCCACCGCCATTATCGATCCGCCGATCTGAAAGCGCGCATGAGGGTTCGGCTGAAAAGCCGGTGCGTTTCGCTGACGCGGTGGCTGCCATTCTGCGAAGGCGCGATCCCAAGTGAGGCGGAGGGGGTAAAGGTCAACTCGCCGAAATAGACGCCGTCGAGGCCGTCATAAAGATCGACGCGAACGTATTCGAACGATGCCGACAGCGCGCGAGTGGTCGCGGTCATCGCGGCCAGCCGCTCGGGAAGTGGGAGCCGCAAGCCGGGCGGCGCGATCAGTCCGTCGGCCGGGTCCAAAGGCTCGAAGTCGGGCAAGCACAGCATCCGACTCCACGGCTGGCCGAAGCGGGCATGATCGATCTGGCAAGCGAACGGCTCGCCGTGGACGCAGTGAAACTTGAAATCGTCGGGCGGGTGGCCGTCGTCGGTGGGGATGGTGGCCTCGACGATGACGCGTTGCGGCAACCCGGCATATTGCATCTCGCGCATGACCAGCGCGTAATTACTGGTGGCGAGCGCGTGGAGGTCGGCCAGTTCCGCAGGGCCCGAGACAGTGCGGAGGAAGACGGTTCCTCCGCTCGCCTGCGCCGGTTTGGCGATGGCGTCGGTGCCGATGAAATCGTGCAGTAGAGCGAATAGCTCGGCCGGCGAAGCGACCTCGTCCATGTCGATCGTCGCGAGCGTGGCCGGGATGCGCAGGTCGAGACCTGCCCGGGCGACCTCCGCCTTGGCGGTGATCTTGTCGACCATTGCTCGCTCGAGCGGGGACCAGTCAGGGTCGATCATGCGGGCGAAGATCAGGTCGTTGATCAGGGCGTCGGGGTGGTGCGGGGGGAGCGGCGAACGCCCGAACTTCTCGCGGAAGATCGGCGCGACCACCGCACGATTGGCGTCCCGGGTGAAGTCCGCTGCGATGGTATCGATATAAGCCAGCCTGTTTTTCCAATTCAGATCAAATGCAGGAACAACGGCCCCAATGCCTCGGTTCAAGGATCGTGCGCGACCTCACCGATAACACACCCCTGCGGATCGCGGTGATCGCGCATGTCCGTCACCCGGTGGCTGCCCCCTTCATGGGCGGTATGGAAGCGCATTGCGAGACGCTGGTGCGGGCCCTTGTCGCCGATGGCCACGACGTTACCCTGTTCGCCAGCGGCGACAGCGATCCTTCCCTCCCGGTGCACGCCATCTGTCCCCGTGCCTACGAAGCAGAACTTCCGTGGGCCACGTGGCACGGCACCGCCACGCTGCGCGAGTGGCTGCTCCGCACCTATCGCGGCGCGTGGGAGGCGATCGTCGAAGGCGGCTTCGACGTCGTCCACAACAACGCCCTGTTTCCCGACCTCCTCGACTGGGCGTCGCGCGACCGGGTGGCGATGGTAACCTCGCTGCACGTGCCGCCATTCCGTGCGCTCGGCGAGGCGGTCGCCCGCAATGCCGTTGCGCCGTGGCAGCAGCTGACCGTTTGCTCGAGCCAGCAGCAGGCGCTGTGGCCGGCCGGGACAACGCGCGTCGCCTTGAACGGCATCGACATCGCGCGCTGGCCGTTCGAGGCGGTCGGAGGAGGGCGGGCGATCTGGGTCGGTCGGATCACCCCCACGAAAGGCACGCTGGAAGCGATCGACGCGGCCGAGGCGGCGAGGGTACCGCTCGATATCGTCGGACCGATCGACTGCCGCGACTATTGGGTGCAGGTCAGCCCGCGGATACGTGCGCCGCATCGCTATCTCGGCCATCTGTCTGGGGCGGCCCTGACGCACGCCGTGCAAGGCGCATCGGTGCTGGTCGCCACGCCGATGTGGGACGAGCCGTTCGGCCTGACGATGGTCGAGGCGATGGCCTGCGGGGTGCCGGTCGCGGCGCTCGGGCGTGGGGCGATCCCGGAAGTGGTGGGGGATGCAGGCGTCGTCGTCGCCAGCCCCGCCGACCTGCCGCAAGCGATCCGGGGCGCGATGGAGATCGACCGAACGGTCCCGCGAGCGCGGGTGGAACGGCATTTCTCGGCAGCGGCGATGATCGGGCGCTATCGCGAGGCCTATGCCTCGGCCATCGCCGGGCTGCGCTCGGTTTCGAGCATCGAGAGCACCCGCGCGCTGCTGGCATAGGGCTGGTCGCTCTGCTGCCGCGTCAGCGCGAGATCGGCTTCGGCCGTCGCGCGGACCCGCACGAAGTCGTCACCATGCCGCTCGACGAGCCCCATCAGGGTGAACGCCTTGAGCCAATGGTCCATCGTCACATGACCCCACTTGTCGCGAAAGCGATGGGCGTTGGCGAGGACGCTGTCGAGGTGATGGACCGGCGGCATGTGGTGGGCATGATACTGGTGATAGGCGCGCGCGCCCCGGGTCCAGTGGAACGTCAGCCCGGCCTCGGCGGCGGTGCGGCCGAAGTCGGTATCCTCGCCGCCATAGCCGACATAGGCCTCGTCGAAGCCGCCGAGGCGCAGGAAGGCCGACCGCCGCATCGCGAAGTTGAGTGACCAGAAGCAGCGATAGTCGGTGCAGGAGCCGAGCGGGGTGTCGGGCGGACCCGAGCGCTCGCTATGCTTCACCCCAAGGCCGGCGAAGTGGTCGAAGTCGAGGCCGCCGTCGGTCGCTCCCTTGGGCAAGTAGAGCACTTCGCCCATCAGGATGCCATCGGCGAGATCCATTCGCGCGTCGTAGTCGGCGACGAGGTCGGGATCGGGAATGCAGTCGATATCGAGGAACACCAGCCGCTCGTGGGCCGCTTCATGCGCCGCCCGGTTGCGCGCAGCCGCCAGCGTCAGCTTGCCGCTTCCCAGCACGTGCTGGCGGATCGGGAACGGGGTGGCGGGCAGGTCGTAGGGCTCGTCCTGCATGACCCCGATGACGAGTTCGGCGGGCATCGTATGGGATCGGGCCAGCGCTTCGACGAGATTGCGCAGGTGCGAGGCCCGGCCGGAGCCGAGGGTGCAGACGCTGATGGGGGCGGTCACGAGGCAATCGCCCGGAGGACGGGAGCCGAGCGGGGTGCTTCGCCCCACGAGCGGGCGATGAGGTGGCGGAGCCACTCGGCGGTTCGCTGGGCGGCGTGGGGATCGACCAGCGACTTCTGCTTTTGCAGGTCGAGCGACCTGGCCTGTTCCCACAGGCCGCTCCAAGCGGCGGCGCTGGCGGGCCAGCCGTCGGCGAAGACTGCGGTGCCGGCTTCGCCCAGCATCCGCGCCTTCCAGCGCTGTTCGTCGAAATAGCGCCATTCGGGCACCACGATCCACGGTCGTCCGGCAGCAGCGACGGTGTGGACGGTGGTGTTGCCGGTCGAGGAGATTATCCGGTCGGCGGCTGCGACCCAGCGGCTTGCATCGTCGACCCAACCGCGATGCTGGAGGTTGCCGGGCGGGGTGTCGTGCCACGCATCGGTGACGGCACCGATGGTGATCCACAGGCTGTCGGGCTCGGCCCGAGCGCCGATGCTGAGGGGAGGGGCAGGCGTGCCTTCCCCGCCGCCGCCGGCGATGACCAGCACCAGATCTGCGTCCGGGTCGATGCCCAGCGCCGCCCGCGCCGCGGTCTTGTCGAGGGCTTCGGGCGCGACGCCGAGGCCGCCGGCATGAAAGATCATGTCCTGCATCCACGGCGGGCGGCCCGGCTGCTCGAGCTCGGCGGCGTAGGGGGCGAGAATGCCGACCGCGCCTTCGTAGGCGGCCATGTGACCGGGGTCGTCGCGGTCGCCGTGCTGGAGCACGGGGACGCAAGGGATGGACGCGATTCGGGCCAGTTGCGCCAGCTCGGCCGAGACGTCGGTGATGAACAGGGCGGGGCGGGCTTCGTGGAACCAGCGAACCAAGGTGGCGACGGCGTCGGTGATCTGGTCCCAGCCGAGCGGCGCGCAATGCAGGGTCGGCGGCGTCCGTGCCGATGCGAGGCCTTCCGGGGTGGGCCCTGCGGCTTCGAACAGCGACGGCAAAAGCTGGACGCGCGCCCATGCGGGGAGGGGCGGGAAGATGTCGTCGCGGGCCGAGAACAGGGTCACGGGCGTGTCGGGCCCGAGTGCACCGACGATGGCAGCCGCACGCTCGGCATGGCCGCGGCCCTGGTGGTGGATGAAATAGCCGATCGCGTTCCTCATGCCGCGAGGGACCCGGCCTCGTCGGCCCCCGCATAGGCGCGGAACGCCTCGACGATCCCGCCGGCGTGCGGCGTAGCGCTGCGATAGACGTTCTCGCGGCCCGACAGGTCGGCGACCGTCGGGCAATGGTTGGCGACCAGGATCGCGCGCGGGCAGGCTTCCAGCATGTCGCGGTCGTTGCCGCTGTCGCCGGCGGCGAAGACTGACGAGAGAGGAAGCGACAGTCGGTGCGCGACCCAGCGCATCGCCGCCGCCTTGCCGCCGCGTAGGGGCAAGATGTCTAGCAGGTTGCCGTGGCTGTGAATGACCCGCGCCGCGAGGCCAGCCTCGGCCAGGCGCTGGCTCACCGAGCGGGATGCCGCCTCATCTGCGAAATAGCTGATTTTGAAGCGCCGCTGCTCGACCGCGGCTTGCGGGATCAGCCCATCGAGACCGGCGAGGGCATCGCGGATGCGCACCGGCTCCCATCCGTGGTCCAAGTGACGGGCATAGCCGTCGTCGCGCTCCAGCCGCGCACCGCGGCGCCAGTAGATTTCGGAGCCGACCGAGGTGACGAGCACCGACGGCGTTCGATAGTGCCAATCGCCGAGGATGCGCTGAGCCTCCTGCAACGAGCGGCCGGTGGCGATGCCGAACATCCGGCGCGGGTCGCGGTCGAGTGCGACCTGCAGGCGGCGCGCGCCCTCGCGGCAGCCGGTGAGAGTACCGTCGATATCCGAGAGCAGCAGGTCGCGCGGACGGAGGATTGCCGACACTGGCGACATCAGGCCTCGGGCGATGTCGACGAAGCGCTCGGCGTAGCGCTCCCAGCTGTAAGCCCGCACGCGGCCCCGGCCGGTGGTCGAAGCGTTCGACCATGCCGCGCGATCGGACAGCAAGTGCAGCATAGCGGCGACGAAGGCTTGCCCGTCTGCCGGATCGACGCTGATCCCGTGGCCGATTTCGGCAACGATGTCCGCGGCGCCGCCGTGGCAGGTGGCGACGACCGGCACACCATGCAGCGCGGCTTCGGTCAGGGTGAGGCCAAAGGGTTCGGTTGCGGCGGGGTTGACGAAGAGGCCACCGGTGTCGCGGGCAAGGGCATAGAGGGAGGCTATATCGGACTGCTCGTGCCGCTTAGGCAGGGCCAGCGCCCCATACAGGTTCCATTGATCGAGACCGCTAAGCAATTGTCCGATCACATCGCGCTGCTCGCGCTCGCCGCTGTCGGGCCCATCGCGAAGACCTGCGACGACCACGAGGTTGGCAGCTTCTCGCAGGGCCGGGGACGAGCCGTAGAGATCGACCAGCAGGCCGAGGTTCTTCTTCTGCACCGGACGGGCGATGGCGAGGATGATCGGCTTGGCCGGATCGCGCAGGAAGGGCGCCACCATATCCCGCGCCCTGGCAGTGTCATCCAGCGTCGGTCCCTGCAGGGCGGCGCCCGGCGGCACCCGATGGATCTTCGCCGCATCGGCCGAGGGATAGCGCATCAGCTGCCGCTCGGCCTCGTCGCGCGAGGAGGCGATGATGGCGTCCGCGCTGGCGATCGCACGATCCTCGAACCCGATGCGGTCTTCCAGGTCGGCGCTGGTCGCCTCATGGTCGGCCTTGTCGATGCCGAGGGAGTGGGCGTTGTAGACGAAAGGGATGCCGAAGCGGTCGCGGATCGCGATCGCCACCTCGGCGGCATCGGCGAAGTGGGCGTGGACGACGTCGGGGCGGACGGGGCGCGCCGCAAGATCGGCGAGCAGCGCGGCGATGAAGGCGGGGCGGTCGGCGGCTGAAGCCTCCTTGCTGAGATACCGCCGGTTGCCGCTGTCGATGCGGGTGATCCTGAGCTTCGGCCCGCAGGGTTGTTGCGGCAGGGCATATTCCGCGCCGAGCGCGGGATCGTCGAACAAGCGGGTGACCAGCTCGGCTTCGGTGATGTCGTCCCGTTTCGCCAGGGCATCAGCGGCGCCCCAGACATAGGTAAGATGGCCACCGCTATCCTCGGTAATGCCGAGGGGAAGGGGCGGCGGACGCAAGCATCCACCGAGGGCAATCGACATGATCCGCAAACATCTGCTCCGGAGATCGGAAAGGGTAGACCCATGAAGCGAATGGGAGGCCGGTAAGTTGCTACGGCTGATGGGCCGCATTTCCGCCCGAGCGCGGCTTTGACGGCCAGGACGCGAAATGGCTTACAATCGTGCCGCAGTGGCGTCTCTTACGTGTTCGCCCACCAGTGCGCATGCGTCGGCGGCTTTGAGACCCCTATGATCGATCCCCGCTGCCGTCGGTGTCCAACCGATCAGGACGTCACAAGCTGATCGCGGATGCTGGCATCGAAATGCGTGTCCATCAGCGCGCGGGCATTGGCCGGGTCGCGGTCGGCGATGGCGGCGGCCAGTTCCTGGTGCAGGCGCGAGATGCGCTGCCGCTCTTCCTCGGTGGTGCGGGTGTGCCAGGCGGCGGGGATGGCGATTTCCATCATCGGCGCGAAGGCGCGAACGATCTGCAGGAACAGCATATTGCCCGACGCGCGGGCGATCGCGGCATGGAAGGAGACGTCGTAATGGGTGCGCGAGGCAAGGTCGTCGCCGGCGGCCGCGATGCCGTCCGCCAGGCGAACGATCTCGCGCGCGTCGGAATCGCTGCGCGCATTCGCCGCCAGCTCCGCGGTGCGCAGTTCAAGCGTTCGGCGCACGTCCCACACTTCGCCGACCGAAACCTGCGCGGTGGCGATCGCGTGATCGAGCGAGGTGGCCATGACCGATCCGTCGATCGCCCCGACCCGGGCCTTACGCCCGTTGCCGACGTCGATCAGGCGAAGCGCGGCGAGCGCGCCAAACGCTTCGCGGATCACCGCCCGGCTGACGCCGAGCAGGCCGGCGAAATAGCCTTCGCCCGGAAGCGTGTCGCCGACCTTGAGGTCGTTGGCCTTGATGTGGTCCCGCACCGATTCCACCGCTTGGTGCACCAAGGACCGGCCGTCATTCGCTCGGCTCGCCATGATGGTCGCCAATCCTTATGTGTTCAGTGAAGCAGCACGGAAGCCCGAGGGCGCCATGCCATAGCGGCGCGAGAAGGCGCGGGTAAACGCGGCATTCGTCCCATAGCCGCAGCGATAGCCGATCGACGAGATAGGAAGCTCGGTCGCCAGCAGCATCTGCTGCGCCGCGCTGAGGCGCTGCTCGGCGAGGAGGCCGCCGACGCTGTGATTGAACAGGTCGCGAAAGCCGCGCGCCAGCTTGCTGCGGTTGAGGCCGCAGGCCGCAGCGATCGAGTCGAGCGTCAGTTTCTCGTTCCAACGGGTTTCAACCAGCCGGCGGGCGGCGCGGATGCGCTCGCAATCGCCATAGGAGAGCTGGGCGTCGCGCGCGGTCGCGATCAGGGCGTCGGAGCCGAGCAACTGGAAGGTCTCGCACAGAAGCTCGATCGCCTTGGCGAGGCGAAGGGTGGTCCGGGCGGGTTCGGCCAGGGTGCAGCCAAGGATCGCCGCAGCGATGCCGCGAAGCGTGGGCGGAGCGTGGAAGGCGCCCTCGGGCGGAAGGCTGCCGAAGATGCGCTGGCAGGCCGAGCGGGCGACGATCAGCAGCAGCGAGGCCTCGACCGCCTCGAGCGTGGCAGCGTCGGCCGGGCCGTGGTAGGCGAGCGTCGCCGAAGGATCGCCGATCGCGAAGGAGAAGGCGACCGGCTGCTCGGGCCAGGATGCGGGATCAAGCGCTCCGGCCCCGATCAGCGTGATCATTTCTGGTGAAACCTGGATCAGCACACGTCTGGCGGGCACGGGTGCCTCCTCTTGAAATCCCCGAACGCCTACACCTATCAGAAAGCTGTGGCAAGCCTATCTGACAGGTTCTGTCGCATTCGAAGGGGCGTTGCGCATCGCGACGACGAAGGCGCCGAGCGAGACGAGGCTAACGGTGAACCCCACCCCGGCCAGCGCAGTGGCGAGGTGCTGCTCACCGCCGAGCAGGCTGCTAATCAGGGTGACGAGGCTGGGGGCGATGCCGAAGCCGATCAGGCCGGCGACCGCGATGAACGCGCCGATGCACAGGCCGCGCAATTCGTTGGGCACGAACACGGTCAGCGCGACCGAGGTGATCAGCCCGGTGACGGTGCCGCACAGGACTAGGGTACCAAGTGCGATGGCGAACAGGGTCGTGCTGCCCGCGAGCGGAAACAGCGCGGCGGGGATGGCGAGCACGGCGGCGATGACCGCGCCGATCAGCAGGCCGCCGCGCCGCCCCGTCTTCTGCCCCGCATCGGCCGCGATCCCGCCGAGCACGGCGCCGGCGATGCCGGTGAACAGCATCATCGCGCCCATCCAGCCGGCGAAGTCCTGCGGTTGCTGGCCGAAGTCGCGGCCGAGGACGGGCGCAGCCCAGATCGCGGCGGCGGCATCGGCCATCACCACGGTCACCTGGCCCGCGAACAGCGGGAGGAGGAAGCCGCGGCGCTCCCAGAACTCGCCCGCGAGAACCCGGAACGGAGCGCCGACCTGCGCCTCGACCTCGTGCCGCGGCGGCTCGCGGAAGAACAGCAGCGGGAGGATGCAGGCGAGGCTGGCGAAGGTCAGCGCGAGGTGGGTCGAGCGCCATGGCGCGAGGCCGAGCCAGTTCGCGGCCGAGGTCTGGACGAAATAGCCGAAGGTCCAGCCGACCACCGCAAAGGCGGCGGCCTGGCCGAGTGCCTTGCCAAGGCTGATCAGCAGCACCCCGCGGCCGCGCTCGGTCGGTCCGCACAGGTCGGCGGACAGTGACAGGGCCGCGGTCAGCGCGCCGGTGGTGCCGATCCCGGTCAGCATCCGCCCGACGAACAGGATCGCGACGTTGGGGGCATAAGCGGTGATCGCGGTGCCGAGGGTCCAGGTCAGGGCCAGCGCGATGAACAGCCTCATCCGGTTGCCGCGATCGACCAAGATTCCGATCGGGATCGAGAACAGCACCAGCGGGACTGCTGCGCTGACCCCTTGGATCAGTCCGAGCACGGCATCGCTGAGCCCGAGTTCGGCCTTGGCGGCTTCCTGGACGGTGCCGAAGGACATCATCGCGGTGAAGCCGGCGGCGATCGCCAGCGACAAGGCGGTGATCGGCAGGAAGGATCGGGCCAGCGCGGGCTCGGCCCCGGAAACCGCCGGCGTGGGAGCGGCGAGCTTGGCTTCGAAGTTCATCGTGAAAAGATCTTTCCGGGGTTGAACAGGTCCTTGGGGTCGAGCGCGGCCTTGATGGTGCGCATCAGATCGACCGCTTCGCCAAGCTCGGCTTCGAGATACTTCTGTTTGCCGAGGCCGATGCCGTGCTCGCCCGTGCAGGTGCCGTCCATCGCGATCGCCCGCTCGACCAGCCGTCCGTTGATCGCGGCGACCTCGTCGCGCTCGCCGGGCTCGTTGGGATCGATCGCGAACACCACGTGGAAATTGCCGTCGCCGACATGGCCGAGGATGGTTGCGGGGATGGTCGTGCCGGCGAGGTCACGCTTGGTTTCGGTGATGCACTCGGCGAGGCGGCTGATGGGCACGCAGACATCGGTCGCCCAGCCGACCGCCCCGGGACGCAGCGCGACCGAGGCATAATAGGCCTCGTGCCGCGCCTTCCACAGCCGGGCGCGCTCCTCGGGGAGGTTGGACCAGTGGAAGGTGCCGCCGCCATTGCCGCCGGCAAGCTCGGATACGGTATCGATCTGCTCGGCGACATGCGCCGGAGATCCGTGGAATTCGAAGAACAGGTGGGTGGTCTCGGGCAGGTCGAGCCGAGAAAAGCGGTTCACCGCGCGGATCTGCATGTCGTCGAGGATCTCGACCCGGGCCAGGGGTACGCCGATCTGGATCGCCTGCACCACCGTATCGACCGCTCCCTCCAGGGTGTCGAAGGCGCACACCGCCGAGGAGATCTGCTCGGGGATGCCGTGAAGGCGCAGGGTCACTTCGGTGATGATACCGAGCGTGCCTTCGGCCCCGATCATCAGCCGGGTAAGGTCGTAGCCCGCCGCCGACTTGCGCGCGCGCCGCGCGGTGCGGATGTCGCGGCCGTCGGGGGTAATTACCCGAAGCGACAGGATCGCGTCGCGCATGGTGCCATAGCGCACCGCGTTGGTGCCCGAGGCGCGGGTCGAGGCCATCCCGCCGATGGTGGCGTTGGCGCCGGGATCGATCGGAAAGAATAGCCCCTGGTCGCGCAGATATTCGTTCAACTGCTCGCGCCGGCACCCGGCCTGAACGGTGCAGTCGAGGTCCTCGGCATTGACCGCGAGGATGGCGTCCATCTCCGACAGGTTGAGGCTGATCCCGCCGCGCACGGCAAGCGTGTTGCCCTCGATCGAGGTGCCAGCACCGAACGGGATGATCGGCACCTCATGCTCGGAGCACAGCCGGACCAGCGCCACCACCTCTTCGGTCGAGCGGGCGAACACCACCGCGTCGGGCGGCATGGAGGCGAAATGCGCTTCGCTGCCGCCATGCTGGAGGCACATCGCCTCCGTGAGGTGGAGCCGCTCCCCGAACAACGCTCGCAGCTGCTCGAGGAGGGCGGGGGCCAACGCCGTGCGGCCGTCCGGGATCACTGCGACGTCCATCGCTCAGAACCGGAACCGGGCCCGCACTCCGTAACGCCGGCGGTCGCCGATGATCCCGAGGTCGGACGGCGGCAGGAACGGCACGGCCAGCGCGAGGGTGGTCTGCTCGATGTAGGAGTCGAAATAGTCCTGGTTGAACAAGTTGTTGACGAACCCCGCGACCTCGATCCCGCCGATGCGATAGGTGATCGCCCCGTTGACCAAAGCGTAGCTGGCGAGCACCGGCGCGCGGGTCTCGCTGATCGAGCCTGCGATGCGGTCGCCCTTGCCGGTCACCCCGGCGGTGAAGGTCACGTCGCCTTGGCCGACCGGAACGACATAATCGCTATTGAGGCTGAAGTTATAGTCGGGCTGGAAGGGCAGGCGGTCGGACGCCAGCCGGCGGCCGGTGATCCTGGTATAGGAAGAGGTGTCGGTGAGACGGGCATGCTGGACCGAGACGCCGCCGCTGATGGTCCATTGCGGCGTCGGGCGGAAGGAGCCTTCCAGCTCGACGCCGTAGCTCTTGACGTCTCCGGTGTTGAGATCGACCGTCGCGAACCCGCCGCCGGGCAGGCCGACGATCGAGTTGAGGCCGATCAGGTCGTTGTAGTCGTTGTAGAAGAAAGCGCCCGACAGCGACAGGCGGCGGTCGGCCGAGGTGAACTTGCTGCCGGCCTCGTAGGTCCAGACCTTGTCGCCGTCATAGCTGCGGAACGGCGCGCGCGGATTGATGTTGAAGCCGCCGCCGCGGAACCCGCGGGCGACCGAGGCATAGCTCATGAAGCGATTGGTCCAGTGCCGAGTCACGGTCAGCCGGGGAGAAATCTCCTTGTGGCCGCCTTCGACCCCGGGGACCGCCGCCAGCGGCGCTCCGGCCAGGCCGGTCGATCCGCTCAGGCGGCGCTTTTCGCGGTCGTAGCGAAGGCCGGCCGAGACTTCCCATTCCTCCACCGGGCGCCAGAACAGGGTGCCGTAGACGGCGTAATTGTTCGAGGTCTTGCGCGATACGTCGCGCAGGTTGAGCGCGTTCGGCACGATGGTGGTGATGCCGTCGGCCGACAGGACTTCGCGGCTGTAGTAGAAGGCGACCAGCGAGGAGAGTGTCGGCGAGATCCTGGTGTCGAGGCGAAGTTCGGCGGTCTTGACCTTGGTCTTGTCGTCGCCGCGGGCGCGGGCAAAGTTGACGGGGTTGAAGTCGACGTCGCTGTCGGGCGTGCGGCCCTTGCGCTCGTCATAGGCGCCGAGCAGCGTGACGTCGGTGGCGATGCCGGCGATCGGGAACTGCAAGCGCGCATTGAGGCCGCGATATTCGAGCAGCTGGCGGTTGGCCGCGTTGAAGCTGACGACCCGCGAATAATCCTTGGGACCGGCGACCCGCGCATAAGGCGTCGAAGTGCCCTTGACCCAATCCTGGTAGCCGTTGACCGTCAGCACGACGTCGTCGACCGGCTCGGCGCGGACCGTGGCGTTGAGCGTATCGGTGTTGAGCGGGTTGGCGTCGATCCCGAGCGAGGGATTGCGCAGGAAGCCGTCCTGCTCGCGGTGCGCATAAGCGATGCGGGCCTGCAGACGATCGAGGACGATCGGGCCGCTGATCGAGCCGAACGCGGTCCAGGCATTGTCCGGCCCGGCATAGCTTCCCCCGCCGCGAACCTCGAGCTTGTTGCCCGGCTGGCGGCTGATGATGTTGATCGCGCCGCCCAACGTGTTCTTGCCGTACAGCGTACCTTGCGGACCGCGCAGCACCTCGACCCGCTCGACGTCGACCAGCGGATTGTTGAGGATTGAGGTGTTGGGCTGATAGACCCCGTCGATGAAGATGCCGACGCCCGGCTGCACCGTCTGCACCAGGGTCAGGCCGACCCCGCGGATCGAGACGAAGGCGCGTCCGGCGGCATCGCCGTTGACGTTGAGGCCGGGGGTCAGCGTCGCGACATCGCGGATCGAAGTCAGCCCGCGCCGCTCGATCAGATCGCCGGTGAAGGCGCTGGCGGTGACCGGGACGTCCTGAAGCCGCTCCTCCCGCTTGCGGGCGGTGACGATGATCTCGTCGTTGGGGATCGCCTGCGGCTGAAGCTGGCCCTCGGTCTCGGGCGCATCGCTCGGCGTGGTGTCGCCGTCGGCGGTTTCCTGGGTCTGGGTAGAAGGCGCCACGGACTGGGCGGCGGCGTTCGACGCGGTCAGCGCGGACAATGCGCAACCCAATGACAGCAGAGCGGAGTAGCGCATCGAGACCTCATCCTGAAAACAAATACCAGGACGACCTATCAGACAGGCTACCTATCTGAAAGCTACAATTGGCAGTCAGGTTTAACCGATCGGGGCGCAGCCTTAGCCGATCGGGTCACCGGCCGGCCAGGCGAGCGCAATCGCGCCGAGCGGGCCGGCCAGCGGGCCGAGCGCCGGGGTGATCAGATAGTTATCGAGGTCGAGCCCGGCGGAGGCGCCATAGCCGGCAAGGCTGGCGGCGAGCCGGGCTCGGACCAGCGTCAGCAGCTCGGGCCGCCCGGTGACCACACCGCCACCGACCAGGATCCGTTCGGGCAAGCTGGTCAGCGCGAGATTGTGGCACAGGCCGGCAAGGGCCTCGGCGACCTCGGCCCACACCGGGTGGTCGGGCGGCAGCGTCTCGCCGCGTCGACCGGTCCGCGCGGCGATCGCCGGCCCGCTCGCCAGCCCCTCGACGCAGTCGCCGTGGAAGCGGCAGGCGCCCGGCCACGTCGGATCGCTGCGCGGCACCCGCAAATGCCCCGCTTCGGAATGGCCGAGGCCCGTTACCGGCCGCCCGGCGACGATCGATCCGACCCCGATCCCGGTTCCGACGGTGACGTAGGCCCAGCTGGCGAGGCCCCGCGCCGCGCCCCAGCGCCCTTCGGCCAAGGAGGCGCCGTTGACGTCGGTGTCAATTACCGTCGGCACACCCGCGCCAAGGGTAGTCAGGTCCGCGCCGCTCCAGCCGGGCTTGGGCGTGTTGCCGATGCACCCGCGCGCAAGGTCGAGCGGACCGAAGCTGGCGATGCCGAGCGCGGCGAAGCGCCAGCCGTCGAGGGTCGCCCGGATCGAGGCCAGCGTTGCGTCGCGCTCGCCGGTCGGGAGGGTGACCTGCGCGAGGATCTCGCTTGGACCATGCGCCAGGATGCAGACGCATTTGGTCCCGCCGAGCTCCACCCCTGCCAGGGGCAGGCCGCGCTCACCAGCAGCTGTAGCCGCCGTCGACAAGGACGATGCTCCCGGTCATGAGGCTGGCCGCGTCGGATGCGAGGAAGGCCACCACCGAGGCGACCTCCTCGACTTCGCCGAGGCGGCCCATCGGAGTACCGTCGATCCACCGGCGGTACATTTCCCCCGACCGGTCGGCGAACCGGTTGAGCGGGGTGTTGATGTAGGTCGGCGCGACGGCATTGACCCGGATTCCGCCGGGCGCCCATTCGGCGGCGAGGCTGCGGGTCAGCTGATGCACCGCGGCCTTGGAAGCATTGTAATAGCTCTGCGGTTGCGGGCGGTTGACCACCAGGCCGCTCATCGAGCCGATGTTGATGATGCTGCCCTTGCCCGCCGCGAGCATGTGGCGCCCGAAGGACCGGCAGCACCAGAAGGTGCCGTTGAGATTGACGTCGAGGACGTTCAGCCAATGCTCGTCGGCGACCTCCTCGGCGCTGGTCTCGCTGCGCGCGATCCCGGCATTGTTGACCAGGATGTCGAGCGGGCCGAGTTGGTCGGCGACTTCGCCGACCCGGAAGGAATCGGCGACGTCCATCACCGTCCCGCCGACTTCGAAACCCTTGCCTCCGAGCAGCGCGCGGGCACTGTCGATCGCGGCCGGGTCGCGGTCGGCAATCGTCACTTTCGCGCCGAATTCGGCGAGCGCCTCGACGCAGGCGAGCCCGATCCCGCTCGCCCCGCCGGTGACCAGCGCGGTGCGCCCGTCGAGCCGCAGGCGGTCTAGATACATGAGGTCCTCAGGGCAGGAAGGGCGCCGCGGGCATGGCGGGTTCGTGCACCGCTTCGCCCTTGGCGAGCTGGTAGACCTGGCGGGTGTCGCGGTCGAACTCGGGCCAGGGGAGCTCACCGGTCTTGGCGAAATCGATCCAGATGCGGTGGACCCGGTCGGCCAGCGCCTGCGGCGGGGCAGTGCCGGCAAGCCCGCGCTCGCCGGTCACGCTGGCGAGCGTGTCGAACACGAACGGCAGCTCCATCCCGTGGCATGCCCCAAGCTCGCCGCCGAGTGCGGGCGAGCGCCATTCGAACTCGTACAGGTGGGTGCGCCCGCGATGCTCTTCGGCGAAGCGGCGGGCCGGCCAGCGGAAGACGAGATCGTTGAGCGCGGCGGTGAGGACATGGCCCGCGCGCTTGCCTGGCCGGCCCATGCCGTAGGCAGCCAGCACCTTGCGCGCCTGCGGCTGCGAGCGGTGAACGAGGTAGGTCGCGAGCAGCCGCCCGATCTTGTCGCGCACCCCGGTCGGGACGAGGTATAGGTTCATTTCCTCGGCATTGGTCCCGATCAGCAGCTCGACCTCGGCCCCGGCGCCCCGCTGCAGCGCCGCCAGCGGCTGCTCGGGCAGGACGTCGTCACCGTGCACCGGGACGAAGCGGCTGATTCCGAACACAGGCTCGCGGCCGTCGGCTTCACGAAGGTCGATGCGAGTGGTCGGAAGACCGACTTTCTGCTGGGCATCCAGGGCCCGATCGATCGGGACCGAGCGGAAGCTCTCCACGTCCGGCTTGATCCCGAGCAGCCTCGCGACCTTGCGCACGAGCCGCTGTGCGACCCCGATACTGCGGGTCATCCCGCCATGCCCGCTCTGAACGATCGCTCGGCGGAAGAGGCCGGAGGCGAGCGGGGAGGTAAGCAGATTGGCGACCGCCATGCCGCCGGCCGATTCGCCGAAGACCGTGACATTGCCCGGGTCACCGCCAAACGACGCAACGTTGTCGCGGACCCATTCGAGCGCTGCAATCTGGTCGCGCAGCCCGAGGTTCGTCGGCACACCCGGAATGGGAAGGAAGCCTTCGATGCCGAGGCGGTAATTGATCGCGATGCAGATCACGCCGTCGCGGGCGAAGGCACTGCCGTTGCAGACGGCGGCATCCTTGCTTCCAAGCACGAAGCCGCCGCCATGGATCCAGACCATGACGGGCAATGCGGTTCCGCCGCCCGCCGGCCGCCAGATGTTGAGAGTAAGATAGTCCTCACCGGCGTCCTGGTCCGTCCCGATCAACGGCTCGACGTCGAGCGCCGGGAAGGGGTTGTGGCGCTGCGGAGCGGTCGGACCTGGCGCACCCGCGTCGCGTTCGCCCTGCCGGGCTTGTATGGGCCGTGGTTCGGCGAAGCGCAGGCGTCCGACCGGAGATGCGGCGTAAGGAACGCCGAAGAAACACTCCACCGTGCCGACGCGGACGCCGCGATAAGTGCCCGCTGCGGTCGATGAGGTTATAGTGTCGGCAATTTCTGGGCGGGGCGGCATGGCAATTCTCCAGCTACTCCGCATAGCAGCTGAGCCCGCCTCGCCTAGGTCAGGCACTATGCCGGTCGTATCCTACGCTTGATGGATTGTGTAAATATGCGCCTCGGGATGTACCAACTCCGATAGCAGCCACAATGCCCCCGATCAGCCAAAATAGTCGCTCACCATATGCGGTTTTTAAGACGAAATAGTGCGTACCCACGGCGACAGCCGCAAGCGGGAAAACCAATGCTGGCTCGGACTTCAGAAACAGCCAAGCTGCAAAGAATCCCCCGATCATGGCAATGGTGCACTCAAGCACGGTCATACCGAATGGATTGCTCCGGAACTCATTCTCGCGGCCGAACGCGCGCCGACATACCAACTTGGTTATAGGAAAGATCAGCATCCCGCCGAAGAATAGGGAATCGAAGCCAGGGCCGGCTCCTGCGGTATGATTTATCCACGTCGCCGCTAGCCAGACAAACCCAGAGATCACCACGCCGGGTCCACCCCCGACGTAGGCCCGCCTCAGATCCTGCTGAGCATCTGAAATTAGCATGTCCCCCCCATCAACTACTGCCGTGCTTCCATCGCGCGAACAAAGCTTGGTAGCACGCGACAGCAGAAGCGGAACGACGTCTTTGATGAAGCGAGGAAATGTCTGCTTTCCACCGCGCGCAAACCTTCGGTGAAGGCCAGGCAGGCGTTGGCAAGCGGCCGACAGCGGTCATTACTAAAACGCTACGCGCGTCCAAGCGTCACGTGTTCTCGGTCCACCACACGACCTTGGTGAAGTCTCCACGCGCAAGTGCGTCGGTCCCGATCCAGGCGAACAGCGCTCCCGAATCGCCCCAGTGGAATCCGGTCGCATCGTCCGTCCCGAGTTGCAGCAGAAGCACCGAGCCGGTGGGCGCGACAGTGTCTTGCACGGGCTGGTATACGGCGCCGAGCCGGTGCGGACGATTGTCCTCCAGGCGACGCAAGTCGGCTTCTAGCGCCAAGCGCATGGCATCGGGAAGAAGCGAACGCGCCTTCGGACCGGCGCGGTATAGGTCGCGTGCGGCAATCGCCACGGATCGCGCTCGCTCACTTTCGACAAGCTCACGCGCTATCAGGGTCGTGTATTCAGGGCATGCCACCCTGTTACTGGGTGTCACCGTGCCCATGTGCCACTGACCGTGGGATGCGGAGAGCTGATTTTCGATCCGCGATCGATCGGCAGGGGAGAGCAAGGTGCGTGGGGGGTGGGTTATGCTTCGGTTAACAACGACCCCATCGCCTCATCTTGTTGCTCCAGCCAGGACCGGCGTTCGGCCTGCGATTGCTCGACCAGCATGGCCAGCTTCTCGGGGTCGAACGGATCTCCGGCCCCGAGAAGGAACTCCCGTTGCCGTGCCAGACTGACCCTTGTCTCAGCGATGTGGCGGTCGCGCCGCTCTTGCCGGTCAGGATCGATTGTCTGTGTGAGCAACTCTGCGAGCCGCTTCTCCTCCTCGGCGATAGCATCGAGGGCCCGTTCGCGGCCGACGGCCGGGAGTCGTGGCACCTCCCGCACGCCGGCGGAGCGGCGCGCCCGCTTGCTTCGCGTGCGCTCAAGCATCAACGCTAAGCCGCCCCAGGTGAATGGGTCCTCGCACGGCCGCCAAGGTTTCGCTGCTACCGGCGCGCCCTCGTACAGCGCGCTTTCGAACTGCGGTGGTATGGGTGAAACCGACTCATCCCCGGTCCACGGAGCCGCGCTCGGATAGGCGGGCCGGTTCGAAAATGAGATGATGTCGACCGGCCAATGTTTCAGCGAGGGATCGTCACCGCCGCTATAGGTGGGATCGCCTACCGATCTCTTGTCGGTCGGCGGTTGTCGTTCCTGCCCCAGCTCGCGTGTGTGGAGCACGCGGATCGAGCCTTCGTCTTGGCAGCTGGCGCAACCCCAGGTGGCGACAAAGAAGAGCAGCCAGCCTTCGCGTGGACCGAGGCCACCCCACAAATCCGCGGGGAGGTCGGCGCAGGCGATCTGGGCAGCGAAGTTCAAGGGTATCTCGCCCGTGTCGGGGTATTCGCTGTTGCGGGCGCGCGGCCACTCAAACGTGTCGGGCAGCATAGGCAAGCCACCGATCCAGGATCGCGGCGCCTCGTCTCGTGGCGGAACCTGACGGCGCAGCACCACGGTGACGTCCTCGCGAGCAACGGGCGCCGATCGGGCCTGAAGTTCGTCAAGAACGCGTGTGAAAGCTTCATCGGCTCGCCTGGCCTTGCGCGCCTTCTTCTCTTCTCGGCGACCCGCTTCGCTCTCTCGCTGACCTTGTGGTTTGGAAAGTTCATCAAGTGCAGCTTCTGCGAGCTTGCTAACGAGCTTACCGAACAAGGAGGACATCTGCACCTGTCTCAAGAAGAGTGAGGGATTCTCTTATCCGAGAAGCGTTAAGATTCGAGCAGAGAGAAGAAGCGCCGGGCGAAGGCCAGCCGATCCTGACCTCGCTACAAGCGTAGTCAGTTCCGGTATCTTTGCAAAACGTCCGCTTCCGGGAACTGGTTAGTACACCCCGGCGTCGGCACTGCGCGCTGAGACGCTTCTCGCTTCGCAACGAATGAACGTCTAGTTCCGCCAGTGCTCTTCCGAAAGCAACCGCTACGCTTCCTACTATCACAAATCCATTCGATTGTTTTCTCCTCGGCCCCTGTTGGCCTGAGAAGATAAATCATGGGTTACGCAGTCTACGAGCCCGGTCAGGAACACTGCCCGTACCCGATGCGGATACTTTCGACCGCATGACGCGCAGTCGGAACCGAACTTCAGTTGACGCATCATTTTCATGTTTTCATAACTGCTTCAGCAATAAGCTTTCTCCATGAGACGCACCTGGCACTTCGGCCGACGGCTCCGTATGCTGATCGGCACCGGTCAATTTGCTCGGACTGAGAAGTTGATCCGGTTGGTCGCCACTAAGGTTGTTGTACCAGAGGTAATAGCCGCTCTCGACCGGTCAGCAGATCAGGTGCGGATCGAAGGGTGGGATACCATTGGCGCTCGGATGGAAGAGGCGAGATGCTATCTACACGGCGACAATAAGGGGCGAGAATGGCGCGCGGTGATCCTCGGCCTTCGCAACGACACCGGAGTGACGAATCTTCGGGTTGAGACCCTCTTTTCGCTGTCCGATCAGGCACGTCTGTGGCATCCGCTCACCGATTTCTTGAGCGACTTTCAAATTAAAAGACAAGAGCGTGAGCTCGCGACCCAGGCACGCGTGCCCGACACCGACCTTGTGACGATGGATGTCGCGCCGCTACGCCTGTTGGGGCTGGACGACTTGTACGCGGTGGAGGTCAATCAGCCCGTTTCGTGGAGCGAGCAGCGGGAGTGCACCCAAGGCCTTGCTGCCGCTGCCATCCTGCTGCGGTTCCACCAGGCCGTTGAACGCCACGCTATGACCGATGGCCTGCCACACGGCTTGCCGCTGTACGCAACGGTGAGACCAGTTTCACGACCGATGGAGGTGAATGCCCTCAATTTCGGCGAGGTTGCCACGCGCCGACTTAGCCCGGTGGTGGGGAACTTCGAGGCCCGCACGGCTGACCTGGTGGCCGAAGCGAAGCAGGCACGTGAAGCTGAATTCGTTCACGATACCCGGCGCCTTATTAGCCAAATGCGAGAGCGGGAGGCGGTGCTCGCCCGCTGGCCAGTCTGGCACAATCCCTTCAAACGCCATGGGTTTGCCGAACAAGTTCAGCGCGAGCAGCGGCTTACCCGCGACGCCCTGCAACACATGCACGGCATCGAGACAGGGAACGCCAATGGTGAGACCTTGATCCGGCTCCTGGTCGAAGCGCGTCACGGCAAAGTGACGCCCGAACTCCTCGCAGATCTCCCAGCGCAAGATCGTTCCGAACTCCACCAAATCAGCATGGCTTATGCCAAGATGTTCGGTGGTCGGCGCGTCCGTGCCCACTTAATGGCACATCCGGATCGCCCCGCGATCGTAGACGAGATCGGCTGACGGTTAGGTAGCTCCGTCCGCCTCTTTGGTCTTAGTGACTTATGCCCGCGAATGACACCTTCGTAGAGCTGATCGGAGACGCGTAGCAGCTCGGCATCAGATGTTCCGTCCTCGAGCCAGATCAAGAAGCACAGGAGTAATTTCGTCATGCCTTCTGCTGGGACAGTCGAGCTGCCGGAAAGACGGGCAAGTCTCGGCCACATCCGATTCGTCCGCGTGACTTCAAGCCGCGACGTGCCAGGAGACGAATACTTGTTCTACTTGTCCGATGCCGACGAGCAGCCTGCGGCACGGGTGACGGTCTACGATCGAAGCTGGGACCTGACTGAGCAAAGGGCAGAGGTTTCCGGTGAAGATTGGTTTGCACGTTCGATCAAAGAACAACTCGCCGCTGTCCGTGACTTCGTCGAAAGGCAAGGCGCGACCTTCGAAGTGAATGAATTCCTTCTTTGCTCCGGATATGAAGATCGCGTTGATACTGTCCGCAAGGGATTTCTTGAGGCTCTGGCCTCTGGCGCTCGGGAGCCGGCACGCGCAGCGAATGGAGCGAGTTCGCGCAGGCCATGGCCGCAATCGGCGCCGTCTTCTTGGTCCAGTATCTGCTCGCCAGAGGGCGGCTCGCCTGGAGCGGATTTCAGACCGCGATCGACAACGAGCCCTTGCTGCTGATGTGCGACGGGCAATTCCTGGAAGACGCCATGCGCGACGCGCGGGTGACCCGTGCCACTTTGATGGAGAAGATACGCGCGTCCAAGGCCGGGCGGATTGCCGATATCCATGCCATCGTGCTGGAGACGACTGGCGACATCAGCGTGCTGACCCGGCAAGAGACCGGACCGGAGTTGCTGAAAGGAGTTCGCGGCGCCTAGGTATCCGAGCGGGCAAGCTGCAGGCGAAGGTCACGCACTTCCTCGATCAGGCGCTGGATCTCGGCGGCGCCCGCCACCGGCGCGTCGGGTTCGGCCGCATCACGACCGACAAAGAAGCTCGCGAAGCTCGCGGTGATGTAACCGAAAATGGCCAGGCCGTAGATCGACAGGAGCAGCGCCAGGATGCGGCCCTCGCTGGTCAGCGGCCAATAGTCGGAGCCGATGCTGGTCACCAGCATCGCGGTCCACCACAGAGCATGGCCGTATGAAGTAAACCCGCCCTGAATTTCGGTGACCGGCTCGAAGCTCAGCATCCCCGCCGCTCCAAGCAGGACAACCAGCCCCGTCAGCATGAGCACATAGCCGAACCGCCGTCTGCGGAGCGTCACCCGAAGCGCGTTCATGCTGCGATTAGCAGTGCCGATGATCCGCACCAGCCTGACGCCCCGAAGCGCTCGCGCCGCGCGAAGCACCGCCAGCGAGCGGAAGAAGCGCAAAGCCGGGACGATGAGCGCGATGATCGTCAGCCAGTTCTGCCGCAAGAAGGTTGACCGGTCGGGGGCGAGCAGGAGCCGGATCGCGAACTCCGCGATGAAGATGATCCAGATGACTGTTCCGGCCACTTCGAACAACTGGCTTGCGCCCCACACCAGCTCCGTAAACACCAGGAGCAGCCATGCGAGCCCCAGGATCGCCATGGGCAGGCGCAGCCACTCGTCTAAGTGTTCAAGAACGCTCCACCGCTCCGCCGTCGACGCCATGCTTAACTCCCAGTAGGTCTGCCTGAGGTCAAGCTGTCGCACAGCAGTCCGTTCCGTTTGCAACAAACTGGCGCCCTCGCCCGTCTCTTCCAGCAGGAGGCGTCGATTGACCACAAGCAACGCACTCGAACTTTTCGGCATCACGCTGGTCGGCGCGACACCGGAGAATGGCAAGAAGCTGCTCCTCACCATCGCGTTGGTGGCAGTGGTGCTGTCATTTTCGACGATCGTCAGGCGGCTGCTTGCGCGCACGCCCGGCGAGCGCCTTGGGGCAGGCAAGGTTCGCTTCTGGTCGCGGCAAGCTGTCGGACTCATGGCCGGGGCCATTCTGGTGCTCGGCATTGTTTCCATCTGGTTCGATGATCCGGCGCGTCTGACTACGGGCCTAGGGCTGGTCACTGCCGGCGTCGCCTTTGCGCTCCAGCGCGTGATCACCGCAGTTGCGGGCTATTTCGTGATCCTGCGCGGCAAGACCTTCAACGTCGGCGACCGGATCGTCATGGGCGGGGTGCGCGGCGACGTAATCGCTCTTTCGTTCATGCAAACCAAAATCCTGGAAATGGGCCAGCCGCCGCCGGTGGACTCAGCCGAGCCCGCCATGTGGGTCCATTCGCGCCAGTTCACTGGCCGCATCGTCACCGTCAGCAACGACAAAATCTTCGACGAGCCGATTTACAATTACACCTACCACTTTCCTTATGTCTGGGAGGAGATCCGTCTGCCTGTCAGCTATCGCGACGACCGCGCCCAAGCCGAGCGCATCCTGCTCGACGCGGCCCGGCGCCATGCAGTCCAGCAGCACGAAATTGCCAAGGGGGATGTCGCGCAGCTCGAGCGCCGCTACGGCATTCAGATCGGCGACGTTGCACCAAGGGTCTACTGGCGGCTGACCGACAATTGGCTCGAGCTTGCTGTCCGGTTCCTTTCGCCCGACCACGGCACTCGCGAAATCAAGGATGCGATGAGCCGCGAGATCCTTGCACGACTGGATTTGGCCGGAATCGGGATCGCCTCTGCGACCTACGAGATCACTGGCCTTCCGGCGATCACAGTTGAACGGAAGAACGGACCGGCGTGACCCCAACGACGCTGATCGTTCTTCTCACCGTGCTTGCCTTTGTGCTGGTTCACGTTTTCGGCGCGAAGCTGGCGTTTTTGGCAGGGATGCCGCGAAGCATCTGGCTTTCCGCGGCGGGCGGGGTCTCGGTCGCCTACGTATTCGTCCATCTCCTGCCCGAACTTGCCAGCCATCAGCAGGTCATCGGCGAGCGGGCCCGGTCGGCGGGTCTCCTCGCCAGCGTCGAAAGCCATGCTTATCTGATCGCGCTGTTCGGCCTCGCTCTCTTCTACGGGGTAGAGCGGTTTGCACGATCGCGCGGAGGCGGCGCCCCACCACGCGAAGGCGAACGGCGTTCGCTTGGGGTGTTCTGGGTTCATCTGACGGCTTTCGCGCTCTACAATGTGCTGATCGGCTATCTGCTTCTACACCGGGAAGAGAACGATCTGCGTGGCCTGGTCGTTTATGCGATCGCCATGAGCCTTCACTTCATCGTCAACGATCAGGGGCTGCGGCAGCAGCACGGAACGACCTATCACCGTTATGGGCGGTGGATCCTTGCAGCGGCGCCGGTCGGCGGCCTGCTGCTCGGGCTGGCGACGGACGTGTCCGCCCTGCTGCTCAGCGCGCTGTTCGCCTTTCTTGCCGGCGGCATCATCCTGAACGTCCTGAAGGAGGAATTGCCCGAAGACCGCCAGAGCCGCTTCTCGGCTTTTGCGCTCGGCGCCATCGCCTATGCAGCCGTACTGCTGCTGACCGCATGAACCGGCTTCGCGCCCGCCTTAGCGCCGTACGGTCGAGCTACTGGTTCGTGCCGAGCCTCATGGCCCTGTCCGGAATCCTGCTCGGCGGTATCATGATCTGGGTCGACGCGAGCCTCGGCGCGAGCTGGATCGAGGGGCTCGGCTGGTATCAGCAGGTCCGTACCGACGGCGCCCGCGAAGTCTTGTCTACCATCGCCGGATCGATGGTCACGGTCGCGGGCGTGGTCTTTTCGATCACCATCGTCGCCTTGTCCTACGCATCCAGCCAATATGGTCCGCGCGTGCTGACCAATTTCATGGATGATCGCGGCAACACCGTCACCCTCGGCACCTTTATCGCGACCTTCCTCTACAGCCTGATGGTCCTGCGCACGATCCGCGGCGGCGAAGAGGATTTCGTCCCGCAATATTCAGTGATCGTGGGAATGCTTTTGGCGGTCTGCTCGATCGGGGTGCTGATCTACTTCATCCACCACGTGCTGCAGAGCATCCACATCAACCATGTGGTCGAGAAGATCGGTCGCCAACTGGTCGAGGACGCCCGGATCCGCTTTCCTAGGCTAATCGGTAAGACGGCACCTAAGGATCGGTCACCCTCCGCTGAACTCAAAGGTGAGGTTGCGGTTACGATCAGCAACGTGACTGGCTACATTCAAGCGCTGGATGGCGACAGATTGCTGGACATTGCGCGCAAAGCAGACGTGCTGGTCCGCCTCCGGTACCGGCCCGGCGACTTCGTCATGGAAGGGCGGGGGCTGGCGGACATCGCTCCGTGTGGCAATTGGTCGGACGAGCGTGGCGACGAACTGCGTGCCTGCTTTACCGTAGGTGCCAAGCGCACCCCGGAACATGACCTCATGTTCTTGGTCAGCGAACTGGTCGAGATCGCGGCCCGTGCGCTGTCGCCTGGCGTCAACGACCCGATGACAGCGGTGACTTGCCTAGACTGGCTGGGCGCCGGCGGAACCGAATTTGCCACCCGCGAGCTGCCAGAACCGGTCCGCGTGGACAAGGAAGGCGCATCTAGGCTGATCACCAGCCCCGACGACTTTCGCTATTTTGTAGATCAGAGCTTTGGTCGCCTTCGGCAATATGCCGCCGGCGACACCATCGCCGCCCTGCACTTGCTTCGGGTCGTTGGCGAGGTCGCAGCCGCCTGTCGGCGTCCCGACCAGATCGACGTGCTTCGCGCCGAGACGAGCCGCTTTGCCGAACTTGCGATGGAGCAGCTTGACGGACCCAATGGCCGCGCAGTGCAGGAACGCGCAACGGCGCTGCAGAGCCTGCTTTCGAACGGCGTCGGGCAGATCGATGCCCGGCAGGCTGACTGGCTGGGTGGAAGCGCCTGATCGCCCAGCAACAACACAGAACGGTTATGCCGCCCAGACGTTCTCGAAACATACCTCGCGCAAAGCGCAACACCTCCTGCTCCATCGGAGAATGTCTGTGATCTTCAACTTCGCTCTGTCTGCCGCAGCGCTTGCCGCAGTTGCGGGCACCCCCGCCGTACCCCAGCCCTTCTCGCCCGACATGGTGTTGGAGGCGCAAATCCTGCTCGACCGCAACCATCATTCGCCGGGCGTGATTGATGGACGGCAGGGCAGCAATACGCGCCGGGCAATTCGGGCCTTCGAAATGGCCGAGGGACTCTCCACGGACGGCAAGCTGGACGCAGAGGTCATGAAGCGGCTTCGGGCGTCCTCCAGCGAGCCGCTGCTGGTCGACTATACGATAATCGAAGAAGATATCTCCAAGCTGGTCGACGTGCCCGACGGCATGGAAGCGCAGGCTGCGCTTGATCATCTCGGCTTTGAGACCGCCGCCGAAGCGTTGGCCGAGAAGTTTCACATGAGCCAGGCTTTTCTGGAACGGCTCAACCCTAATGCGACGTTCGCCGCAGGTGATGCCATCAAGGTCGTGCGCCCCGGCAAGAATGAACTTGGGAGCAAGGTCGCTAGGATCGAAGTGGACAAGCGCAGGTCGGAAGTTCGCGCCTTTAATGAAGACGGCAAGCTGCTCGCCAGTTACCCCGGCACCATTGGCAGCGATCGCTTCCCCTCGCCGGACGGCAGCATGGAAGTAAGAGCAGTTGCGCCCGCTCCGACCTACTATTTCGACCCGTCGGGTCGTGACTGGGGTCCCGAAAAGCGCCTCACCATCGCGGCGGGTCCGAACAACCCGGTTGGCGGTACATGGATCGATCTCACCAAGGAGGGGTACGGCATCCACGGGTCTCCCGATCCCAGGCTGATCGGCAAGACCGCCAGTCACGGCTGCGTGCGCCTGACGAACTGGGACGCGGCGGAGCTAGGCGGCGCTGTCGATCAGGGCACTACAGTCACCTTCACCTGAAGCTGAGCCTAGCCCCCTAAAAACGACCTATCCCGCGATGATCTGGCCGAAGATCGCACGATCCTCGCCAACGAGCGAACCTTCGGTAGCTGGATGCGGACGAGCCTTGCCTGCGTGGCGATCGGCGTCGGCTTCCAGGGGTTGTTTCCTACGATGGAGCCGGCGTGGGTGCCGCGTGCGATCGCGACGGGGTTCCTGCTACTTGCGATGCTGGTGATCATTGCGGCGGAGAGGCGTGCAGCCGCAGTGATGGGCCGCCTTAGGCCTCACGTTGTGATTGCCGCCAAGGGCATCAACTTGCGATTGTTTGCGTGGCTGGTCTCAGCAGGTGCCAGCGCCCTCATGATCGCAATCTGGACCGTGAAGATCGGCTAAAATTAAGTGGAGCCTTCCGGGACCTCCTACTTTAGGTAAGCGTGCGTTCGTTTACGGGCACTTGCAAGATGACAAGGAACGACTGAATTGGGCGCTTGGCCGCCACGGCATCTCGCCTGAACGAGCGTCTGCTATTCGCTGGTGCTCACCCGAAAACGGCCAGTCTGCTTACCACCAGTGGACGACATCGCCCACAGTTCCGTTCAGGACCGCCACAAGCGGGGGTCGTGTGACCATTTGTTCATACCATGCTGGCCCAAACCTCTCATCAGCTGAGATGTGGCCATCTAATGATCGAGAGTAACAACGCGTTCTGGGACGACGGTGAGTGGATCACCTGGGACGATATCAATGAGCAGATCCAGTACAAGGAATGGCGGCCTCGCTATCCTAATGCCGACCTGTCCTTGGTCTCGGTCTTCGAGAACCTGCTCGAGACGGCGCAGAGCTATCACGGCCTCACCGGTCAGCACCTGCAGGTTTATGGTGACATCGGCGAGCTCTACGGCGTCATAACTCATGGTCTCAAGCTGAACCGGAATTACGCCCAAGGCTCAGATGGCCGGATAGGTGACGACTTTGTGGAGGTGAAAACCATCACACCTTTCAAAAGCAACGACGTCGTCACCCTCAACATGGCCCGAAATTTCAACAAAGCGCTTATCGTAAAGATCAACGAGAGTTTTGAGATTAGAGGAGAACTCATCGATCGAAGGTCATTGCCGAAATCGACTGGAGACAGGCTCAGGCTCGATTGGGCGTTATTTGGATAAGGGCCTGCGAAGCAAACGACTGCTATCCGCCTGCGCTCACCGAAAGCTGTCGTTCTGCTTTCCTCCACCTGTAGCCTCTCACCGCAGCGGTCGATATCCTGCGCAAGGCGGCGTGCTCTCTCACCTGCTACCAAAGTCTTCTAACGCCTTGGCATGCGCGTCCAGGCAACCTCAGACCGTCCGCACCGTTCCTCCATCGATGATGAACTCGGCGCCATGGATGGCACTGGCTCGATCGGAGGCAAGATAGGCGATAAGATCCGCCACTTCCTCAGGCTCTGCACCCCGCCCGATCCCGAGCGCGTCGACGACCGATTGCCGTGCTTCCTCGATCGTGCCGCCGTTCACGTCCTGGATCCGCTTCAGTAACGCTCCGGTCGCCTCGTTCATGATCCACCCCGGCGACACCGAATTGACCCGCACGCCCTTGGGACCAAGTTCCTTCGAAATGGACTTGCTGTAAGTCCGCAGCGCAGCCTTCGCGGCCGCGTAGCCGGTGGTCGATTCCGGGAGCGGAAGGATCGACTGGATCGAGGTGACGTGCACGACCACGCCCTGGCCCTGCTCGATCAGCCTCGGGACCAGCAGGCGATCGAGCCGCACCGCCGGCATCAGGTTGAGGTCGAGCTCGGCAAGCCAGTGCTCGTCGGTCAATGCCACGAAGCCACTGGCTGGCGACGACGAGCCGCCGAGCACGTGGGCCAGGATGTCGAGACCGCCGAGCCGCTCGATCGCCGCGCTGGCGAAGGTTTGAACACCCTAAGCGGTGGTGAGGTCGGCTTCGACATATTCGACACCATTGACTGGCTCGATAATGGAGCGGGCGGCGGTGATGACCTGTGCACCGCCCGCTGCAAAGCGTTCGACCGTGGCGCGGCCGAGACCCTTGGTTCCGCCGCTGACAAGGACGCGCTTGCCGGCGAAGTCCTGCGGGTTTGCGGTCATGCCCATACGATCGTCTCCAGCGACTTGATGGCATCGCCTTCGAGCCCGAAGCGGTAGGTGAAGCGTAGTGGGCTGACCGGAAATTCGCCGTGGGCCGGACCTTCGAGGACGACCTTGCCATCTTCTTCGCGGGATGTGTCTGGCTCGAAGACCGCCTTTGCGGCGATCGCTTCGTCCCGCAGCATGGTGCGAATGGCGTCCTTGCCGACAAAGTCCTTGCCATTGTCCGTGAACACGGCGTCAGGCGCGAACTTCTTCATCATGCCGTTGAGATCGAGCCGGATGTTCGCCTCGATGTAATCGGCGACGGCGCGGGGCAATTCCAAAGGCATGTTCATCTCCTAGTTTGTTGCGAGACGAACCTAGGGCTGGACAGGCACGCTGATAATCGAGACAAATCGCGCGAACCCATTCTCGAAGAAGGTAGGAGAAGCGAACTGCCGGGCGGCTTTAGCAAACGGCCAGCTTTCAGCGCCTTCGCCGGGTCTCCTTAGAGCGGTGCCTTTTCTAGCAGTGCGTCGGCGGCCGCCGAAGCGTCATAGCACTTGGCATGGGCGTCGAGCCCAAGCGTCAGCCCGGCTGAACAAACGTCGGTTCACTGGAAGTGCTCACCCGACAGCTGCCATACCGCTTACCACCAGCATCGGAAGCCATCTCGCTCAGTTCGACACCTTGGCAAGATCGCTGCAGGTATAGCGCAGTAGACGTTTTCGAAATCGGCGATGATTGCATCGAGCTCGTCGCTCGTCTTGGCGGCGGGTTTCCTTGTCTCAGCCCACAAGTCCTTGAGACCTGAAAGTCTGATGACCAAATCCAGTTCGCGTCGCTAACGGCGTCAGTGAGCTTCGCAATTCTATCTCGAGCACCGAGCGCCGTTACTTGCCAGCATCGAGAATGCACACTGTTGGGCGCGTGGATGAAAGGCCCCCGGCAGACTGACCGGCAGAGAACTACCTAAGCTGCCTTCCGTTAGTGGGTGTAGCAGGAAAGGACTCTGGCTGGCGGAAATATCAACGCAACTGACTGTCTTTACTTCCGCGGCGATTGAACGCTGCCGCTAGGGGGCGATCGCAGTCGCTCCAGTGCGATCCCTTGCTGAAGTGGTCAGGGAGCGGCTCAGGTATTTGGCGTCGAAGATAGTAGACGCCGTTCGAATGAACGTAGAGCACCGGAATGTTTGTCTTTTTCATTCTGCCTTGCTGTACCAGCAGAGGTAAAGAAGGCTTGAAGTCGGGCATTTCCGCCGCTTCGCGCGAAATGGTGACGCAGGCAGTGCAGAGCTAACCGGTCTCCCTGTTTATCAGGGCGGAACAGGGAATTTTGACCAAACGAGGGCTTGAAACAGGGCGTTCTCGCAGCCAAACGCCAGGTGAGGACGCTGGCGGTACTGGTTTTCTGCCGTTTATAGTCGCAGAATCCGGCCTCCCTGTTATTCGCCGGAACAGGCAATTAATTCGTCAAAACAGGACCTTTGATCGCTCGTAACAGGGCTGTTCTTCGGCAAAACAGGCGCTTCGGCTCTAAAGCTGGGGATAACGAGCGATTGTTCGCGATCCACAGCTGACAGGGCCGCCTGTTCATGCTATGTTCCAGTCATGAACCAGGATGTCATTGCGGCGCAGGCCGCTACCCGCCAGCTGGCGATTGTCTACCGTGCGACCAGCTCCCTTCAACCTGATCCGCGTAATGCCAGGACGCATCCGAAGCGCCAGATCATGCAGCTGGTGCAATCGATCGAGCAATTCGGCTTTACCAACCCGGTGTTGGTCGATGAGGCGGGAGTTCTGATTGCTGGGCACGGGCGGTTGCGAGCAGCCAAGGAGCTTGAGCTTCGGGAAGTGCCCACAATCACCCTCGAAGGTCTGTCGGAGGCTGAAAAGAAGGCGCTCCGCCTTGCCGACAACAAGATCGCGCTGAATGCCGGATGGGATCTCGAGATCCTGCGTCTCGAGCTTGCTGATCTGGGCAATCTCGACATCGACTTCGATCTGGGCCTCACCGGCTTTGCCAGTGGCGAGATCGACGTCATCCTAAAGGCCGTAAACGACCCTGATGACGAGATCATCCCAGCAGTGCCGAGTGAGCCGCGGACCAAGCCAGGGGACATCTGGGTGCTGGGCGATCACCGGATCGGCTGCGGCGATGGTCGCGACCGAGAGTTCCTGAGCCGAGTGATAGGGCAGGGCGGGTTGATTGATGCCGCCTTTATGGACCCGCCCTACAACGTAAAGATCAATGGCCACGCGAACGCCAAGGGTAGGCACCGCGAGTTCGCCATGGCCTCTGGCGAGATGAGCGACGCTGCCTTCCGGCAGTTCCTTGACGAGACGCTTGGCGCTGCCGCGGCCGTATCGAGGGCAGGGGCCGTGCACTTTGTATGCATGGACTGGCGCCACCTTGACGATGTGTCCGCCGTTGGCAGTTCGGTCTACGGTGAGCTCCTCAACATCTGCGTGTGGAACAAGAGCAATGCGGGGATGGGCTCACTCTACCGCTCCAAGCACGAGATGGTGTTCGTTTACCGTTTAGGCGATGCACCCCACGCCAACATGGTTGAGCTTGGCAAGCATGGTCGCAACCGTACCAATGTCTGGGACTATCCGTCCGTCAACTCGATGGCGGGAAGCCGCCGCGAGGATCTTGCTTTGCACCCGACCGTGAAGCCGGTGGCGATGGTGGCTGACGCTTATCAGGACGTGACGAAGAGGGGTGACCTCGTCTTCGACATGTTTCTGGGCTCGGGCACGTCGCTCATTGCTGCGGAGCGCTGCGGGCGTCGCTTTCGCGGCTGTGACATAGATCCCGCCTACGTTGACGTGGCGGTCGATCGTTGGGTGCAGACCACCGGAGGAACACCCCAGCTGGAGCAACGTCGGTGAGCGGACGCTTCGCCAAGGGCCAGAGCGGCAATCCTGCCGGCCGACCTCGCAAGCGCCGGCCGCATGTCTCTGCGTTCGATATTATCTTCGACAAGACACTCACCGTCACGCAGAACGGCCTCGAACGAGAGCTGACTGTAGAGGAGGCACTGCAGATCCAGACGTATCAGGCTGCTTTGAAGGGCAGCAGGATGGCGATCCGCGCGGTGCTCAAAATGATCGAAAAGCGGGAGCTTGCGCTTGCCAAGCAGGCGCCCGCGCCAACGAACCACATCAAGCCACTCAGCATCATATACGATTCGGACAGTGCCAATGAGGCCATGCGCCTCCTTGGCGTCACGATGGTCGATGAAAGTGAGAGTGGTTATTGGGAGAACCGGCCGAAGCTTGCGACCTGGGCCACTCAAGCGGCGGTCAGCCGGCCAGGCAGACGGACGCTGGATGAGAAGACGCTTGCTGATGCAAGGCGCTCAACCCTGAATCCGGATTGCGTCAAGTGGCCTCGGACCCGGATTAATTCCCAGTGAGCGCGCCAAACGAGCAGGGGCAAGCGTCCGGGTATGGACGACCACCCGTCTCGGGGAGGTTTAAGACGGGCACAAGTGGCAATCCCAAGGGCCGTCCCCGAGGACGGAAGTCGAGCGTGCCCTATGACACCGTGCTGGGTCAGATGGTCACGATCCGCGAAGATGGCCGGCAGCGCCGCGTTACTGCTGCGGAGGCATTCATCCTTCAGCTTACTAAGAAGGGCCTTGCCGGAGACAGCGCCGCTGCAAGGTCGAGCCTAGCAGCGATTGAGGCGGCCCGAGCATCTCGCTCAGCCTCGGGGCAAGAATTGCCCACCATCCGTCTCCAGGCTCGAGCCTTCGGGCTGTGCTGTTCGATCGTGGACCTTGGTCTGGGAGTTCTCCTGAACCCTCATGACAAGCAGCGAGTGAGGCTGATGCTCAAGCCGTGGATTGTTGATGCTGCCCTCTCTCGCCTCGGCTCGCGGCGCCTCTCCCCCGAAGAGCAGAGCATTGTTTTGGCAAGCACCCGCAACCCGGAGCAGGTGTCATGGCCTGAGTGGTGGGACACGAGCTCGCTTGAACAAAACCGATGAGTGGCCCGGGTACCGTGAGCAGGAACACCCACACTGCCACCTATGACGTGCGTGGCACTCTCGTGATCATCGACGCAGGTGTACTGGGTCGAAAGTCAGCCGAACTCGGTCGGCTGCCAGCAGAGGAAATTGCCGGGTTGCTCCTTCGCGAGCTCATCGTCGAAGGCAAGCAGCGAGAGCGTAGTGCTGGTACGAAGTCGAAGTAGACAGGACACTAATGTCTGCTTTCGACCCCAATCAGACATTGCTTGAACACTCCAATCTAGCGCGAGGCAGACGCCAACGGCGCTGCGAGAAGTGGGCCGAGGTATCGGCCGGTGTTGCCGCTGAGGTGATGGCTGTCAAAATAGAGCGGGTGGCCATTGATCGTGGTCGGGCAAAGATCGTCTGGGCACAGGATCTGACCAATGTCGATCACCTTAGCTCCACTCGTGCTGATCAAATCTAAAAACGTGGCAGGTGGCACATTGCGAGCAAAGTGCTTGTCGAAACCACCGGTCCACCGCAGCTGCTGCATCAAGTTCGAGGGTAGATCCCGGTCTGCGCTGCCTGGACCGACGATTACCACTACCTTTTTCCCCGATCGAACCAATAGTTTAAGTGTCGCCTTAAACTTCTCCGAAAAGCCAGGCTGTTCGAGATACGAGGGCCAATACGCAGCCAGGATAATTACTGGTGCGCGCTCGGTAGCTAAGCCGGCGTTCCGTTCGAAACACTCATTGAGATCGCGCCCCTTGAGATTGATGGGTCGAAACGCGAGCACAGGGGGGCAGGCGTTGAACGCGACAATGCGCCCTGGACCATCTGCTCCAAGGCTTACGGCTTCCCCTAGCGCGCCGGCATGGCTGTCTCCCCACAGCGCGTAGCGAGGCGCACCAAGCCCCACTATGCACGGTGATTGCTCGCAGCGGATCGAGCTCCAAGGCTTATCGGCAGAGCCCGCCGCAAACTGGAGGGCTTCTGAGGAGTAGCGGGACAGGAGGCCGCTTAGGCTCACCGCCGCCAAAAGGCTGACTGACATCAACCCAGCCGCTGTAATCTTAAGCAGTCTTCCTGTCGGCATTGCGCTGCGCGCGCGGAACGGACCTTCGATGAAGCGCCAAGAGAGAACCGCAAGCACGAGTGATGCCAACAGCGCCACCATACCCCAAGCTGGACCATCCAAGCCAGCCTGTCTGCTGAACAGCAATGCAGGCCAATGCCATAGGTAAAGGGAATATGAGACGAGCCCAAGGCCAACGACCGGGCGGAGTGACAAAAGCCTGGCTGCCGATGAGTGACGTGCCGCTATGAAACTTGCCGCACCGAGAGTCGGCAGCAACGCGACCCATCCCGGAAAACGCGTTGACGCGTCAAACAGGCTCGTTGCAGCTAGGATCGCGCCCAAGCCTACCCATCCTATCCAAGGAGGCGCAGTGAGCCGTCCGCGAGCCAACATTGCGCCAATCAGCAGCTCCCAACCACGCGTTGGCAGCAAGTAGAATGAAGCGGCGGGCATTCTGGGCGTGAGATACACTGAGAGCGCGAGCGAAGCGCAGAAAAGCGCAGCAAGGCCGACCCCGACACGGTTGACTCGAGCGAAAAAACCGAGAGCGAGCGGGAAGAAGATGTAAAACTGCTCTTCCACGCCAAGGGACCAAGTGTGGAGTAAGAGGTGTTGGTCACCTGAGAAATAGTCAATCGTTCGCCAGAACCAGATATTCGACGCGAAGCTGAGAGTGGCGAAAGTGGACTGAGCCAGACCAGTCAGTTGGTGCGGGACGAGCACCACGGCGCCGACGACGAGGGTGGCCGTAAGCACGGTGAGAAGCGCTGGTAGAATTCTTCGAGCTCGCCTTTCGTAGAACTGGAGGATCGAAAAGGAACCATCCGAAATCTCCCGAGAGATGATGCCGGTGATCAGATAGCCCGAGATCACGAAAAAAACGTCGACGCCGACGAAGCCGCCGGCGAAGCCCGGAACCCCAGCATGGAATAGGAGAACTGCGGCAACTGCGACAGCGCGGAGGCCGTCGATGTGCGGCTCGTACGCTTTGATTTGCACGCCTCTCGCTACTTCTAGCGCGAATACATATCAAGTTGCCGATGGAGTATCTGCGATGGTCAACTGGCTACGCGTGCGAAGCGAATGTCCGCTTTCCACCCATCGCAGACATTAGCGGCTCTTCATTACGTGACCCATTGACGGTGGAAAGCGGACATGGCGCGGGCCTGTCCCATCTCGCACTGACAAGCCATGCGTCGGCAGCACCTCAAGTTCGCGCCTGGCGGCGTCCAACTCTGCATGATCCTTATGTTCGTCGAATTGACGTTCTTCCGGACGGCGTGGACCGCGCTACTCGGAGCCCTGCTCCTCGTAAGCATGTTTCGATCCCGCTGCCAGCATTGCTCTACCGAGCTCTGGAGAAAGGAAATGATCGGAACACGCGTGCCGATTCGACTTAGCATCATCGACGAGTGCTCTGTCTGCGGAAAGGCAATCGCTTGATGTCCGCAATGGGTGGAAAGCGGAAACAAATGCGCCGCGGGCAAGAGCGCTGGGGCCCGGCGCGAAGGAGCTTCGATGGTCAGCGCTTGCCCCCGCAATCGAGCCGTGCAACCAATAAGATTGGCGGCCCGGCGTGCCGATGCGTAACGATGAGAACCGGATCGCCAACCCTCCATGGCGGAAAAGAAGCTGGAAGCTGATTATCAGGGTCAGGCGCCGGGGAGCGCTTGGCAGGCGCTCAACCCGGCTCACTCCCAACTGCCCCTGCGGCTTACCGAGCGGGAGCGGCGCTATTCTACCGTAGGGCGACGTTGTCCGCAATGTTCGTATTTTCTGATTCCGACCCACTTCTAACAGATCGCAATCTTAACTTTCCGCCACCGTGAGGGTCTGGGCCGGAAGCCACCCTTATCGCCCTCTGTCAAATTCAGTTATAATGCGAGGCATTCGAGGAGGCACCAATGCCCAGTCCTACCGAGACGATGAAGGCGGTCCCCTGCGCGATCTAAACTCGCAAGGGCACTGAGAAGCCACCCCGGCAGATGATGACCTCGCTAGCGAGGCAATGAACAGTCTGTGCCGACTATATCGAGTGTAGGGCCCATTAGGGATGGGTGAACATTCCGCAGCTTCACGATGACGAAGGCTTCTCCAGGGCAATGTCGATCTGGTAGCATACCACTGAGATTATTTTCCGCGACAATGGAAAGCGGACAGACGAGACGGGAACCTCTCGTGGGCGGATAACTTCATATGGAGGCATACGTTGCCTTCCCCCTCGCGTTCCGGTGCCACAAATCTTGCGTCAAATGCTCTTTGGAGACAGATCGCCCTCATGACGAACGTTTCCGAAAAGCGTGGCGATTGGCCTCTTACTGATCGCCAGTTCCAATGCCTCGAAGGCTTCTGGGCACGGAAGACCTCCAAGCAAATCGCTCTCGAACTGAGTATTAGCCATCATTCGGTCGAAAAGCACCTTCTTGCCTGCCGAGAGCGCCTCCAAGTTAGCTCCTCAGCCGAGGCGGCCAGAATGATCTTCGCTGGGGACGAAGCGCTGGCGGTCAGACCGTATTACGAGGCGTCGGAACTTCACCCGGACGCTGCCATGTCGCAACGATCAGGCACCCACCAACTGCCATGCGGCTCGGTCGGGGTGACTACGGAAATGGCGCCACTCAACCGGTTCGGCGCAGGCATGACTTTGTTCTTGATCCTCGCGATAGCGCTGGGATCGATCCTTGCAGTTGCTGGCTTAATCGCCGCGGCTCAGGGTGCGAACGAGCTCGGAAGTGCGCTTCTGTCGTAACCTCTTCGCCGGGCTCTTGGCGCCCTACTAGGAGAGTTACGTTGCTCAACAAGCGTCATGAGATCGCGCAAGCCATCGCAAACGAATTGCTGCCTTCTGAAAAGGAAGTCGACTCCGCGATCGTGCGAAGCGCAAAGCTTATGATTGCGGTGGTTGAAGGTCGCCGAGCTGCTCGTGTATGCCTTTCGATCGGGCAGGAGGGCCTCGATCTTGTCGCCCAAGCGAGCGTCAAGCTCGTCGTCGCGCGGGGGCTGCTGGCCGAAGCGCACGTTGCATTTCGCAAGACACAATCTGAAGTTGGACTTGATGCCTTCAATTACGGTGACGCGGCCGAATGCCCGCCTCCCACGGGCCTTGCAGTTGTGCCCAGCGTTCGCGCAGCCTGAGGAGAATGACTCGATCAGTCAGGGTGTGAGGTTACTTACGTGATCCGCATCCTGATTTTTCAAGTCATATTCCTGACATGCGTATGGTATGCTTGGAAAGCGGGCGGGCAACCCGAGCGAGCAGCGATGCTCGCTCAGGCGGTCGCCTATTCGATCACTTTGTCCACTGGCTATCTGCGGGTAGCTGGCGGCTTTACCAATATAGTCGAGGGCTGGCTGATCGCCGATATTCTCCTCTTGGCAGCATTGATTTGGCTTGCCTTGCAGGCGAACCGCCTCTGGACCCTCCTCCTTGCGGGATTGCACCTGGCGGCGATTTTTGTGCACTTGGCGAAGGCAACATATCCCCAATTTCCGCCGTTCGGATACGCACTCTTTCTCCAGTTCTGGGCCTACCCGATGCTGCTCACTACCGCGATCGGCATTCGGCGCCATCAAATACGCCTTCGCCGGTACGGACCGTATCCGGACTGGAAGCGGCCGAGAAAAGACCAGCCTGCAGCCTAAGTGATTTGCTCCGACCAGTTGAGAACAGCAACATTCGTCCTCACCGGCCGTTTCTGAGTAGTCGCAAACAGGTTGCCGCTTATCTTCGAAGGGAAGTACTTCGTGATCGGGTAGATGTTCTTAGGGCGGTAATGGTGGATCAACAGAGCCGCCACCTCGCCACTTGTATCGTAGCACGTGGTGAGGATCAGCTTGTAAACTTCGACCCCTCAAAGATCATCGATCAGGCTTTTACTGCAGGTGCTGCCGGCATCATCTTTGTTCGCGGCATACGAAGCGACGGAGAGGGCCGCATCAGTATCCAGGAAGTTATGCGGGCTTTCACGATCTGGTGCTCTACCGATCGAAGCGGCATCCACGTTCTGGATTATGTCGTGATCCCGGCAGGAACAACACAAGCCCTGTTTGCACATTCATAATAGGCGCATGCTAGATGGCTAACCCCTTATCTACGTCTCCGATACTGCCTGGCTCAATTGCGACATCTTCGATGAGGCCGTTGTATGAATTCTTAAGGGAACTATCAGGAGGACCATCGCAGATGGATATTTCGCGAGGTACGCCGGAGCCCGATTTGGCGAAAGATGAAGCCGAAATGCTTCGCATTGCTGCGGCCGAGTTGTACGCCATGCGGCGCCGGCGCGATAAGCATATCCCATGTGAGCTATTAGGCGAGCCAGTTTGGGATATGCTACTTGCCAGCTATGCGCATCGCGAGAATGTGATGTCGATTCCCGAAGTTTGTCACTTTTCAGCAGTGTCGCAGTCCACGGGGCATCGCTGGTTAAGGGCGTTGATTAGTAAAAGTTTAGTGGAATACGTACGCTCTTCGCTAGACTCCGATCAAGACTGTAATCTGGTCGCCCTAACGAAGGATGGGCGCGCCATGGTAGAAGAAGTGCTTAGGGACATGTTGCGCGGCTAAGGCTTCCCTCGCATAACCCCTCCGAAGGGGCATGTTTAGCGATGGCTCAAGAAGCGTATAGTAGTAGAGATGATGACGCCCGCAGGGTTCATCGCAGTGAGGCACTTCGCCATCTGAAGGCAGCGCTTTTTGAACTTGACCAACTAGATCCATCATCGGCGCTGGGTGCGAGGTGTCAGCATGTCATCGACAACTTAGAAGATCTGATTGCTGCCGACGATTAATCAGTAAGCTCCTGAGTCGACATCGCTCGCATGGAATCTCGTGAACGACCTGGGCACGGAGGGTTTATCGGGCTTTTGCCTTCCGCCACGGGCATTCCGGGACGCAAAGGTCTACCTGCTACAAGCCAATGTTAATACGACTGCCGCGAGGAGTGATCTGCGCGATCGTCACTCCCTCGCGTCTGCGTTTCATCCAGCAAGTCATACTTATGGCCACATTGGTACAGAGCAATATTTCAGCGATTTGCTTCGGCAGGGTCTGATCGCGGCCGAGGCGTCATCATTAAGCTAGGTTATCCTGCGGCATTGCCTGAGCTTCATACCCCGCATGGTGCCAGGCCACGCTCTTGGCCGAATGTCTGATTTGGGTCGATTCCGGACATTAGCTACTTAGCTGAACGGACGTCCGCTCATGGGTGACCGCCTGGCAGGCCTGAGCGTCTTGGGTGGGCGCTAAGCCGACGTCTTGGTCCGCCTGAACGAACGGCAGCTTATCGGTATCTTTCCCCCCAAAGCTGCCAGTCCGCTTTCCACCAAATACGTATGTAAGCAGAGCGGCAGGAAATCCGATCGACGATGACGCGGCGCGCGCTCCTTTGGCTCCCGCTGTCACAACCTGCGACCGTCTCGAGCTAGTGCTTAATCAGGGGTGATCGCTATGACCCGCAACGCTGAACTAGGATCGCAGCTGCTGCCTCTGCATGAAGTGCTGATGGTGACGCGCCCGACCGACGTCTGGCCTGCACGACGGTCACCCGAAGTCTTTTGCCTGAGCGAAGCTTCTACCGCCGGAGTGAAGATGCGATCGAAGTCACGTCGCACGTCCGCGGCCCTGCGGTAGGTCACCGTGCCCCCGGCATATCGCACCTGCAGCGGAAACCCGGTGAGTTGCAGCACCCTGTCGCGGTTACCCGACCTGAGCGCCGCTTGTAGGTCGGTCAGAAAGCGCTCCCTGGCGTCGATCGTCGCTACGGGACTGCCACCCTTCGCCGCGCGTGCGTCCCCGGGTTTTCGAACCCTGCTCCCGGTCACGACCACCTCACCCGACATCGCGCTTTCCTCAAGCGAGACACCATTCTCGACCCTGTCGGCCGAAGTGATCGCAGAGGGAGGAGGCGGTGGCGGAGGTGGCGGAGGTGGCGGAGGTGGCGGAGCCGGCGGGGCGAAGGCTTGCGCCGGTGAAGTTTCTTCCATGACCACGTCCGCGCTTGGTTCAGAGGCTGCCACAGCGCGGCCCGGCGGCACAGGAGGCGTGGGCGTCTGTTTGTTCTGAACAGGCTCCGACCGTTCGGGTTGCTTGGGGCTAGGAGCAACGGCGTCGACCTGAGCGTCCGGCGCAGTTTCGGCAACCTCAAGACTCGGCTGTCCGGAAGGACTCACTTCTGACACTGCGTTGGTAGGCCGACCTTGTTCGATCGTCCGAAGACCAAGCGGAACGGTCACGATCAGGACAAGGGCAGCGGTTGCGAAGGCGCTGGCAGCACGCTGGTGCCGTGTTGCCCACCCGAAGCGGACCGGCTCTCGTGTAGCCGACCTGGTGGGAGCAACTTGCTCCACGCCATCAAACCTTCGCATCGCAGCGTCGATGGCCTGCTGCTTGACAGCAGGGTTCGGCGGCGGCGCCTGCGGCAGGGCGATCGGTTTGTCCGGCCCGCCAACCATCTAGCTCTTTCCTCGCGCAGGCAGCATCGGCGAACCATATCGGCATTTGGCGGCCGGGTGAAAGCCTTGGGGCCGCCGAACGCAGTCGGCGCGACGGCGGCCCCTAGTCTTCACCGGTCCAACTGCGCCATCGTTCGCGCCGATTGCGCGGCTCGGACCAGCTGGATGAACTCGCTGCGATAGCCAAATTCGTCCGGCCCTCGCGCCGCCTCGGCCATCTGCAGCACATCGCCGTACGTCAGCTTGCCGCTGTAGCGTCCGTTACGGAGCAATTCCGCAAAGCCCGCGACTGCAGTGGCGAAGCGCGCGTCGCGAGGTGCCTGCGCAAAGCTTGCGAACTCGGCTCGCCGATCGATCGGCGTAGAGATAAGCCGGCTGGTCGCCGACCTTGGCAGCTTGTAGCGAAGCTTCACGAAGCCGAGCTCGCCCGCCGATCCGGCCTTGGCCCCCGTCCCCGCCGCGTACCGCAGATCGCCCATCGTGCGCGGCCCGCCGACCGGCACCACTTCATAGAGTGCGGTGACCGTCTGGCCCGATCCGACGTCACCCGCGTCGACCTTGTCATTGTCGAAGTCGTCGCGGTTCAGGGCGCGGGTCTCGTAGCCGATCAGCCTGTATTCGGCGACGGCCGCCGGGTTGAACTCGACCTGGATCTTCACGTCCTTGGCGATCGGGAACAGCGTCGAGCTCGCTTCTTCAACCAGCGTCTTCCGCGCTTCGTTGATGGTGTCGATATAGGCCGCGACGCCGTTGCCATTCTGCGCCAGCGTCTGCATGAGCGCATCGTTGTAATTGCCGCTGCCGAAGCCGAGCACGGACAGGAACACGCCCTTGTCGCGCTCCCGCTCGATATAGCCCTTCAGCTCATTCTGATCGGTGATGCCGACGTTGAAGTCCCCGTCCGTCGCCAACAGCACTCGGTTGATGCCTTTCGCATCGAAGTTCGCCTTAGCCAGGGCATAGGCCTGCCGGATCCCTTCCGCCCCAGCCGTGCTTCCTCCCGCCCCCAGGCGGTCGATCACCGCCCGGATCTTGTCCTTTTGCCGCGCCGAGGTCGGCTCAAGTGCCGTTCCGGCACTGCCGGCGTAGGTGACGATCGACACCGTATCGCGCTCATCCAGCTGCTCAAGCAGCAGGTTCAGGGAGCGCTGCACCAGCGGCAGCTTGTTGGGCGCGTTCATCGATCCAGACGTGTCGATGAGGAACACCAGATTCGCCGGCGGGCGGGTCGAACGTTGCACCGCAAAGCCCCTGATGCCGATCTGTACGATCTTCCGGCCGGCCGCCCAAGGGCTTGGAAACACCGCGAGATTGGTCGTGAACGGCGCCTCCGCGCTGCGTGGCCGGGCATAATCGTAGGGGAAGTAGTTGATCATCTCCTCGGTGCGGACCGAGGCAGGCTGTGGAAGAACATTCTCATTCAGCGCCGAGCGGACCCATGAGTAGGATGCGGTATCGACGTCGATTGAAAAGGTTGAGACCGGTGCTTCATGCACGATCTGGAACGCATTCTCCGCAACGGTCGTGAACTTGTCCCGGCCGACATCCTTATAGGGCACGTTCCACATTGCTGACGGCGGTGGTGGCGGTGGCGGTGGAGCGGGCGGCGCTGGTGACATGACGGCCATCTGTGAAGGCCTCAGCGCACGGGACTGAATAGCGGAGCCCGTGACCACGATCTCACTTGCGGCATCCGCAGCTTCCAGTGCTGCTGCCGGAGGCGCTTCGCTGGTCGTCTCGAGGCCCGAGCCCGCGCACGAAGCAAGACAGGCGGCGCTCAGACACAGGCCTGAAAAACGGAGTGATTTCCCCATGGTGATCTCCTCATTGTCGAGGCTCGCACGACTGCTCGCCTGGTCCTTCGACGCGGCAGCGGCTTAAATCCTTTGAGGATGGGCGGAAGTTTTTTCGTCGGTCAGGTCAGGTCACTTTCGAAGGACAGGAGACGGCGGACTTCATGCATCCGCCAGCCGACCGTCGCTTCCGCGACGTCCAGGATCTCGGCGGCCTCGGCGTGGGTCAGCTGCTGTCCGACGACCAGCACGACCGTATCGCGAAGCGCGGGTTTTAGCCGGCTGATCGCGCTCTTCAGCCACATGGCGTCATGGAGGTCCCGGCCGTCCGGCTTGGCGGCAAGGCCGGCGAGAACCGTCAGCCGTTCCCCCATCGACCAGAAAGATCGCCGCCGCCGTTTCAGGTCGCGGCAGGCGTTATAGGTGATACCGCACAGCCAGGTGCTGAATTTGGCCTCTCCGCGAAAGCTGCCGATCTTCTCGACAAGGGCGCAGCAGACTTCCTGGGCGATATCGTCGGCATCAGCCCGCGTGCCGGTCAGGTGCCAGGCAAGCGCATGAATGCGATCATAGTGGCGCTCCATGATCGCAGCGAATGCCGTTCGATCTCCACGGCAGGCCGCCGCGACAAGAACATCATCGGAATCGGCTTCCGCCCTACTCACCCCTGCCCCTGTCAGACCTGCCAGTGTTCCCGACTATGGCTACAAGGCATGACGAGCGCTAGCGCCTCAGTGCCGGAAGTTTTCATCTTAGTTTGACTTGAGTTTGGTTATGCATGGCGCTGCAGGTCCATCCTATTGCTGAGCAGGAGTTTCAGCGTCAGGACAAGAAGATGAGGCTACCGGGAACTACGAGGTAGACGCGTTCAGGTGACACGATCGGCAACATCGGCTTTGGCCTTCTTTCCACCGAAAGCAGACAGTCCGCTTCCCACCAGGATCAGGCGCTCGGGGGCGCCAGCCTAAACGTCTGAACGTGGCCGTCAGGAGACCGTCAGGTCTTCGTGGCGAAGCACAAGAAGCGGCCGCTCGTTCAGCTGCAGGGCTAATGTCCGCTTGCGACCCATTGCGGACATTGGCGTTGCCATGCTTTGCTAGCTGGTGGAGGCTGGCCGATGTTGCAGAAGGACGACCACGAGCACCCGGTGCCCGAGCCGTGGCGCTCGATGTTCAAAGAGATCGCCGGTGCCTTCGCGACTGGCGATTTCCAACTGAGGAATGCGCGCGTCGAAGGGGTTGAGCCTGTCGAACGAGGCATAGCCGACCACATCGCTGCAAACGTGGCTGCATACGGGAGGCCACTGGCACACCTTAACGACGCCACTTGGGAGCGCTCAGTCTACCGGTGGATGGACGGTTATTGGCAGGTGCTCGTTGATCTCACGACCGTAGGGGAGCCGGTGAGCGACCTCACGCTTCATGCGAGGCTCGATGAGCCCGATGGGTGTCGCCTGACGATTGAGTCCGTTCACGTTCCGTGAGCGCGGCTTAATGTCCGCTTTCCACCCATTCCGGACATTAGGATTGGCCCGCTCCGAGGGGCTCGAACCCCCAACCTTCGGGTTCGAAGCCCAACGCTCTATCCAGTTGAGCTAGGAGCGGTTCGCTAATGCGGCCTGGCCACATGTTGAAGCCAATGGCTCTGACCTTGCCCATCGGCTCTCGTCCGAGCGCTCGATGATTGATCCGCAGTCGTCACACAGCGCGGTGAACCGATCGGTCCTGCGGACGATCGATGTTAGCATCGGCCGATGGACGTTGAAGAGGCACCGTAGGCTCATGGGCCCGACTTAAGGCAGAAGCGGCTTCTTGGAAGGGCTTACCCGTTGTCCCGGCGAAGAACTTTGCGGCTGTTGCTCGAAAGCGGCGCTGCCCTCCTAGTGTCCGCTTTGGGTGGTTAGCGGACATTGGCGGATGCGTTCTCAGCCGGCGATTCCTTCGACTCGGCAAGTCTTGGCGACATCCTTGATGCGAAAGTCACAAGATACTCGGACGTCGCTCGGATAGGCTGGACCGGTCCAGCTCACAGCACCGACGATCGGATTGCCAATCCCGTTGAAATTGCGGAGCTGAAGACTTTGGCGCCGTTCGTCCGCGCCCCGTGCGGCGCTCCGCGCTGCCGGTGAAACGCACTTCGCCTGACGGATCGTGCATTGTGAGATGTGCTGATCCGCCAGGAGGGTCCCTTCATGCAGCGGGTCGCTTCCCCTGGAACCGTAGATTAGAATAAGCGAAGTCAGCGCCGTGTCCGAGGCGCTGCGGACCTCGACGGAAATCCCTGGCATGGCGGGTCGCCAGTAAGCAGGTCCGGCCAGTGCTCCAGCAGTCACGAAAGCAGCGACGGCCAACCCCGTTGCGAACCAAGTCATGCGCATGTTGATCTCCGCGACCGGAGTGCAACTTGGAGGATCAAGCTAATGTCCGCAATGGGTCGTAAGCGGATTGTGCGCTAAGGGTCGAAAGCGGACCTTAATCGTCGTGAGCTCTGTGTGGGGCTGAGAGATTCTTTGGCTGCCGCTTCTCGGCTCTTCGCACCTTTTCGCGCTGCCGTATGATGTCCCAATAGGCTTTGTGTCGCAATGCCCACCGCCAACTTAGAATGGCGAATGGAACCGGCATCCAACTGGCCATTAACATCAGCCATTGCGGCCACGAGCCCAGTAGGAAAGATCTGCTGCAGGGATATACGAGCAAGGCGCGGACCATCGCGACCGCCCTGTACCCTCCCTCCAAGTGCCAGCCAGTGCATCGCTCCAACGTTTCTACGTCCATCGAAGCAGTGCAATTTGCAAGGAGCAGAACGGCGAAGGGCCACCATCTACGTAGACCCATTCCGCGGCTGCCCCTAATCTCACGTTGCTCGTCTGTCAGCCGCCGCATGGACAAGTTGTCAGATAAAGAGCGAATTTCCGCAATGGGTCGCTTTGCGACATTAGCTACTTAGCTGAGCGGACCCCTTCCGGCGGCTAATGCGCGCCGGGGTTACCCGCTTCCCAGGGGCGCTAGTCGCCGTTGCAGACGTTGCAGAGTGACACCTCGTCCGTGATGAGGCCCTCCCCAAAGCCGAAAGGTTGGCCGCAGTGGATGCACTCAGTCACTGGCGCGGCACGGAAACGGACCTCGGGTCGCTTCTCACGTTCGCGTTTCGCCTCGTGCCAGGCACGCTTCTCTTCCTCACTGAACGACATAGCTGCCTCCAGCTCATACCCTGATGGCAATGCATGAAGGTCTGGTTTCCACCTACTTGCCCTTGTTGCGGAAGGGCAGCTCTCGGCCACTTCCTGCCGCAGGGCGCATATGAACGGATGGCTGCTCACGGGAATGGGCGGAGCGGCCCTTGGCGTCCGGGACTGGGTCTAAGCGGACGTTCTCGCCAGGATTTTGCTCGACTGTATGTCGGATCGGAGCATTGGTGTTCATGTGAGTCGCGGCGCTGGTTGGGTGCCGCCGCCCTGACCAGCGTGCTGGCGGGGCTGTGAGTGATGGAGGCGGTAAATTGCCGCTTCGAACCGAGAGGCACTCACATGAACAGCACGACAAGGACGAGCAAGAGCCGCGGCAGCTCTTCCGAGGCGAAGGGAGGCGCGGCGAAGCCCGCCACCGAGGCCAAAGCACCTTCCAAGCAGGATAGCCTGGCAGCTTTGCTGGTGCGAGATGAAGGCGCCACGCTTGAGCAAATGATCGCTGCAACAGGCTGGCTGCCGCACACCACTCGTGCCGCGATGACCGGTCTACGCAAGAAGGGCTACGTGATCGACAGCGACAAGGTCGATGGCGTTCGTACCTACCGCGCGCTGGCGCCGCAATGAGCGGCCTCGAGAAAGAGGTCGCCGCATTGCCTAAGCTTGGCAGAGCTGGGCTCCAGCAACGGTGGCGAGAGGTGTTCAAGACCGCGCCACCGGCTGCGTTCACGCCGGACCTACTGGCAAGGGCTTTAGCCTATCGTTTGCAGGAGAAAGCAATTGGGCGATTGGAGCCCACCTTAGCTCGGCAGCTGCAGTCGGGTGCGGAGGGTAGGGGAGCGGCTAGGCCAAAGCTCCGCACCGGCAACCGCCTTGTGCGCCGCTGGCGAGGAGGCACCTACGTCGTCGATGTTACTGACGACGGCTTCCGCTACCAAGAAACGAACTACAGTTCGCTGAGCGAGATCGCCGGAGTGATCACCGGCACGCGCTGGTCGGGCCCGCGCTTCTTCGGACTTCCGCGATGAGCAGGGTCCGCTGTGCCATCTACACCCGCAAGTCGAGCGACGAGGGGCTGGAGCAGGAGTTCAACAGCCTCGATGCGCAGTATGACTCCTGCAAGGCGTACATCATCAGCCAGAAGCACGAAGGCTGGACCATTGCGCGGGACCGCTATGATGATGGCGGCTTCTCCGGCGGCAGCATGGAGCGGCCGGGCCTGAAGGCGTTGCTCGCCGACATTGCCGCCGGCAAGATCGACGTGGTGGTTATCTACAAGATTGACCGGCTTACCCGCAGCCTCGCTGATTTCGCCCGGATCATCGAAGTAATGGAAACGCACGGCGCCAGCTTCGTCAGTGTGACGCAATCGTTCAACACTAAGACCAGCATGGGCAGGCTCATGCTGCACGTCCTCCTCTCGTTCGCACAATTCGAGCGAGAGGTCGGCGCTGAGCGCGTGCGCGACAAGATCGCCGCGTCCAAGGCCAAAGGCATGTGGATGGGCGGCACGGTGCCGCTTGGCTACGGCGCTGTGGATCGAAAATTGGTCGTCAACGAAGCAGAGGCGGCCACCGTCCAGGCACTCTTCACAAGGTTTGTGGAGCTTGGCTCGATCCACGAGACACTGCGCTGGTCACAGGAGCAGGGGCTTACGACTAAGGTCAGGCAACGGTCCGGCGCGCAGATTGGTGGCACGCCGTTCCACTATGGTGCGCTGCGCTGCGTGCTGAGTAACCGTACGTACGTTGGCGAGGTCGAACACAAGGGCAAGGCTTATCCTGGACAGCATGCCGCCATCGTAGATCGAGACCTCTTCGACCGTGCCGCGGCGATCCTCGCCTCCCGCAGCACGGAAGAGATGCGCCGACCCAAGCTGGCGACTGCAAGCCTGCTGCAAGGCCTCATCTTCGATCGCCATGGCCGCAAGATGGGTCCCGTCCACACGACGAGGGAGGGTCAGAGGTTCCGCTACTATGTGACGAATGCCAAGCGCATCGAGGCTGGAGGACCTATTGCTTACAGGATTGCTGCTGTCACTATCGAGCGCAACTGCCTCATAATCGTGGCTGAGCACTTGGCAGCGCAAGTTCGCAGCATCGATGATGGCGCAGCGACTGCCGCCTCTACTCCGAATGGAGGCGGGCAGCGCCAGCTAATTTGCGATCACGTTCGTCGGGTGGTGATTGGCGATGCAGAGCTCTCCATTGAACTCAAGGATGGTGCCATCCTACGGCGCTCACTCGAGCGAGTTCGCCATGGCAACGATGCCAAGCTGATCGTCGGCAGCCCACCAGCAGAGGACAAGCCAGTCGCCAGCTCGCAGCTGGTCTTGCTTCTAACGGATGCGGCTCGGGCTCGGGAGCTTGCCTTGGCTAAGCCGAAGCTCAGCCTAGACGCGCTTGCGGCAAAGTTCGGCCGATCGCCGGAACGCTTCAAGCGTCTGATCCGCCTCGGCTATCTCTCGCCCAAGATCGTCACCGCAATCTTGCGCGGTGAGCAACCTGCGCACCTCACCAGCCGAGCGCTGCAGCACCTCGATGGGCTGCCACTTGCTTGGAGCGAACAGGAAGCGATGCTGCTCAGCTGACTGGATAAGTCCAGTAAGTCCCAAGACATGGATTCAGGCCTCGGGAGAAAAACCAGCCAAATCGAGGCCGGTGCAACTCTCTAGAGAGTCTCTCGCGAAGTGGTGCTCGATGACACCGCCCAAGATTGGCTGAATTCCGCCAAGCAAACGATAGCACCGAAAGGAGTAAAGCCAATGACCACAGAGACTTAGTCGGTGGTGACCCCTACGGGACTCGAACCCGTGTTTTCGCCGTGAGAGGGCGACGTCCTAGACCGCTAGACGAAGGGGCCGCGCGGTGGTGCGAGGCGCGCATATGGCGGGGGACTGGCGGTTCGTCAATCAGGCGATCAAGGCCTGCCGGGTCAGCTTCTCACTCGCGAGCCATTCCCCGCACAGGGCAGCGATGCGGGGCGCAGCCTTGCCGTCGCCGAACGGGAACGCCGGCACCGCCATCGCGGCGTAGGCATCGCCATCTTCGAGCAGGTGGCGGACGTGGTGGACGATCTGGGTGCGATCATTGCCTACCAGCTGGCTGTTGCCGCTGGCGATGCCCTCCGGCCGCTCGGTGGTCGAGCGAAGGACCAGCAGGGGGATGCCGAGCGCCGGTGCTTCCTCCTGGATTCCGCCGGAATCGCTCAGCAGGATGTGCGCCGAGCGGATCGCGCCTACCATCGAGCGGTGGGCCATCGGCGACAGGAGCCTGATCCGCGGATGCCCGCCGAGCAGCAACCGGGCCGCGGCGGCCACCGAGGGATTGCTGTGGAGAACCACCTCGATCCGAAGCCACGGAATTTGCGCGAGATCGATCAGCGCAAGCCCGATGGGGGTGAAAGCGGCACCCCAATTCTCGCGGCGGTGACAGGTGACCAGAAGCCGGGGAAGCCCGTGGCTGTCCAGTCTGGGCGGCAAGGCCAACAGGACGTCGAACAGGGCGTCGATGGCAGTATTGCCGGTGACGTGGACGCCGCCCGTCACGCCCTCCGCGGCGAGGTTGGCCGCATTGTCGGCGGTGGCGGCGAAGAGCAGGTGCGAGAGACGATCGATGGCGACGCGGTTGCCCTCCTCGGGCCACGGCAGCGCCAGGTCATGGCTGCGTAATCCGGCCTCGACATGGGCCAGCGGAAGCCCCGCGGCAGTTGCGGCCAGCGCCCCGCCGAGCGCACTGGAGGTGTCGCCCTGGACGATCAGCATGGCGGGTCGCTCGCTTGCCCGCAGGAGGGGCGCGATGGCGTTGGCGACGGCCTCGGCATGGACCCGGGGATCGCCCCCCGACGGACAGCGCAGCCGGGTGACGGGATGCGAGGCCAGGCCGAAGGCGGCGGGGTCGAGTTGGCTGTGCTGACCGGTCAGGACGATGTGGGGGGCAAGGTCCTGGGCCAGCAGAGCGCGCGCCACGGGAGCGAGCTTGATCGCTTCGGGCCGAGTGCCGACGACGAGCAGGATTGTTGGAGACACAGACGCCCTCCCTCCCAGGAGAAAGCGATCCGGCACCGTTACGATTAACCGAATTAACTACTTCCCGCAAGTGCGGTTGTTGCAAGCCTCAGCGGAAGTTGTCGGCGTACGCCTGGAGCTTGAGCTTGACCGGCGGGGCGGGGACGAGATGGTAGTCGAAGCCGTGCTTCACCGCATAGTCGATCGCCTGCTCCCTGGTCTCGAAGGCGAGGCGGACTTGGGTCGAGGTGGTGGCATTGCCGACCCAGCCGGTCAGCGGATCGTGGCGCTGCGCGCGCTCGCTCTCGAACTCGAGCGTCCACTTGCCGGCCTTGGCGCGGCCGCTCTGGGTGGTCTTGCGGTCGGTCTCGATGATGCGGGCGGTGGGCATGAGGCGCGAGGTGGCGGAAGGATCGTGCGAAATCAAGAGCGCGGCTTGGTGCGCAGGGTCGGCGTGGCCGACGCCGGGTCGTCGGGCCAGGGGTGGCGCGGGTAGCGGCCGCGCATCTCCTTGGCGACCTCGCGCCAGCTCCCGGCCCAGAAGGAAGGCAGGTCGCGGCTGGTCTGGATCGGGCGGCCGGCGGGCGAGGTGATGGCGAGGGTCAGCGGGACCTGACCGCCGGCGACCATCGGATGGGTCGCGAGCCCGAACAACGCCTGGGCGCGGACCTCCACCGTCGGGCCACCGGGCGCGGCATAGTCAATCGGGTGGGCCGAGCCGGCCGGCGAGCGGAAGTGGCTGGGCACCAGCTTGTCGAGCCGCTGCTGGCCGTCCCAGCCGAGCAGGTTGTGGAGCGCCTGGACCAGCGCTCCGCCGCCGATATCCGACAGGCGGCGGCGGCCCTGGGCAAGCGGTGAGAGCCATTCGTCGAGACGGGTTGCGAGCGCTTCGTCCGAGAGGTCGGGGAGGGTTGGGTCGCGCGAGGCGGCGAAGGCGGCCCGGGCGCGCAAGGCGTGGGCGTCCTCATTCCATGGGAGGAGGTTGAGGCCATGCTCGGCGACGCCCTCGACGAGGGCGGCGGCGATGGCGTGGGGGTCGGGAGTGGGGTCGGGCCCGGAGGACAGGCGGATCGCGCCGAGCCGGCGGCTGCGGGAGGGGGTCACGCCGCCGGTAGCGGGATCGAAGGCGCCGTCATGGCGGGTCTCGATGCGGTCGCCGAACAGGGCGACCACCTCGGCCTCGTCGATCGCGGCCGCCGACAGGATCCGGGCACCGGCCGCTGCACCGGCCACCTCGGCCACCGCCAGCCACTGGGCCGAGGCGAGCGAGGAGGCGGGATCGAGGCGGAATCCGCGACCGCCGACCGACTGCCAATGCTCGCCCGTGGGGCCGCGTCGGCGGGAGAGGCGGTCGGGGAAGGCGAGGGCGATTGCGGGTCCCAAATCGTTCACATCCTCGTTCGTCCTGAGCGAAGTCGAAGGACGTTGTCGCTGCCCTTCGCCTACGGCCCTTCGACTACGCGCCTGCGGCGCTCCGCTCAGGACGAACGATAAGAAACGCTTCCCCAGCCCCCTTGCCGCCTCGGCGCGCTTGCCGCGGTCGCTGCGCCAGCGGCGGTGGCGCAGGTCGAGGTCGGGGTCGTTGCCGCCCAGCCCGCGCTCGGTGAGGAGGACGGCGGCATCGGCAGCAGCCCGGCCGAAGCCGCGGGCAGAGGCTTCGATCAGCATGTGGGCGAGGCAAGGCTCGAGCGGCACCCGGGCGATGGCGCGGCCGTGGTCGGTGAGGCGGCCATCGGGGATCATCGCGCCGAGCGCTTCGAGGCGGCGGCGGGCTTCGGCGAGGGCGGCAGCGGGCGGCGGGTCGAGAAAGGGCAGGCGCGACGGATCGGCTTCGCCCCAGCCAAGGCAGGTGAGAAGCAGGCTCGACAGGTCGGCTTCGAGGATCTCTGGCGGGTCGTGGGCGGGGAGGGCGTTGAAGGCGGCCTCCTCCCATAGGCGATAGGCGATGCCCGGCCGCTGCCGGGCGGCGCGGCCGGCACGCTGGGTGACCGCGGCGCGGGAGGCGCGTTCGGTGACGAGGCGCGTCAGGCCGGCGCCGCGGTCGTAGCGCGGGCGGCGGGCAAGGCCGCTGTCGACCACCGCGGCGACGTGATCAAGGGTGACGCTGGTCTCGGCGATCGAGGTGGCGAGGACCAGCTTGCGGGTGCCGGGAGCGGGCGGGGCAAGCGCGGCGCGCTGGGCGGCGGGATCGACCTGGCCGTGGAGGCGGTGGAGGATCACTTCGGGGGGCAGGGCGCCGAGCGCGTCGGCGGTGCGCTCGATCTCGGCGACGCCGGGGAGAAAGGCGAGGACCGAGGCGTCACTGTCGGCCAGCGCACGGCGGCAGGCGGCGGCGACCTGGGGCTCGATCCGCGCGGCGGCATCGCGGCCGAGGTGGACCAGGGTGAGCGGGTGCGAGCGGCCCTCGGAGCGGATCATCGGCGGATCGCCTAGGAGGGCGGCGAAGCGCTCGCCATCGAGGGTGGCGCTCATCGCCAGTAGGCGGAGGTCGGGGCGCAGTGCGGCGGAGGCGTCGAGGGTGAGGGCAAGCGCGAGATCGCTATCGAGGCTGCGTTCGTGGACTTCGTCGAACAGCACCGCCGACACTCCGGCGAGTTCGGGATCGGCCTGCAAGCGAGACAGGAACACGCCGTGGGTCATGGCGATCAGCCGGGTGGACTTGCCGACCCTGCTGTCGAGGCGGGTCTGGTAACCGACTGTGGTCCCGGGCGCTTCGCCGAGGCCGCGGGCAACGAATTCGGCCGCAGCGCGGGCGGCGAGGCGGCGGGGGACCAGCAGAAGGACCTGGCCGCTGCACCATGACTGGTCGAGCAGCGCAGGAGGAATGACGGTGGTCTTGCCGGCGCCCGGCGGCGCGACAAGCAGCGCCCGCGAGCCATTGCGGAGGGCGGACAAGAGGTCGGGAAGGACAGAATGGATCGGGAGGGCGGTGGTCACGGGGGCCATCGCCTGCGGCCAGAACATGCCAAACTCTTCTTTGCAAGCGGAGGCGAAGGCCTTGTCTCAACGGATGAGGCCCCCGCGCCGCTCGTCTAGCCCGCCGTTTGCGGCGTGACTCTTGCGGTGCGATGCGTGATCCTCCGCGTCGACGGGGCTGAGTCGCGATGATCGCCTTCGTATAGCGCTGTGTGACAGCGAGCCGGCTTCAGGGGCTCAGAGACCTCTCGTCGTGTGCGTCAATCAAGGAGGCTAGGCATGAGAAGGTTCAGCAAGCACCTGATGATCGTCACGGTAATGATCGCCACGCCGGCGCTGGCCGGTGAAGTCACCGGAACGGGAGCGTCGACCCCGATCCGCAGCGGTGTCGCGAGTTCAATCTGCGCTTATTCGGGCCTCAACGACGATGGGATGGGGCCAAGTACGCTGGTGCAATCCTACGGTCAGATCCGGGCTGCGTTTGGCGGACCGGCGCCGATGAACGGCTCACCCGGCACATCCTGTCGAGGCAATTGAAGCCCGCTTCTGCGGGTACGCTTTTCTAAGACGAACCGGAGCAGGCTGGTCGGCGCGCAAGGGCCCACCAGCCTGCTTGTCGAAGGCGAACTGCCTCAGTTCGCGTCGGCCTCCTCCTTGGCGAGGCTGGCCATGTCGATGACGTAGCGGAAGCGCACGTCGCCCTTTTCGACCTTCTTCATCGCGCTGTTGATGTCCTGGATCGGAATAACCGTGATGTCCGGGGCGATGCCGTGTTCGGCGCAGAAGTCGATCACTTCCTGGGTCTCGGCGATCGAACCGATCAGCGAGCCGGCGACCGACCGGCGGTGGAAAGCGACCTGGCTGTTGTCGACCGCCGCCATCGGCTCAAGCGCGCCGACAATCACCAGCGTCTTGTCGCGCTTGAGGAGGGCGATGAACGGGTTGATGTCATGCTTTTCGGGGACGGTCGAGAGGATCAAGTCGAAGGTGCCGGGCACCGCGGCCAGTTGCTCGGCCTTTTCCTTGATCTCCTTCTCCATCGCTACGTGGCTCGCGCCCAGCGCTTCGGCTTCGGCCTTCTTTTCTTCGGTGCGGGTGAAGACGGTGACCTCGGCTCCGAGCGCCTTCGCCAACTTGACCGCCATGTGGCCGAGTCCGCCAAGGCCGATCACACCGACCTTGTCGCCCTTTTCCACCCCCCAATGCTTCATCGGTGAATAGGTGGTGACACCGGCGCAGAGGATCGGCGCGGCCTCCTCGGGTTTGAGCGCGTCGGGGATCGCGATCACGAAGTCCTCGCGGCAGACGATGTTGGAGGAATAGCCGCCGAAGGTGTTGTCGCGGCCGTACATGTTCTCACCGGTCGCCGCCTGCGCCGCCGGAATGAACGGGCCGTTGTAGGTGGCGAGAAAGCCGTTGGGGCCCTCGCAATAATTCTCGTCGCCTTCCTTGCACGGCGCGCACGACTGGCAGCTGTCGACCATGCAGCCGACGCCAACGATGTCGCCGACCTTATGCTTGCCGTCCTTGGCCGCTTTGGCGACGCGGCCGACGACCTCATGGCCGGGGACGCAGGGGTAGAGGGTGTTGCTCCACTCGTTCTTCACCTGGTGGATGTCCGAGTGGCAGACGCCGCAATAAAGGACTTCGATGAGAAGTTCGTTGGGTTTGGGTTCGTCGCGCTCGAAGCGGAAGGGCTTGAGGCGGCTGAAACTATGCTTGGCGGCGTAACCGATTGTGTCGACCATGGGGTGCTTCTCTTGTCCTTGGGGGAGCAGGAGAAGCCCGCGGCGGCGGCTTAGGTTCCCCGTTTAATAGGCCCGGGCAACCGCAAATTCGACCGCCTGGGTGAGGGCGGCCTTGGCCTTGCCGGCGGGGAAGGGCGCGAGATTGTCGAGCGCGCGGCGGGCGTAGGTGCGGGCGCGTTCCAGCGTGTCGGCGATTGCCCCGGTGGCATGGAACAGGTTGATCGCATGGGCGAGGTCTTCGTCGCCGGTCCGCTCGCCCGCCACGGCCTGCTTCCAGAAGACGCGGTCGTCGGCCGAGCCGCGGGCATAAGCGAGGATGATCGGCAGGGTCATCTTGCCCTCGCGGAAGTCATCGCCAAGGTCCTTGCCGCTGGTCTTGGCCTCCGAGGTATAGTCGATCGCGTCGTCGACCAGTTGGAAGGCGATGCCGAGGTTGCGGCCGAAGGCGTTGAGTGCTTCCTGGGCCTCCTCACCCGCCTCGGCCACGACCGGCGCGATGTGGCAGGCGGCGGCGAACAGGGCGGCGGTCTTGGCTTCAATGATCTGAAGGTAGGTGTCCTCCGACGTGCCGATCTGGCGCTGCGCGGTGAGCTGCGCGACCTCACCCTCAGCGATGATCGCCGACGCGCGGCTGAGGATCTTGAGCACCTTAAGGCTGCCGTCCTCGACCATCAGCTCGAACGCGCGGGAGAACAGGAAATCGCCGACCAACACGCTGGCGGGATTGCCCCAGATGAGATTGGCGGTCCGCTTGCCGCGGCGGGTGCCGCTGCCGTCAACGACGTCGTCGTGGAGGAGGGTGGCGGTGTGGATGAATTCGACCGCGGCGGCGAGCATGTGGTGGCGGCTGCCGGGATATTGGCACAGCGCGGCCGAGGCGCAGGTCAGCATCGGGCGCATCCGCTTGCCGCCGCCCGCGATGAGGTGGCCGGCAAGCTCCGGAATGAGCGGTACTTCGCTCTGCATTCGGGCCAGAATGACACGATTTACCGCGTTCATGTCGGGCGCGGTGAGCGCTACAAGGGGGTCGAGGCTCGGCGCCGGGTTCAGCGAGTGGATGGAAGCGGTCATCTCGCCCGGGTCGGTAGAAGCGGGCGCGGGGAAGGGCAAGCTTGACCGGGCGGGGAGAGGGCGGAACCATCTGCTTCGCCGTGACTTGGACGAGTGGGGCATGACGGGGGCGAAACGATCCTGAGGAACAGTCGATCGACGTGGTTGATCGTGGCGGCGGCGCTGGTGCCGCTGCTGCTGTTCGCTGTTTTCCAAGTGGGATATACCGCACGCGAGCAGCGCCGCACCGTGGAGGACAGCGCGCTCAGCGTTGCCGGCAAGCTGATCCTCGCCGCCGACGTCGAGACGGTGCGTTATGCCGCGCTGCTGGATGCGCTAGCGACTTCCCGCCCGCTGCGAGAGAGCAATTGGGAACGGCTTAGACAGCGCTTTGGCGAGTTCCAGGCGCTCAATCCCGACCTGCGCGGGCTGGCCGTCGAGGACACCAGCGGAGCGCAAGTGGCGGTGATGGGCGCGACGATCGTGCGCGAGGTGTCGACAGCGAGCGGGCCGCCGACCAGCAAGCCTTTGTTCGCCGGCTATGTACGGACGGGCGACTGCCTGTGCCTGATGTTCAGGCGAACAGCGTTTGCCGAAGACGGTCGGCGGCTGGTGGTCACGCTGCTGACCGACAGCCGCCAATTCGGACGCCTGATGCCGGCGACGAGTGACTATCCGGTCAGCGCGCTGGCGGGGCCCAAGGCCCATTTCATCGCGCGTTCGGTAGAAAATGAAAAACGGTTCGGGACGTTGTCCTCGGCGTACCTGCAGCAGGCGGTCGTGTCCGGGGATGGCGAGGGCATCTATCGCGGTGTGACCCTTGAGGGGCTGGAGAATTACACTGCCTTTTCGCGGTCGGAACGGACCGGGTGGACCGCACACGTCGCGCTTGGGTCGGACTATATCGACAATCCGGCGCGGAGGTTCCTGGCCTCGCTGGTGGCGGCGGCGCTGCTGTCGTTGCTGCTGGCCGGGTTGCTGATCGCCTTCGCGCTGCGCCAGATGGTGGAAGCCCGGCGGGTCGCCGAGCGGATGCAGCAGGCGCAGAAGATGGAGGCGTTGGGGCAGCTGACTGGCGGGCTGGCGCACGACTTCAACAACCTGCTGACGCCGGTGATCGGGGTGCTCGACCAACTGACCCGGCGCGACAGCCTGGACGAGCGCGGCAAGAAGCTTGCGACGGGCGCACTGACCGCGGCGCAGCGGGCAGCCAAGCTGACCCAGCAGTTACTGGCCTTTTCGCGCCGCCAGCGGCTCACCGTGGAGCCAGTCTCCGTAGAGGTCCTGCTCAACAGCATAGCCGGGCTGGTCGAGCGGACGATCAGTGGACGGCACCAGTTCACGATCGAAGCCGACCCTGAAGCGGGGTGCGTGCGGAGCGACCTGACTCAGCTCGAGCTGGCGCTGCTGAACCTTGCGATCAACGCACGCGATGCGGCGCCTGATGGCTCGACCATCGTCCTCCGGGTGAGCAGGGAAGAGGCCAGCCAACCGGGCGGAGCGGGATTCGTGCGCTTTGCCATGATCGATCGCGGCAGCGGCATGGATGAGGAAACCAGTCGGCGCGCGCTGGAGCCGTTCTTCACCACCAAACCGACCGGGCGAGGCACCGGGCTTGGCCTGGCGCAGGTGTTCGGGGTGGTCGAGCAATCGGGCGGCACGGTCGAGATCGTGTCGGAACTGGGTCAAGGCACGACGGTGAACCTGCGGTTGCCTGCTTGCTCACCTGGTGACGAAGTGGCGGTGCGCGCGGCGAACCAGGCTGACCCGGTCGCGGCCTCGCGGTCGCTGCGGCTGCTGGTCGTTGACGACGAACCCGACGTCCGCGCCACCCTTGCCCAGATGCTGAGCGAGGCTGGCCATTCGGTGGATTCGGTGTCGAACGCCAAGAGTGCGCTGGCGGCACTGCAGAACGAGAGGTTCGACCTAGTGGTGTCCGATTATCTGATGCCCGAGATGAATGGCGCTGAGCTGATCGCGCAGGCACGGCAATTGTGGCCGGAGCAGCCGTTCCTGGTGGTCAGCGGCTATTCGGATAGCGACGAACTGGCGCGCAGTTGCCCCAATGCGATCCGCCTGGAAAAGCCGTTCACCGGGGCGCAGTTGCTGGTCGGGGTAGAGCGGGCGCTGGGCGCCTGATCAGCCGAGCGGCAGGCTGAGTCGCGCGAGGAGACCACCGAGGTCCTCGCTTTCCTCCAGTGAAATGCGCCCGCCGTAAATCTCCGCCACGTCGCGGACGATGGCGAGGCCCAGGCCGGTGCCGGGCTTGCCGGTGGTGTCGAGGCGCTTGCCGCGAGTGAACAATTCGGTGCGCTGTTCCTCGGGAATGCCGGGGCCGTCATCCTCGACCAAGATGTCGACGAAGGGGGCGGACTTCTCGACAGTAACGAACACCCGGCCCGATCCATATTTGGCGGCATTCTCGACCAGATTGCCGAGCATTTCGTCAAGGTCCTGACGCTCGACCCGGACCTGCGAGCCCTTGTCGCCGGCGATGTCGACCGTCGCGCCTTCGTGCATGCGGGTCACCGCACGCTGTACCGCCTGCAGGCTTTCCCACACCGGCGCGCGGGCCTGGGCCGAGGCGCGGCGGCCGATCGCGCGGGCGCGGGCGAGGTGGTGGTCGACCTGGCGGCGCATGGTGGTCGCCTCGCGGCAGACAGTGTCGTGAAGCTCTGGATCGCGCGCAGTGGCGGCGTTGGTGATGACGGTCAGTGGGGTCTTCAAGGCATGGGCGAGGTTGCCGGCGTGGCGGCGGGCTTCCTCGGCCTGTTCCTCGTTATGCGCGAGGAGCTGGTTGATCTCCTGCGACAAAGGCTGGATCTCGTCCGGGAAATCATCGGACACGCGGGTCTTGGCCCCGGAGCGGATGGCGATCACTTCCGAGCGAACCCGGCGCAGCGGCCACAGCCCGTAAAAGGTCTGCAGGGCCGCGAGCATTACCAGGCCGAGGCCGAGCACCGCAAAGCTCCAGGTCAGGGTGGTGCGCAGTTCCTTGAGTTGTGAATCGAGATTCTCGCGGCTTTGCGCGACCTGGTAGCGCCACTTGACCGGGCTGCCGGGGATGATGACGTCGCGCTCGACGATGCGGAGCGGCTCGCCCAGGAACTGCGAACTGTCGTATTTGCGGGTCTCGGTCCCGCGCACCGCATCGGGCACCACCGCCAGACGCCGATCCCACAGCGAACGCGAGGGATAGTCCTCGACCTGGGGGGTCTTGCCGTCGGGCCCGGGTAGCGGGGTGATCTGGAAATAGCTGCCCGAATAGCTTTCGATGAAGCGCTGGTCGGCCAGCTGCCGCGAGAAGCGGATCTCGCCGACCGTGCCGATCTCCGACGAGGCGATCATCGAGCGGAGGACGAGTTCGATCCCCTCGTCGAAATTGCGGACCAGGCTGTCGGTGAGCAGGCGGTTGAGTGCGAAGCCGCCGACCGCGAGCAGGATCGAGATCCAGATCGCGGCGATGACGATCATCCGCCGGGTCAGCGAGCCGGTGCCCCGCTTGCGAGGGCGGGCAGTGCCTGCGTCCGTGCCGGCAGGCGGCGCTGCGATGACTTCCTGCTTCGTCATTGCGAGCCGCAGGCGAGGCAATCCAGGCGCGGCACGGCCGATTGCTTCGCTTCGCTCGCAATGACGAGGGAGGTCGTCATGCAGGCTCCTCGAGACTGTAGCCGAGGCCGCGGATGGTGGTGATGACGTCCGGCCCCAGCTTCTTGCGGATGCGGGTCACGAACACTTCGATGGTGTTCGAATCGCGGTCGAAGTCCTGATCGTAGATATGCTCGATCAACTCGGTCCGGCTGACCACTTTGCCCTTGTGGTGCATCAGGTAGCTGAGGAGCTTATACTCCTGCGCGGTGAGCTTGACCGGTTCGCCGTCCTTGGTGACCTTGCCCGAACGGGTGTCGAGCCGGATGTCGCCGGCGTTGAGCTCGCTGCTGGCATTACCCGACGCACGGCGGATCAGCGCACGCAGGCGGGCGATCAGCTCTTCGGTCTGGAACGGCTTGGCGAGATAGTCGTCGGCACCGGCGTCGAGCCCGGCGACCTTGTCCGACCAGCTGTCGCGGGCGGTCAGGACCAGCACCGGCATCCGGCGGCCTTCCTTGCGCCAGCGGTCGAGCACGGTGAGTCCGTCGACCTCGGGCAGGCCGAGGTCGAGGACCACCGCATCATAGCTTTCGGTCTGGCCGAGATAATGGCCGTCCTCGCCGTCGGTGGCGAGATCGACCGCATAGCCCGCGCCCTCCAGCGTGGAGCGGAGCTGGCGGCCGAGCGAGGGCTCGTCTTCGACGATCAGGACGCGCATGAATGTTTTCTCCCTTTGGGGAACCTTAACACGCGCGAAGATGAACGGTTGCTTTGGCGAAATGAAGAGGGGGGCGGCAGAAAGCCGCGATCAGTCCCCGCTGCGGCCTACTACCCGGCCGGTCGAGGCGTCGACGTCGACCCAGATCACCCGGCCGCCGCGCATGAACTTGAGGCGGTAGGTGCGGCCGTTGAACTCGGGCCCGAGATAATCGGCGCCGCCCATGCTCGGCAGCACCCGCCGCTCGATCATCGGCAGCGGCATGGAGCGCCCCTCGCGGGTCGCCTGGAAGGCACGATCCTGGTCGCGCGGCCGCTCGGCCGCAGCGGGAGCCGCGGTGATGGCAGCGGCGACGGCCGCAAGGAACAGGGTGAAGGTGTTACGCATGACGATTGGATTTCTACCACAAGGTGTTGAATAGCTTGTGAACCGCGTCTTGCGGCCAGGTTCAGGCTGGCGCGGGGGGCTGCCACAATTCGATCGGATTGCCCTCGGGATCATGGACCCGGGCAAAGCGGCCGACCTCGGGCATGGCGTTCCACTCCTGCTTGACGATCACTTCGACCCCGGCGGCCTCTAGTTTCGCTATCAGCGCGTCGAGGTCGGTCACGCGGAGGTTGATCATCGCCTGCTTGTCGGCGGGAAAATAATCGCTGCTGGCGGCGAAGGGTTCGAACACCATCGGGCCGCCCTGCGTTTGCCACAGCCATTCGTTGCTCTGGCCCGCCGCGTCGGTGCCGCAGCCGCCACCGACGCCAAGGTAATCGCGATACCAGGCCTTGAGGGCGGCCGGGTTCTCCGCCCTGAAGAAGTATCCGCCCATGCCGACTACCGTCATTGCCCAGCCCCCCGCTTGTTGCCGATGCGACCAGCATAGCCAAGATGATGACGAAGAGCGATGCACGCTCTAAGTGGGCGGCCATGGCTCCTCCCATTCTGTCGTTCGAAGATCTTGGCCTGGTGCAGGGCGAAGGCTGGCTGTTCCGCCACCTCGACGTGCATGTCGGCCCGCGCGACCGGCTGGCGCTGATCGGGCGCAACGGGGCGGGCAAGACGACGCTGCTCAAGTGCTTGGCCGGCGTCATCGACACCGATGAGGGAAAGCGTTCGGTTGTGCCGGGGAAGAAGATCGTGCTGCTGGAGCAAGATCCGCCGATGGGCGCCCATGCGACGCTGGAAGAATGGGTGCTGAGCGGCGCGGACGCTCCGCAGGCGCATGAGGCGGCGGCGATCGCCGATCAGCTCGGGATCGACCTTGGCCGGCCGACCGCGACGGCCAGCGGGGGGGAGCGACGCCGCGCGGCGATCGTCCGGGCGCTGGCGCAGGAGCCCGACCTGCTGTTCCTCGACGAGCCGACCAACCACCTCGACCTCGCCGCGATCGACTGGCTGGAAAGCTGGCTAAACCGCTTCAACGGCGCGTTCATCGTTATCAGCCACGACCGTACGTTCCTGACCCGGCTGACCAAGAGCTGCCTGTGGCTCGACCGCGGGCAGATCCGGCGGGCGGAAGTGGGGTTCGGCGGGTTCGAGGCGTGGACCGAGCGGGTCTATGCCGAGGAGCAGCGTGCGGCCGAGAAGCTGGACGCCAAGCTGGCGATCGAACTCCACTGGCTGCAGCGCGGCGTCACCGCGCGGCGGCGGCGCAACCAGGGGCGGCTGGCAAAGCTGGGCGAGATGCGCGAGGCGCGCGCTGCGATGATCGGCGGGCCGGGGGTGTCGAAGCTCGGCCTCGCCAAGGACGACGCCAAGACCAAGACCGTGATCGACGCCGAGAGGGTAGTGAAGCGCTTCGGCGATCGCACGGTGATCAAGGACGTCACCCTGCGCATCCAGCGTGGGGACCGGATCGGGATCGTCGGCGCGAACGGGGCGGGCAAGACGACCCTGCTCAAGCTGCTGACCGGCGAGTTGGCGCCCGACGAGGGCAAGATCACCCTGGCCAAGACCTTGAACGGGATCGTCATCGACCAGCAGCGCAAGCTGATGAGCCCGGAAAAGAAGGTCCGCGACGTGCTGGCGGAGGGCGGCGACTGGATCGAGGTGCGCGGGGTCAAGAAGCACATCAAGGGCTATCTCAAGGAGTTCCTGTTCAGTCCCGAGCTCACCGAGGCGCCGATCGGCAGCCTGTCGGGCGGCGAGCGGTCGCGGCTGCTGCTGGCGCGCGAATTCGCCCGGGCGTCGAACCTGCTGGTGCTGGACGAGCCGACCAACGATCTCGACCTCGAGACGCTCGATCTCCTGCAGGAGGTGATCGCGGATTACGAGGGCACGGTGCTGATCGTCAGCCACGACCGCGACTTCCTCGACCGGACGGTGACGGTGACACTGGGGCTCGATGGGTCGGGCAAGGTCGACGTGGTCGCCGGCGGCTATGAGGATTGGGCCAAGCGCCGCGCTCCGGTGAAGAATGCCGCGCCGCCCAAGAAGAAAGCGGACGAAGCGCCGAGGACCGCGGCGCCGGCGAAGAAGCTGAGCTTCAAGGATCAGCGCGACCTTGATCGTTTGCCGGGCGAGATCGAGACGCTCGAGGCCGCGATCAAGGCGGACGAGGCGGCGCTGGCCGACCCCGACCTTTACACCCGCGATCCCAAAAAATTCGCCGCGCTGATGGCGAGCATCGACCGCAAGCGCAGCGAAAAGGAAACGGCCGAGCTGCGCTGGCTGGAAGTGGCGGAGATGGCCGAGGGACTGGCTTGAGCGTCGCCCGCGGCCACGCGGCGGCGCTGGGCGGGATCGCCGGGCTGTTGCTGTGGGCAGCGCTGTTCTGGACCGGGACGCTGGTCAACGACGTCGCCTGGCAGCTGTGGATCGGGCGGGAGATGAACGCCGGCGCGGCGCTCTACGGCGACATATTGGAGGTAAATCCGCCGCTGTGGTTCTGGATCGGCGCCGGGTTCGACCGTGTGGCGACGACGACCGGCATTGCTGGCGAGCGCTGGCTGGGGTTGGCGTTCGTCAGCTATGCAATCCTGTCGCTGCTGGTGACCCTGCGGCTGCTGGAGCAGCCCCGGCGGCAGTGGGCGGCGGCGCTTGCGCTGGTCGCGACCCTGCTGCTGACTTCGCCCTACGCGCACCTCCAGCGCGAGCAGTTCCTGCTGATGTCGGTGCTGCCCTATCTGGCGCTGGCGGTGCGGCGGGCCGAGGGCGGGGAGGTGAGCCGCGGGCTGGCCTTGGCGGTCGGACTGATCGCGGCGCCCGGACTGGCGCTCAAGCACCATTTCCTGATCTTCCCGGCGCTGGTCGAGGCGTGGCTGTGGTGGCGGCGGAAGCGGTTCGACATCCGGCCCGAGCATCTGTCGCTGGTCGCCGCCGCGCTGCTCTATGCGGGGGCTGTCGTGGCGTTTGCGCCGACTTACCTGTCGACCATGCTGCCGCTGCTGCGAGCAGGCTATCACGGCTATAATCCCTCGCTGTGGACCCTGCTGTTCCAGCCCGGCATCGTCGTCGGCCTGTTCGCGCTTGCGGCGGCGGGGCTCGGGCGCGGACGGCTGGGCGTGCTCGGCGAGGCGGCGGCGGTCGGGACGGCGGCCTTCATCCTGGTGTTCATCGTCCAGGGCAAGGACTTCCACTATCAGGCGATCCCGGCGCTGGGCATGGCGCTGCTGACCATGCTGGCGCTGCTGCTGGGCACTGGCAAAGGGGGCGGGCGGCTGGTCGCGGCGGTCGGGCTGTTGGTGGCGTTGATGGTACCGGTCAAGGCCGGGCAGGCGCGCTACGACATCTTCTTCCTGCAAGCGACGCGCGACCTCAAGCCGGGCGAGGGCGTGACGCTGGTCTCGCCCAGCCAAGCGCTGGCCTGGCCGGCGGTCTACGAACGCGGGCTGAGGTGGGACAGCCGGACCATGGGGCTGTGGATGGTGTTGTCACCCTGGGCTAGCGAGAAGGACGGGAGCAAGGACGCGCGAATGGCGATGCTCGGCACCGCCGTGCGCCGCGAGCTTGCCGCGGAGATCGCCTGCAAGCGCCCGGCGATGGTGATCGTCGATACGTTCTACGATGAAGAGGTGCCGGGCGGCGACGTCCTCGCCTGGCTCAATTCCGATCCGCGCTTCCGCGCTGCGCTGGCCGGGTATCGCGAGGTGGAGCCGGTATTCGTTCTCCGCCGCTTTGTGCCGGACGCACCGACGGAGGCCGCCTGCAGTGCAGGCGACCTCACGGCGGTTACTCGGCAGCAGCCTTGAACGGCCTCAGGAGCCGAGGAATTTGACCAGTTCCGTTTCACTGACCGTGCCGCTCTTGTCGGCATCCGCAGTACGGAAGGCGCCGGTCAGATAGGCGCTGGTCGGCGCCTTCTGGCCGGCCGCGGTCTGGAGGGTTGTCACCCACTTGGTGAACTCGGTCCGGCTCAGCGACTTGTTGCCGTTGGTGTCATATTTCGACCAGTCGGCAGCGACGATGCCAGCGGTGTCGGTCGGCGGTGTCGCTTCAACCTCGGCCTGCGTCGTCGGGGTTGCGGGAGTAGCAGGTGTCGCCGGCGTAGCGGTGGCCGGATCGGCTGGCTGGGCGGGGGTCGCCGGCACGGTGCCGCTCGGAGTCGTGGTCGGGACGGCCGGGCTCAACGGGTCGGTCGCCGGCTGGGTGGTGGTCTGCGCGACGGCGGCGGTGCTGCCGGCAAGCAGCAGTCCGAACAAGGCCTGTTTGATCATTTCAATCTCCACGAAAATGGGTCTCGCCACATGATGGGCCAGCTGTACCATGGAGAACGAAGTGACGGGATTAGAGTGTCTTAGCTCGCCCCCACAAGCTAACGAGCCAACGTTAAGCTAGCCCGCCGATAGTGATTAACGTTAACGATCAGGCGTTGAGTCGATATTGCTTGAGCAAATCGTAGAGTGTCGGACGACTGATGCCGAGCAGCTTTGCAGCGCCGGAAATGTTGTGTTCGGTCCGGATCAGCGCCTGGTGGATGGCGCGGCGGTCGGCCTTTTCCCGCGCGGCACGAAGATTGATCGCTTCGCACGCTTCTTCGGACAGGCCGGGCAGGTCGAGGTCGAGTGCGCCGAGCAACTTGCCCTCGGCCATGATCACCGCGCGCTTGATCCGGTTCTCCAACTCGCGGACGTTGCCCGGCCAGGCGTAGCCGTCGATTGCGTCGACCGCGTCGGGCGCCAGGCCGGTGACCGGCGTACCAAGCTCTCGGGCGAAGCGGCGGGTGAAGTGTCGGGCCAGCAGCACCGCGTCGCCGGGCCGCTCGCACAGTGCCGGAATGGCGACCACCATCTCGGCAAGGCGGTAGTACAGGTCCTCGCGAAAGCGGCCGTCGGCCTGCATCGCGCCAAGGTCCTGGTGCGTCGCGCAGACGATGCGCAGGTCGACCGGAATGGTCTGGCGGCCACCGATGCGCTCGATCACCCGCTCCTGCAGGAAGCGCAGCAGCTTGACCTGAAGGGGGAGGGGAACGTCGCCGATCTCGTCGAGGAAGAGGGTGCCGCCCGACGCCATCTCGATCTTGCCGGGGGTGGTCTTGACCGCCCCGGTGAAGGCCCCGCGCTCGAACCCGAACAGTTCGGCCTCGAGCAGGTTTTCGGGGATGGCGGCGCAGTTGATGGCGATGAACGGTTCCGAAGCGCGGCGGCTCTTTTCGTGCACCGCGCGGGCGAGCAGTTCCTTGCCGGTTCCGCTGGCGCCGAGCAGCATGACCGACACGTCGGCCGGCGCGACACGCTCGATGGTGCGGGCGACCTTGAGCATGGCGGGCGAGGCGGTGATGATCCGGCCGAGCACGGTGCCGCCGTCCGCCGCCTGTGCCTCGAGCCGCTGGTTCTCGGCCTCCAGCGCATGGAGGTGAAAGGCGCGGGCGACGATCAGGCCGAGCTGGTCGATGTCGACCGGCTTGGCGCAAAAATCGTAGGCGCCGAGCGCGATGGCATGCAGCGCGCTTTCGTGGGCGCCGTGGCCCGACGCGACGATGATCTTGGTGTCGGGCTTGAGCCGCAGGATTTCGGTCAGGACCGCGAAGCCCTCGGTAGTGCCGTCGGGATCGGGCGGAAGGCCGAGGTCGAGCGTGACCACCGCCGGTTCGTGCAGGCGCAGGAGGTCGAGCGCTTCGGCGCGATTCAGCGCGCTGACGACCTTGTAGCCGTCATAAGCCCATTTCAGCTGGCGCTGCAGGCCCTCGTCATCCTCGACGACGAGCAGCACGGGAAGGGTGGCGGGGTCGGTCATGCGGTCAGTCTTTCGGGCGACGCGGCCGGTTCGGCGACGCTGAGGGGGAGGGTGATGGTGAAGCGGGTGCCGGCGCCGGGGCGGCTGTCGACCGTCAGCCGGCCGCCCATCGCCTGGACGAGGGTCCGCGCTTCATAGGCGCCGATGCCGAAGCCGGCCTGCTTGGTGGAGGCGAAGGGGGCGAACAGGCGGGTCGAGATGAAGTCGGCGTCCATGCCGGGGCCAATGTCGACGATCTCGATCCGGGCGGCGCCGTTGGAGTGGGACACGCGCACTGTGACCGGATCGGCGGGGGCGCTGGCTTCCACGGCATTGGCAAGCAGGTGGCCGACCGCCTGTTCGAGGCCGAGCGGGTCGGCCATGACGTCGATCCCGCCGTCACCCAGCAGGCGCACGTCGTGGCCGGTGCGGTGCGCGGCGATGCAACTGGCAAGCAGCGGCCGAAGCTCGACGTCCTGGAGCGGGGGGCGGCCCCCCGACGAGGCCGCGGGGGCGAGGCGGGCGAGGAGGTCGTTCATCTTGCCGACCGAGGATTTCAGCGTCGCCACCATGTCGGCGCGCCACTCGGGATTGTCGGCGTGACGCTCGGCATTGCGGGCGATCAGGGTCAGCTGACTGACGAGGTTCTTCACGTCGTGGAGGATGAAGGCGAAGCGGCGGTTGAACTCGTCGAAGCGGCGGGCCTCGCTGAGGCGCTGCTGGCCGGCGGCTTCGCTGAGACTGGCCGCGGCCTGGCGGCCGGCGGTGCGCAGGAGGTCGAAATCCTCCCAGTCGAGCGGGCGGCGCATCTGGGGCGCCGCAAGCAGGACCAGCCCGACCGCGCTGTCGCCGTGGACGAGCGGGACGCCGACCCACAGCGAAGGCTCTTCGAGCAGCCAGGAGGGAAGCGGAAGCGAGAGGTCGGCGGCCGACCCCCAGCGCTGGCGGTGCGCGTCGAGCTCGATCACCCGGCCGTCGCCAAGCAGGGGCCAGAGTGCATCGAGCCCGCGGCCGCTGACCGCCTCGTCGGGCAGGCGCTCGTCCCAGTGCCAGGATCCGGCGACCGTGACGCGGCCGGTGTCGTCGGGGACCAGCAGCAGCCCTGCAGGCGCTTCCAGGATGTCGGCGAAGGCGCGGACAATTCGCGCCGACAGTGGCTCGTTCGAGCCGCCGGTGCCGAGCGTCGCGGCAAAGCGCAGCCATTCTGTGCGATAGTCGTAGCGATGCTCGAAGAAATGCTTGGCGATCTTGACCCGGGTCCAGCTGCGGGCGCGGCGGCTGGGTAGCAGCACGGCGAGCGCAACGGTCATGGCGGCGAGGGCCAGCGTGGCGAGGCCGCGGAGCCAGTCGAAGGTGCCGGTGCGCAGCACGGCGGCCAGCAGCGCCATGACCGCGAAATAGGAGCAGATCGCGAGCAATGAGAGCGACTGGAAGGTTGCGGCGCGCGACAACTTGGGGCGGAAAGCGGCGCTGTCGGCGCGGGTCAGCGCGAAGCAGGGGGCGGCCAGCGCCACGACCACGCCCTTCAAGTCACCCAGCGTCGCGCCGAGCGGCAGGCCGAGCGCTTGCAGCGTGTAGAGGTTGAGGTCGTAGACCCACAGCAGGGCAAGGCCAAGCATCGGCAGGCGCATCGGTCCGCGGCTGGCGGCGGCGGCCTGGCCGTAGAGATTGTGGACGAGGATCAGGGAGCCGGCGGCGGAAATGGTGCGAAGGACGATCGCGGTCGCCTCAAGCGCCTGCCGGTCGGCGGTTCGCGCCAGCGGGGCGAGGCTGTCGACCAGCGCCTGGGCTCCGAGCACGAGCGCCACCGCTCCGTAGACGAGGGCGACGCCCTGCTGCCGCGTGCCTTTCTCGTCCGCGCTCGACAGCACGAACAGCATCGCGACCCAGATCAGGTTGCGGGCGGTCTCGGCATTGTCGGCGAGCATGGTCCCGGCCATGACCCCGCCGAGCCAAGTCGATGCCGCGGTGGTAAGGAGGCCGCCGAGCAGGAGTTTCTGCGCAGGCCCCGCGGCCCAACTGCGCAACTGCCACAGCAGCACCGCAGCCATCGCCACCGCGCCGAGCGCGTGACCCCAGAAGGCGAGCATGCTGTCCACGCCCAACACTGTCGGAGATATTTACAAAGGAAGGGTGAAGAACGGTTTCGCAGAGAGCGTCGTCCCGGCGGAGGCCGGGACCTCAGGCGAGGGTTCGCCTTACCGTTCAAGGTCCCGGCCTGCGCCGGGACGACGTCACTGTTTCAGCGCTTCCAGCGTCGCGGCTTCCATCGCCACCACGGCTGTGCCGATCACCTTTTCCGCATCGGGAGCCCACAACGGCGAGTGAAGACCGGGCAGCTTGGTGATCTCGCCGCCGGCTCTATCCCAGCGGGCCTGCGGCACGCCGCCGACCCAGAACAGCAGGCTGCGTCCTTGCGGATTGGCGATCAGGAAGCGGCTGAAATCCTCGCCGACCATCGCCGCGGGGACCATCCGCACCCGGCCCTCGCCGAACAGGCCGGTGAACAAGGTGCGGGCTTCAGCGGTGAGGTCCGCGCTGTTGACCGTGGCGGGGGTGTAGGGATCGCGCACGGTGACCACCGGCATGCGGTCGTCGGGGACGCCGGCGGCGATCGCCTCGCCCCGGGCGATGCGGCGGATTCCGTCGAGGATGCTGGCCCGAACCTCGGAGGTGTAGCTGCGCACGGTGATCTGCAGCTTGGCTTCATCGGGGATGATGTTGTGGGTGGCTCCGGCGTGGAAGCTACCGACGGTGACCACCGCCGGATCGAACGGGTTGCGCTCGCGGCTGACCAGGGTCTGCAGGGTGGAGACGATGCGCGCGGCGACGACAATCGGATCGCGCCCGTTTTGCGGCGCGGCGCCATGGCTTCCGACGCCGTGGACGGTGACGTCGACGCTGTCGACATTGGCCAGCGCCGGACCGGGAGTGAGCCCGATGGTGCCGGCCGGAAGCGACGCGCTGTTGTGGAAGGCGAGCATGGTGTCGGGCTTGGGAAAGCGGGTGAACAGGCCGTCCGACAACATCGCGGCGGCGCCTTCGCTGGTCTCCTCGCCCGGCTGGAGGATCAGGACCAGCGTGCCTTTCCACTTGGCCTTGGCGGCGGCGAGGCGGCGGGCGGTGCCGATCAGCGCGGTCATGTGCGTGTCGTGGGCGCAGGCATGCATGACGCCGGTGTCGACGCCCGCCTTGTTGGTGGTGCGGACCTTCGACGCGAAGGCGAGACCGGTCTTCTCCTCCAGCGGCAGGCCGTCCATGTCGGCGCGGACCAGCACGGTCTTGCCCGGGCCGTTGCGCATCACCGCGACGATGCCCGTCTTGCCGACCTTTTCGGTCACCTCATAGCCGAGCTTGCGCAGCTCGGGCGCGAGGCGGGCGGCGGTGCGAATCTCGGCCATGGCGAGTTCGGGCGCGGCATGAAGCTCACGGTAGAGCGCCATCAGCGGGGTAAGCTCGGCCGGGGTCGGCTGGGCGGCGAGGGCGGCGGCGGCAAGCAGGGTCAGCATGAGCCGAGCCTAGCGGCCTAGGAGGAGGGCACAAGCTCCACGACGTCAATCAGGCTTTCATAGCGGGGCGAGGGGAGGATCAGCCGAAATTGGCGGGGGCCGATCCGCTCGACGAAGCCGGCGAGGTCGCGGTCGCTGTCGATGCCGTAGGTGATGGCGCGCTGCTCGTCGCCCAGCACCAGGGTGCCGAGGAAGACCTGGCGCAACTGGTCGTGGGGGAAGATGTAGCCGACCTGGCGCTGCGAGCCGCTGAGCTTGGTGAAGGCCTGCAGCCGCCCCGACTGGGCGATGCGGCAGTTGAAGGCAGGGTAGGAGACGAACGGCAGCAGGCCGGGCGAGCGCGCGCCGAGTTTGATCACGCGGCAGCGATAGTCGTCGTTGGCGATGGCGCCGCCGACCGCCGCGTCCGGCTGAAGCAGGGCGCCCTCACGGGCGATCGCGGGGGCATTGCCCGAGGCGCGGGCCTGGGCGAGGCCGTTGACAAAGGCGGCACGCCATTCGCGCAGGCGACGGCGGTCGACGTCGGTCGCCACCGTCTGCCACGAGGCGGCCCTCGCAACCGGTCCGGCGGTCGGGCGCTCGTTCGGTGTGCAGGCGGCGAGCGACCCGAGCGCGAGCAAGGCGGCGAGGGCGCGCATCGTCATTGCGCGGTCCAGCCGCCGTCCATGCTGAGGTTCGCGCCGGTGATGCTGCCGGCTTCGGGGCGGCACAGGAACAGGGCGAGGGCGGCGACCTCGACCGGCTCGACGAAGCGCTTGGTCGGCTGGGCGGCGAGGAGGACGTCGTTCATCACCTGCTCGCGGGTCATGTTGCGGGCCTTCATCGTGTCGGGGATCTGGTTCTCGACCAAGGTGGTCCAGACATAGCCCGGCGAGATGCAGTTGACGGTGATCCCTTCGCGCGCGGTCTCCAGCGCGACCGCCTTGGTGAAGCCGGCGACGCCATGCTTGGCCGCGACGTAGGGCGCCTTGTTGGGCGAGGCGACGATGCTGTGGGCGCTGGCGGTGTTGATGATCCGCCCGAACCCGCGCTGACGCATGGAGGGCAGGCACAGGCGGGTGGTGTGAAACACCGCCGACAGGTTCACCGCCATGATCCAGTCCCACTTTTCGGGCGGGAAATCGGTGATCGGCGCGACATGCTGGACGCCGGCATTGTTGACGAGGATCGACGGGCTGCCGAGCTCATCGGTGCATTGTGCGACGAGGCCGTCGATCGCCTCGGGATCGGCAAGGTCGGCTTCGGAAAAACCGGCGCAGTCGTTCGATAAAGCGGCAAGCTCGTCCTTGAGCTGGAGGTTGGCTTCGCGGTCACCGAAGCCGTGAAGCATGACCCGCGCGCCCTCGGCAGCGAGCGAGCGGGCGATGGCGAGGCCGATGCCGCTGGTCGAGCCGGTCACCAGCGCGACCTTGTCCTTGAGGATCATGCGAACGGATACTCCTGTTTCTCTCTGCCGTTCCAAGTAGAACCGCGGCGCCGGGTCAAGCCCGGTGCGCCCGATGATCGCCCGTGCAACCGCGCGGCCCGCCGATCATTATGGAAGCGAAAGGGAGTTTGGCATGCGGCTGGGTGGCGGAAACGACGACGACTTCATCGATCGCACGGGGCAATCCGGCGGCATGCCGGTGCTTGGTGGTGGCGGAGGCATCCTGGGGCTGCTCATCCCGCTGGTGCTTAGCCGCTTCGGGATCGTCGGGATTTTGATCCTGGCACTCGGCTATTGCGCGCTCGGCGGGCTGGGCGGGGGCGGCATCCTGGGCGGCGGTGGAAGCCCGACCCAACAAACCGGCGACGCGCCCAATTCGAGGCTGTCTCCGGAAGTCGCGCGTGAGCTGGAGCTAACCCTCAATAACACGGATCAGGTCTGGACGCAGCTGTTCGCCGCTTCCGGGCAGCGTTATGTCGAGCCTACCCTGGTCGCCTATCGGGGCGGCACCGGGACGGCTTGCGGGCAGGGCCAGGCGAGCTTCGGGCCGTTCTACTGCCCGGGGGACCAGAGCATCTACATCGACCCGAGCTTCTTCAACGAGCTGTCGCAGAAGTTCGGGGCGCCTGGCGACTTCGCTCGCTATTACGTGATCGCGCACGAGGTCGGGCATCATATCCAGAAGCTGGAAGGGACGCTGGACCGGGCGAGCACCGCGCAGGCGCGTCTCGGCAAGGCCGAGGGCAATGCGGTGCAGGTCGGGGTCGAGCTTCAGGCCGACTGCTATGCGGGCGTCTGGGCAGCGCTGGCCAAGAACCCCGAGGGCGGCCGTGCGCTCGAAAATGGCGACCTGGAAGAAGGTCTGCGCGCCGCCGAAGCGATCGGCGACGACGCGCTGATGCAGGGTGCGGGACAGGCAGTGCGGCCGGAGAGCTTCACCCACGGGTCGAGCCAGCAGCGGATGGAAGCGCTTCGCCGCGGGCTGCAGAGCGGCGACCCGAGCGTGTGCAACTACAACCGGGTGTGAGGCGAAGCTCCCCCGGGTTACCCGGGGGAGCTTGCCAGTTCAGAGCTTGACCAGCATCTTGCCGGTGTTGGCGCCGCTGAACAGGCCGAGGAAGGCTTCGGGCGTCTTGTCCAGGCCCTCGACGACCGTGTCGCGGCCCTTGACCTGGCCGGTCGCGACCCATGGGCCCATTTCGGCATAGAATTCGCCATTGCGGGGCAGATAGTCGGTGTAGATGAAGCCCTTGAGGCTGATCCGCATGGCAATCACGCGCATCAGGTAGCGCAGGCTGGTCGGCGCGCCGCTGTTGTAGCCGTCAATCATCCCGCAGATGGCGAAGCGGGCGTCCTTGCGGGCCAGCGCCAGCGCCGCGTCGAGGTGCTCGCCGCCGACATTGTCGAAGTAGACGTCGATGCCCTTGGGCGCGACTTCGCTCAGCGCCTTCACCAGCGAGGTGCCGGCCTTGTAGTCGATGCAGGCGTCGGCGCCGAGCGACTTGACGAACTCAACCTTGTCGGCGCCGCCGGCCGAGCCGATCACGGTCATGCCCTTGGCCTTGGCGATCTGCACCACCGCCGAGCCGACCGCGCCGGCCGCCGCGGAGACGAACACGATGTCGCCGGCCTTGGCCTTGGCGGCGTCGAGCAGGCCCCAGTAAGCGGTGCCGCCGGTCAGGCCGAGGTTACCGAGGAACGCCTGCGGCTCGACCCCGGGGATCGACGGCAGCTTGTTCAGGGCCGTGGCCGGGACCACCGCCTCGTCACGCCAGCCGGCCATGTGGAGGACCATGTCGCCGGGCTGAAAGTCGGGCGAGCGGCTTTCCACCACCTCGCCGACCGCGCCGCCTTCGAGCGGTTCGCCGACCTGGAACGGCGGGACGTAGCTCTTCACGTCGTTCATGCGGCCGCGCATGTAGGGATCGACCGACAGCCAGCGATTGCGGACATGAACCATGCCGTCCGCGAGATCCGGCAGGGCGATCTCCTTATGCTCGAAATTGTCGGCGGTGGGCAGGCCGTTGGGACGGCTCTTGAGGTGCCAGGCGTGGGGCATGGATGCGGTCCTTGAAACGAGAAAAGGCCCGGACACCGCTGGGGTGCCCGGGCCTCCTCGTCAAGCCGCTTGGGGCGGCTTACTTCTTGGTCGAACGGCCGCCGGTGGTCGAGCTGTCGTCGTAGGTGCCCGAGAAGCTCTGGTCGAGGACGTGGGGGCCCTCGCCGGTAGCCTGCCCGGTCGGCGTCTGGCCGGACTCGCCGGTCGGCTGGTTGGTCGATGTCTGCGTCTCACGACGCCCATCGTCCGAACCGCCGAACAGCGAACCCAAGACGCCGCCGCTCTTGCGGTCCGAGCGGTCGTGGTCTTCCTCGCGCTCTTCGGTCAGGCGCGAGCGGATCGAGTCCTTGGCGCCGGTCAGATAGACCTTGCCGTCTTCGACCCGCTCCACGAGCGACGCGGTAAAGCTGCGGTGGATGCCGTGGGCTTCAGGGTCGTTCTTGGTCAGGATGACCTTTTCGCCGCGAACCTTGTCGACGGTGCCGATATGCTGACCGCTTTCGTCCACCACTTCGGCATGCTCGCGGATCAGGCCGAGCATCTGACGCTTGGTCTGGCGCTGCTGGCGGAAGCCCGAGAATTCATTCTCGAACCGGCTCTGATGCTCACGGCAATATTCGTCGTAATCGCGGTCCAATTCCTCGATCTGGCGCTGGCGCCAGGACGAATAATGCTGGTCGTGCGGGCTGCGCATCGACTGGCCGCCGGATGTGCCGCCAAAGCTGGAGCTTCCGCTGCTGCCGAAGCCCGAGCTGCCGCCGAAGCTGGACGAGCCCTGGTCCTGGTAGCGATCCTGGCTGCCATATTGCTGCTGGCCAAAGTCCTGGCCGCCCATGCCCGAGCCCTGGCGTCCGCGTTCGCCGGTGCCACGGCCGTAGTCGCCGGTCATCGGGCGATAGCGCTCGCTGCCCTGGCTCTGCAGTCCGCCGCTCGAGCGGTCCTGGTCGGAGCGCGTGTTCTGCGCGCCATAGGACTGCTGGCTGTCGCGATACGATCCGCCACCGGACTGGCCGTAGCTCGACGAAGAGGAGCGGCCCGAGCCGGTGTCGCCACGGTTCTGGCTGCCGTAATCGCCGCGACCGAAGCCGCCGCTTTCGCCGCCGCCGCGACCATATTGGTTGCGATAGTCGCCCTCGTCACGGCCACGGCCGAGGCTGGTCGACTGTCCGCCGCCGAACAGCGCGCCGCGGTCGCTGGTGCCGAAGCGGTCGTCTTCACGCCCGCCGCGCTGGCGGCCCTCGTCCTGGTCGTAGGCGCGCGGTTCATAGCCGCTGCGGCTGTAGCCCGAACCCTTCTCGAAGGCGTTCGGATCGTAGTTGTTGGCTGCACGATTATAGCCGTGACCCTGGTCGCCGCGGCTGCCGCTTTCGTCGTCGTTGAAGAAGTTCGACACGCTGTCGATGGCGCGGTCGAAGAAGCCGCGTTCCTCATTGCGTCCGCCGCTGCGACCATCGCGCTGGCGGTCGTCACGATAACCGCGGTTGTCGCGGTCGTCATACCGATCGTAAGCCATTAACTATCCTCCTAGGGCATCCGCGAAGGGGGGCCGGGATGCTGAAGGGTTAACGAGGAGACGGGGCTGACGTTCCGATGCTTCAAGGTCAGGCGGGGCCGCGCAGAGCCGAAACGCCTGGGCGCTGGAAAGAGGCGGCGAAAAGCGCGTTGCAAGGGGGAGAAAGCGCGGCTAGAGGCGCTCGGACAACCGGTGCGGGGCTGTAGCTCAGATGGGAGAGCGCTGCAATCGCACTGCAGAGGTCAGGGGTTCGATTCCCCTCAGCTCCACCATCGCACCGGTTGTCTTCCTGAAAATCTGATCTGCCGGGCTGGCTTGAGGGTCGCCGCAGCCGGGACGTGGCGCGGATCGCTCCGCGCCATCGCCCTTCGCTCAGCGCCGCTTCTTGCGCGCTGCGTAGCGGGCGTCGCGCGCTGCCTTGCGTTCTTCTTCGGTCGGCTCGGGCTTGATCGCCGCCAGTCTTGCAGCCTCGGCTTCCTCGCTGGCGGCCTTGCTGTCGCGCGCGGCCTGTTCGGCGGCGGCTTCGGCAGCCTTGCGCTGGGCGCGCTTCTCGGCCTGCGCGGCTTCGCGCTTCTGGCTGGCGAGCAGGCGTGCTTCTTCGGCGGCGGGATCGACCTCTGGCTTGTCGCGCAATTTCTCGATCAGGCGCTGTTTGGCCTTGGCGACTTGGTCGACGCGGTCCTGGAAACCAGAGTTCTTGTAGGCCTTCATTGGTGATCTTACCCTTGGGTTTGCGGTTCTTCCGGACCCTTTAGGCTGCGAATGCACCAAAAAGCCACCGGCTCGGCCATTTGCCGCCCTGACAGGGCACGGCCGGTGGCTGACGGGGCCGACGGATCAGAGCTTCAACGACGCCCCAAGCGAGAAGGACCGGCCGACGTCGTAGCGGTTGATGAAGATGCGGGTGCCGCGAACGTCCTGGGTTTCTTCGTAGGCCTGACCGGTGAGGTTGCGCGCCTCGAACTTGAGCTCGAGCTCGCGCCCGGCGAGACGAAGGCCCTGCCGCGCAACGAGGTCGATGGTCAGGCCGGGCCGTTCGAAGATGTCCGACTGGCGGATGCCGCCGCTGGCCGGACCGCGGCTGCTGACCCGCTTTGAGGCATAATTGAACAGCAGGGTCAGCTGCTGCAGTTGGGCGGTATTCTCCACCCCGACCTGGGCGTTGGCGATATGTTCGGACTGGCCAGTCAGCGCATCGCCGTCGAAGAACACCTCGCGCGCCGGACGCGGCCCGCGAAGGTCGTTGAGGATCGTGGTGTCGCCGTCGCCGACCTCGATCTCAGACTTGGAATAGGTGTAGTTGCCGATCAGCACCAGGCGATGCTGGTCGAAGCCGAGGCCGCCGAGCGGGATATACTTCTGCGCTTCGACCTCGACGCCGTAGAGCTTCGCCTTCGGCGCGTTGCCGAAGGTGGTGATCAGCGCCGCGCCGCCGGTGAAGGTGGCGATCGCTTCGATCGGCTTGTTGATGCGCTTGTAGAAGCCCGCGAGGCTGATCCGCTGCTGGGTCGCGAAATAATACTCGAACCGCGCCTCGGCGTTGGTCAGCGTCGAGTCGGTCAGGAACGGGTTGCCGAAGAACTGGCGGTCGCTTTCGGTATCGAAATAGACTTGCGGCGCCAGTTCACGGAACTGCGGGCGAGCCAGGGTCTTCGAACCGTGCAGGCGCACCTGCATGTCGGGACGAAGGTTCCAGGTGAGAGTCGCGGCGGGCAGCCAGTAGCTCTTCTCGATCGCAGGAATCTGGGTCAGGCCGCCCTGGCTGAAGAGGTCGACCAGCGTTACTGACTGCTTGCCCTTCTCGTAGCGCACGCCGCCTTGCAGGCGGAGGCCTTCGACGATGTCGCCGGTCGCCTGCGCATAGCCCGCGCTGACCTGCAGATCGCCCTGGTAACGCGCGGTCCCGGCAAGGCCCGACGTCTCCACCAGCAGGATGTTGTAGGTGTAGACGTTGTAGTCGGACAGCAGGTAGTCCGGGCGCTGTTCGGTGACACCGCCGGGGAGGGCGCTGGCCGGGCGGAACGAGAAGTCGCGCCGGGTCGAGTTGCGGGTGGTGTCGAGATAGGCGCCGCCGGCACTCAGCGTCAGGTTGCGCGCACCGGGCACCCGGTAGCTGATGTCCGCGCCGGCATTCCACACATCCTCGTCGAGCTCCGAGAAGGTGATCCCGGCACTCTGCGGATTGGTGGTGAGGTTGTTCACGTAATCGCGAACGGTGGTGTTGTAGACGTAGTTGAAGCTGCGCTCATAGGGAGCGTTGCGCTGACTGTTGGCATAGGCACCGCGCAGGTCGAGATCGATGTCGCCGAAGTCGAATTCGGCAACCAGCTGCGAGTTGAACAGCTGGCGTTCGAACCAGGAGGTGCGCTGGTTGATCTGCTGAGCTGGGCCACCGGGAACGGGATCGCCGATCTGCACGTCATAGCCGGCGGCGAGGCGACCGATCTTGAGCGTGTCGCGGATCAGCAGGTTGGTAAAGCGGAAGTCATGGCCGCCGACTTTCGCGGTCAGGCCGAGAAGCCCGTTGGCGACCACGCGATTGTCGGTTCGCACGACTTGGAAGTCGGTACCGATCAGGTCGCCACCCTGGGTCTGCTGGGTGGCGTCGCGGGTGCGCCAGCTGTTGCTGTAGCCTGCCGCGGCAATCACGCCGAGTTCGGCGCGACCGAAGCCGAAGGTCGTCCCGGCCGACAGGTCTACGCCGTAATTGGCCGGGATGTCCTTGTTTCGCTGCAGCACGCTGGTGCGGCTGTTGGTGAGGTCGGCAGTGACCGCCTGGAGCTGCGCGCGGGTGAAGTTGGCGCCTTCGCCGATCACCTTGTTGGAGCGGAAGGCTTCGCCGAACGCGCCGTCAATCGCACGGTCGCCATTGTCGAAGCCGAGCCAGTCGGTGTTGCTGCCGTAATAGGTGTAACCAAGCTTGCCGGTGGTCTCGGTATCGCCGCTGACGCTGGCGCCGACCGTCAGGAACGGCTCGCGCGCCGCGGCGGTGGTGGTCAGGTTGATGACGCCGCCGCCGAACTCGCCCGGGTAATTGACCGAATAACTCTTCTGGACGACCGCGCTGCCGATCACGCTGGTCGGGAAGATGTCGAGCGGCACCACCCGGCGAAGCGGCTCGGGGCTGGGCAGGGCCAGGCCATTGAGCAGCGCCAGGCTGTAGCGGTCGCCGAGCCCGCGGACATAGACGAGGCCGTTGCCGACCACGCTGAGGCCGGGCACGCGGCCCAGCGCGCCGGCGATGTCGCCCTCACCGGTTCGCGCAATGTCCTCGCTCGACAGAACCGAGACGACTTCGGGGGTGGCCCGGACGATGTTGCGGCGGCCGCGGACGACGATATCGGCAGGCGGGGCATCGGCGCCGGGGGCCGACACCTCGATGATCGGCTCCTCGGCGGTTTGCGGCGCGTCGGGCTCGGCCGTGGCCGGGTCGGTCGTTCCCGCGGTCGGCGGGGTGACGACGGGCGGAGCGGCACCGCCGGCCTGTGCCAGCGCGGCGGCCGGGCACAGGACGGTGGTGATCAGCAGCAGCGCGGCAAAGCGCGAGACTTGCGACATGGTTGTGCGCGCCTCAGGCCGGAACGGTGTTGCAGCTGCCGCCCGAGCCGAAGCTCGCGTAGCCGCTGTCGCAGGTCCAGCTGCGGTACCAGGTGTCGTTAGCGTCGCGGACGGCGCCGACATAGCTGGTCTGGGTGAAATTGCCGGCGACGTAAGGCGCCGTGACGAAGCTCGTGTTGAGCAGCGTCGCATTATAGGGCGTCGCCGCCGTTTCGTTGGCGCCGTTGATGAACAGGCTGCTCAGCGTGCTGGTGTAGCCAAACAGGTTGTTGGTGTTGGTCGCCGCGTTGAAGGTCTGCGCTTCGAAATCGTCGGCATCGGCATCGTCGCGCGGGGTGCAGGCGAACAGGACCGAGCGGATGACCGGAACGCCGGCCTCGTCCGGGCCGGTCGCCTGGACGGTGGTCGCCTGGTCGACGTCGAGGCAGGCCGACGGGCTCACCACCACGCCATTGACCAGCGCATAGTCGGTGCCTCCGCGCAGGTGGATGGCGCGGGTGCCGGTGCGGGTCTGGATGAAGGTGAAGTTCGACAGACGGGTGTTCTGCCGCGGAGTGAAGTCGTCGGCGCCGGTGACCTCGGGGCTGCTGTCGGCCTCGATCATCGTGTCACCGTTCACGCCCAGCGACTGCGGCCGCTGGATGGCGATGGCGAACTGAATGAAGCCCTTGTAGCCGAAGTCGGTGTCGATCCCGTCGTCGTCGGCGCCGGTGATGACGATGTTGCGCATGTTGTGCGAGCCGCCGAAGATCTCGACGCCGTCGTCACCGCTGTTGTGGATGTGCACGTTCTCGATCCGGGTGCCGGCACCGACGCCGCCCGTGGTCAGGCCCTGCAACTCGGCATTGGGCGAAGCGCTGAAGCCGGTGAAGCGGATCTGGACGAAGCGCAGCTGACCGCTGTTATCGTTGGGCAGGTTGCCACCATAGAGCGCCGGCGAACCGGTGCCCTCGGCCTGCTGCTGGCATTGCGCTGAGCCGCCCGGGACGGCCGACAGGCAGTTGCTGATCGGCGCGCGGCCGAGCAGCTGGATGCCGCCCCACTGGTTGGAACTGGTGTCGGTCGCGCGGCCCTCGAGATTGTCGAGGCTGGTGAAGATGATCGGCGCAGTGCTGCTGCCGACCGCATTGATCTGCGAGCCGCGGTTGACGACCAGGAAGCTCGCCTGGCTTTGGCCGATGACGACCACGCCCGGGTCGATCGACAGAGTGGCCGACTGGCCGCCAGCTGCGGCGCCGTCACCGCCGACGTCGGTGCCGACATCCACGCGGCCATCGATCGAGTAGAACAGGCCGGCGACCTTGGGCAGCGACAGCGCCGAAGCGATCCGCGCCGGGAGGCCGCAGTTGCGGCGGTTGACCACCGGGTTGACGCCGCGGTCGACGGTTCCGGTGGGGCAGCTCGCAGCCGGGCCGGTGCTGACGGGAGGCGGCGTAGTCGTGCCACCGCCATTGCCGCCGCCGCCGATGATCACGCCTTCGCCTGGGGAAGCGATGTCGTCCGCGCCGCCGCAGGCCGTCAGAACGCTTGCCGCAACACCGACCATCAACAGCCGGCGACCCACGTGCACCATCTTCATTTCGATCCCCTTGGCATCATGTACTTTGATTATCGTAGGGACGCGTTGAACCGCTCCCCTTGCCCCGGACGGCTAGTGGGGACTCGCGACTCTCCAGTGTAGGAATCGTGACAGAAATTGGTCGGAGAGCGGTTTGAGACGAGCAGAGACATTGATTGCAGCAAGATGACAGTGATGTTACGCTTCGGCTTCAGTCCGGTGACAATACGCCGGGTAAGGAGTCATCATGCACGCTCTCCTCTTCGCAGCGCTTCTCGCAGCAGGGTCGGCCGAGCCGGCGTCAGAAATCGATTACTCCTCCGGGGCTTTGGCTTACGAGGCGCTTGTCCGGGGTGACCTGACGCTCGCCGAACAGCAGCTCGCCGGTTCGCAGGCCGCCAATCGGACCGATGGGGCGTGGCTGCTCAACTACGGGCAATTGCTCGCCAGGCAGGGCCGCGTGAACGAGGCCCGCGAGGTGTTTCGGCGGGTCGCGCGCGCGCCTGCAAGCGAAATCGTTCTTGCTTCCGGTGAGGTGATGACTACCCGCGAAGTTTCGCGCATTGCGTCGCGTCGCCTGACCCAACAAAGCCTCAGCGCCCGCTGAGCTTTCCAGGCGAGGCCCGAGCCGCCTCGCCGCCATCGGCTTAGGTCCTTGGTCCAGCCCGGGGAACAACTGCCCCGCCGGACCCGTTTCGTTCGCATATCCTATTGATCTGCGAGCAATACAGCCATGGCCACGCGCTTCCGCTCGACCCTGTCCGGGTCGCAATTCTTCAACGACGTCTTCCAGCGTGCACTCAGCCACTGGAACCACGACCGGCTTGCCCCGAGCTTTCCGGGAGCCGCGACCGCTTCGCGGATCGACCGCGACGCGCGGATGATGCGGCTGGAGCTGGGCTTCCTCGAGGAGATGCGCGCCGAAGTGGCGGACGAGGCGGCGAAGGCGCCGACCGATCCCGACGGCTTCATTGCCTGGTTCGAAGGGCTGGAGGCGACCGGCCCCGGTCAGCACCATCCGCTATTCGACTGGCTGGAAACCGAAGCCGACCTCGACGACCTCAAGCTGTTCTTGACTCAGGAAGCGGCGGGGGAGGCCGGGTTCGACGATCTCGTCGCGATGACCCAGGTCCGTCTGCCCGACCGGCCCAAGATGGAGCTGGCCCGCAACTATTGGGACGAAATGGGACGCGGCAATCCTAAGGGCATGCACGGCCCGATGCTTCATTTCGTGGTCGAGGCGTTGGGTCTGAAGCCGTCCATCGACACCACGTGCTGGGAAAGCCTGGCGCTTGCTAATGCGATGACGGCGATGGCCGCCAACCGCAATTATGCTTGGCATAGCGTGGGAGCGCTCGGGGTGATCGAACTCACTGCCCCGGCCCGCTCGGCAGCCACCTCGCGGACCATGCGCAGACTCGGCTTCGACGCCAAGCTGCGCCGTTACTTCGACCTCCACGCCGTGCTCGACATCAAGCATAGCGAGGAGTGGAACAAGGAAGCGATCCGCCCGGCGATCGAGGACCGGGCCGAAGGGCCCGCGCGTGCGCGGGCGATGGCCGAGGGCGCGCTGATGCGGCTGAAGTGCGGCGAGCGCTGCTTCGACTGTTACCGGGAGCTGCTTGGCGCCTGACCGACGGAGGGTTGCGGCGCTTGTCTTGTGACCAGCCCCTGCTACCCGCGTCGCCCATGACCTTTTCCCCCGAACCGCTCGCCGCTTTGCTCCAGGCTCTCGACCAGGAAGGCTATGCCTTCACCACCGTCACCCCGGCGACGCACCACCGGGTGCTGGCGCGGCGTCCCGGGGAGGCGGCGCGCGACCTGCGCGACATCTTCGGCTGGAGCCTGTCCTTCACCCGCGACACCCTCCCGGCCGACCTGCTCGACCTGCTGCGCGAAGGCGGCGCGCTCGAGGAGCGCAACGGCGTCCTGCGCAGCCTGGTCCGGGTGTCGTCCCTCTCCGGGCGGCTGTTCCTTCATTCGGCCTTTCCGACCGACGCTGCCGACAGCGTGTTCTTCGGTCCCGACACGTATCGCTTCGGCCGCTTCGTCGAGGCCAGCGCCGAGAATCTCGAGACGCCCAACCATCTGGTCGACCTTGGGGCGGGCGCCGGGCCGGGTGGGATCAGCGCGGCGGGGCTGCTCGAGCCCGAGCGGATCAGTCTGGTCGACATCAACCCCCAGGCCCTGTCACTCGCCTGCGCCAACGCACTGGCCGCGGGACTTGAGGTCGAAACGGTCGACGGCGGGCTCGAAGGAGTGACCGGCGACATCGACCTGATCATCGCCAACCCGCCCTTCATCGCCGATGCCAAGGGCCGCGACTACCGAGACGGCGGCGAGATGCTGGGCGCCGGCCTGTCGCTCGACTGGGCGCGCCAGTCGCTCGAACGGCTGAGCCCTGGCGGGACCATGCTGCTGTATACCGGCAGCCCGATCGTCGCGGGTGAAGACCGGTTGCTCTCGGCCCTGGCGGAGCTGGCCGAGGAAGCCGACGCCAGCCTGCGCTACGAAGAACTCGATCCCGACATCTTCGGGGAGGAACTGGATCAGCCCGCTTATGCCGAGGCCGGCGCCGAACGTATCGCCGCGGTGGGGGCGGTGTTGACCAAGGGCTAGGCGGCGAGGAGCGGCAGTTCGAAGCGGGCGAGGGCGCCGCGACCAGCGGCCGAAGTCAGCGAGTAGTTGCCGCCGATCTGCCCCGCCAGCATGGTCGCGATCCGGAGGCCCAGGCTGCCGCTCTGCTCAAGGGCGAAGCCATCCGGCAGGCCCACGCCATTATCCTCGATCTCGACCGCGAGCCGTTGCCGCTGAAGCCCGTGGCCGAGGCGGATCTCAAGCCGGGCATCCTCCTGTCCTGGGGCGAAGCCATGCTCGATCGCGTTGGCAATGCTTTCGGCGACGATCAGCGCCAGCGGAATGGCGGCTTCGGGCCCGATCCGTGCGTCACTGGTGGAGATCACCTCGTGACGGATCTTCATGGTAGTGCTCGACTCGATGACGTCGCGCGCCAATTGGTCAAGGAAGGAGCCGAGCGCCTGGTCGCCTCCTGCCGGATCGTAGAGCCGGCGACTGATCCTGCCGATCGTCTGAAGGCGACGCGCTGCTTCGTCCAGGGCAGACTTGGCGCTCTCGTCGGCAATCTGGCGCCGCTGCAACGTCAGCAACGCGGCGACCATCTGCAGATTGTTGGACACGCGGTGCTGGAGTTCGCGAAACAGCAGTTCCCGCGTCTGGGCGAGCCGGGCATTGGCCTCGCGTTCGACCACCAGCAGGCGATTGGACCGCTGCATCCAGTGTACCAGGGCGATCTCAGTGCCGGTGATGAATGCGTAAAAGGCCAGGGCGATCGCGCTGTTGTGGGTCAGCGAGAAATTGCTGCCCGGAGTCAGGAACCAGTACCAGCTCGCAAGGCCGCCGAGCAGCGCGGCAAGCACGCCGGCCCGCAGCCCGAGCGTGAATGCGACCAGCAGAACGACCGGGAAGTAGGTGAGGAAGGGAAAGCCCGGGGGGAGTTGATCGTCGATCGTCAGGCGAACCAGCGTTGCAATCGCTATACCCGCAAGCGCCGCGAGCAGATCGGCGACGAAGCTCAGCTTGGCAAGAGGGTAACGTTCGGTCCAGCGACTTCGAGAAGGGAACGCACCTGTCACGATCGCTGTCCTAGCGTTCAGGCGCAAAAATCGAAGCTGCGACATGACAAAGGCCCCGCGGATCGCTCCGCGAGGCCTTTGGTTTTGGCTTGGACTTCAATGGCTTTCCCTGACCGAGCAGGGAATGGCCTTAGTCGTCGTTGTTGTTGCCGCCGGTCAGGAAGGCCGGAGCGAACTCGGGCGCGGGGCCGTTGTCGTCGCGGCCGCCTTCACGGCGCGGGCCGCGATCGCCCCGACCTTCGCCGCCACGACCTTCGCCGCGCGGACCACGGTCGCTGCCGCCATCACGGCCGCCACGATCGCCGCCGTCACGACGCGGGCCACGGCCCTCGCGGTGACGATCGCCACCACGGCCACCCTCACGGGGGCCACGATCGCCGCGCGGACCACGGTCGCCGCCTTCACGCGGCTCGCGCGGGGGACGGGTGTCCTCCAGCTCGGCGCCGGTTTCCTGGTCGACGACGCGCATCGACAGGCGGACCTTGCCGCGGTTGTCGACCTCGAGCAGCTTGACCTTCACTTCCTGGCCTTCGGTCAGGATGTCGCGGACATTCTCGACGCGCTCGTTCTTGATTTCCGACACGTGCACCAGGCCATCCTTGCCGGGCATGAAGGTCACGAACGCGCCGAAATCGACGATGCTGGCGACCTTGCCGGTGTAGATGGTGCCGGGCTCCGGCTCCTGGGTGATGCCCTGGATCCACTGACGGGCGGCTTCGATCTGCGTCACGTCGGACGAGCTGATCTTGATCAGGCCCTCGTCGTCGATGTCGACCTTAGCGCCGGTGGTGGCGACGATCTCGCGGATCACCTTGCCGCCAGTGCCGATCACTTCGCGGATCTTGTCCTTGGGGATCTGCATGGTCTCGATGCGCGGGGCGTGAGCCGAAAGCTCGCCGCGCGTGCTGTCGAGCGCCTTGGCCATTTCGCCGAGGATGTGCGCGCGGCCTTCCTTGGCCTGGGCCAGGGCGACCTGCATGATCTCCTTGGTGATACCGGCGACCTTGATGTCCATCTGCATCGTGGTGATGCCCTGGTCGGTGCCGGCGACCTTGAAGTCCATGTCGCCGAGGTGATCTTCGTCGCCGAGGATGTCGCTGATCACCGCGAACTTCTCACCCTCGAGGATGAGGCCCATGGCGATGCCCGCGACCGGACGCGCCAGCGGAACGCCGGCGTCCATCATCGACAGCGAACCGCCGCAGACGGTGGCCATCGACGAGGAGCCGTTGCTCTCGGTGATGTCGCTGAGGACGCGGATGGTGTACGGGAACTCCTCCGTCGTCGGGAGCACCGGGTGAAGCGCGCGCCAGGCGAGCTTGCCGTGACCGACTTCGCGGCGGCCCGGCGCACCGAAGCGGCCGACTTCGCCGACCGAGTAGGGCGGGAAGTTATAGTGCAGCATGAAGCGCTGGTAGGAGAGGCCCTCCAGACCGTCGATCATCTGCTCGGCGTCCTTGGTGCCCAGCGTGGTGGTGCAGATCGCCTGCGTTTCGCCGCGAGTGAACAGCGCCGAACCATGGGTACGCGGCAGGAAGCCAACCATCGCCTCGATCGGACGGACAGTGGTGGTGTTGCGGCCGTCGATGCGGCGGCCTTCCTCGAGGATGGCGGTGCGGACGATGTCCGCTTCCAGCACCTTGACGAGCTTGGCGGCGACGAGCTGCTCCTGCGGCTCGGCGTCGGCGAAGGCTTCCTTGGCCTTGGCGCGGGCGGCATTGATGAGGTCCGAACGCTCGCCCTTGGCGGTAACCTTGTAGGCCGCCGCGATGTCGGCGCCGATCAGCTCCTTGAGCTTGGCCTTGGTGGCGGCCTTGTCGTCGGCCTGCTTCAGGTCCCACGGGTCCTTGGCGGCCTTTTCGGCGAGGTCGCAGATCGCATTGACGACCTTCTTCGAGGCTTCGTGTGCGAATACGACGGCGCCGAGCATGACCTCTTCCGACAGCTCTTTGGCTTCGGATTCGACCATCATCACGGCATTGCCGGTGGCGGCGACGACGAGGTCGAGCTCGCCGGTCTTCACCTGCTCCTGGGTCGGATTGAGGATATATTCGCCGTCGATGTAGCCGACGCGGGCGGCGCCGATCGGGCCCATGAAGGGAACGCCGCTGATGGTCAGCGCGGCCGAAGCGGCGCACATCGCGACCATATCGGGCTCATTCTCGCCGTCGTAGGAAAGGACCTGCGCGATCACGAGCACTTCGTTGTAGAAGCCCTCGGGGAACAGCGGGCGGATCGGGCGATCGATGAGACGGCTGGTCAGCGTCTCCTTTTCGGTCGCGCCGCGCTCACGCTTGAAGAAGCCGCCCGGGATGCGGCCGGCTGCGGAGAACTTCTCCTGATAGTGAACGGTCAGCGGGAAGAAGTCCTGGCCGGGCTTCACGCTCTTGGCGGCGGTGACGGCACACAGGACGACGGTTTCGCCCATGGTGGCGAGCACGGCGCCATCGGCCTGGCGGGCGATACGCCCGGTCTCGAGCTTGAGCGTCTTGCCGCCGAGATCGACTTCTACGGTGTTGATATTGAACATCTGATTTCCTTTGGCCCACCGCCGGATGCGGGGGGCTTCGTACATGTGGCGGGCAATCCGGCCTGCCAGCGGGTGGAGCGTTCGTTTAAGCTCCTGGGCTGCCTGCCGAATTGCGGGCGGCCCATAAGCGAAGGGCGCCGCGATGGGCGCCCTTCGAAATTCGTTACTTGCGGAGGCCGAGGCGACCGATCAGATCGGTGTAGCGCTGGGCGTCTTCCTTCTTGAGGTAGGCCAGCAGCGAACGGCGCTTGTTGACCATCATCAGCAGCCCGCGGCGGCTGTGATTGTCCTTGGCGTGGCTCTTGAAGTGGTCGGTCAGGGTCTGGATCCGGGTGGTCAGGATGGCGACCTGAACCTCGGGCGAGCCCGTGTCATTCTCGTCGCGGCGATATTCGCTGATCACTTCGGCCTTGCGCTCTGCGGTAATCGACATCGTGTTACTCCTATTCCTGAAGGTTGAACCCGCGAACGACCCGGTCCCCTTCGACCAGCGCGACGGGGGTAAGCCCATCGACGGCGAGGTGGAGACCGCCCGAGCGCGGAACCCGGGAAAGCCGCTGTCCGAACCGGAGCAAGCGGGCTTCTTCGGGGGTGACGGGAAAGGCCGGGATGTCGTCCAGCCCTGCTTGCAATGGCAGAAGTGCCCCGTCGAGCGTGCGCGCCTTAGCGCAATCACCCAGAAAGTCCAGCGATATCGCCTGACCAAGGGCGAACGGACCAGCCCGCGTGCGGCGGAGCATGGTGACATGCCCGACCGTGCCCAGTGCCAGCGCGACGTCGCACGCGAGGCTGCGGATGTAGGTGCCTTTCGAGACGGTGGCGGAAAGGGTGACCTCCTCTAATTGCCCGTCCTTGCCACCGATGATCTCGAGCGAGTGAATGGTCACGGCGCGGCTCTTGAGTTCGACCTCCTCTCCGGCGCGCGCCAGGTCGTAGGCGCGCTGGCCGTCGACCTTGAGCGCCGAATAGGCGGGCGGCACCTGGCTGATCGGGCCGGTGAAGGCGGGCAGGGCGGCCGCGACCTCGGCCAGGGTCGGGCGGATCGGGCTGCTGGCGATCTCCTTGCCTTCGAGGTCCAGCGTATCGGTCTGCGACCCGAAGCGGACGGTGAAGTCATACGCCTTGACCGCGTCGAGCATCCGCCCGGCAAGCTTGGTCGCCTCGCCCAGCGCGATCGGCAGGACGCCGGTAGCCAACGGGTCGAGGGTGCCGCCATGGCCGACCTTGGTCTTCGCCTCGCCCGCTTCGCGCAGCGCACGCTTGACCGCGCTGACTGCCTGGGTGGAGCCGAGGCCGAGGGGCTTGTCGAGGATGATCCAGCCCGACAGGGGCCGGGTCACGCCGCCGATCCGGACGGATGCGCTTCCTCGGCCGAGCGGAGCCGCGCGAAGAAATGGCGGCGGCAAAGCGCGACATAGCGGTCGTTGCCGCCGATCTCGGTCTGCTGGCCCTGCGCCACCGCGCGGCCCTCGGCATCGACCCGCAAATTCATGGTCGCCTTGCGACCGCACTCGCACACCGCCTTCAGCTCGACCAGCGCATCGGCCAGCGCCAGCAGCGTCGCACTGCCGGGGAATAGCGCCCCGCGGAAATCGGTGCGCAGGCCATAGCAGAGCACGGGCAGGTCCATCTCGTCGGCCAACCGGCACAATTGCAACACCTGGGCTTCGGTCAGGAACTGGGCTTCATCGACCAGCACGCAATGAAGGCGTCGCCGGCTGAGCTCGGCGCCGACGGTCTCCAGCAGGTCGGTGGTCGGGTCGAAGGAATGAGCGTCAGCGCCAATCTCCAGCCGTGAGGAGATGCGGCCTTCGCCGGCGCGATCGTCCAGCGCCGCGGTCCACAGCATCGTCTCCATGCCGCGCTCTCGATAGTTGAAGTCCGCCTGCAGCAGCGTGGTCGACTTGCCCGCGTTCATCGCGGCATAATAGAAATAGAGCTTGGCCATGTGCGGCAAGCGCTTAGCGCGGATGGCGAGCGGGAGCCAATGTCCGCTTACGACCCATTGCGGACATTTCACTTTTGAAGACCGATCACTGCGGCACCGAGCGTCGGATGAAGTCCAGCGCCTCCTGGTATCGAGGGTGCCAGTCGCCATTGAGGTCCTCGGCCAAAGGGTGCCAAAAGAAAGCGAAAACATGATTGAAGTCGTCATGCGTCTGGTGCGCCCATTGGTCGGGAAGGCTATCGATCTTGATTGCGAAGAAGTGCCATACGGCCGCCCCGATTGGTGCTTGGCCGAGATCGCATAGGCCGGACACAATGATGATGCCGCTCTCCTCCGCAAGCTCCCGAAGCGCAGCGACAGATGCGGCCTCACCTCCCTCGATGCTTCCCTTCACGAACTGCTTGCCTGCAGTCGGGTGCCGGAACGCCAAGAGTTCGGCGGCTCCACTCGATGTGCGAAACACCACTGGGCAGACTTTACACGCCATTAGGCAATCTTCCGCTCTGTCGCACCCGAACGCAACGCCCTCTTTCCACTTAAAGCGGACAGTCTGCTTTCCACCCATTGCGGACCTTAGTGTCGAAGCTGTTTAGCGGATGCTGGTTATTGCTCGCCCGCGAAAATAGATGCCCAGTCTGTCTCTGGTCGGCGAGTACCGATGCAGCGCCAACTCGTAGGGAACGCCGTCTACGCAGTAGACCGATGCAGCTTGGAACGGTCCTCGCAGTTCAATCTCACTGTTCAGCCGCTGGGCATCAGCTTGCGAGAGCGGTTTGCCGCCGATGCGAACGGCGTAATCGCTCTTGAGCCCCACCTTGTAATCCCAACTCTTAACGAGGGTCAGCGACTGCCGACCACATTGGTGCGTCCCGATCTCGGAGCCGGCCTGCGCCGGTGGCGGAGGCGGTACGGCTGCCGCTGGCACCGCGAACACTCCCACACTGAGGCCCGCGAAAGTAGCCCAAGTTTGCCGCATGTTCATCGCTGGCAAGTCTCCCGCCCGAAGTTTGCAGAAGGACTGAATAGCGGTCTGATGTCCGCTTTCCACCCATTGCGGACACTGGCGCCGGCAATGTCCACACCAATTTCTCCGGCTACTTCTTCGCGGCAGCTTTCCCGCCCTTCTTGCCAAGCTCGGACTGCGCCGCCGAGGACTTGCGCGGGTTCGATTTGCCTTCCTTGGAGGCTTTGGCGTTAGCCTTTTGCGCGGTGGCGCTGCCGTGGCCCTTCTTCTCGGTCATGTCCTGCTCCTCACTGTCTGCGTCCTCAACGCGAAACAGCGCCCGAGTGCCTTACAGTTCTTCGGCCACCCATTCGTCGCGCAAGATGGAAAACAGGACGGTGTCACGGACATGGCCGTTCCAGGTGATCCGGTCGGCCCGCAGCACGCCCTCGCGGGTAGCGCCGAGCCTGGCCATCGCCGCCTGGCTGCGCGCGTTGCGGGCGTCGACCCGGAACTCAGTGCGGCGATAACCGCAGTTGAACGCCCGCCTCAGCATCATGTCCTTGACCCGCCGGTTGAAGCCGGTGCCGCGCAGGGGAGGGCGGTAGTAGGTGCCGCCGATCTCCAGCACGCCGCGGGCCGGTTCTATCGCGAGGAAGCTCGACATGCCGGCAAACTCTCCGCCCTCGAACAGGACGAAGGTTTCCATGTCCGGACGCGCCAGCCAGGCGTCGAGGCTGGCGTCGAAATGGTCGGGATCGAAGCTGACCGAATAGATCGACCAGATGTCGCGGTCTTCGGCGCAGGCCGCCTTGAGCGCCGCGCGATGCTCTTCGCTGAAGGGGAGGGCGGAGCAGCCGTCGCCCGTCATCGGCGCGGCAAGGTCGCTCACTCCTCGGTAAGGTCCTGCTTGACGTGCGGCGAGCGGAGGATCTGATCGATCTTGCTACCTTCGTCGAAGCTTTCGTCGGGCAGGAACTTAAGCTTAGCGGCAAATTTGGTGTTCACCCGCCGCGCGACCTCGCCCTGGAGATAAGCGGTGTTGGTGCGCAGCGCCTTCAGCACCACTTCCTCATCCTGGCCGAGCAGCGGCTTCACGAACACGGTGGCATGACGCAGGTCGGGGCTCATCCGGACTTCGGTGACGCTGACGAGATGGCTCTGCAGCGTCGCGTCGTGCACGTCGCCGCGGGCCAGCACTTCGCTCAGCACGTGACGCACCTGCTCGCCGACACGGAGCAGGCGAACGGAGCGGCCTTCGGGGGACTCGGTCTTCTTCATGACTTTTCTCACGTCGCTGCGAGCCGGCGAGGGCTGCAACCCTCACCGGCATCGCAATGACGAACGCCTTACAGCGTCCGGGCGCGCTCCTCGACCTCGAACACTTCGAGGTTGTCGCCCGCCTTGATGTCGTTGGTATCGGCCAGCAGCACGCCGCACTCGAGACCGGCGATGACCTGCGCCACGTCGTCCTTGAAGCGACGCAGCGAGCTGATCGTGGTCTTGGAGACGATGACGTCCTCGCGGGTGAGGCGGGCGTGCAGACCCTTGCGGATCGTGCCCTCGAGCACCAGCAGACCGGCAGCCTTGTCGCGCTTGCCGGCCGGGAAGACCTCCTGCACGCGGGCACGGCCGACGACCGTTTCGATGATCTCGGGCCCAAGCTCGCCCGCCATCGCACCCTTGGCCCAGTCGGTAAGGTGATAGATGACGTCGTAGTAGCGAAGCTCGGTCTTGTTGCGCGCCGCAACCTCACGCGCCTTGGCGTTCGGACGGACGTTGAAGCCGATGATCGGCGCTCCGGTGGCCGAGGCCAGAGTCACGTCGCTTTCGGTGATCGCGCCGACACCCGAAGCGAGGATGCGTACCTTGATCTCGTCGGTCGACAGGCGATTGAGCGCATTGACGATCGCCTCGGCCGAACCCTGGACGTCGGCTTTCACCACCAGCGGGAACTCGATCACGGTGGACGCCTTGTTGGCGAACATGTTCTCGAGGCTCATCGGAGCGCTCGTGGTGCGCTTGCGGTCGAGCAGGCCCTGGCGATAGGCCGCGACTTCGCGGGCCCGCGCCTCGTTCTCGACCACGGTGAGCTGGTCGCCCGCCGACGGCACCGAGCCGAGGCCGAGGACCTCGACCGGCATCGAAGGCCCGGCTTCCTTGACCTGCTTGCCATGGTCGTCGGTCATCGCCCGGACCTTGCCCGAGGCGGCACCCACGACCAGCACGTCGCCGACCTTGAGCGTTCCGCGCTGGACCAGCACGGTGGCGAGCGGACCGCGGCCCTTGTCGAGCTTGGCCTCGATCACCGTGCCTTCGGCGGCGCGATCGGGGTTGGCGCGAAGTTCGAGAATCTCGGCCTGGAGCGCGATGGCATCGAGCAGCCCGTCGAGGTTGGTGCCCTTGAGCGCCGACACTTCCACGTCCTGGACGTCGCCGCCGAGCTGCTCGACCACGATCTCGTGCTGCAGCAGTTCCTCGCGGACCCGCTGCGCCTTGGCTTCGGGCTTGTCGATCTTGTTGATCGCCACGATCATCGGAACGCCGGCCGCCTTGGTGTGGTTGATCGCCTCCACCGTCTGGGGACGAAGGCCGTCGTCGGCAGCTACCACCAGCACCACGATGTCGGTGACATTGGCACCGCGGGCACGCATTTCCGAGAAAGCTTCGTGACCCGGCGTGTCGAGGAAGGTGATCAGGTCACCGCTCGGCACCTTCACCTGATAGGCGCCGATGTGCTGGGTGATGCCGCCGGCTTCGCCCGACACTACATTGGCACCGCGCAGGGCGTCGAGCAGCGAGGTCTTGCCGTGGTCGACGTGGCCCATGATGGTCACCACCGGGGGACGCGCCGTCAGCGTGGTTTCGGCATCGACGTCGGCCGCGGTGTCGATGTCGACATCGCTGTCGCTGACGCGCTTGATGTTGTGGCCGAATTCGGTGACCAGCAGCTCGGCCGTATCTTGGTCGATGCTCTGGTTGACGGTCACCGGAGTGCCCATCTTGAACAGTGCCTTCACCAGGTCAGCGGCCTTTTCGGCCATGCGGTTGGCAAGCTCGCCGACGGTGATGCTGTCGGGAACCACCACGTCACGGACCTGCTTCTCGCGCGGGCCGGACTGGGCGTAGGCTCGCTTCTCCTTCTCACGCGCCCGGCGAAGGGCGGCGAGGCTGCGCGAGCGGTCGTCGTCACCGGCAAGCGCGCGAGTGACGGTGAGCTTGCCCGAATGGCGGCGATCGTCGCCGCGCGCGGCGCCGGCACGCGCCGGACGGGCAGGTTCGGGACGGCGCGAGGGCGAGGCACTGCTGCCACCGCCGGAAGGAGCCGACTGACCCTGCGACTGCGGCGCGGCACCCTGCTGCGGCTGCGCCTGGGGCTGCGGCTTGGGAGGGGGAGGCGGCGGGCGGCGCACCGGCTGGAACATCTGGCCCGGACGCGACACCACCGTGCGCGGCGCAGCGGTGGCGGCAGGCGCCGGAGCCTCGGGCTCGGGAGCCGAGACTGCAGCCGGCTGCTCGGCAGCAGCGGCGGCCGCGGCATCGGCCTCGTCGGCGGCACGGGCGGCTTCCTCGATCCGGCGCTTGGCGTCTTCCTCGGCCTGGCGGGCGGCGTCTTCCTCGGCCTTGCGGCGATCCTCGGCGCGCTTCTTCTCGTCCTCGGTCGCGTTGAGCTTGGCCTGCTCCTCGCGGCGGCGAGCGTCCTCAAGCGCGGTCATGCGGGCTTCTTCAGCCTCGCGCATCTGCCGCGCCACCATCTCCTTGCGGGCGGTGATGTCATCGGCGCTCGAGCGCTTGGGAGCCGCCGGAGCCGGAGCAGGCGCAGCCGGACGGGCTGGGGCCGGGGCGGGTGCCGCGGCTTCAGGCTCGGGCGCAGCAACGGGCGCTTCGCCCGGCCGGCCAAGGATGCGGCGCTTCTTGACCTCGACCACTACCGTGTTCGAGCGGCCATGGCTGAAGCTCTGCTTGACCTTGCCAGTCTCAACCGTACGCTTGATGCCCAGCGGCGGCCGGGTACCCAGCTTCGGCTTGTCGGTCTGGTCGCTCATAAATTCCTTTGTCTACTCGTCGTCAGCAAGAGTCGGACCGACGGCGTCGTCGCCGCGGCCTACCCCAGCAGTTCCTACAATGAAAGCACGCCAGCGGGTCAGTGCTGCAAGCACGCGCGCGGCCGCTCCCGGGTCGGTCAGAGCCACATGTACCACATTTTCCCGCCCCAGCGCCATGCTCAAGATGGTGCGTTCGACCGGGATTTCCAAGCCGTGCCGGTGACCCATAACTTCCGAGCCCCCGACCCGCCACGCCTGGTCGAGCTTGCGGCGGCCGTCGAGGCTGGCGTCCGAAGCATATAGCAAGGCTCTCACCTTGCCGCCGCGAGCGGCTTGCTCGATCCGGTCGGAGCCAGTGGTCAGCGTTCCCGAACGCGCCTCCATGCCGAGCCGGTCGAGGGTCGCGCGGGCCAGTGCCTGCTCGATCCGGTCGGGAAGATCGGGCACAATTTCGAGCGTCTGCGTCTTGAACGCGCGCGCCAGGGCGCCGCGCAGCTTGCCTTTGGCGAGCGCGGTTTCGAGGTCAGCCTTGCTGACCCCGATCCACGCCCCGCGCCCGGGCGCCTTGGCGCGGACGTCGGGATGAACCTGATTGTCGGGGCCGAGGACGAGCCGGATCAGCTCCGACTTGTCCGCGGTCCGGCGGGTGAGGACGCAGCTGCGCTGGGGAGAATTACGAGACTTGGCGTCATCCTCGACGGTTGCGTCCTGGTCCTCAGGGCGCGACTCGGCGTTCGTGTCTGGCGGTGTCGCCGCACGTCCGGAAGGTTGATCCTCGACCCCGAGATTGCTCTCGGGGCCGGTGGTGGCTGGAGCGCCTAGCGGATCATTGCGAGGTGTCCGCATCAACGGCCTCCTCGCTTGCAGGTTCGGCGCCGTCGTCCGAGGCTTCATCCTCGAACCAGTGGGCGCGGGCGGCCATGATGATCTCGTTGCCTTGCTCTTCGGACAGGCCATATTCGGCCAGGATCCCGCCCTTGTCCTCGGTCCGCTGCGGCGCATTCTCGGCGCGGCGGCGGGGTTCGGGGCGCTTTTTCTGGACCAGTTCGTCGGTCGCCAGGTCGGCAAGGTCGTCGAGGGTCAGGATCTTGGCCTTGCCCAGCGTCACCAGCATCTGCTCGGTGAGGTGCGGCAGCTCGGCCAGCGCGTCCTCGACGCCAAGACCGCGGCGCTCTTCACGCGAGGCGGCCTCGCGGCGCTCCAGCGCTTCGGAGGCACGCTCCTGGAGCTCGGTGGCGATGTCGTCGTCGAGACCTTCGATCGAGGCGATTTCGTCGGCCTCGACGTAAGCCACTTCCTCGAGGCTGGTGAAGCCTTCGGCGACCAGCAGCTGGGCCAGCGTCTCATCGACGTCCAGCTCGGTCTGGAACATCTCGGAGCGCTCGACGAATTCCTTCTGGCGCTTTTCGGAAGCGTCGGCCTCGGTCAGGATGTCGATCTGGCTGCTGGTCAGCTGGCTGGCCAAGCGGACGTTCTGGCCGCGGCGGCCGATCGCCAGGCTCAGCTGGTCGTCGGGGACCACCACCTCGATCCGGCCTTCTTCCTCGTCGATGACGACCCGGGCGACGGTCGCCGGCTGGAGGGCGTTCACCACGAAGGTCGCGGTGTCTTCCGACCAGGGGATGATGTCGATCTTCTCGCCCTGCATCTCCTGCACGACTGCCTGCACGCGGCTGCCCTTCATGCCGACGCAGGCGCCGACCGGATCGATCGAGCTGTCGTAGCTGATGACGCCGATCTTGGCGCGGCTCCCCGGATCGCGGGCGGCGGCTTTGATCTCGATGATGCCGTCGTAGATTTCCGGCACTTCCTGCGCGAACAGCTTCTTCATGAAGTCGGGGTGCGCGCGGGACAGGAAAATCTGCGGCCCGCGCGTTTCGCGGGCGACGCGCAGGATCAGCGAGCGGACGCGGTCGCCGACGCGGTGCATTTCGCGCGGGATTTGGGCGTCGCGGCGGATCACGCCCTCGGCGCGGCCAAGGTCGACCACCACGTGGCCGAATTCGACCCGCTTGACGACGCCGGTGATGATCTCGCCGGTGCGGTCCTTGAATTCCTCATACTGGCGCTCGCGCTCGGCGTCGCGGACCTTCTGGAAGATGACCTGCTTGGCGGCCTGGGCGGCGATGCGGCCGAATTCGATCGGGGGCAGGGGATCGACGATGAAGTCGCCGACCGCGGCATCGGCCTTGAGCTTCTGCGCGCCCTTGAGGTCGATCTGCTTGTAATAATCTTCCGGCGCTTCCTCGACCACTTCGACGACCCGCCACAGGCGCAGGTCGCCCGACTGCGGGTCGAGCTTGGCGCGGATATCGTTTTCCTGGCCGTAACGGGCGCGGGCGGCGCGCTGGATCGCATCTTCCATCGCCTCGATGACGATGGCGCGATCGATCAGCTTCTCGCGCGCGACGCTGTCGGCGATGGCGAGCAGCTCGGCCCGGTTGGCCGTCGGGGCGGCGGGAGCGGCGGTGGCCATGTCTTACTCTTCCTCTTGGGGTTCAAGTTCGTCGGCGCCCTCGGTGGTGAGCGGTTGGGTCGCCGCAATCAGGCGGTCGGTCAGCAGCAGCTTGGCCGAATGGATGGCATCGAATGGGATGCGGCGATCGCCCTGCGAGCCCGAGATCGAAATGGTCTCTTCCTCGACGCCGAGGATGTCGCCGGTCACCTGCTTGGCACCGTCGACTTCACGGGAAAGCTTGAGGCGAGCCTCGTGACCCTGCCAGTCGCTGTAATCCTTGAGCCGGGTCAGCGGACGGTCGATACCGGGCGAGCTGACCTCGAGCCGGTAGGCATCGTCGATCGGATCCTCGCCCGCCGCTTCAAGCGCATCGAGCCGCTCCGACACGCGCCGCGACAGCGCCTCGCAATCGGCGATGGTGAGTTGGCGGGTGTCCGGCCGCTCTGCCATGATCTGCAGCGTCGGATCGGTCTTGCCGCCGATCATCGCCACGCGCACGAGGTCGAAGCCGAGCGCATTGGCCTCGATTTCGATCAGGTCGTGAAGCTTGTGGTTCATGCGGCTCCCGGAAGTTCAAGCCCCCTCGGACCGCCGCGGGAACCCGGGCGGCCTCGCCAGCATCAACGATGTGAGGAGGAAGGCTCTGTATAGGAGCAAGCCGTCTCCGGCGCAACCGTCTCAGTGCGCCTTGAACACCCAATAGCGGTTGAGCAGGAAGCTGAGGATCGGGGTGGCCGCCATCATCAGCGGCACCGGGGCGTAGGACGACAGGCCAAGCTGCTTCACCGTCAGCCAGATCCAGAAGGTATTGATCCCGAACGCTACCCCGGATGCGGCAAGGAAACGGCCCAGCTGAAAGGTCTCGCTGTCCTTGCGGCCGTCCTTGAAGCTCCACCGGCTGTGGATGGTGTAGCCGGCGATCAGCCCGCCCGCGGTGCTTCCGACATTGGCCAGATACGGGCTTAGGTGCCGGGAAACGAGCAGAGTGTAGATGGTCGCAGCGAACCACGTCACCAGCAGGCCCGCGATGATGTAGCGGATCAGCTGCCGGGATGCGGGGTGGGCGAGCAGCTGCTGCGCCCGCCGCGCATGACCCGCCATCAGGGGTCGAAGCATCAGGCGTTCTCGGTGACCATCGGCGCCGGCGCCACGACGGCGCGCCCCCCGCTGACCGACTTGGGCAACCGCTCGTTGCTGGTGAACAGCTCGGATGAGGTCATTCCCATCTTGCACAGGCGGTAGAGGAACGCCGTGCCGAGCACGCCGAAGCCGTAGGTGCAGCTACGGCGGAAGTTGATGCTCGAGGCTTCCTCGAAATAGCGGGTCGGGCAGCTGATCTCGCCGATCTGGAAGTCCTTCCACATCGTCTGCGCGATCATCTGGTTGTCAAACACGAAATCGTCCGAGCAGGCCGGAAGCGGGAGCGTTTCGAGCACTTCGCGGCTCCAGGCGCGGTAGCCGGTGTGATATTCCGACAGCTTGGCGCCCATCAGCAGGTTCTGCAGCGCGGTCAGGCAGCGGTTGGCGACATATTTGTACAGGGGCATCCCGCCGGCCAGCGCGCCATTGCCCAGGATTCGCGAGGCGAACACCGCATCATAATGGCCCGACGCGATCATTCCGGCCATCGCCGGGATCAGCTTGGGGCTGTACTGATAATCGGGGTGGAGCATGATGACGATGTCGGCGCCACGCTCGAGCGCGATGGTGTAGCAGGTCTTCTGGTTGCCGCCGTAACCACGATTATCCTCGTGGGTGGCGGTGAAGATGCCGAGCTCGCGTGCTAAGGCCGAGGTGCGGTCCTTGCTGCAATCGTCGACCAGGATCACGTCGTCGACGATGTTGAAGTCGATCTCGTTGTAGGTCCGCTCCAGCGTCCGGTCAGCATTATAGGCCGGAAGGACGACGGCCACCCTCTTCCCATTGATCACGAAAACTGTCTCCTGAACCCCGTACAGGCCGCAACCATCGCGCACGAAGGTTAATGGAACCGTAAACGCTTGCAAGAAAAGCGCCGTCTTGGGAAGAGCGCGGTGCCGCAGGGACGGCTACGGGTGGGGAAAGCGTGACGGGCAGAGTGGACAGGTGGCTTCGGCAGCCGTTGCTGGCGGAGCAACCCGCAACGGCAAATCGCCGCGCCCGGTGGATCCTGCTGCTCGTCTGGCTGGCGATCACCCTCGTCATCGCGGTCAGCCACGTGCCTTGGCGCGACGAGGCGCGGGCCTGGTCGCTGATGCTGATGGGCTCGTCCTGGCCCGACATGTTCCGCACTGTCCAGGGCGAGGGCCATCCCTACCTGTGGTATATCCTGCTGCGCGCCGGTCACGACCTGTTCGGAGCGCCCGAGGTGCTGCGGGTCACCGGGCTGGTGATCGGAATCGCGGCGGTCGCGTTGCTGGTGCTGCGCGGGCCATTCCGGATCGGCATGCTGGCGCTGCTGATCTTCAGCCTGCACCTTGGGTTCGAATATACGGTGCTGGCCCGAAACTACGGCATTTCCGCCTTGATCATGCTGCTGATCGCCGCCTTCTGGCCGCGCATCCGCGACAAGCTGTGGCTGGGCGTCCTGCTCCTCCTGCTGTGCAACACCAACGTGCCAAGCGTCTTCTTGGCTGGCAGCTTCGCCTTCTACCGCATGATCGAGCTGTACGAAGCGCAGCCCAGCCTCAAGGCGCCTGCGTGGCGCCGCTGGCTGTTAAACGTGCTGCTGCTGCTGGCCGGCACCCTGCTGTGCTTCCTTGCCGTCTATCCACCCGCCAACGACGGTGCCGCCAGCGCCGCCGCGGCACCCTTCACGATCCCAAATTTGCTCGGCGCCCTGTTCACCGCCGAGCGGTCGTTCATGGCGATCGGTTTCGGCCGCGGATCGCTGACCGGGGCGGTGGTGGTCCTGTTCAGCCTGCTGGCGTTTCTTGATCGCCGCAAGGCACTGGCCACCGCCCTGCTGGCGCTGGTCTGCCTCAAGCTGTTCTTCTTCTTCGTCTATCCGGGCTACTACCGGCACTCGTCGCTGTTCTTCATCTTCATCATCGCGCTGGCCTGGATCGAGGCGGACAAGGGGTGGCTGCGCGAATGGAAGACCGAAGCGCCGCGGCTGGCGCTGATGGTGGGGACCACCGCCTTCACCATTTTGATGGCGATGCAGACCACGCGCTACCTGCGCTACCCGATCGAGAATCTGATCACCGGCAAGCCCTATTCGCACGCCGCCGAGCTCGCCCGGATCATGAACCGGCCCGAGCTGCGCGGCGCGATGCTGATGATCGACCCCGACACGATGGGCGAATCGGTCGTCTACCAGACCGGCCGGCCCTACTGGCTGATCCGCCAGGACCGCCCGGGCCGGATCACCCCTCTCTCGCTGTCGGGCAACAAGCGGCTGACGCTCGACCGGCTGCTGCAGCAGGCCCAGGCAGTCAGCGCACGAACCGGGCGACCGGTCGTGATCGCCCTGGCGCTCGATCTTGAGCGGACCCGGTCGGGTGCCTACGACATGATGTATCAGGATTATACGTTGCTGACGCCCGGCAGCGTCGACCGCTTCCAGGCGGCGACGCGCAAGGTGGCTTCGCTTCGGCGGGGCGGAGGCGACGAGGATTATGACGTCTACATCTACCCCCGCTGACCCCGGGGTTGGCAGCGGCTGGAACTCGATCAGGCCGGAGCCGCTGCTGGCGCCGCGCGGGACACCGCCGCTGTGGCAGCGCCTGGTCCTGCTCGGCGCCTGGGTCGTCCTGGTCGGCTGGCTCGCCTCGCTCCACGTCGTCTGGCGCGACGAGGCGCGGGCCTACGCCTTTGCGATCGGCGGCGACACCGTCGTCGATATGCTCCGCGGCCTGCGCGGGGAGGGGCACCCGAGCCTCTGGTACCTGATCCTGCGTGCCGGGCACGAGCTGACCAGCGCGCGCGAGGTGCTGAGCGGGGCCGGGCTGCTGTTCGGCTTCCTTGCCGCCGCCTTGTTCGCGCTCAAGGCGCCGTTCCGCCTCTGGGTGCTGTTCGCCACCCTGTTCAGCGCCTTCTTCGTGATGGATTACACCGTTATCGCCCGCAACTACGGCATCGCGGCGCTGCTGATGTTCGCCATTGCGGCGTGGTGGGAGCGGATCAAGGACAGCCTGTGGTTCGGGCTGCTGCTGTTCCTGCTCGCCAACGTCAACGTGCCGGTGCTGATCCTGGCCGGAGCGCTGTTCCTGTTCCGTGCGCTCGAGGTGCTCGGAACCTCGCCAAGCGAACGGCGCGGCGAGTGGGCGCGGCTGGCGGTCAATGCCGTTCTCGCGGCGAGCGGGGCACTGGCCTCCTTCCTGACCGTCTATCCGCCCTTCAACGACGCCGCCGTCGGCCTCGACAAGCGCCCGCTCACCGCCTGTAACCTGGTCCGTGCCATCTTCCACCAGAAGACCTTCGTTCGCGACCTCGGCATTCCGTGGCCGGCGCAGACCATCAGCCTCGTCTTCATAACCGGCAGCCTGCTGGTCTTCGCCCGCCACAAGCGCGCCTTGATCGTCGCGGTGCTGGCCTTTTTCGCGCTGAAATTCTTCTTCTTCTTCATCTACATGGCCTATCTCAGGCACATCGCGCTGTTCCTCGTCTTCCTGCTCGCGCTGGCCTGGATCGTGGCGAAGGAAGGCGGGGAAAAGTGCCTGCCCGCGTCGCACTGGCGGTCGAAGGCGGTGCCGGTCGGCAAGTGGATGCTGGTGCTGCTGCTCTCCGTCCAGGTCGTCACCCTGCTGCGCAAGCCGGTCGCCCAAGCCGTCATGGGCGTGCCCTATAGCCGCTCTGCCGACCTCGCCGCGTTGATGGAGCGGCCCGATCTGCGTGACGCGCTGCTGATCGTTGATCCCGACATGGTCGGAGAAGCGGTGGTCTATTACCGCGGCGGCAAACCGCTGTGGCTGCTGCGCCAGTCTCGTTTCGGCAGCTGGGCGCCATTCAGCAAGAACGGTCGCGGCAACCTTACCCTGGACGACATTCTGGCCGACGCCCGGCTCCTCAACGGCCGCACCGGCCGCCCGGTGGCAATCGCGCTGCAACGGCCGATTGGGGAGGACGGCGACTTCCAGATGATGTTCCAGAACCGCACGGCGATCACGCCCGAGGGAAGGTCGCGCTTCCTTGCCGCCACCCGGCCGCTAGTCAGCCTGCGTCCGGCGCAGACCGACGAGGAATATGATGTCTATCTCTATACACGGGGCGCAGCCGGCCGTGGGAGATGAGTCCGATAGCTGGGTGCGCCAGCCACTGATTGCCGCGCGACCACCCTCGTCGAACCGGGGCATCCGCGTCCTGCTATTGCTGGCGTGGTTGGCGACCACCGGCTGGCTCGCCTGGCATCACGTGCCTTGGCGCGACGAGGTGCGGGCCTGGTCGCTGACCTTGATGGCCTCGAACTTGTTCGACCTGTTCCGCGTCGTTCACGGCGAAGGTCATCCCCACCTGTGGTACGTCCTCCTTCGCGCCGGGCATGAGCTGTTCGGGGTGCGTGAGGTCTTGCCCGCGCTTGGGCTGGCGATTTCCGTCGCCGCCGCCGCGCTGCTGGCGCTGAAGTCGCCTTTCAGGATCGGGATCATCGCCCTGCTGCTGTTCAGCCAGCACCTCGGTTTCGAATATTCGGTCGTGTCGCGAAACTACGGCCTGAGCGCGCTCATCCTGTTCGTCATCGCGGCCAGCTACCAGCGCGCGAAGGACGGGCCGTGGTTCGGCTTTCTTCTCCTGCTGCTCTGCAACAGCAATGCGCCAAGCGTCTTCGTCGCCGGGGCGCTCTATCTCTACCGGATGGTGGAGGTGTGGTTGGAGCGGCCCGCCCTTCGCTCACGCACCACGGCGATGTTGGTGGCCAACGGCGTGCTGCTTTCGGTCGGCGTCCTGCTCTGCTTCCTCGCCATCTATCCGCCGGTCAACGATGCGGCGGCCGCTGCCAACCGCGTGCCCTTTTCCGCCGCCAACCTGCTGGCAAGCCTGTTCGACGCCGAGCGCTCTTTCGGGGCGCTTGGCTTTGACAACGCCTTGTTCGCCGCCAACATCTTCATGGTCCTGGCCCTGCTCGCATTCTTGCGAAGCAAGCCGGCGATCATCGCGGCCGTGGCCGCCTTCCTCACCTTGAAGACCTTTTTCTTCTTCGCCTTTCCTGCGGCCTATCGTCATGCGGCGCTGTTCCTGATGTTCCTCGTCGCCCTGCTGTGGATCGAGGCCGGCAAGCGGGGCGCGCGAACGGGTGGGCAAGTCGCTGGTGCCGGCACGCTCGCGCTGGTCGCGGCTTGGGGGCTGGTCGGACTGCTGGCGATTCAGACCATCCTCTACCTGCGCTGGCCGGTCACCGCGACGATCGAGGGCAGGCCATGGAGCCACGCGGCCGACCTCGCCGCCCTGGCCGCCCAACCCGAAAACGCGGGCGCGGTGATGATCTTCGATCCTGATACGCTCGGCGAATCCGCGGTCTATTTCAGTAATCAGCCGTTCTGGCTGATGCGGCAGGGCCGGCCTGGAACGCTGGCTGCATTTAGCAGCACCGGCCGGCGGCATCTCGGGCTCGACGATTTCATCGCAGCCGCCGCGACGCTCCACGGCACAAGCGGACGGCCGATCCTCATCGTCCTCCAGCGCGACCTCAAGACCGTGGCGCCCGGCCGCTACGACGTCATGTACGGCGACACCACGACCTACACGCGAGCTAACATCGACCGCTTTCGCACGCAGACGCGCCAGGTCGGGTCGTTCCGCCGCGCCTATGGCGACGAGAAGTACGACGTCTACCGTTATCCGCGCTGATCAGCCGCCGAGCGCGCCCATCTCGGCGCGGATGCGGATGGTGAGCACGATCGCGTTGAGGATCGAGAAGATCAGCGCCACCTGCCACAGCCCGAATACCAGCGGGAGCACGGCGATCTCGCCGATCACCACCAGGTAATTGGGGTGGCGGACGAAGCGGAACGGTCCGCCGGTGACCAAAGGAGCATTCGGCAGGACGATGATCCGCGTGGTCCAGCGCGGTCCCAGCGTCCGCAGCACCCACAGGCGCCCGGCCTGGAGGAGCAGGAACAGCCCGAACAGCAGCCAGTGTATGTCGCGCCCCGGGGCCAGCCAGAACAGGGTGGCAAGCCAGCCGGCGTGGACCGCGACGATCAGCGGGTAATGGCCGGGCGCATGCTCATAGGCGCCGGCGGCCAGCAGCCGCGCGGTGTTGGCGCGCGCGATCTGCAGTTCGGACAGGCGCTGCAGCACGACGAAGAACAGGATGGCATAGGCCGGCCAGTGCGGATCGCTCATGCGCGCTCCAGGGTCAGTGCGGCGCAGGTGAAGCCGGGACCGAAGGCGGTCATCAGTGTCCGCTCCGGCAAGCCGCGGGCGAGCAGCAGCTCGGCGACGAACAATACGGTCGGCGCGCTCATGTTGCCATGGTCGCGCAGCACCTCGCGCTCGAGGTCGAGGGAGCCCTCGGGCAGTTCCATGGCCGTCTCGATCGCGGTGATCACCTTGGCCCCACCGGGGTGCGAGCAGAGCCGGTCGATGTCGCCGCGGGTCAGCCCCATGTCGCCGAGGATGCCGTCGATCGCGCCCGCCAGCTCGGCGGTGACGAAGGGCGGAATGGCGCGGTCGAACACCACGGCGAGGCCCGGATCCTCGACCCGCCAGCCCATGATGCCGAGCGTGTCGGGCCATAGCCGCTCGCCCGCCGCGCCGATGATGGCGGGCCCGTCGCCGGCGGTGGAGACGATCGCCGCCGCCGCGCCGTCGCCGAACAGCGCGGTCGCGACCAATGCGGCGGGGTCGTCGGTGTCGAGCCGGATCGAAATCGAGCAGGTCTCGACGCAGACGAACAACCAGCGCGTGCCCGGATCGGCCGCGGCGAGACGCGCGGCTGTGGCCAGCCCGCTGATCCCGCCCGCGCAGCCTAGCCCGAACACGGGCACCCGGCGGACGTCCCCGCGGAAGCCCATCCGCGGTGCGACGCGGGCTTCGAGGCTGGGGGTCGCGATGCCGGTGGTCGACACGAACACGATCCCGTCGATGTCGGCGGGGGCCAGTCCGGCCCGGTCCAGCGCGCCCATCGCCGCTTCCTCGAACATCCGCTCGGACGCCTCCAGATAGAGGTTGTTGCGCGACTGCCAGCGGTGGTCGCCGCCATACCATTCGATCGGGGCGACGATGTTGCGGCCCTCGATGCCGGCATTGTCGAACACGCCCGACAACCGGTCGTAGAGCGCCTTGCGCCCGGAAAAGAGTTCGCGGCCGGTGTCCTTGGCTTCAGCCTGGCTGATGCGATGCGGAGGGACTGCAGTGGCGAGGCTGAGAAGGGTGACGGGCTGCACTAAGGGATGTGCTTCCTATATCGAGGATGCGGACTACAGAATATCGGGATGTAACTCGCCGCGGAGGTTTTAGGATGCGATTTGGTACTCTTCAGGGCGTGATGGCCTTTGGTCTAGCTCTTTCCTCGTGCGGGTCGGCCGCCTTGCCGGCGCAGGACCAGCCGGCGGAAGGCAGCCAGCCGTTCAAGGTCACCCCGGTGGCGAGCTTCGATACACCGTGGGCGATGACCTTCCTGCCCGGCGGGAGCGAGGCGCTGGTCAGCGAAAAGGACGGCCGCCTGTGGGTAGTGAATGCCGATACCGGCGCCAAGACCGCCGTCTCGAACGCACCCAAGGCCAAGGTCGCCGGGCAGGGTGGCCTCGGCGACGTGGTGGTCGGCCCGCAGAACCGCATCTACCTGAGCTACGTGGAGGGCGGTGACGGCGACACCAGCGGCGCGGTGGTCGGCTATGGCCGGCTGGCGCGGAGCGGAAGTGCCTATGCGCTGCAGGACTTCAAGATCGTCTGGCGGCAGGCACCCAAGGTCAGCGGCAACGGTCACTTCTCGCACCGCATCGCCTTCGGGCCCGACGGCGCGATGTACTTGACCTCGGGCGATCGCCAGAAGTTCCAGCCGGCGCAGGAGACGACCGGCAACCTCGGCAAGGTGCTTCGCCTGACGCCGGAAGGCCAGCCGTTCCCCGGCAATCCGTGGGCGGCAAAGGGCGGTGTGCAGGCGCAATTCTATTCGATCGGCCATCGCAACCTGCTCGGCATCGCCTTCGCCCCCGACGGGCGCCTGTGGGAGCATGAGATGGGACCGCAGGGCGGTGACGAGGTGAACCTCGTCCTGCCGGGCAAGAATTACGGTTGGCCGGTGGTGTCCAACGGCTCCAACTATGGCGGCGGCGACATTCCCGATCACCCGACCCGGCCCGAGTTCGAGCAGCCCAAGGTATGGTGGAACCCCAGCATCTCGCCGGCCGGCCTGATCGTCTATTCGGGCGATCTCTTCCCGCAGTGGAAGGGCGACCTGCTGATGGGCGGCCTGTCGGGCGAATCGCTGATCCGGATCGACGTCAATGGCGACCAGGCGAGCAAGGCCGACCGCTGGAAGATGGCCCGCATCCGCGAGGTGGAGCAGGGGCCCAAGGGTGAGGTCTACCTGCTGGAGGACAGTGGCAGGCTGTTGCGACTGACCCCGGCCTGAGGACATGAAAAAAGGGGCGGCCCCGCATGGAGCCGCCCCTCTTTCATCGTGAAGCGCGCTTAGACGTTCTTGGTACGCTTGCCGCGCAGGCTGTTCAGCAGCGCCAGGCCGAAGATCCCGGCAGCGGTGTAGCTGGCGGCCTTGTTGTTGTTCACGAAGTCGCGAACTTGGCCGAAGCCCTTACGCACCTGGCCCGAAAGTTGGTCGGTGGCGCCGTCCTGCTGCAGCTTGGTGTCGCCGGTGACGTCGCCGAGGCCGGCCTTGAAGTCACCCTTGGTGCGCGTGGTCTCGCCAGCGATCGTGTCGATGTTCATGTTGCTTCTCCAGAAATGGGGTTGCCGGCTCAACGCGCGACCGCGGTCCAAGTGCCGCCCGTGTTTGCAGTGGCGGCATCATCTGCCAAAGACCCGGCCGTGACCTTCCGGACCTCTCACCTGCTCGCCGCCTTTCCGCTTGGTATTCTCTCTGCGCTGGCGTTTGAGCCGGTCGGCCTGTGGCCGCTGATGCCGCTCGCGTTCGCGGCCCTTGCCATGCTGGTCTCGCGCTGTGGGAGCATGGGCAAGGCACTGCTCACCGGCTGGCTGTTCGGTGCCGGTCAGTTCGTGCTCGGCCTCAACTGGATCGCCACCGCTTTCACCTACCAGGCGGCGATGCCGGGATGGCTGGGCTGGGTCGCGGTGGTGCTGCTGAGCCTTTACCTCGCCGTTTATCCAGCGCTCGCAACCGGGCTGGCGTGGCGTTTCGGGCAGCGCTCCCCCATCGCCCTGGTACTGGCGCTTGCGGGCGGATGGGCGCTTGCCGAGTGGCTGCGGGCGACCATGTTCACCGGATTCGCCTGGAACCCGGTAGGCGTGACCCTGCTCGACACCTTCTGGCTTGGCAGCGCGACGGTGATCGGCACCTATGGCCTGTCGATGCTGGTGGTGCTTTTGGGCGGGGCCATCTTTCTGGTCTTCGCCAAAGCGCGGCGCAGCGCCGCCATTCTCGCCACCCTCCTGCTAGGGCTTGGCCTGCTTGCCTTCGCGACCCGCACGGCTCCCCAGGTCGCCGCTGGCAAGTCGATCCGGGTGGTCCAGCCCAATATCGGCCAGGAAGACAAGTGGCGCGAAGGGCTTGAGGAGGAAGCCTTTCGCCGTCTGACCAGCCTGTCCGTGTTGAAGCCGGGGGCCCGCCCGACCTTGTTGCTCTGGCCTGAAGTGGCCGTGCCCGTCGCCTTCCAGATCGAAGGTCCGCCGCCGCCCCGCCGGACGGCCGGACTGCCGCCGGCACGGCGCGCCGGACAAGTTCTCCGGCCAAGCTCGGACCTCCTCGTCACCGGTGCCTTTTCACTGGTGGTCGATGGTCAGGCCAATTTGGTCGGAAGCACCAACAGTGTGATGCCGATCACCGCCGACGGCCGCATCCTCGGCCGCTACGACAAGGCCCATCTGGTGCCCTATGGTGAATATCTCCCGATGCGGCCTTTGTTGTCGGCGATCGGCCTCAGCCAACTCGCGCCAGGAGTAGGTGACACGCTGTCGGGCCCGGGCCCCCGCAACCTGGCGCTGCCTGGCTGGGGCACGATGGGCCTGCAGATTTGCTACGAGATCATCTTCTCGGGCCAGGTCGTCGATCCGAACAATCGGCCTGATTTCCTGTTCAACCCGTCCAACGACGCCTGGTTCGGCAGTTGGGGTCCGCCGCAGCACCTCGCCCAGGCCCGGCTTCGCGCCGCCGAAGAAGGGCTGCCGGTAATTCGCTCCACCCCGACCGGGATCAGCGCGGTGATCGATGCCAATGGCGCGGTCTCGGCCAGCCTGCCGTGGCGCACCGCAGGCGCGATCGACGCCGAGCTGCCGCTGGCCAAGCCGCCCACGCTCTTTTCCCGGATCGGCAACCCGCTCCCGCTGGGCCTTGCCTTCCTGCTGCTGCTGTTGGCGGTTGGCATGGACGCGCGGGGTCGCTACAGGCAGCACATATAAAGCTATCTTTATATCCTTATATCCGCTTCCAGACGTGCCGGAGTCCCATGCGCCAGTCCTATCTCTTCACCTCCGAATCCGTTTCCGAAGGCCATCCCGACAAGGTCGCCGACCAGATCAGCGACGCGATCGTCGACCTGTTCCTGTCCAAGGATCCCGAAGCGCGCATTGCCTGCGAAACGCTGTGCACGACGCAGCTGGTGGTGCTTGCCGGCGAAATCCGCGGCAAGGGCATCTACGAGAATGACCAGTGGGCTCCGGGCATCCCGGAAGAAGTCGAGCAGGTCGTTCGCGAGACCGTGAAGCGGATCGGCTATGAGCAGTCCGGCTTCCACTGGGATCAGCTCGAACTGATCAACAAGCTGCACGGCCAGTCGTCGGAAATCGCGCAGGGCGTGGACGCCACCGGCAACAAGGACGAGGGCGCGGGCGACCAGGGCATCATGTTCGGTTACGCCACCGACGAGACCCCGGATTACCTGCCGGCGACGCTCTACTACAGCCACAAGATCCTCGAGCGGATGGCCGCCGACCGGCATTCGGGCGCGGCCCCGTTCCTTGAGCCTGACGCCAAGAGCCAAGTGACCCTGCGCTACGACGATGGCCGTCCGGTTGCCGCCACCGCGATCGTGGTGTCGAGCCAGCACGCCAAGGGCTACCACGAAGGCCAGCCCGAGGCTGAGCTCAAGGCCTACGTTCGCAAGGTCGTCGCCGACATCCTCCCGGCCGATCTGCTCAGCGACGAGACCGTCTACCACATCAACCCGACCGGCGCGTTCGAGATCGGCGGGCCCGACGGTGACAGCGGCCTGACCGGGCGCAAGATCATCGTCGACACCTACGGCGGCGCGGCGCCTCATGGCGGTGGCGCCTTTTCGGGCAAGGACCCGACCAAGGTCGACCGTTCGGCCGCCTATGTCGCGCGCTACCTTGCCAAGAACATCGTCGCGGCGGGCTTCGCCACCCGCTGCACGATTCAGTTGTCCTATGCGATCGGCGTCAGCGAGCCGCTGTCGCTCTACGTCGACACGCACGGCACCGGCACGGTCGGCGACGACCAGCTGGAGCAGGCGATCGGCAAGATCGAGCGCCTCGGACGCCTGACCCCGCGCGGCATCCGCACCGCTCTCGGCCTCAACAAGCCGATTTACGCTCCGACGGCCGCCTATGGCCACTTCGGCCGCAAAGCCGAGGGCGATCTGTTCCCGTGGGAGAAGACCGACCTCGGCGACGAGCTGAAGTCGCTGGTCGGCTGATCCTGCAGCTATCCGACCGACGGCACCGGGGCGAGCTTGCCGAGCCCCGGTGTCGGCGCTCGGCTTCGGCCAAGCGACCAGTTCGCCTGCATCCGGACCTGCGGATTGGGGACGCACCAGATCTCGCCGCCCTCGTCCATTGCGACCACCCACAAAAGGTCGAATTCGGGACCATAGTCGATCACGGCCATGGCTTGTCCCTTGGCGCGATCGGCGACGTGGATGGGAAGGGGCGGGGAGAGTTGCCTGAAGCTCATGTCTCAACAACGTGTCTGGCGCACTTCAGGACTCGACGTGACCCAAAGTCCCGGTCCGCTCAGCGCCGGTCGCGGCTGAACTTCCGGTCTGTCGCCGGCTGATCCGGGAGCCCGGCGCCGCCATCGCCGGGGCCGCCGCGATCCTGCACACCGACCCGATGCTTGTAGACCAGTTCGCCGCCGAGCCATCCCGAATAGGCAAGGATCACCACGCTCGCGAGGCTGAGCCATACCCCCAGGGTCCCGACCTGATCGGTCCCGCCGGTCAGCCGCGCGACGAGGTTCACCGCTTCCAGCGTCATCACCACGATGTTGGCGATCATATGCCGTGTCGCGGCGCCGATCCGCTTGACCCGGTCGTCGCCCAGATAATCGGCCATGCCCGCGGCCGCCGCCAGCAGGGCGGTGAGCAGCCCGGCCCCAAGCAGCCAGTTGCTCGCCGTCGCCCAGCCGCCCTCGCGGGTGGTCAGCCACATGATGTCGGTGACCAGCACGCCGATGAAGCTGACGATGGGGAACGGGATCAGCAGCGGATGGATCGGATGGCCGCCGATCTGCGCCGTGCTTCGGGGGTTATCACCGTTCATTGCGCGTCCTTCGTGCCTCACCTGTTGCCGCCTGAACGCGGGCGAGTAAAGGCAGGTCCATGACCGCCTTCAAGTCCGGTGATCCGACCACCATCAATCGTCTGTACGGCCGTTCCAGCGGGCACAAGCTGCGGCAGGGCCAGCAGGAACTGATCGACAAGCTGCTGCCACAGATCAGCGTGCCCGCCGAGGGCGAGATCAGTTCACGAATCCTGTTCGGCGACGACCGTCCGCTGCACTTCGAGATCGGGTTCGGCTCGGGCGAGCATCTCGCCTATCGCGCCGACCTGCTGCCCGACCACGGCTTCGTCGGCTGCGAGCCGTTCCTCAACGGGGTCGCCACCGCGCTCGGCCACGTCCGCGACGGGCCGCTGGGCAATGTGCGCCTGCACATGAACGATGCGCTGGAGGTTCTGCGCCGGGTTCCCGACGACAGCCTGCTGATGCTCTACCTGCTCCATCCCGACCCCTGGCCCAAGGCGCGTCACGCCAAAAGGCGGATGGTCAACGACGGGCCGGTCGACCTGTTCGCAAGCAAGCTCAAGCCCGGCGGAGAGCTGCGCATCGCGACCGACCATCCGGTCTATCTCGACTGGACGCTGATGATCATGCAGCGCCACACCGACCAGTTCGACTGGCTGGCCGAAAAGCCGTCCGACTTCCTCGACCCGCCGTCGGGCTGGATCGAGACCCGCTACGGAGCGAAGAGCCGGCGCGAGGGGCGGCGGCCTTATTACCTGCGCTACCGGCGCCGCTGAGGCTCAGGCTTCGGCCAACTCGGTTCCCTCGGGCGCATGCAGCCGAAGCCGGATCATCTTGCGCTCGTCGGCCTCGACCGACTCCAGCCGCCAGCCGCTCGGGTGCGCGATGCTTTCGCCCGGCTCGAGGATCCGCCCGGCAAGCAGGAAGGCGAGGCCGCCCAGCGTGTCGACCTCGTCGTCCTCGGCGATCAGCCGCGCATCGACCGCGTCGGCAAGTTCTTCGAGTTCCAGCCGCGCGTCGGCTTCCCACAGCCCATCGTCGAGGCGGGCGAGAAGCGGCTGCTGCTCCTCGTCATGCTCGTCGTCGATGTCGCCGACGATCTCCTCGACCACGTCCTCGATGGTGACGAGGCCCTCGGTCCCGCCGAATTCGTCGATCACGACCGCAAGATGGATCCGCTCGGCCCGCATCCGCGCGAGCAGGTCGAGCACCCCCATGCTCTCGGGAACGTAGAGCGGCAGGCGCATGATCTCCTCGACGCTCTTGCGCTCGGTGGCGTCGAAGTAAGCGTTGAAGACGTCCTTGATGTGGACCATCCCGATGATCTCATCGAGGCTTTCGCCGGTGATCGGCAGGCGGCTGTGGCCGGCATCGGCGAATATCTTCGCCAGCTCTTCCATGCTGCTGCCATGCTTGGCCGAGATGATCTCGCCGCGGGTGACGCAGATGTCGCCGGCGGTGCGATCGCCGAAGTGCAGCAGGTTCTTGAGCATCTGCCGCTCGAGCGGGCTGAGGTCACCCTGCTTGGGTTTGTCGTCCTCGGCATCGTCGATCGCTTCCTCGATCTGGTCGCGCAGCGTGGTCTCGCCGTCGTCGCCGAACATCAGACTGCGAAGCCCGCGCCACAGGCGCGAACCATTGTCGGGCTGGGTGGCCATCAGGCGGCCACCTCATAGGGGTTGGACAGGCCCAGCCGGGCAAGCGCACGAACCTCGCGCGCTTCCATGTCCTCGGCGGTGTCGTCGTCCATATGGTCGTAGCCCAACAGGTGAAGGGTGCCATGCACCAGCAAATGGGCGGCATGATCGGGCAAGGTCAGTGCCTTTTCCTGGGCCTCGCGGGCGCAGGTCGCGCGGGCCAGCACGATGTCGCCCAGCATCAGCTCGGGCCCCGGGGTAGCAGCCCCGTCCAGTTCGTCGGGCTCGGCCTGGGGAAAGGACAGGACGTTGGTTGGCTTGTCCTTGCCGCGCCACTCGGCGTTCAGGGCCTGCACTTCCTCGTCGCTGGTGAGCACGATCGACAGTTCGACTGGCCGCGCGGCCTGAGCCAGACCAGGAAAGGCGCTTTCGGCGATGGCGGCCCGGGCCGCGGCTTCGGCAAGCCGCGCCCAGTCGGTGCTACTGTCCCAGTCGTCGTCGGCGTCGAGGCTGATGTCGAGGCTCAATTCCCGGGTCCCTCATAGGCTTCGACGATCCGCCCGACCAGCGGATGGCGGACCACGTCGGCGGCACTGAACCGCACCGTCGCCAGCCGCGGAATGCCTTCGAGCTTGGTGACCGCATCGGCCAGCCCACTCTCCACGCCCCGCGGCAAATCGGTCTGGTTGGGATCGCCGCAGATCACCATCCGGCTACGCATGCCGAAGCGGGTGAGGAACATCTTCATCTGCTGCGGCGTGGTGTTCTGCGCTTCGTCGAGAATGATGAAGGCGTCGCTCAACGTCCGGCCGCGCATGAAGGCGATCGGCGCAATCTCGATCTCGCCGCTGGCGATCCGCCGCTCGACCTGCTCGGTCGGGAGCATGTCGTAGAGCGCATCGTATAGCGGCCGAAGATAGGGATCGACCTTTTCCTTCATGTCGCCGGGCAGGAAGCCCAGCCGCTCGCCGGCTTCGACCGCCGGGCGCGACAGGATCAGCCGGTCGACCTGGCCGCCGATCAGCATCGACACTGCCTGGGCGACGGCGAGATAGGTCTTGCCGGTACCCGCCGGCCCGAGCGCAAAGATCATGTCGTCGCGCGCCAGCGCCTCCATGTAGGCGGTCTGGATCGTGCTGCGCGGAACGATGGTCTTCTTGCGGGTGCGGATCATCACCCGGTTGGGGTTGCTCGACGGCGCTTCGGCATCCGGCACGATCCCGTCGAGCTTGCGCTGGGCGCCCATTCCGATCACGCTTTCGACCACTGCCAGGTCGACGTCCTGACCAGCGTCTAGCCGGCTGTAGAGGTCGACCAGCACTTCCTTGGCGCGGGCCGCGCTGTCGGGCTCGCCCTCGATCTGCACGCGGGTTCCCCGCGCGGCGATGTTGACGCCGAGCCGATCCTCGATCGCGACCAGGTGACGGTCATATTCGCCGAACAAGGGCCCGAGCAGGTAAGGCTGCTCGAATTCGATCTCGAGTCGAGCGCGGGTGGGGTCGTCCACGGCGCGGAGGTCGGGGCGCTTGGGCATCTAGCGGCGTAAAGCCATGGGGTGCGTCATCGTTCCCGAATGTAGTGCGTGCGGCGGCAGAGTCACGCGGCCTGTTTGCTGTTTCGCGCGAGAAGCTCACCGGCCAGGCTGTTGGGCAGCGCGGCGGTCAGGCGCACGTCGACCATATCGCCGATCTTGGCGTCGGTCTCGACGAACACCGACTGCAGCCAGGGCGACTTGCCGATCATCTGGCCGGGCTTGCGGCCGACGCGGTCGATCAGGATGCGGGTTTCGGTGCCAACCTTGGCGGCGTTGAAGCGGCGACTCCCTTCCATTACCAGCGCCTGCAACCTCTGCAGCCGCTCGTCCTTGACCGGCTCAGGCACCTGGTCGCCCATTGTCGCCGCGGGGGTGCCGGGGCGGGGGCTGTACTTGAAGGTGAAGGCCGAGGCGTAGCCGACTTCCTCGACGATCCGCAGCGTGGCCGCGAAATCCTCTTCGGTCTCGCCGGGAAAGCCGACGATGAAATCGCCCGACAGCGCGATCGCGGGATTCGCGGCACGGACCTTAGCGATCACCCGCAGATAGTCGGCGGCGGTATGGTGGCGATTCATCGCCTTGAGGATGCGGTCGCTGCCGGCTTGCACGGGCAGGTGTAGGTAGGGCATCAGCTCGGGCACCTCGGCATGGGCGGCGATCAGGTCGTCGGCCATGTTGATCGGGTGCGAGGTGGTGTAGCGGATCCGCTCCAGCCCCGGCAGCGGCGCCAGCTTGCGGATCAGGGTCGCCAACGTCTCGCTGCCATCTTCCCAGGCATTGACGTTTTGCCCGAGCAGGGTGAGCTCGCGGGTGCCGCCTTCGACCAGCTGCGCCGCTTCGTCGAGCAGGTCGCCGATCGGCCGGCTGATCTCGGCGCCGCGGGTGTAAGGCACCACGCAATAGGTGCAGAACTTGTCGCAGCCTTCCTGGACCGACAGGAATGCGGATACCCCGGCGCGGCGGCGGCGGGGGAGTGCGGCGAATTTGTCGAGCGGCGGCAGATCGGTGTCGACCGGGCGCCCGCCCGCTTCGACCTCGCGCAGCATCTCCGGCAGGCGGTGATAGGCCTGGGGGCCGACAACCAGGTCGATCGACTTGGAGCGGCGCTTGGCCTCCGCGCCTTCGGCCTGGGCGACGCAGCCGGCCAGCGCGATCACTGGGCGCGAGCCGTCCTCGCGGCGCAGGCGCCCGACCTCGCTATAGGCCTTTTCAGCGGCCTTTTCGCGAATGTGGCAGGTGTTGAGGACCACCACGTCGGCGTCGGCGTCGGCGCCCGGGGCCGCCGGGGTCATCCCCTCGGCGCCGAGCAGCTCAGCCATGCGCTCGCCGTCATAGACGTTCATCTGGCAACCGAAGGACTTGATGGCGAAAGTGCGCGGGGCGGTCATGGCGCCGGGCCTATACGCCGCCCGGCCAGAGTAGACCAGCCGAAGTCAGGCCGCCGCCGCCGCCGGCTCGGGCACCACGCCCAGCGCGGCGCTGATCGCTCGCTGCGCTGTGGCCGCCAGCGCCTTGCGGTCCTGCCCGGGGGCGAGCGGGTCGAGGAAATGAAGCGTCACCTCAAGCCTTCCCTTCCGGCCAAGCAGGCGAAGGAAGTTGGCCTGGCCGGTTTCGCCCGCCGGCCAGCCATAGGCCGCGGCAAGAGGGCCATAGTCGACCGCCACCGGCTGAACCGTCAGCGGGACCAACGACTGCTCGGCGATCTTGAGCAGGGCAGGGCGGAACGGCAGCATCTTCCCGTCCGGGCCGACGGTGCCTTCGGGGAACAGGCACAAAGGTTTGTGGCTGCGAAGCGCCTCGTCCATCGCGCGAAGCTGGTCGCCGATGCTGCCGCGCCGCTCGCGCTCGACGAACACGGTGCCATTCTCCTCGCACAGCCAGCGCATGAATGGGTGGCCGCGAAGCCCGTCCTTGGCGACGAAAGCGCAGTCGGCGGCCCCGGCCAGCATCGGAATGTCCAGCCAGCTGACGTGGTTGGCGACCATCAGGGTGGAGCCCGATGGCTTGGGCCCGATGGTGCGAACGCGGGCTCCGGCGAGCCAGCCCACACCGCGCAGCAGGCGCCGCGGCCAGGGCGATGGGCCGAAACGGCGCACGAGCAGATGGAGGCCGGCGCACACCGCCAGCCACAGCGCCATGGCAAGCAGGAGGAACACGGCGCGCAGGGTCATGATCGCCCGTCGCCGCGGACTCGACCCGGTGTCGCGCTGCACATGCGGAGGGCCGGGTAAGGAAAAGAAGCGGGACCCCGGGTCAGGCCCGGGACAACGCGAAGCGGCACAAGACCCTTAGCGGTCGCGCTCAAGCGGGACGCCGTACAGCTCCAGCCGGTGGTCGACGAGCTTGAAGCCAAGCCGTTCGGCGACCCGGGCCTTGAGCAGCTCCAGTTCCTCGTCGTGGAACTCGACCACCCGGCCGCTCTCGACGTCGATCAGATGGTCGTGATGCTCTTCGCTCACCGCCTCGTAGCGCGAGCGGCCGTTGCCGAACTCGTGGCGCTCGAGAATGCCGGCCTCCTCGAACAGGCGGACGGTGCGGTAGACGGTGGCGATGGAGATGTTGGGATCGATCGCCGAGGCCCGCTCGTGCAGCGTCTCGACGTCGGGATGGTCGGCGCTTTCGGAGATGATGCGAGCGATCGTCCGGCGCTGCTCCGTGATCCGCAGCCCTTTTTCGGCGCAGAGCGCTTCGATGTCGATCTGGCGGTGCATGGGGTGCGATTACGGGAGCGGAGGCGGGGCGTCTAGGCCCCGCCGCCACGAAACGACTACTTGGCCACGCGGGTGCCGCGCTTGCGCTTGGTGCCGAGGCCGATGCTCTTGGCCAGCGTCCGCCGCTGCTCGGCATAGTTGGGCGCGACCATCGGGTAGTCGGTCGCAAGACCCCACTTCTGGCGATATTGGTCGGGGGTCATGCTGTAGTGGGTCATCAGGTGCCGCTTCAGCATCTTCAATTTCTTGCCGTCTTCCAGGCAGACCAGGTAATCGGGCTTGACCGAGGAGCGGATCGGAACCTTGGGCTCGAGTTTCACTTCGGGCTCGGGCGCCTTGCCGCCAAGTCCAGACAGGGCACCATGCACGTTCTGGATCAGTTGCGGCAGGTCGTTGACCGAAACGCTATTGTTGCTGACGTGGGCCGCGACGATGTCTGCGGTCAGCGTAATCAGGGTTTCGGCACTCTGTTCATTATCTATCACTCTTAGTCTCCCACTGGGGGACCGCAATTCGGCACGGTCTCAGAAAGCCGCACGATAGTATCATTGGTTACGCTTCAATAACAAGTGTAATGGCACTGCAGCTTCTACTGAGTTGCTCAGACGGTAAGCGTCATCGTCAAGGCGTCGAACCTTTCGCCATTTGTCCCGCGATAATAACTGGTTCGCCGGCCCGCGACTGAGAAGCCGTGATCGCGGTACAATTGGACCGCCGGATTGCCGTCGCGCACCTCGAGGTGGAGATGGTGGGCACCGGCGGCCTTCTGATCGGCGATGAAGCGCTGGACTAGCGCGCTTCCGATCCGGCTTCGGCCGTGGTCTGGGCGGACCGCGATCAGCAGCAGTTCGGCCTCGTCGAGCGTGCGCCTGGCGAGGCTGAAGCCGACGGCATCGCCGTCCCTGCGGGCGACCATCAAGGTGACGCCGGCCATCGGCAGGATCCCGGCACATTGCGCCCGCGTCCAAGCTTCGCCGAAGCTGGAATCAAACGCGCTGCCCATCACCGCCATGACCTCGTCCAGGTCACCACCGCCCCCTCGGTCGATGAGGAGCAAGTGGGGAGCGACGCTGCTCATGCCGCCTTCGGCTTGGCGTCGGGAGCGCGGGCGTAGACGGGCCGGGCGGAGAGGGTGCGGAGGGACGCCGGCAACCGGAGGGCGTTCGCAGCCGAGGGCAGGGCCTCCACTGCCTCGCCATGGCCACGCGCGGCGACCAGTGCGGCCGCGCCCGACCCGGCGACCAGCGGCGCATCGATCGCCGCCGCCGCCGCCGCAGGCGAAAGGCTGACGATCGGGGCCACGGGGCGGAGCGGGTCGCGGTCGAATTGCTGGACGAACAATTCGCCATGCCCGCCAGTCAGCGCGACGGCGACCGGACCGTCACCAGGTAGGCCGGCGGCGATCAGGGCGAGTGTCGACATGCCGGCGAGCGGCGCGTCCCAGCCGATCGAGAGCCCGTGCGCGGCGGCGATCCCGACCCGCAGCCCGGTGAAGCTGCCAGGGCCGCAACCGACCAGGATGGAGTCGGCCCGGCGCCCGTCGAGCAGCCGGTCGAGCAGCGGCATCAACCGTTCGGCATGGCCGCGCGACATCACCTCATCGGCCTGCGCCAGCAGCGTTCCGTCCGCATCGAACAGGGCGGCGGTGCAGGCGGGTGTAGCGGTGTCGAGGGCGAGCAGCATCGGTGGGATAGGGCCATGAAAGAGCGGCAAGAGCAAGAGTTGGCGGTTTTCGGCCTATGCGGATGCGCCGAACTGCCTCCTCGATGCTGTCGTCAGGGAATGAGCAGGACGGATCCGGTGGTTTCGCGCGCTTCGAGCGCTCGGTGAGCTTTGGCCGCCTGATCCAGCGGATAGCGCGCGCCGATGGTCATCGCGATCTTGCCGCCCCGGATCATCTCCCACAGCCGATCGACGCCGGCGCGGCGCTCCTCGGCTTCGGCATAATAGTCGAAAAGGGTCGGCCGGGTGACCCGCAGGCTGCCCTTCTGCGCCAGCACGCCGAGCGCGACGCCGGTCACCGGTCCCGAGGCATTGCCATAGCTGGCGATCAGCCCGCGCCGGGCGGCCGAACCCAGGCTCGCCTGCCAGGTGTCGGCACCGACCCCGTCGAACACGACCTCGCAGCCCTTGCCGCCGGTCAGGGTGCGGACCCGTTCGGCGACGGGCTCGTGATCGTAGCGGATGATGTCGTCGGCCCCGGCCTCGCTCGCCAGCGCGGCCTTGGCCTCGGTCGAGACCGTGCCGATCACCCGTGCGCCGATCGCTTTCAGCCATTGCACCAAGATCAGGCCGACCCCGCCGGCGGCGGCATGGACCAGCACGTCCATCCCGGCCTTCACCTCGCCGCAGCGCTCGACCAGGAATTCGGCGGTGCAGCCCTTGAGCAGCGCGGCGGCGGCAAGCTCCGACTGGACGTCGTCGGGCACCGGCAAGAGGTGCTTCGCCCCGACGATCCGGGCGGTGGAATAAGCGCCGCGCTCGGGCCCGAAGGTCGTGACCCGGTCGCCTGCCTTCAGCGCGACGTCCGGCCCGACCGCCAGCACCCGCCCGGCCGCCTCCATCCCCAGCGCACTCGGCAGCGGGGCGGGGTAGAGGCCGGTGCGGTGGTAGGTGTCGATGAAGTTGATGCCGACCGCCTCGTTGGCCATCACCACCTCGCCGGGACCGGGCGGGGGAAGCTCGGCTTCCACCCACTCGATGACCTCGGGACCTCCCGTGCGGCGGATGATGGCCTGCAGCGCTTTCACGGCGATCAGTGCTTGTGCGCCGAGGCGGCGGGGCGGTTGCCGGGCATCGGCGAACTGCTGGTCTCCCACCAATAAGCCTGGCGCCGGCGATTGCCGGTCACCTCCTCGTTCAAGGTCAGCGCATTGTAGAGCCGTCCGCCCTGCATCACCTTGGCGACCTTGTCGGTGTTGCGGATATTGTCGAGCGGGTTGGCGTCGAGCACCACCAGATCGGCAAGCTTTCCGACCTCGAGCGAGCCGATGTCGCGGTCGAGCCCGAGAGTCCGCGCCGGGTTCACCGTCGCGGCCTGTAATGCCTGCAGCGGGGTCCAGCCGCCCTTGACGAAGCTCCACATTTCCCAGTGTGCGCCGATGCCGTCCTGCTGACCGTGAGCGCCGATGCTCACCGAGATGCCGCGGTCGGCGAGCTTGCGGGCCTCGCGCGCCGCCCAGGTGTCGGCATAATCCTCTTCGGGCGCGATCTCACGCCGGGCGTTGGCAGCAGCCAGCGTTCCCGGCGGGATGTGCGCGCGCAGCAGCGGGTGATCGTAGACGTTGGTGTGCGAGCGCCAATAGGGATCGCCGCCCGGGCCGCCGTAGGACACCACCAGGGTGGGAGTGTAGTTGGTCCGGGTCTGTGACCACAACTGCAGCACGTCGTTGTAGAAGATGCTGCCGGGCACGTTGTGCTCGACCGTCGCATTGCCGTCCTGGATCAGGCTCATGTCCATGTTGAATAGCGAGCCGCCTTCGGGGACCACCAGCATGTTCTCGGCCTGGGCGGCGGCGACCACCATCTGCCGCTGTTCGCGCCGCGGCTGATTGTAGTTCTTCACGCTCCACGCGCCCTGCGCCTTCAACCGGCGGACATGGGCGAGGGCGTCGTCGAACTTGCCGATTTCGGCGAACGCGCCGGCGGCCCGCGCGCCATAGATGATCTCCCCGGTCGAGAAGATGCGCGGGGCGAGGATCTTGCCTGCGCGCTGCATCTCGGCCGCGGCGAACACCTCCGCCGCGCTGTTCGACGGATCGTGGATGGTGGTGGTGCCGAGCGCCAGATTGGCCATCGCCGACCAATTCTGCTGGGGCACGAAGCCCTCGCCGTCGCCCTGTGGCCCGTGGGCATGGGCGTCGATGAAGCCCGGGACGACCGTCTTGCCGGCGAGGTCGACGCTCGGCGTTCCGGCCGGCACAGCCACTTCCCCGCGCCGTCCGATCGCCGCGATACGATCGCCGCGGACCAGGATCACGCCATCCTCGATGACCCCGCCGTCGGCCCCGCGCATGGTGACGATGCGGGCGCCGGTCAGCGCGACGCTGCCGGTCGGCTTGGCCGCGCGCGCCGGCTGCGACAGGTTCACCCCGGCGGTCGGGTACTTATACTCACCGGCATAGCTGCCGTTGGCGTCGGCGGTGTAGAGCACCGGTCCGATGCTCCAGTGTGCGCGGGTCCCGCCGTTGGAGAAATGCATGAAGTCGGCGCCGCCCTGGCTGAGGCGGACGGCGGGCAGTGCGCCCTTGTCGGTCGAGGCGGTGACGTCCTGCGACCCGGGCAGCAGCGGCATCAGATAGGCTTCGTAATTCTGCCGGAACAGCACCGAGCGGCCGTCCTGTGAGACCTGGAAGTCGCTGGCGAGATCGCCCGAGGCATGCACCCGCCGCGCTTCGCCCGACAGGTCGGTGCTGACCAGTTGCAGCTTGTCGTCGCCGCGCATGGTCATGAACAGGCGGTCGCCCGCCGCGCCATATTGCGGGTTGGACGCGCCGCGCTCGACCAGCTTCGGCTTGCCGCCGCTTGCCGGCACCACATAGACGCCGCCGTCGCGGCCCCAGCGATCGGCAGTCAGCCCGCCGCCCGATCCGGCGGCGAAGGCGATCGTCCGGCCATCGGGCGAAAAGCGCGGGGTGATGTAATGGCCGGGGTCGGCGGTTACCGCCCGCGGCGTGCCACCTGCAGCGCCGACGGTCATGATCTTGCCGAGGCCAGCATCGGTCCAGCTGACGAAGGCGAGGGTTCGGCCGTCGCGCGACCAGGTCGGGAAGGCTTCGAAGATGCTGTCGTCGCTGCGGGTCAGCCGCCGCGCGGCACCGCCGCCGTTGGGCTTCACCCACAGTTTGCCGAGCGATTCATAGACGATCTGGCGGCCGTCGGGCGACATTTGCGCCCAGCGCACCATCCTCGTCCCGAAGCTGTCGGGCGCGACCTCGACCTTTGGGTGGAGGCTTTCGGCGACCACCCGGTCGTCGCTGATCCGGAAGGGAATGTCGCGTGCGCTGCCGTCGGTGACCGAAACGCGGCGCAACTTGCCGCCGCTCCACAGCACGACTTCGCGGCTGTCGGCGGTCCAGTCCATGTTAGGATAGACGCCGGTTACGGCCCAGGTCTCCTGCATGTCCTGGTCGGGCAGGTCGAGGAGCTTGCGCTCATTGCCGCTGGCGAGGTCGCGCACGAACAGCTTCGACTTGGCCCGCTCGCGCCGAACGAAGGCGAGATACTTGCCGTCGGGGGAGGGATTCGGGCGAACTGCGCCGCCATTGCCGCCGGTCACCCGCAGCGTTTCGCCGGTGTCGAGTTCGTAGCTTTCGATCGCGAACAGGGCGCCGTTGGAATCCTGTGCATATTGGAAGGTGCCGCCCGGCGTCACGTTCCGGGTGAAGTAGATGTGCTTGCCGTCGGGCGCGAAGGTCGGCTCGCCCAGCTCCTTCTGCCACTTGTCGTTGACGCGCTTGACCAGCTGCACGCCGCTTCCGCCGTCGACATGGTACAGCCACACCTCGCCGGTGCCGAGCGAGCGGGTGGTGGTGAAATGCTTCTTGGCGACGATGTAGCGGCCGTCCGGGCTCCAGCTCGGCTGGTTTAGGAGGCGGAAGTCCTCCTTGGTCAGCTGTTTCTTGCCTGACCCGTCGGCATTCATGATCCAGATGTTGTCGCCGCCCGCTCGGTCCGAGACGAAGGCGAGGCGGCTGCCGTCGGGCGACCAGCGCGGCTGCTGCTCGTAGGACAAGCCCTCGGCGATCCGGGTCGGCGTGCCGCCGCCGATCGGCATGACATAGATGTCGCCCAGCATGTCGAACGCGATCCGACTGCCGTCGGGCGAGACGTCGACGTTGAGCCAGGTGCCCTCGTCGGCGTCGAGCTTGATCTTGCGCAGCGTCATGCCGCGCGGTGCTTCGACGTTCCACTTGGCCGCGGCGGCGTTCTTGTCGCCCGTTTCGCGCGGCGAGGCGACCGGCGGGGAGTGCTGGCTCGCGGCCTCGCTCGGCGAGGCCTGCTGCGGAGGCGGCGGCGGCGGCGGGGCAGCCTCCTGCGCGGCGGCAAGGGCGCTGCTCGCCAGAAGGGCGCAGGTGAGCGAAAGCTTGGCGATCATGAAGGCAGCCTCGTGCTGAAGATGTGATCTGGCCGCAGGCAGGGAGCCCGCCGACGAGAGGGCACGATGGCGCAGCGGGCGCGCTCGCGCAACCGCTCGCGGTAGCGGCTTGCCGACAGGGCTGGCCGTTGGTCGAGGTTGTTCAAACGGGGAACAGCTTGGCCGCTCCGTTGTTCGTCAGAGGCAGCCCTCAGCGGCCCGCTTATCCGTTTCGTCTCTTCTCGAGGTTTGCCGCTTTGTCCCCTGAGCTTCTCCGCGCGTCCGTTTCGCCAGCTGCCCCCACTGAAGCGGCGCCGCTCCCCCGGCCGGTCGAGGGACCGGACAGCGAATATGGCTTGCTCAAGGAAGTGCTGCTGGCGTCCCCGCGCAACCTTAGCATCGTGCCTTGCAACCGGGTCAGCGAGGACGCGCTGGAGAAGGGGCAAAGCTCGTGCAGCGTGACCGCCAGCCGGCAGCATCGCGACCTGGTCGAGACGCTGATGGCGGCGGGTGTCAGGGTTCGGACGGTTCAGCCGGTGGCTGACCTGCCCGACCTTGCCTTCACGCGCGACACCAGCCTGATGACCCCGTGGGGCCTGATCGGGCTGCGGCCCGGCCTTGCCCACCGCCGCGGCGAGGTCGAGGTCGTGCTCGACACTGCGCGGGGGGCCGGCGTGCCGGTCCTTGGGCGGGTCGAGCGCGGATCGGTCGAGGGCGGCGACGTCTGCCTGCTGCGGTCGGGCCACCTGGTCATCGGAGTATCCGAGAAGCGCACCACCACCGAGGGTGCGCGCGCACTCGGCAGCTTCTTCGAGCGCGAGGGGTGGAAGGTCACGTTGGTGCCGATCGATCCCGACCTGCTGCACCTCGACACCCATTTCTGCCTGGCTGACCGCGACGTCGCGCTGGCCTGTGTAGAGAAACTCGACCCAGCCTTCGTGGCGATGATCCGAGATCTCGGGATCGACATCGTGCCGGTGCGTGCCGACGAGATCGCCAGCCTTGGCTGCAATGTCCTGTCGCTCGGGCGCCGGCGGATCATCTCGACCGGCTCGGCCCCGCGGGTCGATCAGGCGGTTCGCGAGCTCGGATTCGAGGTGCTGACCGTGCCGCTGGGCGAATTCACCCAGTGCGGGGGCGGGGTCCATTGCCTGACCATGCCGCTTCGCCGCCAATCGGCAGCGCTCTGAGGTCGGGCCAGAGCCTCAAGTCCTCAGGCGTGTCGCAATCGGCGAGGGTCGGCAGGAGCACGGGAATGATGCCGTGCTGCTTGAGCCGGTCCACCGTGATGCCGAACACCTGGTCGGTGCTCCACGGCATGTCCTCGAACAGATATGGTGCAGGGCCGGTCAGGCCGAGCGCCCAATAGCCGCCGTCCTCGGCGGGACCGATCACCGTCCGGCCGGCGTTCAGGTGGCAGGCGGCTTCGATCAGGTGCGCGGCAGTGAGGTCGGGCAGGTCGGAGCCTACGAACAGCACCGGCGTGGGCGAGGAGGCAGCCTCGAGGCGCGCGCCGAGATCGCCTTCGCCCTGATCGACGAAGCGGATGTCTTCGCCCAGCCACTCGGCGAAAGACGCGAGCGGCGCACCGGTGACGTGCATCTCGATCCGCAGCCCTGACTCCTGAGCAGCCGCCAGCGTTCGTTTGGTCAGCCGCCGGTGCAGCGCCGCTGCACCCTCGGCGCCGAGCGCCGGGATCAGCCGGGTCTTGGCCTTGCCGGGCTCCGGATAGCGGGTGAAAATGACCAGCCTGACCTCGTTCATGCCGCCGCTGCTAAGGCAAGCGCGACGATCGGGCGAATGAAACTTGGTCCCGAACCTGTCATGGAGTGACCGTGACCTTTCCCTGGCAGCTCGAACCCTGGATCCGCCTCGGCGCCTTCGCCGGCGTGCTGGCGCTGCTCGCGCTGGGCGAATTGCTGGCGCCGCGGCGGCGGCAGGAGGTCGGGCGGGCGACTCGCTGGCCCGCCAACCTCGGTCTCGTCGCGCTCGACACTCTGCTCGTGCGGCTGCTCTTCCCGGTCGCGGCGGTCGGTGCCGCAATCTTCGCGGAGGAGCGGGCGTGGGGGCTGTTCAACCTGCTAGCGCTGCCCGCCTGGTTCGAGATCGCGCTGGCGGTGATCATCCTCGACCTGCTGATCTACGGCCAGCACGTGCTGTTCCACGCCGTGCCGCCACTGTGGCGCGTGCACCGGGTGCATCACGCCGACCTGGAGTTCGATGCGACCACCGGGCTGCGCTTTCATCCGATCGAGATATTGCTGTCGATGGCAATCAAGATCGCCGCCGTGGTCCTGCTTGGGGCGGCGGCGCTGGCGGTGCTGATCTTCGAGGTGTTGCTCAACGCCACTGCGATGTGGAGCCATTCCAATCTGCGTCTGCCGACGAGGGTCGACCGAGTGCTCCGGCACCTGTTCGTCACGCCCGACATGCACCGGGTGCACCATTCGATCGTGCCGCGTGAGACCCACAGCAACTTCGGCTTCAACCTGGCGCTGTGGGACAAATTGTTCGGCACCTATCGACACCAGCCCGAAGCCGGGCACGAAGGCATGACCATCGGCATCCCGCAATTCCGGGACCGCGGCGAGCTCAAGCTCGGACGCCTGTTGCTGCAGCCATTTCGAACGGAGGGAAGATGACCGAACAGGGCAACAGAGGCCGCTGGGCAAGGCGGCTGTCGGTGGCGGCGCTGGCCCTCAGCCTCGGTGGGGTGGCGGTCGCCGCCATCGCCGCGGTGGGAACGGGGACGGGGCTGTGGAGCTTCAGCTCCGGACTGGGCGCGCTGCGCTATGCCCTGCCAGCGGCGGTGGTGGGCGGTGTCCTGGCGATCGTCGCGTGGATCGTCGGCCGGCGGCAGGGGGTGCGGACTGGGTGGCTCAATGCTTTGGCGCTGGTGACGGCGCTGCTGTTCGCAGGCTATCTCGGCAACATGATTGTCACCGCCCGTACGATGCCTGCCATCCACGATGTCGCAACCGACCTCGACGACCTGCCGCAGTTCAGCCGTCTGACGGTGCGCGCCGACAATCTCGCGAAAATCCCCGACCAGGGCCGGGCCGAGCTCAAGGCGATGGCGCCCGAGGAGCGGTGGAAGGCGCTGCACCGGCAGGCGTATGGCGACTTGCGGCCGCTGCGCCTGGCCGCGGCGCCGGGCGCGGTGCTGCAACGGGCCGAGGCGCTGGCGCGGGAGCGGGGCTGGGCGGTCGCCGCGGTCGACCCCGCCGCCGGCACGCTGGAAGCGACCGCGACGACCCTGTTCTTCCGCTTCAAGGACGATGTCGTGGTTCGGGTCCGCCCCGATCCCGCGCGGCCGGGCGGGTCGGTCGTCGACATGCGCTCGATCAGCCGGGTCGGGGTCAGCGACATCGGGGTCAATGCGAAACGCGTCCGGCGCTTCCTCGCCGACCTTGCGGAGACCGCCAAGTGAGCGAGTGGACGATCGGGATCATCGGCGGGTCGGGCATCTATGCCATCGACGCGCTCGAAGGGGCCGAGTGGATCGACGTCGAGACCCCGTGGGGCCCGCCCTCCGATCAACTCCTCACCGGCCGCATCGGCGAGGTCCGGTTCGTCTTCCTGCCCCGTCACGGCCGCGGCCACCGCATTCCGCCCGGCGACGTCAACGCCCGCGCCAACATCCACGCGCTCAAGGCCGCGGGCTGCACTGACGTCGTCGCCATCTCGGCGGTGGGATCGCTGCGTGAAGAGCTGCCGCCCGGTCACTTCGTGGTCGTCGACCAGTTCATCGACCGCACCGTCGCGCGGCCCGCCAGCTTCTTCGGTCCGGGCCTCGTTGCCCACGTCTCGCTCGCCGACCCGACCTGTGAGCGCCTGTCGGGACTGTGCGCCGCGGCGGCGACGGCAGCCGGGGCCAGCGTCACTCGGGGCGGCACCTACCTCGCGATGGAAGGGCCGCAATTCTCCTCGCGCGCCGAAAGCCAGCTCTACCGGCAATGGGGCTGCGACGTGATCGGGATGACCGCCATGCCCGAGGCCCGTCTCGCCCGCGAAGCCGAGTTGCCCTACGCGCTGGTCGGCATGGTCACCGACTATGACTGCTGGCGCGGCGCTGGCGAGAAGGTCGAGGTGGCGGCGGTGATCGCGCAGCTGATGGCCAATGCTGACACCGGCCGCCGTCTGGTGGTCGAGCTGGCCCGCTCGCTGCCGCCAGAGCGAACGCCCTCACCGGTCGACACCGTCCTCGACGCGGCGCTGATCACCGCGCCCGACGCGCGCGACCCGGCCTTGGTCGAGAAACTCGACCTGATCCTCGCCCGGACGCTCGGCCGTCAGGCGTAGAGGCGGGCGATGCGCGCCGGGCTGACGCCGAGGCCGTAGAGCGCCAGGCAGGCGAGGTTGCGGGCCGAGCGACGCCACCAGCCATCGCGCCGCCAGCGCTCAGCCGAAGTCACCGCCTCGACATCTAAAACTCGCATTCGGCTGCGCCCGATGCGCCGGACGAGGTCGACGTCCTCCATCAGCGGCAGTGCTCGGAAGCCGCCGAGCCGGTCGTACAGCCGGCGCGAGACGAGCAGCCCCTGGTCGCCATAGGGCAATCCAAGCAGCCGCACGCGCAGCCTCACGCCGGCTTCGATCACCCGTGCCTGCCAGCTCTCGTCGTCGAGCCGGAAGGTGAAGCAAGTGGCCTCGCTCGGGTTCGCGGCGATGTGCTGCCCGACAGCTTCCAGCCAGCTCTCCTCCAACAACGTATCGGCATGAAGGAACAGCAGCCACGCGCCCTTCGCCGCCGCAGCCCCCTGACGCATCTGCTCGCCGCGACCTCGAGGTGCTTCGATCACCGTCGCGCCGAGCGCAGCGGCAAGCGCAGGGGTGCCGTCGCTCGACCCGCCATCGACCACGATCACGTCGTCGGCGCCCCGCAATCGCGCCAGGCAAGCGCCGAGGCTCGCGCCCGCATCGAGCGCCGGGATCACTACCGACAGCAGCGGCTGGCTCAGGCCGAACAGCTCGCCCCGCCCAGCACGCAAAAGCGCGCGCAATGCGGGTGGTTGAGGCGCACAGGACGGCTCGCCTCGGCCAGCGTGTCGCCCATGGTGAACTGGGGGTCGTAGGGGATGAGCGTGCAGGCGGCGACCACCGGCCGGGCTCCGCCCTTGCGCTTCACCACCATCCGGCTCGACGCGCACATGATGCTGTCGGGCGACTTGCCGAGGATGTCCCAGCAGGCGGTGGTGATCTCGGGCACGTCGGCGGTCGCGTCCATCTCGGGAAAGACCACCAGCCCGGCGTCGACCTTCAGGCCTGCCTGCTCGAACAGCGCGGCATAGCCGTCGCGGGCCTGCGCTTCGTCCTCTCCGGGAAGCTGGCGACCGGCGATCGCCAGGCGGAAGCCTTGGTCGCTCAGCCAACGCGCCCCGGCAATCGCCTTGTCCCAAGTCCCCGGGCCGCGTTCGGCCTCGTGGATCGGCTGGCTGTAATGGTCCAGGCTGACCCGCATCGTCAGCCGCTCGCCATGAGCCTGCTGCAAATCGAGCAGGTCCGCTTCGAACCGCTGCATCGGGCGCATCGCATTGGTCAGCATCAATACCTCGAACCCCCGCTCCAGCGCCGCACCGAGCATCGCAATCATGTCCGGGTTCATGAACGGCTCGCCGCCGGTGAAGCCAATCTCGCGCGTGCCCAGCGCCAGTGCTTCGTCGAGATAGGCCTCGGCCTCGGCCAGGCTGATGTAGACCAGCGCGTCGTTGCGCGGCGAGCTCTCGATATAGCAGGTCCGGCAGGCGAGATTGCACAGTGTGCCGGTGTTGATCCACAAGGTGGCCAATCCGGTCATCGCCACCTCGGCACGCGCCTCGCCCCTAGCGGTCACAAGCGGATCGCGGAACTTGGCCGGATCGAGCGGCCGGACGTGCGACACCGCAAAGGGGCTAAGGTCGTTCACCCCGCAGAGCCTACTTGCCGACCCACACTTCCGCCAGCCGCGCATCCCGCCCGCAGTTGGTGCGGTAGAACTTATAGCGGATCGGGTTCTTCTTGTAATAATCCTGGTGATAGTCCTCGGCCGGCGTGAAGGTGCTGGCCGGGAGGATCAATGTCGCCACCGGTTTCTTCAGCTGCTGGGCGGTGCGGGCCTTTGCCGCTTCCGCGATGCGCTTCTCACGGGCATCGGCGACGAAGAAGGCCGAGCGATACTGATAGCCCCGGTCGCAGAAGCTGCCGCCGCTATCCAGCGGATCGATCGTCCGCATGAACCGCAGGACAAGCTGCGCATAGCTCGTCTTGGTCGGGTCATAGGTCACCCGCACCGCCTCGATATGCCCGGTATTGCCTGCCGATACCTGCTCATAGGTCGGGTTGGCGAGCTTGCCGCCGGTGTAGCCCGAGACGGTCGAGATCACCCCTGGCATCTTGTCGAAGTCGGATTCGGTACACCAGAAGCAGCCGCCCGCGAACACCGCGGTCGCGCGCTGGTTGCCCGTCGCGGGCGCCGCGGGGGAGGGCTCGCTCCCGCACGCGGTCAGCAGCGCGGCCAGCCCGAAGGCGGCGGCGAGGCGGCGGTCAGGCCGCACGGAAGGTCATCGCCGCGCCGTTCATGCAATAGCGCTTGCCGGTCGGCGGCGGGCCGTCGTCGAACACATGGCCAAGGTGCCCGCCGCAGCGGCGGCAGTGCACTTCGGTCCGCTTGAACGGGCCGAAGCCGTCGGGCCGTGTTCCGATCGAATTGGCGATCGGCGCGAAGAAGCTCGGCCAGCCAGTGCCGCTTTCGAACTTGGTCTCCGAGCGATAGACCGGCAGCGCGCAGCCGGCGCAGGCGTAGATCCCGCGGCGCTTTTCGGCGTTGAGCGGGCTCGACCTCGGCCGCTCGGTGCTCTGCTCGCGAAGCACCGCAAAGCGTTGGGGCGGAAGGATCCGGCGCCACTCGTCCTTGGTCTTGGTGATCTCAAAGCTTTCCTTCGCCTCGCTCGACCCGCAGCCGATCAGCATGCCGCCAAGTGCGGTCAGTGACCCTCCAAGGAAGCCGCGCTTCGTCATGTTCGTGTCCATATGCCTTTTGCCTTGCTTGACCTGCCCCCACTTACGCTGCCCACACTGGGATCATACGGATGTGGCGCGGGCCTGGATGCCCTACCGCAAAGATGGGAAGCAGCAGCGCATATGCCAACCGACATGAACAGGTCATCGCCAGCCGCGGCGAAGGGTAAGCGCGGGTGAGCCGCTCCGCTGCCGGCAAGCTCGCGCTGTTCACCCTGCTTGCGGCCGCGATCGCGGCCTTCTTCCTGCTCGACCTCGGTGCCTACCTGACCCTCGACAGCCTGAAGGCGCAGCAGGCGGGGCTTGCCGCCTTGCTGGATCGCCAGCCGCTGCGGGTGATCGGCGGCTTCTTCCTGGTCTATGTCGCCGCCACCGCCCTCTCGCTGCCCGGCGCCGCGATCCTGACGCTGGCGGCCGGAGCGATCTTCGGCCTGTGGCTGGGAACGCTGATCGTCTCCTTCGCCTCGGCAATCGGGGCGAGCTTGGCCTTTCTCTCGTCGCGCTACCTGCTGCGCGACTGGGTCAAGCAACGGTTTGGCCGGCGCGTAGCGGCGATCGATCGCGGGGTGGAAGAGGACGGGGCCTTCTACCTGCTGACGCTGCGGCTAATCCCGGCCTTTCCCTTCTTCCTGATCAACCTCGCCATGGGGCTGACGGCGATGCGGCTGCCGGTCTTCTATCTCGTCAGCCAGATCGGGATGCTGCTGGGCACGCTGGTATTCGTCAACGCCGGAACCCAGCTCGCGGCCATCTCCAGCACGGCCGACATTCTGTCGCCCGCGCTGATCGGGTCGTTCGTCCTGCTCGGGCTATTCCCGCTGCTCGCCAAATGGGTGCTCGGCCTGGTCAAGCGCCGCCGCCTGTACCGCGGGTGGAAGCGGCCGCAGCACTTCGACCGCAACCTGATCGTCATCGGCGGCGGGGCAGGTGGGCTCGTCACCGCCTACATCGCCGCCACGGTCCGGGCAAAGGTAACCCTGGTCGAGGCCGGCGCGATGGGCGGCGACTGCCTCAACACCGGCTGCGTGCCTTCCAAAGCGCTGATCCGCAGCGCCCGCACCGCGCATGAGTTGCGCAACGCCGACCGCTTCGGGGTTAGGGGCGGCGATCCGGCTATCGACTTCCCCGCCGTGATGCGCCGCATCCGCGAGGTGATCACGGTCATCGAGCCCGCCGACAGCGTCGAGCGCTACACCGGCCTCGGGGTCGACGTGCGTCTCGGCTATGCCACGATCATCGACCCGTGGACGGTGGAGATCGCCGACCGGGAGGGCGGCACCACCCGACTGACGACCCGCTCGATCGTCATCGCCACGGGCGGTGAACCGCTCGTTCCCGACCTTCCCGGCCTGAAGGAAGCCGGGGTCCTGACCAGTGAGACGATGTGGGACGCGCTCGCCCGCCGCGACAGCGTGCCCCGGCGGATGGTGATCGTCGGCGGCGGCCCGATCGGCACCGAGATGGCGCAGGCCTTTGCGCGGCTCGGTAGCCAAGTGACGCTGGTCGAAGGGGGTGAGCGGATCCTTCCCAAGGACGACCTCGAAGCCTCGGCGCTGGTCCTCGCTACCCTGCGCGGGGACGGCGTCACGGTGCTGCTCGGCCACAAGGCGCTGCGCTGCGAGGGCAAGACCATCGTCGTCGAAGCCGAAGGCACCGAGTCCTCATTGCCGTTCGACGAGATCGTGATGGCGGTCGGCCGCCGCGCCCGGCTCAAGGGCTATGGGCTCGAAGCGCTCGGCATCGACACCGACCAGCCGCTGGAGTTGAATGACAGGCTCCAGACCATCCTGCCCAACATCTATGCCGCGGGCGACGTCGTCGGAGCGTACCAGTTCACCCACGTCGCCGCGCACCAGGCGTGGTTCGCCGCGGTCAACGCGCTGTTCGGCACCTTCAAGTCGTTCAAGGTCGACTATCGCGTCATCCCCTGGACCACCTTCACCGACCCCGAGGTGGCCCAGGTCGGCCATACGGAGGCGACCGCAGCCAAGGAGGGGATCGTCTACGAAGTGGTGCGATTCTCGTTGAGCCATCTTGACCGCGCAGTGGCGGAGGGCGCGCGCTCGGGCTTCGTCAAGCTGCTGGTGGCGAAGGGCAAGGACCGCATATTAGGCGTCACGATCGTCGCCTCGGGCGCGGGCGAGATGCTCGCCGAATATGTGCTGGCGATGAAGCACGGCATCGGCCTCAACAAGATCCTCGGCACCATCCACGCCTATCCGACCATGACCGAGGCGAACAAATATGCCGCCGGCGAATGGAAGAAAGAGCACAAGCCCGAGGGGCTGCTGCGCTGGGTCGAGCGCTTCCACGATTGGCGGCGCGCATTCTGGTAATGAATTTTTCGGCTGACCGGGACTAGGCTTTCATGCGAAACCTCGTCGCTGTCCATGGGAGCACCCTTGGGTAGGGCATTCTAAACACTGGATTTGGTGACTTGCCATGGCTGTCGTTGAAGAGCGTGATGGGATGACTGGCGGCAGCAGCCTGGCGACGGAGCCGCTGTATCTCGACGGAGTGCAGGGGAGCGCCGTCATCGCGGCTGCTGCGACGTCGGTCTGGACGGTCGATCAGATCGCCAATCAGCTCGCCTTCGGTTATTGGGGAGGGGCGAAGCACGCCTGGGACTTGTCGGCCGGCGGTCGAAGCATCTGGTTCGATGTTTCCGCACTGACCGCAAGCGGCCAGGCCCATGCCCGTGCGGCACTGGATCTCTGGGCGGACGTCACCGGCATCCGGTTCATCGACATGCCCGGCAGCAGCGGCAGCAACGGCATCAAGTTCGACGACGATCAGGAAGGCGCCTTCACCTCCACCCAATTTTCGTTCGGCCGCATCCAGTCGGCGACGATCAACATCAGTCGAGACTGGATCGCCGGAAGCAGCGGCAATCTCAACAGCTATGCTTTCCAGACCTACGTTCACGAAATCGGCCATGCCCTGGGTCTCGGCCATGCCGGCGATTACAACGAAACCGCCACCTACGGGGTGGACGCGAAATATCTGAACGACGGTTGGCCGATGACGATCATGTCGTATTTCGACCAGCGGGAGAACACCTACTTCAGCGGCCAGAACTATTCGTTCAACTTCGTCACGACCCCCCAACTAGCCGACATCGCCGCAACCGTCCTTCTCTACGGGATGCCGACTTCGACGCGTCTCGGTGACACGGTTTACGGGTTCAATTCCACGGCCGGACGCGCTGTGTTCGATGCGACGAAATATGCGTCGGTGAGCTACACGATCATCGACAGCGGTGGGACCGACACGCTCGACTATTCGGGCTTCTCGGCAAATCAGCTGATCGACCTGCGACCCGCGAATTTTTCCAACGTGGGTTCGAGTATCGGCAATGTAGCGATTGCGATCGGCACGACGATCGAGAATGCCGTCGGCGGGAGTGGTGACGATCGTATCATCGGCAACGATGTCGGCAACGCTATCAACGGCGGGCCTGGCAACGACGTGCTGGAAGGACGTTCGGGAAACGACCTGCTGACGGGCGGCCCGGGTGCCGACGTACTGAGCGGCGGGACGGGCGTCGACACGCTCTTCGGAGGCGACGGGCAGGATCTTTTTACCGATCTGATGGTCAATTTCAGCGGGGACACGATCGGCGATCTGACGACAGCCGACGCAATTGTTCTGAGCGATGCGAGCTTGCCCTCCTTCCAGTTTTCGCTGGTCGGCAAGGTCCTGAGCTTCATCGGTGGGACTATCACCTTTTCAAACAGCCTGGGCGGTCCGCTCGTCGCAAACACGGCGTCCACCGGTGGAGTGAAGCTGACACTTGCGAAGCAATTCGCCGATCCCACCGGAATCCTGGTCAGCAACTTCGCGGTCGGGGCGGGTGGCTGGTCGACGCAGGACCTTTATCCACGGCACATCGCGGACGTTAACGGCGATGGGTTCGGCGACATCGTGGGTTTCGGCTCCCAGGGCGTGCTTGTTTCCTACGGAGCGGCACTAAGCGGATTCACCCCGGCCAAGATGGCCACCGGTCATTTCGGGTCGAATACGGGCTGGATCAGCGACAATCTCTTTTATCGTGAATTGGCCGACATCAATGGCGATGGCCGTGCCGACATTATCGGCTTTGGCATCGCCGGCACCCTCACGGCGATTGCGAAAGCCGATGGGAGCTTCGCCGACCCGGTCACCGGGCTGCTGGATTTCGGCATCAACCAGGGATGGACGACGCAGGAAGGCTTCGCTCGGGCTACCGGCGACGTGAACGGTGACGGCAAGGCCGACCTGATCGGCTTCGGCTCAGCAGGAACACTCGTCGCGCTCGGCAAGGGCGACGGTACTTTCCAGGAAACACGGTTTTCGCTCGCCGACTATGGGGTGCGGCAGGGCTGGACCAGCGACAATTCGTTTCGCCGGATGCTTGCCGACGTGAATGGCGATGGCTCCGACGATATCGTTGGTTTCGGCTACGCAGGTGCGCTGGTGTCGCTCTCCAATGGCGATGGCACCTTCACCAGTGCCCGATTGATCCTGAACAACTTTGGCCTTCAGCAGGGCTGGTCGAGCCAGAACAGCTTCAGCAGGGACATCGCTGACGTCAACGGCGACGGTTTTGCGGACATCGTTGGCTTTGGAGCCGCCGGAACCTATGTGGCTTACGGTACGGCCAATGGTACCTTTTCGGAAGCAAGGCTCGACGTCGAGAACTTCGCCGCGAAGCAGGGCTGGACGAACGATGCGATTTATCATCGAGAACTGGCCGATATAAACGGCGACGGCCGCATCGACGTCGTGGGTTTCGGGGCAGCCGGAGTTCTGGCCGGCGTGAATCAAGGTCACTGGCTGGCATAGCGACGCTCGGCCCGACCCTTCCAAACCTAGCTGTCGTCAGAAGTGAACTGGCCCGTATTGGCACAGCGGAGGATCACCTGTTTCGCCTTCCCGGAACGGTGATAGTAAGCCGGAAGTTAACAGGAAAGAAAACGGCCTGTATCACCGGGATCGGTGTCGTTTGTAGGAGATTGCCATGAAGTCGCTGAACTATGCAGTAGCTGCTGCGATCGCCACAAGCAGTCTTTCAAGCGCTGCCGATGCGGCGGAAATCGTCACGTCGGGCGAAAATGCGACGACGGTGCAGGTTGCCAATCTCGACGCTGGTGCGAACAACAGCTTCACCATCGGCTTCAGCGATGCGAACCTGACCAATCCCTTTGCCGAATTGCTGACGTTCACCACCGACGTCGCCGGGATGTTGAATCTGTTTGTAGGAACGACGGGTGCGTCGGCCGAGAACAATGTGACCTTCAGCAACGTCTTCCTGACCGGCACTGGCCTGCCGAATCCGAATGGCGTGCCGCTGTCGCAGGTGCTGTTCGACCCGAACGATACCTTCGTCCGGAACATGGTCGCAGTCGGACCGGGCACCTACACCCTCAACATTCAGGGCAATCCGGGAACGCAGAACGGCTCGCTCTCCGGCAACGTCGCCTTTGTCGCCGCGGCGGTTCCTGAGCCGGGCACCTGGGCCATGATGCTCGTCGGCTTCGGCGCAATTGGTTTCTCGATGCGCCGTCGCCGGACGCAACGGCCTGTCCTTCAGCTCGGCTGACCTTCTTACAGCTGTCCATTATCGTTGAATGGCCCGGCTTGATCGCCGGGCCATTTCGACTCGTGGTCGCCAACGGCAGCGGTTGAGCGCAATCTGGCGTGGGCCGGGAGGGTTTCGCGCCCCCTTTGCCTTGATCGTGGCTGAACGATGCAGCCAGTGTAAAGTAATGCGGTTTGCTTAGTTGGCGCCGAATGCAGAATACCATCCAGCGCGCCTTGGAAGTGGCACCGGAATGCAGCACGCTGAAAGAGCTTCGTCAGCGGCTCGCGAGCGAAGGCCACAGCCACATTCACGCGCACCTTGGCGGATTGGGCATACAGCGACAATTGCGCGCGCTCTTCAACCAGCGGCAGGGGCAACGCCAACGCGGAACTCGCTCCGACTGCCCGGCATCGTCATGAACAGACTTGCTGGTGCCGTGAGGATGCGAGCGTCTGCGCACACGCGCTCGACCCAAGCCTTCAGATAAATCAGGCGCCGTCGCCGACCGTTACGATGTAAATGGAGGCCCGACCGGGAATCGAACCCGGGTGCGAGGATTTGCAGTCCTCTACGTCACCACTCCGCCATCGGGCCCCGATGCAGCGCGTCCCCTAAGCAGGGGCGCCGCGGGCCTGTCAATCTTTGCGCGACGACAGGACGGCCGGAAGGGGTGGTTTCGCCTCGTTTCCCTTGACCACCTGGATCCGGAATGCCTTGGGCCCGAGCAGGTAGCGCGCGGCCGCCTGCTTCAAGACGGCGGGGGTCACGGCTTCCAGGTCGGTCCGCTGAGTGCGGATGCTTTCGGCGGTGAACGGGTCCTCGATGTCCTCAAGCGCCCCCATCCAATAGCCGTTGCCATCGCGCGACCGCTCGATCGCCGCCAGCATAGGGCGTCGCGCGCGGGCGAGTTCGTCGGCGTCCACCGGCTTGGACGCCAGGTCGTCGGCGATCCGCTGGGCGGCGGCGAAAAAGCCGGGCAGGCTGGCCGGCGGTGCCTCGACCTGCGCCGCGAGATAGCCGTAGCTGCCCCAGGTCGATGACGCGCCATGCACTGCCGAGGGGGCATAGCTGACGCCTTCCTTTTCGCGCAGCTCGTCGGTCAGGCGCAGCTGGAACACCGCGCCGAGTAGGGTAAGCGTGCGCGCCAGCTGGCGGGTCTCGGGCGAATAGCCGGTGGTCGGCCAGGCGATCATCCCCACCGCTTGGTCTTCGCGGCCCCTGTGGGAGAGGGTCACCATCCCGCCCGCCGGCGGCGGCGGGAACACCATCGGTCCGGCTGGCGGGTTGCTGTCGGCGCGGGCGGGCAGGGCGCCAAAGGTCGCCGCGGTCTGGGCGATCGCCTGGTCGACCGTGATGTCGCCGGCCATGATGATCTCGATCCGCCCCGAACGAAGCGCCGGATCGACCAAGGTCCTGGCGTCGGCGATGCTGCTCGCCCGCATCGCGGTCCGGCTCGGCACCTCCCAGCGCTTGTCGCCCGAGCGCAGCAGCAGCCCGAGATCGCGGCTCAGCACCCCGTTCGGCGAACTTTCGAAGCGATCGTGGATCGAGGCCGCCTGCGACTTGATCCGCTCCCATCCGAGTGGCCGCCACCCGGGCTCGGAGACATAAGCGGCGAGCAGCTGCATTTGGGTCGGGAGGTCCTCCCGGCGGGTCGCGCCGGCGAGGACGAAACGGTCGTCGTCGACTACGAAGCCCGCCCCCACCAGCTTGCCGGTCAGCGCGCGATTGACCCCGTCGGCATCGAGCTTGCCGGTGCCGCCGAAGGTAAAGGCATTGCCCAGTGCCCATTCCGGGCTCGGCCGGTCGGCCGGCATGGCGAGCCGCCCGTCACCGAAGCGGACGCTGACCAGCACCTGCTCCTTGCGCGCCGCGCTCGGCCGGACGGTCAGCCGCACGCCGTTGGCGAAGCGGACGTGGGTCGCGCCGATCTCGGCGAACTCGCGGCGCTCGGCGATCTTTCCGGCGGTGCCGAAGGTCGAATAGGGCCAAGCGATCCGGGCCTGCGCCAGCGGCGGGGTGACCGCCACCTTGCGCGAGGCGTCGTAGGCCGCGAGCGCGGCCTCGGTGGTCACCAGCGGCCGCGGAAGGCTGAGGTACAGCAGCGGCCCTGATCCCGAGAACAGCCGGCGCGCCGCGGCACCGATCCGGGCAGGGGTGAGGGTCGGCGCGACCCCTTCGTAAAAGGCCAGCCGGTCGGCTGGGCTGGTCACAACCTTGTCGCGGTCGACCGCCGCCACCACGCCCTCCGCCAGCCCGGCGCTGGTCCGGGTCGAGGCCGAGGCGACCGCGGCCTGAAGCGCGGTGCGAACTCCGGTCACCTCGCGCTCGATCTCGTCGGCGGTCACCCCATGGTCGACCAGCCGGCGTTGTTCCTGGTCCATAGCGGTCAGCGCGGTGCGCCAGTCACCCAGCCGTGCTTCGGCCGACATGCCGGTCGTCGCGGCAGTCTCCTCCAGCTCGGAGCTGAATACCCGCGCCGCGATGAACGGCGGCCGGCCATCCTGCTGCGCGAGCTTTTCCAGCCGGCGGTTAAGGATGGTCGCGGCCAGCTGCTCCTCGAGCTCGCGAGTACGCTGCGCGACGCTGTCGGGTGAAAGGTCGGGCGGCCGCACCCAATTGATCGTCATCGACGCTGCGAACGAGGGATCGACGAACACGCGTCCTTCGGTTTGGCGGGGGGAGGGGCGGCCCTGGTCAGCGGGCGTGCCGGCGGGACCGACGCCTTTCCAATCGCCGAACTGGGTCTGCAACCGGCGCTCGATATCGGCCGGATCGACGTCGCCGACCACCACCAGGGTCGCACGCTCGGGCCGGTACCAGGCCCGGTAATAGTCGAGCAGGCGCTGGCGCGGTGCGGTGCGGATGATCTCGGTTGTGCCGATCGGAAGCCGCTGGCCGAGGCGCTGGCCGGGGTAGAGCCAGGCCAGCTGGTCGACCAGCATGCGATAGCCGGGGGTGGCGCGGGCGCGTTCCTCCGACAGGACGATGCCCCGTTCGCGGTCGAGCGCGGCAGCGTCGATGGTCGCCCGCCCGGCCACTTCGCGCAGCAGGAACATCGCCTCGTCGAGCGTCGCCTTGTCGGTCTGCGGCAGGTCGAGCTTGAACACCGTCTGCCCGAAGCTGGTCGAGGCATTGGTGTCGGGCCCGAACCGCAGTCCGGCCCGCTCCAGCCGCCGCACGAACTCGCCCTCCGGCACGTTCTGCGTGCCGTTCAGCACCATATGCTCGAGGAAATGGGCCAGCCCGCGCTGGTCGTCGGCCTCGTTGAGCGATCCGGTGTTGATCCGCAGCCGCACCGCCGCAACCCCCGGCGGGGTCTTGTTGCGGCGGATGACGTAGCGCAGCCCGTTCGACAGCGTGCCCAGCTTGAGCTCGGGATCGGCGCGCAGCCCGTCGCCGCGCATCCATCCACCGGCGTCGGCCGCTACGACTGGGCGAGCCGAAGCAGCAGTGGCGGCAAGGCTCGTGCCGGCCAGCAGAACAAGGGTCGCCAAAGCCGCGCGGCGCATCACGAACATTCGATCTCCTGCCCGAATCACAGACACTTGCGGTCCGGTTCGGTTAGAGCCGAGCAGCCCCGGCCTGCCAAGCGCCGTGTCCCCCGCTCTCGACCTCGCGGCTCCTCCCTTCGATAAACGGATACGGCTCTGCTTGGCGGGACGGGCCGCGACCGTTACATGAGCATTGCCAATGACGGTGTCATAGTGCGATAAGACACTTGCAGCGATCAGCTCAGAAGGACGACGAGAAACCGATGGACTTTGCCCAGGCCCGCCGAGCGATGGTCGACAGCCAGCTTCGGCCGCAGGCGGTCACCGATCCGCTGGTGGTGGCAGCAATGGCGAGCGTTCCGCGTGAGGCCTTCGTGCCCGCGTCGTCGCAATCGATCGCCTATATCGACCGCATGGTCCCGCTCGGTAACGGCCGCTCGCTGAGCTCGGCGATGAGCCTCGGCCGGCTGCTGAACGAGCTTCACTGCAGGCGTGGCGAGCGCGCGCTCGTGGTCGGCGCGGGCACCGGCTATAGCAGCGCCGTTCTGTCCGCGATGGGGCTGGAGGTCGTCGCGGTCGAGACCGACCCGGCCCTAGTCGCGCAGTTGCGCAGCCTGCAAGGAGTCACCGTCCACGCCGGCCCGCTCGCCGAAGGCGCGCCGTCGCATGCCCCGTTCGACATCATCCTGGTCGACGGCGAGGTCGAGCAACTACCCGACGCACTGGTCGAACAGCTGAAGCCCGGTGGCCGGCTCGCGGTCGGCCTGGTCGAAAAGGGCGTTTCGCGACTTCAGGTCGGGACACGCTCGGTTCATGGCTTCGGGCTCAAGAGCTTCGCCGATTCCGCCATGGCGCCGTTGCCGGGCTTTGCTCGGCCGGCCGTCTTCACCTTCTGATGCGTCAAAGAAAGCACCCTGTGCGCCATCTTCTCAGCTGCAGCGCGCTTGCCGCGCTGATCCTTGCCAGCCCCGCCGCCGCCGACACGCTGCGCGAGGCCCTGGTCTCCACCTACCGGACCAACCCCACCCTCAACGGCCAGCGCGAGGCGCTTCGGGTAAATGACGCTGGGGTCGCCATCGCGCGGGCCGCGGGTCGCCCGCAGGTCGCCGCCAACGTCGGTCTCAACCGCGACCTCACCCGCTCGGGCGTGCTCGACACCGGTCGCTCCAAGGGGCCGATCGTCTCGGGCGGTCTCGACCTCAGCGTGCCGCTGTTCCAGGGCGGCCGGGTCAAGAATTCGGTCGAGGCCGCGCGGACCCGGGTCGAGGCCGGCCGCGCCACGCTTCGCGCGGTCGAAGGCGATGTCTTCGTCCAGGCTGTCCAAGCCTATATGGACGTGATCCGCGACCGCGCGATCGTCGAGCTCAACCGCAACCAGATCGACGTTCTTTCAACCAACCTCCGGGCAACCCAGGACCGATTCCAGATCGGTGACCTGACCCGCACCGACGTCGCCCAGTCCGAAGCGCGCCTGTCACTGGCCCGCGCCAACCTTGCGCTGGCGCAGGGCCGACTGCTGTCGAGCGAGGCGTTCTACCGCCAGGTCGTCGGTCAGGCCCCGGGGCAGCTTGCCTCGCCGCCGCCGCTTCCGCCGCTGCCCACCAGCGCCGAAGAAGCCGTGCGGATCGCGCTGGTCGCCAATCCCGACGTGATTGCGGTCGTCCGCCAGGCTCAGGCCGCCGGGATCGACGTCCGCGTCGCCGGCGCCGACCGCCTTCCGACCGTGTCGGGCGTGCTCAGCGGCGATTACGTCAACACCGTGGGCGGAAGCCAGGTCGCGGGCATTCCCCGCGCGGGCACGCAGACGACGATTGGCCTCAACACCCGCGTCCCGCTCTATCAGGGCGGCCTCCCCAGCGCGCGTATCGCTCAGGCCCGTGCGGTCGAAGGCCAGCTGCTCGAGCGGACCATCGAGACCGAGCGGGTGGTGGTCCAGTCGGTCCGTTCGGCCTTCGCCAGCGTGGTCGCGACTCGCCAGGCGATCGCCTCGAACGAGGTGGCGGTGTCGGCTGCCCAGCTCGCGCTCGAAGGCGCCCGCGCCGAACGCAGCGTCGGCACCCGCACCGTGCTCGACGTCCTTAACGCCGAGCAGGAACTGCTCAACGCGCAGGTCCAGCTGGTCAGTGCACGGCGCGACCAATATGTCGCCGGCTTCCAGCTGCTGAACGCGATGGGCCAGGCCGAGGCAGAGGATCTCGGGCTCGAGGGCGGGCCGCTCTACGACCCGATCGGCAATTACCGCCGGGTAGCCGGCCAGTGGAACGACTGGAAGAGCGAAGGCCGCTACGTGCCGCGTTCGACCCGCACCGTGTCCGCGGCGGAGGAGCCGATCGCCACTCAGCCCGGCGCGCCGATGTCCGGTCCGCCGAGCCCAGGGGTGACAATCCCTCCGCGTTGAGGGTAGCAGGGCAGAATGGCTGGCCGCGAACCCTCGATGGAAGACATCCTCGCTTCGATCAAGAAAGTGATCGCGGAGGAAAAGGAGCTGCGCAGCACTGTCCAGGTCGCCGCGCCGCCGCCTGCCGCCCGCGTTGAGCCGGAGCCTGAGGAGCCCGCGGAGGAAGAGGTTCTCGAACTCGACCAGCCGGTGATCGAGGAGATGCAGCTTCCGCAGGTCGACCTCGGTCCGCCATTGGTCAGCGACGATGCGGCGGAGGCCAGTCGCTCGCGCCTCGCCGCGCTGCAGGAAGCCGCCGCCTCCGCGCCGCCGCCGCCCGCGGTCAATCCGCTCGAGCAGATGGTCCGCGACATGCTCCGCCCGATGCTCAAGGACTGGCTCGACCAGAACCTCCCCGGCATCGTCGACGAGCATGTGAAGCGCGAGATCGGGCGGATCACGGGGCAGGGGCTCTAGCACCGCCACTTGCGGTTCACCGCCGCGCTGCTACGCCTCGGCGCCATGATCAAGCGCTCCCTCCTGCTGGCGGCCGCTGCCGCCGTCCTCGCCCCCACCGTCACCGCCGCCCGGCCGATGACCGCCACCGACATGCACATGATGCGCCGCCTGGGCGCGCCCGAAGTCTCGCCCGACGGCAAGATTGCGGTGTTCACCCTGTCGACCACCGACCTTGCCGCCAACAAGCGCAACAATGTCCTCCACAGCCTCGACCTGACCCGCGCCGGAGCCGCGCCGCAACCGATCGCTGGCGCCGAGGGCGCGCACGACGCGGTGTTCGGACCCGACGGTGCGCTCTATTTCCTCAAGGCTGTGGGCGAGCGCGACCAGCTGCACCGGATGCCGATCGGCGGCGCCGCGCAGGTGATGAGTGACTTCGGCGCCGACATCTCGGGCTTCAAGATTAGCCCCGACGGCAAGCGCGTCCTTGTCTGGGCCGACCAGCGCGACTGCCCCGACCTCGCCTGCGCCGCGACCACCTTCGCCGCCAAGGAGCCGGGGTCGGGCCGGGTCTACGATCAGCTATTCGTGCGCCACTGGGACACCTGGGCCGAGCCTGGCGTCAAGAGCCGGATCTACACCTTCGACGTCGCGGGCGGGAAGCTGCAGGGCTTCGGCACGCGCGTCACCGGCGCGCTGGTCGGGGACACGCCGTCCAAGCCGTTCGGCGGGGGCGAGGAGATCAGCTGGTCGAGGGACGGCCGCACCGTCTTCTTCGCGCTGCGCGAAGCGGGCCGGATCGAGCCTACTTCGACCAACCTCGACGTGTTCGCCGCGCCCGCCGACGGATCGGGCCAGCCGACCAACCTAACTCCCGATAATGACGGCACCGACACCCTGCCGACTGTCTCGCCCGATGGCCGCACCCTGACCTATGTCTCGATGGCTCGCGCTGGCTATGAGGCCGACCGCCAGGTGCTGATGCTGCGCGACCTTGCCACCGGGCGGGTCCGTGCTCTGACCCAAGGCTGGGACCGCTCGGTTGGCTCGATCGAGTGGGCTCCCGACAATCGCTCGATTCTGGTCACCACCGGCGACACGCTGGAGCATCCGATCTTCCGCGTCGATGTCGCGAGCGGGCGGGTCACCCGCCTGACCGCCGACGGCAATGCCGGCAATGTCCAGGCGCTGCCGAACGGCGGGGTGCTCTACACCTCCAACAGCATCCAGGCCCCCGACGACCTCTACCTCCTCCGCGGCCGCGCCAAGCCGGTTCAGCTGACAGCCGTCAACAAGACGCTGCTGGCTGAACTCGACCCGGTCACCGTGGATCGCTTCAGCTTCGCCGGTGCGAATGGCGACAAGGTGTGGGGGATCAAGGTCAAGCCGGTGGTCAACCACCCGCTGCCGGTCGCCTTCGTCGTCCATGGCGGACCGCAGGGCAGTTTCGGCAACGGCTGGTCCTACCGCTGGAACCCGCGGGTTATGGCCTCGATGGGGATGGGCGTGGTCAGCGTCGATTTTCACGGGTCCACCGGTTACGGCCAGGCCTTCACCGACAGCATCCAGAACGACTGGGGCGGAAAGCCGCTGCAGGACCTCCAGCTCGGCCTCGCTTACGCCACGGCGCAGGACAAGCAGCTTCAGGCCGACAACGCCTGCGCGCTCGGCGCCAGCTATGGCGGCTACATGATGAACTGGATCGCCGGCCAGTGGCCCGACCGGTTCAAGTGCCTGGTCCAGCATGACGGCGTGTTCGACGCCCGCGCCATGGCCTACGAGACCGAGGAGCTATGGTTCGACGAGTGGGAACATGGCGGCAAGACCTATTACGAGGATCCCGCCGCGTTCGAGCGCTGGAACCCGGTCAACCACGTCGCCAAGTGGAAGACCCCGATGCTCGTGATCACCGGCGAGAAGGATTACCGCATTCCCTACACCCAGGGGATCGCCTCCTTCACCGCCCTCCAGCGCCGCAACATCCCGTCCAAGCTGGTCGTCTTCCCCGACGAGAACCACTGGGTGCTGAAGCCGCAGAATTCGATCCAATGGTATCGCGAGGTCCAGCGCTGGATGAAGCAGTGGACTGGCGGTCAGCCGACGATGGGCACCGCCAACTGAGCCACACAGTTGTTTCGGCGGTTGGCTCTCGCTAACCGCCGCAACCATGAGCGACCTTCCCAAGACCTTCGAACCCGGCCCGATCGAAACCCGCTGGTACGGGCATTGGGAGGAGAGCGGCGCCTTCCGCCCGGCGCGCCCCGACGCCGAGCCGTTCACCATCGTCATGCCGCCGCCCAACGTCACGGGCAGCCTCCACATCGGCCACGCGCTCGACAACACGCTGCAGGACATCCTCGTCCGCCGCGCCCGGATGCAGGGCAAGGATGCGCTCTGGGTCGTGGGCACCGACCATGCCGGAATCGCCACCCAGATGGTGGTCGAGCGGCAGCTCAACGCGCAGCAGCAGAAGCGCACCGACTTCACTCGCGATCAGTTCGTCGACAAGGTGTGGGAGTGGAAACACGAAAGCGGCGGCCAGATCACCCGTCAGCTCCGCCGCCTCGGCGCCTCCTGCGACTGGAGCAATGAGCGCTTCACCATGGACGAGGGCTTCTCCAAGGCCGTCCTCCACACCTTCGTCGAGCTTCACAAGCGCGGCCGCATCTACCGCGATAAGCGCCTGGTGAACTGGGATCCCAAGTTCCAGACCGCCATTTCCGACCTCGAGGTCGAGACCCGCGACCAGGCCGGCAAGTTCTGGACCCTGCGCTATCCGCTATCCGATGGCAGCGGCCATATCGAGGTCGCCACCACCCGGCCCGAGACGATGCTCGCCGACATGGCGGTGGCGGTGCACCCGACCGACGAGCGCTACACCGGGCTGGTGGGCAAGCAGATCAAGCTGCCGATCACCGGCCGCCTGATCCCGATCGTCACCGACGAGCATGCCGATCCCGAACTAGGGAGCGGCGCGGTCAAGATCACGCCGGGCCACGATTTCAACGACTTCGAGGTCGGCAAGCGCGCCGGTTTCAAGGCCGGCGACATGCTCAACATGCTCAATGCCGCGGCCAATATCTGCCAGACCGCCGACGGCCTGGTCCCAGCCGAGCTGCTCGGCATGGAGCGCTTCGAGGCCCGCAAGCGCGTCGTCGAACTGCTCGACGCCGCCGGCGCGCTGGTCAAGATCGAGGACCGCACCATCGCGACGCCGCTCGGCGACCGCTCGGGCGTGGTGATCGAGCCATGGCTGACCGACCAATGGTATGTCGACGTGAAGCCGCTCGCCGAACGCGTGGTCGAGGCCACCAAGTCCGGCGCGATCAAGGTCGTCCCCGACACCTGGTCCAAGACCTGGTTTAACTGGCTCGAAGGCATCCAGCCCTGGTGCGTCTCGCGCCAATTGTGGTGGGGCCACCGCATCCCGGCGTGGTACGATGCCGACGGCAACGCCTTTGTCGCGCTGAGCGCCGAGGAAGCGCATGCCCAGGCTGGCGACAATCGCGTGCTGACGCAGGACGAGGACGTCCTCGACACCTGGTTCAGCTCAGCGCTGTGGCCCTTCGCGACGCTCGGCTGGCCCGAGCAGACCGAGGATCTTGCCCGACACTATCCTAACTCGGTCCTCATCTCCGGCTTCGACATCCTGTTCTTCTGGGATGCGCGGATGGCGATGCAGGGGCTGGAATTCATGGACGAGGTGCCGTGGCGCACGCTCTATCTCCACGGCCTGGTCCGCGATGCGCAGGGTCAGAAGATGAGCAAGTCCAAGGGCAACACCGTCGACCCGCTCGGGCTCATCGACAAATACGGTGCCGACGCGCTGCGCTTCACCATGGCGGCAATGGAAAGCCAGGGTCGCGACATCAAGCTCGATGAGAAACGCGTCGAGGGCTATCGCAACTTCGCGACCAAGCTGTGGAACGCCGCCCGCTTCCTGCAGATGAACAGGGTCGGCCCCTCGGCCTCGATCGCCGCGCCGCAAGCGAGCAAGCCGGTCAACCGCTGGATCATCGGCGAAGTGGTGGAGACGCTCGCCCGCCTCAACGCCGCCTTCGACGACCTGCGTTTCGACGGCATGGCCGACGCCATCTACCACTTCACCTGGGGCACCTTCTGCGACTGGTATGTCGAGCTGGTGAAGGGCGGCTTCGACGAGGAAACCCGTGCCGTCGCGGGCTGGGCGTTTGACCAAATCCTGGTCATGCTCCACCCGTTCATGCCCTTCGTCACCGAAGAACTTTGGCACGGCATGGGCGAGCGTCCCTACGACCTGATCCTTGCGAGGTGGCCGGAGCCCGAAGCGGGCAGTGACGCGGAGGCCAAGTCCAAGGTCGAGGCCATCATCGGCTTCGTCGAGGGCGTCCGCACCCTGCGCTCCGAACTCAACGTGCCCTGGACCGCGACCCTCGTTCCGCATGTGTTGGCAGGTGAGGGGGCCGGCGCCATGCTCGCCCTGATCGAGCAGGAAGGCGCGACACTGACCCGCATGGGCAAGGTCGGAGCCCCGGTCGCGGCCGACGCGCCGTCCGCCGGCTCGGCACAGATCGTGGTCGGCGGCGCGACTGTCGCCTTCCCGCTTGGCGATGCGATCGATCTAGACGCCGAGCGCGCCCGCCTCGCCAAGGCCGCTGAAGCCGCGGAAAAGGACCGTGACAGCCTCGGCGCGCGGCTGTCCAATCCGGCCTTCGCCGAGCGGGCCAAGCCAGAAGCGGTTGCCAAGGCCCGCGCCGATCACGAAGCTCGCAGCGCCGAAGCCGACCGCCTCCGCGCCGCGCTGGCGCGTCTGGGCTAATCGTTCGCCTCCGGCCCCCAAGCCGGGGCCCGGCCGGACCCTGTCAAGCGGGGAACAAAGGCACTGGGCCCCGACTTGCGCCGGGGTAGGAGAGTGAATGGCCGATACCGAACCTGCCCCGCCGCCGTCGCGCCCCGGCCAGCGCGACCTCACCAGCGGGCCGATCGGCATTACGCTCATTTCCTTCGCGCTGCCGACGCTGGGCTCGTCGATCCTCCAGTCGCTCAACGGGTCGATCAACTCCGCATGGGTCGGCCGCCTGATCGGCGAGGACGCGCTCGCCGCGACCGCCAATTCGAACATGGTGATGTTCCTCGCCAGCGCCTTCACCTTCGGCTTTTCGATGGCGAGCTCGATCCTGATCGCCCAGGCCTTTGGCCGCCGCGACGTCGATGCTGCCCGGCGTGCGTTCGGCACCGCGGTCGGCTTCTTCAGCCTGCTCGGGGTCCTCGTCGCGGTCGGCGGCTGGTATTTCAGCCCGGACATCCTCGGCCTGCTCGGCACCCCGCCCGAAGCGGTGCCGCTGGCCGACGCCTACCTCCGCGTGATCTTCTTTTCGATGCCGCCGGCCATCCTGATGATCATGACCATGATGGCCCTGCGCGGATCGGGCGACAGCTTGACGCCCCTCTGGTTCATGGGGCTCGCGGTGCTGCTCGATAGCGGGCTCAACCCGTTCTTCATCTCGGGAATCGGCCCGTTTCCCGAAATGGGCATCGCCGGCTCGGCACTCGCCACCACCGTAGCCAACTGGACCGCGCTGCTCGGCCTGGTCATCTTCATCTACGCGCGCGATCTGCCGCTGCGCCTGCGCGGCAAGGAATTGACCTATCTCAAGCCGGCCGGCGACCGCTTGCAGACGATCGTCCTCAAGGGCTTCCCGATGGGCCTGCAGATGATCGTCATCTCGCTTTCCAGCTTGCTGCTGATCGGCTTGGTCAATGCCGAGGGCGTGCACACCGCGGCGGCCTATGGCGTTACCATGCAGCTGTGGACCTACGTCCAGATGCCCGCGATGGCGTTCGGCGCGGCGGTCAGCGCGATGACCGCTCAGAACATCGGTGCGCAAAAATGGGACCGGGTCGGCCGCATCACCGGCATCGCCATCGTCCAGGTGCTGGCGATCACCGGCGCGATGATCGCCCTGTTCCTCCTCTTCGAACGCCCTGCGCTCGGCCTGTTCCTGGGCATGGACAGCCCAGCTTTGCCGATCGCCGTCCACATCCAGTGGATCGCGACCTGGAGCTTCCTGCTGTTCGGCATCACCCTGGTCATCTTCGGCACCGTCCGCGCCAATGGCGCAGTGTTCGTGCCGCTGCTCATCCTCGCGATCGGCCTGTTGCCGGTGCGGATCGGCTTCGCCTGGCTCGGGCGCGAGTGGCTCGGCGCCGACGCGCTATGGTGGAGCTTCCCGGTCAGCACCTTGGTGAACCTTACGCTGGCAGTTGCCTACTTCCGCTCGGGCCGTTGGAAGCAGGCGCGGATGATTGTCAGCGAGGCGCCGCGACCCACACCGCAGCCCGCGCCACTGTAACCGTCACCGGCGTGCGGGCGCTGAGCTCGCCGTCGATCGAGATCTTCTGACGCGGGCGCGCCTCGATCCGCAGCTCCTTGCCGCGGAATTCGGTCACGTTCTGGTCGCGCGACTTGAGCTTGAACAGGGTCGCAAGCCAGCTCCAGCCTAGGTGCACCAGGCTCTTGCCGGTCACCGCCTGCACCACGATCTCGCCCGATTGCAGGTCGGCGCTCTCGACCAACTCGATCCCGCCATGGTGGGTCCCGTTGGCGATCCGCGCCTCGGTCGCCCACACCTTGTGCACGCGCCCGCCCACGGTGATGCGGAGCCGGAACGGGCGGAACTTGAAGGCCACCCGCACCGCCCAGATTATGTAGCCGAGCATCCCCAGCGCCTTCTTGAGATTGTGCGGCACCGTCTCCGCGATCAGCGGCGACAGCCCCATCGCCGCAGCATTGGCGAAATAGTCACCGTCGATCGCGCCGAGGTCGATCCGCATCTTGCGGCCGGTGGCGATGGTCTCGACCGCATCGGCTAGCTCGGTCCCGATCCCCAGTGTCTTGGCGAAGCTGTTGGCGGTGCCCAGCGGAAGCAGCGCGAACACCGTCTCGGTGCCCAGGAAATCGTCGACCGCCTTGGACAGCGACCCGTCGCCGCCCCCGACGATGATCATCGGCGCCTTCTCGTCCAGCGCCTTGCATACGGTCGGGCGCATCCGCTCGGGATCGGTGATGGCATGGGCGGACAGCAGCTCGACGCCGCGTTCCTCCAGCATGCGTTTCGCATCCTCGAAGGCAGCGCCGCCGGTCCGGCTCATGGCGTTGACGATAAGGACGGCCTGTTTCGGTAGCGTATCGTCAGCCATGGTCCCCCAATGCTTGGAACGAGCAAGAGGTGCCGTATAGAGTGGTTATGACTGCTGCTTTTCCCGCGCTTCGTCTCCGCCGAGGCCGCTCCGCGCCATGGATCCGGTCCATGCTGGCCGAGCATCGCCTCCATCCCAGCGACTTCATCCTGCCACTGTTCATTTGCGACGGCGATCGCTGCGAGGAGCCGATCGCCGCGCTTCCGGGCGTAAGCCGCTGGACCGTGGACCGCATCGGCGCTCAGGCCAGGCAAGCATGGCAGGCCGGTATCCCCTGCGTTGCGCTGTTCCCCAACACCCCCGCGTATCTGCGTTCCGAACGGGCCGAGGAAGCGCTCAATCCCGACAATCTCATCTGCCGCGCGGTCAAGGCGGTGAAGGACGCCTGTCCCGACATCGGCGTGCTGACCGACGTCGCGCTCGACCCCTACACCGCGCACGGCCACGACGGCCTGATCGACGAGCGCGGATGTGTCCTCAACGACGACACCACCGCCATCCTCGTTCAGCAGGCGCTGGTCCAGGCGCAGGCTGGCGCTGACATCGTCGCCCCGTCGGACATGATGGACGGCCGGGTCGGGGCGATCCGCGCCGGGCTCGAAGCCGCCGGCCAGTGCGACACCGCGATCATGGCCTATGCCGCCAAATATGCTTCGGCTTTCTACGGGCCCTTCCGCGACGCTGTCGGTTCGGGCGGCCGGCTGAAAGGCGACAAGCGCGGCTACCAGATGGATCCGGCCAACGCCGCCGAGGCGATGCGCGAAGTGGCGATGGATATCGCCGAGGGTGCGGACATGGTGATGGTGAAGCCGGGCATGCCCTACCTCGACGTCTTGGCGGCGGTCCGCAAGCGGTTCGAAGTCCCGACCTTCGCTTACCAGGTGAGCGGCGAATATGCGATGATCGAGCATGCCGCGGCGGCCGGGGCAGGGGACCGCGACGCGCTGATCCTGGAAACCCTGCTCGCCTTCAAGCGCGCGGGGGCGACCGGGATCCTCACTTACCACGCCCTCGATGCTGCCCGGCTGATCGCTGGCTGAGCGGCGAGTGACCCCACGCGACAGTTTCCGGCCCGGGTGACGGTGGAGAGGTGATGGCCAGTCTCGCCCCACCCGCGCCGCAGGCGGCCCTCGCGCCGCGCTGGCTGTTCACCCTCGCCGTCTTCACCGGCTCGTTCCTGCTGTTCCTCGTCCAGCCGATGCTGGCGCGGATGGCCCTGCCGCGGCTGGGCGGGGCACCGGCGGTGTGGAACTCGGCGATGCTGGTCTACCAGGGGCTGCTGCTAGGTGGCTATGCCTATGCCCATTTGCTCAGCCGGTTCGGTTCGCGGGCCCAGGTCGGCATCCACCTCGCCGTGCTGTTTGCTGCAGGCCTTACCTTGCCCCTGTCGCTCGCGGCGGGAAGCCCGCCCGCCACGGCCGAGCCGTTCCTGTGGGTGCCATGGCTGCTGCTGATCTCGGTCGGCCCCCTGTTCTTCGCCATCTCGGCCCAGGCCCCGCTCCTCCAGCGCTGGCTGGCGATCGGGGGCGCAGACCCCTATCCGCTGTACGTCGCCTCCAACCTCGGCAGTTTCTGCGGCCTGATCGCCTATCCGCTGCTGCTCGAGCCCTTAGTCGGGGTCGCCGAGAACAGCCTGTGGTGGTCGTGGGGCTATGGCGCGATGATGGTGCTGGTTGCGGCCTGCGGCCTGCCTTTGCTGCGCCAGGACCAGGCTCCGACGCCGCGCGAGGCCGCGCCGACGATCCCGCTTCGCACCTTTGCCCGCTGGGCCCTGATCGCCGCCGTGCCGTCGGGCCTGATGCTGTCGACGACGCTTCACCTCACTACCGATGTCGCCCCCATGCCGCTGCTCTGGGTGGTGCCGCTCGGCCTCTACCTCCTCAGCTTCAGCATCGCCTTCGCCGAGCGGCGCGGGGTCGCCAACTTCTGCACCGCCGCCGCGCCGTTCGCGCTGATGCTCGCCGCCAGCCTGCTGTTCGTGCTGGAGGGCGACCTGCTCCCGCTGGTGGTCCTGTTTGCTATCCTCGCGATGTTCCTCGCGGCCTGCGCGCTCCACGCTCAGCTCTACGATCAACGGCCCGAACCTGCCGGGCTGACACTTTTCTATCTCGCTCTGTCGGTCGGCGGGGTGCTGGGCGGACTGTTCTGCGCCCTGATCGCGCCACTGATTTTCGACTGGACCTACGAGCACCCGCTGCTGATGGTCGCCGCAGCCTATCTTCTCGGCGGTCGCCAACCCGTGCCCGCCCTTGCCGATGTCACCTCCGGCAAGATGGCAGGCCGCGTGCTGCTGCTGCTGATCCTTGTGCTGCTCGTATCGTCCTTCATCGCGGCAAGTGTCGACAATCGCACCGCGGTGGCGCTGCTCGCTTCGGTCGGTGCGGGACTGGCGACCTTTGCGCTCGGCCGTCGCCGCCTGTTCGCCCTGGCGATTGCAGCGGTGATCCTGGCGGGCGGGGGCTTCAGGCAGATCGAGGACAGCCTGAACGGCCAGATGACCCGAAGCTATTTCGGCGTGTACCGGATCAGCGAGGAATTCGGCCAGCGCGTGCTGATCCACGGCACCACCACTCACGGCGTGCAATTGCTCGGGCCACCCGAGCGGCGCCGGACGCCGACCAGCTATTACTGGACCGGGTCGGGGGTAGGGCGGGTGATGTCAAATCTCCCGGCCCTGATGGGGCCCTCGGCCCGCGTCGGCGTAGTCGGCGTCGGCCTCGGTACGCTTGGCTGCTACGCGCGCCCGGGGCAGGTCTGGACCCTGTTTGAGATCGATCCCGCCGTCGTCGCGCTCGCCCGCGGGCCGCGCTTTCACTTCTTGCGCGAATGCGTGCCCACCGCGCAGGTGGTGATCGGGGACGCCAGGCTGAAGCTGGCCGAAGCCGCGCCCGCCAGCTTCGACATCCTCGTCATCGACGCCTTTTCGTCCGACGCCATCCCGATGCACCTGCTGACCAAGGAAGCCTTCGCCATCTACCGGCGGGCGCTGCGCCCAGGCGGGCTGCTGATGATCCACATCTCCAACCGCCATCTCGAACTTCGCCCGGTGGTGCGGACCGGCGGGGAAAGCGTCGGCATGTCCGGCGTCCTCGCCGCGGCCGCCGGCGATCGCCTCGTCCGCGGGTTCGAGACGACCTGGACCGCTCTCTCTACCGACCCTGCACTGATCGAGCGGGTCAAGGCGACCGAATCAGACCTGTGGGTAGGCCTTCCGTTCGGCGCACGCGTCCACTGGACCGACGACCATGCCTCGATCCTGCCGGTGCTGGAAATGCCGTGACGAGCACCGTCGTCGCCAAGACCGATCGTCTGATCCTCCGCACATGGGACGACGAACGCTGGGCCGAATTCGTGCGCTTCACCAATACGCCGGCAGTGATGCGCTGGCTGGGCGGCGTCTTTTCGCCCGCTCAGATGGCCGCTGCCCGGGCGCGGCTCGATGCCTACCAGGCCGACCATGGCTTCACCTTCTGGGCGGTCGAACGGCGGTCCGACGACGCCCTGCTCGGCTTTTGCGGCCTCAAGCGCGCCAATGCGCCTGGGGCCGAGCCGCTCCACGGGGAGATGGAGATCGGCTGGCGCCTGCGTGAGGATGCGTGGGGGCAAGGCTATGCCAGGGAGGCCGCGACGGCGTCGCTCGACCTCGCGTTCGACCGCTTCGATGCACCGCGGGTGATTGCCTTCACCGCGCTCGGCAACCAGCCCAGCCAGGGACTGATGCTGCGGCTCGGCATGCGGCACCTGCCGGGCCACGATTATGTCGACCGACGCTTTCCGGCCGACGCGCCGCCCAACCCGCAGGTGACGTTCGCAATCGGCCGCGAAGAATGGCTCGCTCAACCTGTCAGGCGGCGCTGAATCGAGGCGATGGCGGCGCGGTGGCGGCTGTCGACTTGCGCCAGTTCGCCAGCGATTGCCCGCACCGCATCGAGATCGCGCGGGACCAGTCGTGCGCCGGACGCGATGCGCTCGGCCACCGCGGCGTCGAATGCGCCGATCGCGCGGGTCACCGGCTCCTGCGCGGCGATCGCGGCGGAAAGCGACTGCTGCGCGCTGATCCAGCTCTCGCTTCCGGAGGGCCCCGCCGCGGCGGCGAGCGTCTCGGCCCTGGCGATCGCGCCGTCCACGGTGCGCGCCTGGGCAAAGGCGGGAGCGGCGATCCCCCGCAGCGCTGCCGCCAGTGCGGGATCGGCCGGCAGCGCGTCGGAGCGATCGACGATCGGCAGGCGGGGATCGATCGCTTCGGCGGGCCGCCGCGCGAGCGACGGTGCGTCTTTCACCGACGCGCAGCCCGCGAGGCCGCTCACGAACAAGGACAGCGCCACGAGGGCAGGGCGGTGGGGCAAGCGACGCATCCTTTCCCTCTAACAGCGACAAGCATCGCAACAAGGGGTTGCGCACTGCGTCACCTGCCTCTAGACGCCGCCCTCGGCAAGCGCCCGTAGCTCAGCTGGATAGAGCATCAGACTACGAATCTGAGGGTCGGACGTTCGAATCGTTCCGGGCGCGCCAATTTTCCTTAGCAAATACAAGCACTTGGTGGTGGCCCTTGCGGGTGCCGCCGAGCCTCTGCCCACGTGTTCTACCGTAAGTCTAACGAATCATGTTGGTGCCTTGCTAAGCCGCACCGGGGAAGCGTCAGCATCTTACCCATGGCGCGCGAGCTTAGGTCTTTATGGGATGAAAGCTTACATGGTGGCGCCACTTAGATCGACGCTGAACAGTGGCCAGGCGACTATCCACTAGCTCAGGCAAAGAATAGATTCGTCACTTAAACGTCACATAATCGCGGGCGGTTAACTATATTTTTAAACCATGGGAACGTTCGTCACTGCCCGGAGTCGTGCTTACCACAGGGGCCAACGTGTAACGCGTAAGGACGATCGCTATGAAGACGCTGATGACCCTGGCCGCAGCAGGAGCGGCCCTCGCTCTTGCCACTCCGGCAAGCGCTGCCATTATCGTCACGCCGTCTCCGGGCGCCGTGCAGCCTGACGAGAACGTACTTTCCACGACCAACATGACCGGCACCACGGTTATGGGAACCACGAACCAGACCCGAACCTCGGTAAGTGTTCGGTCGGGTGCGCCGCTTGCCGGGACGGAAACTCTCTCATCGATGGACTCAAACGGCCAGGCTCGTTTCGCCGCAACTGACGGGTCCTTGGATGCCGCTACGATATTTCTAACGGGTGGTGGCTCATTCACCTCGGCAGAATTTAACCTCTTCAACGCTCTGGCCGGCACCACTTCGGTGACCATCTTCGTCAATGGGGTTGCCACTACGAGCAGTCCATTTTTGCTCGGCAATGGCCAGAACTTCTTTGGCTTTCAAGCAACCGCCGGCGATCGCATCACTTCCATCGGATTTGACACGAACGGCACGGGCGTCGTTGATCTTCGGCAGGTCCGTCTCGGTGGTGTGACCATGACCGCTGTTCCAGAACCCGGAACCTGGGCAATGATGTTGCTCGGCTTTGGCGCAATCGGGGCGAGCATGCGTCGTAATCGTCGTCGCAGCACGGCCAAGTTGATGCAGATGGCTTAAGGCATCTAGAGACTTCAGTTTTGCAGAAGGGACTCAGCTAATGCTGGGTCCCTTCTTTGTTGTGGCCACAAGTGCTGGGACCCTCGTCAGCCGTTAGCTAACGTGTACGTCGTCCCTCCTTCGGCAGCCCCATTCGCCCGAGCACAGCCTAAGCCTGACCACATCAGCGCTGAAGAACGGCTTGCGGCAACGCATACAGCGAAGCCAGCCGACACGCCTCACCATACGCGGCGGGTTGTGATCATGGTCCAGCACTACCTCCCTGCGCTTTCCACGGTCGTCCGGCCATTCCTGCGGCTCAGAGAACCCTAGCCGGTCCGGACGGGGCTCAGTGGCAGGACGGGGCGCGGGGGCAGCCCTGGGCGGCGTTGGCGGCTTGGTAGGGACCACCCCATTGCGCCAGTTGGCTAACCATTCTGGGACGGCGTTCACCTTCCCAACTCCCAGTGTCCGTCGCGCTCCCAGCGGGCGAAGCAATGCACAACCATGCGGACCTCAGTGCCGAACTCGCCCGCGACAACCTTAGCCTCCGCCCAAGCCGCGAAGGCATCGAAGCTGCCCCACTCGCGTACGAACGGTGAGCCGGGAGCCCGCGCTGCTTCCAAACGCCGGACACGCGCAAGCATGGATCGGGCGGACACGTGGTCAGCCCCTGGTGGCTTTGCCGAGGCGTAGTGCAAGAGCGAAGTTGTGCGCTGCGTACAGCCGCGCATACTCGGCTTCTGCTACGTGTCGGCGCTGCAAGCCCTCTTCGATCTCGCGCTGACGGACAATCTCGGCTGCGCGACGTACCTTAAGGGGGTCGTCAGCTAGGCGGGCGTTTTCGGGATTGTGGGTCACAGGCGGATCACCTTCAGTTCGAGGAGCTGGTCGTAGGCGTCTGCCCGCAAGTCTGGGTCGTCGCAGTCGCGCATAACCTCCGCGAGCCGGGCAACAATCATGCGGCGCAGTTCCCCACGCTCTTGATCGGTCAGCCGCTCGACAGCCCGCTTCATGCGTTCGGTCTTCAATGCGTCCTGTATCCGGAGCGGGACCACGTAGAGCGGGAACCGCATGTACTCGGCCATGCTCACCGCCCACTCAATGGTGCGCTGGTATTCGGCGATGGGCTCTATGGGTCCCTCAAAGCCGACCATGTGGCGACCATCCTCATGGGGACCGTGCCATACGACTTGGACGAACAGGTCGTCGGCTTCGGGCTCGTCGGCGACGACCTTGTTGTTTGCAGTCTTGTAGACGGGCATCAGCGTGCCTCCTTCTGCTCGAGCGCTGCAACGCGCTCCTCCAAGTTTTCGACTGCCCGCACGTCCGCCAGCGCCCGGACGGCCTCGATCAGCTGCTTGCCCAGGTCCACGGGCACCGAGCCCTCAGCCATGGCCGCAAGGATTGCCTCGACCTGCTGCGACGTGCTGGCCTGCGGGTTGAAGTTGAACTCCACTGCGGGAGCCTCGGGCCGGAGCGCTGGGGCGATGCGGGAGGAGCACCAACGACGCGGCCTGTAGGTCGCCGTCCTTTGCGGCGGCTGTGACCACACGGGCGATCTCCACGCCCTCGTCCATCAGAGCGCGGGTGATCTTCGTGCGCGGATCAGGTCGACCGGGAGGGCGTCCAGCCGGGTTGCCGCTTTGGCCTTTAACCCACCGTCCAGCGCGTTCCGGAGCGGTTGTGGGTGTCTGGACCGGCGCGGACGGTATCGGCGCGGACGGCGGCCCGGTGAGCCACGGTGGGGGTATATGCTGGGTCACAGGGTGTCCTGTTCTTTTCAGTTGGAGATCAGGCTTACGCCGTGGGCTCGATCTTGAGCGCGGCCAGCGCCTGCTCGTTTGCCCGCTGGAGGTGGGCCACGACGCCGGGCTGCTCACCGATAGCTTTGGCAAACTGCGCCCGTAGAATTGGAGCAGCGGCGTGGAGCCGCTTCTCGAACTTGCGCATGACGTCCAGCCGCCGCACCAAGTCAGGGCGCTTCTGCGTGTGGTACTCGCGAAGGAAGTAGTCTTGGTCGAGCTTGGTCAGCCCGCTGAGGAAACTCTGAGCGCCAAGAATTGCCAGCAGCGTGGCTTCGTCGCCCTGTTCGAACGCTTGCCGCATGAAGGCTTCGCGTTCCTTGCGCTGTAGGCCACGAACGTAAGCGCGAACCTCACCATTAAGTGAGCCCAAGCCCGCCTGCTCGCGCAGTGGCTCCATGAGTTGCTTCTCGGTGTGCTCGATGTTGGCTGCAAGGTCCCGCGCCGCCTTATCGAAGCGACCGAGAACGCGGTCGCGGTGCTTCTCGGCTTCCTTGGCGACAATGACCACGGCACCCTCTTTGGTCACAGCAGGGTTCGCCAGCCAAAGCTCTCGAAGATCGTGGACTTTTCCGAGGGTGACGTATGCGTCGTTGAAGGCGTTCACCACGCTACCCACAAATTGGGCGGTCTCGTCATTGTAGCCCTCGTCCAGACGCAAGTTCTCTGGGTCCAAGCTCACGCTGACTCTAACGTCGATATTGTCGGCCACTTTAGGTGCTCCAAGGCTGATCATGTTCGGTATGTGTTAGAAACCTACCGCAGCCCTTTGAGTCAGTGCTCCTGTTATTTTGGTTTTTCTTTGTGTTATCCGTGTCTTACATCAACTCTACGGCGTCTAAGCTGTGTCGCCACCGCTGATTGCGTATCTGTGGGGCGGCTATTCGGCGGCTATGACCACGCTTGTCCGGGGGGTTCCGTTTTGTCGTCGCAGCCCTATCGTTGAGGAATGCGCGCAACCGAACGGATGGACCTGCTGGAGAAGATCGGCACCGAGCTTCAGCGCCGTTACACATTTTCCGAGATCGATGTCTTCTTACGGGCGCTCGACATAAGCACGATGCACTTCGACTACGGCAGCAGCAAGCGCATCTACGTCAAACAGGTCTTGGGTGACGTGTCCGAAAAAGACCTCCTCCATGTAGCTGACGAATTGGGTCTGTTTAATGCTTCAGCTGGGAATTCAGGCGTGAGCGAGCCGCCCGCGAACTGGAAGGACACGAAAGACTTCCGGCTCTTCATCTCGCACCTCAGCGCCGACAAGCTAATTGCCACACGGTTAAAGGACGCTCTGTCACTTTACGACATCGCCGGGTTTGTGGCGCACGAAGACATACAGCCTACGCTCGCTTGGCAAGACGAGATAGAGCGGGCGTTACAGACCATGGACGCGATGGTGGCGGTTCACACGCCGGGCTTCTCCAAATCGTACTGGACGCAGCAGGAAGTCGGGTTCGCCCTGGGCCGCAGCACCAAGGTGATCTCCTTTAAGTATGGGGAGGATCCAACAGGCTTCATTGGCAAGCACCAAGCGTTGCCCCGCCGCAGTCGGACTGCCGAGCAAATCGCGAAAGAGATCGACAGCTTGCTTGAGGCGGACACCCGCACTGCGCCGCGACTACAGGAGGCGAGGGACCACGGTGTACCCTTCTGATGACCACGGTGCTGCGCCCGGTTAGTTGCGCCTAGGCCATCGTCGCTAAAGTCGCCAACCGTAGCGGGGGTTAGCGACGGCAAGAACGTGGGTTTTCTGTGGCTGGTGAGCTATCGTCGCTATCGTCGCGGTTTTGAGGTGTTGGGGGGCTTGGACTGGTATCTCCTCCGCCACGGGAGGAGGAGATACCTATTCTTTGACACGACCAGCGACTCTCCAATGGTGACTTTCACCGTCCACGGCCCTGTTTAGCCCGCGACGATAGCGACGATGACCGGAAAAGACCGGTATTCTGTGGTTAGTGCCAGCGACGATCGTAGCGACGATCCCGAAAACCGTAGCGACGATTAGCGACGATTAGCCCCCGGATTTGCATCACTGCATGTACTCTCGCAGGACCTCGGAGCGCAATATTATGTCCCGGCCCTTTTTTCCCGTCCGCCCTTGCACAAGTACTCTGTGGTGATCGGCAAGAATGTCTACCGCGTCTTCTAAACGCCCTGTCCGAGCCTTTCGCAATTGGCTCGGCCCAGTCCGTCTTATCTGGTTGACGGAGATGACGAGGCTTTGATCCGTACCGGCACGCGCCCGCTTCTTAGTTTCCTTCACCAACCATTCTTCGAGCATCTGAGCGTCTGCAATCTCCGGAGCCGCCGCGGCTTTACCGCAGAAGCGGACTGCCTCGTCGAGATACCAGCGCATCAAGGCACAAGCACCCAACACGCTGTCGCGGGCTATGGGGTGGCTAGGGCCGTTGGCGAAGACGTGAAAGCAGCAGGCAAGTCGAGCGGCGTTATCGGCTGCCTTGCTCGCAACGTCGCGAATGCTGCCGTACTCGTCTTCGTAGTTAAGCTTCTCCTCCACCTCGTCGTAGAAGGCGATCCAAGACTTCTGAGCGTCGGCGTCGAAGGCCAGCATCTGTGTCTCTAGCCGGTCGTACTCGTCGAACTCGGCTTCAATGGACAACAGCGTGGTCATTCTCTGGCAGAAAGCTGCCAAGGCGGGTCGGGCCGCTGGAGGCTCCTTGTACATGCGGGTGCCCTGGGTAGTTTCGGGCTGGCAGAACAGGAACCGGGCAAAGTAGCCGATGCCCCTCGCTAGCCCCCCTGTCTTGTCTACGAAGTTTTGCAGCACCGAGGGTTGCACTTGAAGGCCCATCGTCACCCTCATGCCCTCGACCCTTACTTCCCCTGCGCCCACAGTGCTCTTGTCTATAACTCCGCCGTCCCACATCTCGTTTGCAAGCGCGAGGTTAGCGGTGACCGATTCCGCTTTCATGCTATGCGAACCGAAGATTGTGCCCGCTTCGGCGCTAGCGATTGTAGCAACTGGATATTTATCGAGAGCGGCAATCAACGCTTCGGTGGTGTCGTTTTTCCGCAGAACACGGACTAATTGCGGCTCCGTAGGCCTTCCGAGAGCGTGCGACGTTCGCGGGTCGATTTCGAAGTTCTGCGGGTTGATGAAACCGGAGGTGATGTTGGCCTGCAGCTCCTCACCCTGCTTCTCCCAATCTTCTAGCTGCGCTTTGTATTCAGCGCGCCGCCTGCTGTAGAGCTTGCGTTGTTCAGCTTCCCAGTCCCGCACGGGCTGGATAAAAATGCTATCTACTGTCGACTTGCGTTCACCGCTCTCTGCAACCGTGAGCAAGTAGAGCGTGGCGGGGCCGGAGAGGGCGGAGTCCCGGCGAACGCCAAAACCCGTCTGGACGGCTGTTGAGACCGCTGTCAGCGCGCATGCGGCGACCATTGCAACGGGCGGCTGCACGTAGCTTGCGACTTCCTCGACGGCGTCGCGGATCAGTGCAGGTATTTCCCAGAGCGGATACGGCTCCGGTTGCATCTCCTCGCAAAGCGGTCGCGGCTTGGGTAGGCGGCGTTCGTCGATGTCATTGGCACCGAAGTCTGCGAAATCAACCATGTCGAACACTCCGTCCTTGAGGGAGTGGTTGCATGGGCTGTCCAGCGCAAAAGCTTGGGGGTATAGGTTCCATTGTTGAGGTTGCTTCCTAAGAAGCGGTGGAGTGTGGTTAGCGTCCACTCCGCCGCTTTTTCTTTGAGCTATGTGAGAACTACGGTCGAAGACTTGCCGTGAGCAGACATAAGTCGCTCATCAGACTCACCTTTTCGGGCCTGTCCGTCACGTATCGGATTTGTGGGGCGGCTTAGGCCGCAACCGTCTCGCTGGTGCTGCGCTTCGCGCCCGAGGCGATCCACGCGAGCAGGTCCTTCTCAGCGTACCAGACCCGGCGAGTACCAGGCGGGCTGAAGAAGCGCGGACCCTCACCACGTAGGCGGTACTGGGCCATGGTGCCGGGGTGAATACGGAGCACTTCGGCTGCTTCCTCACTGTCGAGTGGGCGGCCTTTGGGCTGGTAGGCGAACAGTTCACAAAGTTCTTCGAAGGATTGCTGGGGCACGGTGAGCCCTTTCGACGAGTATGTCCCGACCGTTACTCGGGTACATCACCGGGACCGCCGCAGACGTGCCGCGAACAGTGGAGCTTACCAGACCCTCCTAACGCCTGGTACTACCGGGACCAGTGATCAGAGACCTTGCTGGCACCCAAACTATGCCAAGTTGTTTTTGGTAGCACAACGCTATCTGTTATATCGGGTCGGCTACGCTTACTGGAAGTTGCCTGTTCTCTACAGCATCACTTCTAAGCGCCGCCTCTGTGGGGACCGCCCGCGCTCTTCCAATCTGATGCAGGGTATGTATGGTTGAACTATACACACCATGCATCCCGCTCCGCCGACACGTCCGAAGCCACGCCCTGGCGCTCTGCCGATGCTTCCGGCGAGCGAGCCCGCGCCTGATCGCATCGCAATCACTGCGCAGTCTGCACCACCGCCCTTTGCCACTGACAGAGAGGTTGATCGGTCCCACGCCGAAGCGCCCATTGAAGCAGCGGCAAGCAAGTTGCAGACGGCTCGGAAAAAGGCGGACCAGCTAGGAGCAGCGCTGCGAAGCGAAGCCTTCGACGATTGGGTTCGTCGATGCCTTCTTTCGGCGGAACGGCCTTCTGAGTGGACCCGTGCATCAGAGCTCTACGAAAGCTACCTGCGGCATGTGGTTAGGTACGGGAGCAATCGGGCGGCACGAGGACTCTCCCGAGAGGTCGCGGCTACGGAGACCCGCTTCGGTAGGATGCTTGGATCGATCTCGGCCAAGACGCGGCGGGCCAAGGGATGGTACTACCCGCTCCGCATCAAGAAGGGTGCCTAGGCCCTAAGGGTCACCACGTTACCGCCGCTGGCCTTGGCCTCGGCAATGCGGCCCTGGTCCTCCATCCACGTGCCAATCCGTTCCACTTCGGGTTGCAAGTATTGAAGCCGCGAGGTCTGCAAATAGTGGCGGGTAGTGACTGAGCGGGGAACATGGTTGGTGAGCAACTCGACGCGATAGAGATCGACGTTGCACACAGTCACAGCCACCGACACAAACGTGCGGCGTAAATCGTGAGCGGACAGCGTCTGACCGGCAATTTCGCTTACACGGGTCAGTGGCGCACGGGTGTCCACCACGTGTCCGGCCTTGCTACGGGTAGCGAATACGTAGGGGTTGCCCCGAACGCGGGGGCGGGCGGACAGTAGCGCCTTGGCCTGTACCGACAGCGGTATCCACACCGGGTTGGCGTTCTTGGGGTCGGGGAGGTGGAACCAGCCCTCCTCAAGGTTGACGTTCTTCCATTCCAGCTTCGCGCCCTCGTTGCGCCGGGCACCGGTGAGCAGCAGAAACAAGGCTAGGTCCACGCCAGCTTGCTTGTCGGCGTCCTGCGGGTTCACCCTACCGTCTTCCCGCTGCTGGGCGGCGATCAGGTCGGCCCTGAGCGTGGTCAGCATGTGCCAGACCTCGCCGACCTTGCGGGTGTCCACGTCGCGGGTGCGGGGCTTTAGCTGGATCCAGTCATCGCGGAGTGCCGAGACGGGGTTGTGCGTGATGAGCGGGGAGCCGTCCGCTTTCTTGAACTGCCTTGCGGCGTAGTTGATCAGACTGCGGAGCGTGGTCATCGAAATGTTGGCCTGCCCCGGCGCTGGCTTTCCGGTCAGACCTTTGGTCGCCATCTCGCGGTACCGCTTACGGACTTGGGCCTCGGTGATCTCGGCAATGGGCTTGTGCTGCCAATCGGCAAAGACCTTGGCCACATGCCGCTCAATTTCGGCCTTGCTGCTGTCCTTCAGCTTGCCCGGCCGGGAGACGTACTGCTTGCAGACTTCGGCCAAGGTGATCTTGGCAGCCTCGTCGGCCTTCTTCACGTCGCGGGGGTCAATGCCCTCCCGCATCTGCTGGAGGATGGTACGAGCCTTCGAGCGGGCTTCGTCCTCGGTGAGCTGGCCGAATGGTCCGACGGTGTACTGGAGTTGCTTACCACGTACCCGGCCCGACACGATGAAGACGCGTTTGCCCAGGCTGGACACCCGTAGGCCGTAGCCCTTCACGGCCCGGTCGTGCCCCCCGTCCCAATGGACCTCGTGCCCCGTGGCGGGTGGCTGCACCTTCTCCACGAACGTCTTAGACAGCTTGGCCATGAGCTAGTTTCCTACCGTATTTCTAACACTCAGGAAGAACCCTCCGTTATCTGTAACAAACTATCAAGTGGCTAAGTGTCTGACTTTGTGAGGTAAAGTAAGGTAGAATTACGTAGCGTTACCTCGGCCCACAACTATTCTCCCAAACTACGAATCTGAGGGTCGGACGTTCGAATCGTTCCGGGCGCGCCATTTCCCTCTTAAGAACCCAGCGATGGTGGTTGTGTCGAGGTGCCTTGGCGACTCGGCGGCAGGTCGTGGGCCGGGATCGACAAGGACCACCAATGAAAATGGCCCAGCCTTTCGGCTGAGCCATCTTCACGCGCGACCGCCTTGCGGCGAAAGCGTCAGGCGAACTGCGGAATCTGCCGGGCGCGACGACGGCGCAGCGAAGCGCCGATCCCGCCGAAGCCGATCAGCATCAACGCCCAGGTGCCCGGCTCCGGAACGGCCGCGATGGCGCCGGGCCCGACCCGGATCTGACGGATGTCGGCAAAACCACCACCGGTGCTGGTGAAGCCGATCGACTTGATCGACTGCAGCGTGTCGGTAGCAGCGAAAAAGAAGTTCTCACCGCTGACATTCTCCCGAGCGTCGTCACCGAAGACGTAGGAGTAGGCATTGCCGAACTGGTCGAGGCCGGTGATGGTGGCCACCAGGTTGGCGCCGCTGCCGCTGAACAGGTTGAATTCGATGAATTCGAACGATCCACCGTCAGCGGCAGTGATGAGGATGTTGTTGAGATCGCCAGTGACCGCCTGGATCCGCGCCTGGCCATTGGCCGGGGTGGTGATCTGCTGGGTGCTGGTGAAGTTGAGTTTGTAGCCGGCCTGGGTCTCGCCCATCACCTGAGTGCCCGTCTGGTTGACCGGCAGCAGGACGATCGCCCCCTGGCCGGTCTGCTGATCGGTCGTGATGGTGATCGTCGCCTGAGCCGGCGTGGCGATCGTGGCAGTAGCGATAGCTGCACTTGCGAGTGCAGAGAGCATCAGACGGCGCATGTGTTTTCCCCTTGAACTAGACCGGGTCGGTGCCCAACACGCGACTCGATAATCCGATTATTAACTTGTTTTTAACTATAAAACAATCGCAAGGGCTTGGCCGGTCGCCGCGCGGATCAGCTTTTGCCAGCCATGTGTCCCGTTCCGGCACCATCGGGGTCGGGGTGACCGGTCGCCGTGCGGTCCATTCCGGCGGGAGTTTCCTGAACAAGGTCACAAAGGTCACTGGTGGCGGGTAGTGCGGGCGGGTCCTGCCGCTGGGGAAGGGGCGTGAGGCCACGGGCGGCGAGCGCGCGGCTGCCCTCGCCCGGAGGCGCGTAATTGAGCGGATCGCGGACCCGGAGGAGATAGAGGCCGAGCATGTCGTGATGGACGGTGCGGGTCGCGACCACGTCGCCCCCGTGCATCACCGGCACCTCATGCCCGTGCAGGGCGCGATCGAACAAGGTGTCGGCAAGGGTCGCGGTGACCCGGCTCATCGCGGCTTCGAACGCGGCGGCAAAGGCCGGGGCGCGAGGTAGCAGGCGATAGACGGCGCGGCGCGACAGGCCGACCCCGCGGGCCGCGGCGAGGATGCTGCCATGCTCTTCCAGCAGCTCGAGGAACAGGATGCGACGAGACACGGTCCAGCCATCGACCCGGACGTCGGACGGCGTTTCGGCGCGGATGCGGATGAAGGCGGGATCGTCCTCTTCCTCGGTGAAGAGGGCTCCCTCGCCGCGGCACTCGTACTGGTCGCGCAGCCGCCGTTCGGCATCGCGCTCGGCAGCCTGGCGGCGGAGCATGGTGTGGCGGGCCTTGGGCGGCGGACCGCGCCCGGCCTTGGCGTCCCTCACCGCATGGGCGATCCGCCCCTGGATCGCCCAGGCGAGGTCGAATTCCTCCTCGCTCTCGCAGCTGTTGAAGGTGGGATCGAAGAGGCGGTCGATGCGGTGCTTGTCCATCGACCAGGATAGATCAGGCGAAATCCTACTAGTAAAGAGGGGAGGGCGCGCGACCCGGTAGGGCCGCGCGCCCGGTGCTCAGCGGTTGCGGGTAACGCGGAGGCTGGTCACGCGGCCCGCGCCGTCGACCGTGCAGTTGAAGCGCATGTCGCCCGCCTGCGTATAGGCCTGATTGCGGTTGTTTCCGTAGGCGTTGCCATAGGGCGGCTGGGCATAGCCGGTCATGCCGCTGTCGATCAGGCCGGTGACCCGCAGGGTGGTGCGGTTGCGACGCTCGACCGCGGTGATGGCGGTGACGCGCGGCTGGGCGGCATAGGCCTGCTGCTGGTTGTATCCGCGCTGGCCGTAGCCTTGCTGGTTATAGCCCCGCTGGCCGTAGGCGGCCTGGTTGCGGCGCAGGACGTCGTTCTGGGCGGCGGCGGCGCACTGGCCGATCAGCTGCTGGTCGGTGGCGCCATAGTTACGGCCGCCGAGGAGCTGGCCGATGATGCCGGCGATCCCGCCCTGCTGCTGGGGATAGGAGCCTTGGGGATAGCCCTGCTGCTGCGGATAGCCCTGCTGTGGGTAACCGTAGCCGGGCTGACCGGGATAGGGCTGCGGGGTCTGCTGCGACTGCGGGTAATATTGCGCGGCGGCAGGAGCGGCGACGGCGCCGAGGGTGGCCGCGGCGGCGGCGAGAAGTGCGAAGGATCGCATGACACTGTTCCTTGGTCTCGACCCGGAGAACGCCGGGGGAGTTCAGGCAGTCAACAAGCGGAAGCGGCAATCAGTCGCATGAATGGGAGATAACAGCGGATCGCGGTGGTGAAGCATGGCCTGGTTTTCCTTCCTTCGCGCCTTCGCGCCTTGAAAGAAGAAGGCAGTTTGGCACGCGAAGGCGCGAAGAAGGAAGGGAAGGCGCGAAGGGGTTAGTGGGCGGTGCGGTCGCGTTTCTCCTTCGCCTTCACTTCGGGTCGGCCTTTTCTTGCTCCGGATCAACTTCTGGATAACTTTACCGTGGCAGGAGGAGCGTATGAGCAATCCCTACATGGACATTTTGGCGACGGGCGCAGGCCAGGCCGTTCCGCATCTTGTTCCGCTGGCAGTCTTTGTCTTCGTCAGTGTGACGGCGTTCGCCGCGCTCAGCCGCATGTTCGGGACGAACACGCGCCGCGGCCGGGGCAAGTGGCGGCAGAAGGGCGAGTGGAACCAGCGGCCTCGGAAAGGTGCCCCGGGGTGGCGTGGGCCGGGGGCTTATGCGGTGGGCTCCGCCGAACCGGCGCCGCCGATCCGGGCCAACGTCAACGATGCCGCCGAGCAGCTGCGGATCGTCATGGCGTCCGAATTTCGCCCCAAGCGCCTGCTCAACAAGGGCGAGGAAAAGGTGCTGGCGGCGTTGGAGCCGATCGTCGCGGAGCTGGAACCCGGCTGGCGGGTGTGGACGCAGGTGAGCCTGGGCGAGGTGCTGGACGGCGGTACGGTCGAGGCATTCAACACGATCAACGCCAAGCGAGTCGACTTCCTGCTGGTCGACGCCGACCAGCGCCCGCGGGTGGCGATCGAATATCAGGGGCAGGGGCACCACCAGGGCGCGGCGGCCGCCCGCGACGCGGTCAAGAAGGAAGCGCTGCGGCGGGCGGGCGTCGGCTATGGCGAGGTGTTCGCGGGCGATGGGCCGGCGGAGCTGGCGCAGGTGGTGGCGCGGGTGATGGCTGGGGCGGGGGTGGAGCGGACGTTTGGGGTGCGGCAGAGCGTCTAAAGGTCCGGACAAATACGCTGCCCGTCAGCCTACCGCTTTCAGTTTGAACGTGGCCTCGTTATGTTCGCGTAGCTCATCACGAATTGAAAAGTCGCTCGCGTAGAGTTAATTCTATGCGCTGCAGATTGGCGCCGTAATTGGCGGCTGACGTCTCCATGAGAGATCGTTTTGAGTGTCGAGCGGCGCGAGCTTTATGGCTGAGTTGCCTCACAACCAACTCAAGCAAAGTCTTGCCGCGAAGGCGGGTGCGATACTCTGCCCTAATCGCGTAAGCTTTTTGCTGACACACTTCAGGTTCAATCAAAATACGATTAGGGTGATCCGCTATCGACACATCATCCCCGGAAAAGAGACGGCGAAGACGGCTTTCGAACCATTCGCAGATAACGTCTAGCTCACTGTGGAAGCTTGCCCGCTCAGGTCCAGTCATAAGCCTGAGCCAATCCCAGTCCTCTATGAGGTCATTCTCGATTGAGTATCCATTCGTGAGAATAATATCGTCACACGCAAACTCGTCTGGCGTTCCAGAAAACAACCACGTGTCCCTATCTACAATGGCTACAACATCTGTTCGTCCAGCCGATCTAATCAGATTCCAAGCTTCTAATGTAGCTAGTTTCCCCCCGAGAGTGAGTACGGACAACCCTAAGTCCGAGCAATTCTCCTCGACAATTCTAAGAGCAAGATAATCGTCGTTCCCTTCTGCAAGCACCGCAGGAAGATTTGACCTCAGTGTGACAGCGACGGCTTCGTCAACAGTAATTCTAGCTTTCTGTGCCATCTTCGTCACCACGCATACTGGCTAACAGCAATTCTTTCTCAGGATACTTGCTATATATAAATGGTGAATGCGTCGCGATGATAAATTGATTGTCTTTGTTCTGGCCAACAAGAGTCGGAAACAGAGTTCGCTGCCAATCTACATGCAAACTCAGCTCAGGCTCATCTATGAAAATGATAGAATTTGAGTAGAGTGCGTTATAGCAGATAAAGCTAAGCATCTGTTTCTCGCCGGCCGACAATTTATCCGACGCTATTGCGTCAGCTGTGTCTCCAAAGCTCACACGACCTGACATCTTTATTCCCTTGTGTCGGAAAATCCGGATCACAAGTCGTTGAATAGCAGACAGAGGCTGCATGATAATGTCGCGACGCTCATTCACTTTCTCGATGCGCCGTCCAACCTCGTCCAAAAGAGCAGCTGCCACTCCATCACGCTCATCTTGAGTGCTTTTATCGCTGCGTGATTTGTAATTCTGTATATCTTGAACAACGCTTTCGTTAATCTCGCGCTGCATTGCATTCGCCTGCTCTGACAGGTCAGTGTACTTACCTTGGATGAGTTCACTGATATCGGTAGTTGCAATTGACGTCACAAAAGTGTGTTGCCCGTTGGATAATCGACGGGACACCGCGCTAACAGCTTTTTGAAGAGTACCGATCTCGGTAGTGCTCGCCCATGGAAATTGCGAGCTTCGTGCGGCAGACGTTTGGTCATCAATCCCAAACCCACCTTCTAGACGGCGGAAGGTTGGAAAGAATAGCGAGCTCCCGATCTTCGAAGTAAAATCCTTTACCTCGTCACGAGCATCGGAAAGCACTTCGTGATCACTGTCAAACTCATCTTGAAACGCCAATTTCTTTTCAGACGTTTCAATTTCAGCTTCGCATGTATGCTCGCTCACTCGCACCAAGGATAAAGTGTATTCGTCAGTCTCAAGCACGCACCGGCGAAAGGGAATTTCTTTCAGGGCTATGTGAACGTTTCCGCTCAACAGAAACCACAGCAATTTCAAGATTGTAGTCTTACCAGACCCGTTGAAGCCGGTGATGATGTTGAGATCAGAATGAAAATTGAGCTCGATATTACGACTTCGGCCCATCAAGCCGAAGACTTGGAAGCTTAATACTCGCACCAAGCAGTCCCCTCGACATTTGCCGCGCTGTGAGGCTGTTTGCAGCAGAAGTATACAAAGGCGCAAGGGTTACGATAGACGCTGCCTTCTACCTACTCAGCTACCTCAACCACCTTCTTCCGCCGCCCACGCTTAGGCGCGCCTCCGCCAGCGCCACGCCCAACCGCGGCGCCGCAGTCTCCGCCGCGTTGCCAAGCCCCTGCGTCGAACCATCTGCTCGCTCAAGCAGCGGCCGCAGGTAGTGGCCGGTGTAGCTGCGCGGCTCCTGCACCACCTGCTCGGGCGTGCCGACGGCGACGATCTCGCCGCCCTTGACGCCGCCTTGTGGGATTGCGCGCGGCCAGCCATCCCCCGGATGGCCGTCCGTGCTCATGGTCGAAGATCCAGTCGGCTAAGCGGTCTCTCGCTGGCGCGTCGAGGCAGAACCCCGCTTCTTCACCGTTGGGACTTCCTCGACCGGAACCGCACGCTCGATAAGCGGGCGCAGGTAATGACCGGTGTACGAGCGGGGTTCCTGGATGACTTGTTCCGGCGTGCCGACGGCGACGATCTCGCCGCCCTTGACGCCGCCTTCGGGGCCGAGGTCGATCAGCCAGTCGGCGGTCTTGATGACGTCGAGGTTGTGCTCGATCACGACCACGGTGTTGCCCTGCTCGACCAGGGCGTGAAGAACCTCCAACAGCTTGCGGACGTCCTCGAAGTGGAGGCCGGTGGTGGGCTCGTCGAGGATGTAGAGGGTGTTGCCGGTGGCTCGGCGGGAGAGTTCCTTGGCGAGCTTGACCCGCTGCGCCTCGCCGCCTGACAGGGTGGTCGCCTGCTGGCCGACCTTGATGTAGCCGAGGCCGACCTCGGCCAGCATCGCCATCTTGTCGCGGATGCCGGGGACGGCCTTGAAGAACTCGACCGCGTCCTCGACCGTCATGTCGAGCACTTCGGCGATGCTTTTGCCCTTGTGCTTCACCTCCAGCGTTTCGCGGTTGTAGCGGGCGCCGCCGCAGACGTCGCAGGTGACGTAGACGTCGGGGAGGAAGTGCATCTCGATCTTGAGCAGGCCGTCGCCGGTGCACGCCTCGCAGCGGCCGCCCTTGACGTTGAAGGAGAAGCGCCCGGGCTTGTAGCCGCGCTCGAGGCTTTCGGGGAGGCCGGCGAACCAGTCGCGGATCTGGGTGAAGGCGCCGGTGTAGGTGGCGGGGTTGGAGCGCGGGGTGCGGCCGATCGGCGACTGGTCGATGTCGATGACCTTGTCGAGCTGGTCGAGGCCGGTGACCTTGTCGTGCTTGCCCGCGAGGATGCGCGCGCCGTTCAGGTGGCGCGCGGCGGCGGCGTAGAGGGTGTCGATGGTGAAGCTCGACTTGCCCGAGCCGGAGACGCCGGTGATGCAGGTGAAGGTGCCGAGCGGGACCGAGGCGGTGACGCCGGTGAGGTTGTTCTCGCGCGCGTTGTGGACGGTGAGCTTCTTGCCCGAGCCCTTGCGGCGCTTGGCGGGCAGGGGGATCGAGCGGCGGCCGGACAGGTAGTCGGCGGTGAGGCTGCCTTCCTGCTTCATCAGGTCCTCGAGGCTGCCCGAGTGGAGCACCTCGCCGCCGTGGACCCCGGCGCCCGGGCCCATGTCGATGACATGGTCGGCGGCGCGGATGGCGTCCTCGTCATGCTCGACCACCAGCACGGTGTTGCCGAGCGATTTCAAACGCTGGAGGGTTTCGAGGAGGCGGTCGTTGTCCTTCTGGTGAAGGCCGATCGAGGGTTCGTCGAGGACGTAGAGGACGCCGCTGAGGCCGCTGCCGATCTGCGAGGCGAGGCGGATGCGCTGGCTTTCGCCGCCGGACAAGGTGCCCGAGGTGCGGTCGAGGTGGAGATAGTCGAGCCCGACGTTGTGGAGGAAGCCGAGGCGCTCGTTGATCTCCTTGAGGATCGCGCGGGCGATCTCCTGATGCTGGGGCGTCAGCTTGGGTTCGAGCGCGCCGAACCAGGCGTAGGCGTCGGCGACGCTGCGGCGAACGGCGATGGAGATGTCCTCGCCGGCGATCTTCACCGCCAGTGCCTCGGGCTTGAGGCGGGCGCCGTGGCAGGTCTCGCAGGCGTGGGCGGCCTGGTAGCGGGAAAGCTCCTCCTTCATCCACGCGCTTTCGGTCTGGGCGAGACGGCGGTTCAGATTGCCGATGACGCCTTCGAACGCCTTCTTGACCTCATAGCTCTTGCGGCCGTCGACGAAGCGCAGCGTGATCGGCTTGCCGCCGGTGCCGTGAAGGATGGCGCGCTGGTGCTCGGGGTCGAGGTCCTTCCACGGGGTCTGCAGGTCGAAGCCGTAATGCTTGGCGAGGCTGCCGAGCACCTGCATGTAATAAGGCGAGGGTGGCTGGCTCTTGGCCCAGGGCACGACGGCGCCCTTGGCGATGGTCAGATCGTGGTTGGGGACGATCAGGTCCTCGTCGAACTCCTGCCGCTCGCCGAGGCCGTCGCAGGCCGGGCAGGCGCCCTGGGGGGCGTTGAAGGAGAACAGGCGCGGTTCGATCTCGGCGATGGTGAAGCCGGAGACGGGGCAGGCGAACTTCTCGGAGAAGCAGATCCGGCCCGGGGGCGCGTTGGTGGCGAGGACGGCGCGGACCGCGGCCTTTTCCAGCGCCTCTGCGACGCCGGTGCGCTCGGTCCCGGCGGGCTCGACGGGCGGGTCGGCGGGGTCGAGATAGGCGAGGCCGTCGGCGAGCTTGAGCGCAGTCTCGAAGCTGTCGGCAAGGCGGGTCTGGATGCCGTCGCGCACGACGATGCGGTCGACCACAACCTCGATGTCATGCTTGTACTTCTTGTCGAGCGAGGGGGCGTCGTCGATCTCGTAGAAGGTGCCGTCGATGCGCACCCGGGTGAAGCCGGCGCGCTGCCATTCGAGCAGCTCCTTGCGATACTCGCCCTTGCGGCCACGGACGACGGGGGCGAGCAGGAAGTGGCGGCTGCCTTCGGGGAGCGCCATCACCCGGTCGACCATTTGTGAGACCTGCTGGGCCTGGATCGGAAGCCCGGTGGCGGGCGAATAGGGAATGCCGACCCGCGCCCACAGCAGGCGCATATAGTCGTAGATCTCGGTCACGGTGGCGACCGTCGAGCGCGGATTGCGGCTGGTGGTCTTCTGCTCGATCGAGATGGCGGGCGAGAGGCCGTCGATATGCTCGACGTCGGGCTTCTGCATCATCTCGAGAAACTGGCGGGCATAGGCCGAGAGCGATTCGACGTAGCGGCGCTGGCCCTCGGCATAGATGGTGTCGAACGCGAGGCTCGACTTGCCCGAGCCCGACAGGCCGGTAATGACCGTCAGCTGGTCGCGCGGAATCGAGACATCCACGCCCTTGAGATTATGCTCGCGCGCGCCCTTGACGGTGATGTGAGTCAGCATGGGGTGGTTGTGTTCCGGTTTCGTTCTGGAGGCAATCCCTCGACTTCGCCCGGGACGAACGGAAGGATGGCGCGGAGAGGCGAGATGGGAATGGGGACGGGGGAAGGCAAGCGCCTGGCTTGCCTGCCTTAGCCGCAGCCAATTGCGCCATCATGGGGCAACTTCATTGTGTCTTACTGACAAGGCGCCATAGCACGGTGGCGGTTGGACATGGCGATTGGGAACAAATTTCGGTGATCAACAGTAAGTTACGTGCTGACGGCGCTGCGTTCACAGCTCGCGACATCGACGCAGCGTTCCGGGTCCTGACCTGGATAAGGCAAGAAATGATCGACCAAGAAGAGCAGCCACTCATCGAGAGTCAACGCGACCACTTGTTGCGTTTGGCGAAGGGGATCAGGGCATCCCGAGCCGAACGCACTCTATTTTTCCGTGAAGACCTGTTTGGCGAGGCCTCCTGGGACATCCTGCTTGCGCTCTTCATCGCGGGTGAGGAGGGCTATGAGATGAAGATGACTGCGGTCTGCTACGAGAGCGGCGTGCCAATGACCACGGCACTGCGCTGGATCGACCGGCTGATTGAACTCGGTCACGTCGTTAAGCGGGCCAATGCCTACGACGCGCGATCCTCGCTATTGGAGCTTTCGCCTGAAACCGCCGATAAGCTGCGGAATTATCTGGAGCATGTCCTTTCCCGGCACATGTCTAAAAGCACGCCTTCACCAGATAGTTGATTCACGTCATAACCCTTGAGCAAATTTTTTTGTTCAGGCGTACCTATGTCTCCTCATTCTCATGAATCATCTCCCGCTTCAGTCGAGGTTTACTCCCAGGCACTCGTACTCGTTCAGCAGGCGATCGATTTGCTCGATTGTGCCAAGGCGCCGGCAGACATTGCCGCGCACCTCGACCGCGCGGCCCAACGCCTCAGCGACTTGGCTGGCCTCCTGTCCTGATTTAATCTGGCTTTACTTCAATCCGTTTTGGGGTGTTTGCTCAGGCGCCATCGGCGTCTTGCGGAGTTAAGACCTGGCCACCGGGCAGGAGCCAAGTCATGCGTCACGAAACCATCAACCCGTTCGCAAAGGCGTCCGCTCACTGGTCGACGCCGAAGCTGAAGTCGGTCCCGCTTACACCCGAAGAAGTTCGCACCATCGTCAACGCCGATGATCCCTCCGCTGCCTTGATCGAGGTCTGCCGCCAACGCGAGTTGATCGTGGGCGATTAAAGTAGGTTTGGGTGATTGGAGGCTTTCAGACTCGCATGCCGCAGTTTCCTGCGACTGAGTTGTTGATGCGGTCGCGTCGATAGGCTTCTCGACCACCTTTCCTACCCAATGCCCCGCCGCCCCTGGCAGGGCAGGCGGGTTAGGCGGCGAGCTCGTCAGCGACTGCGGGGGCGGCCTTCGCGGTCGAGGTCGCGGCCTTCGGCTCGGCCGCGGCGACGGTTTTCGATGGTGTAGGCGACGTCCTCCGAAGTGAAGTCGACGCGGTAGCCGCCGCGGCGCTCGTCGTAGCGGAGTTCTTCCCAGCGGACTGGGACGACTTCCTCGTCGAGGCCGAGAAAGCCGGTGGCGTGGCTGAGCACGGCGTAGCGGACCTCGCCGCGGACCTTGTCGATCATCAGCGCCTTGACCGTGCCGAGGCGCCGGTCGTCGCGGCCGTAGACGGGGGTGCCCTCGACCTTGCTGGAGGCAATCAGGTCGCCGGTCTCGTCATAGGGGACGCCGCGGCGGGCGCGATGGTCGTCGTCGCGGGCGATGCGGGAGCCGTCGCGGCGCGAGAGATCGTCGCGGGACGGGCCGCGCTCGTCGCGGCCGCCACGGAAGAAGCCGCGCACGCGGTCATGGTCGCGCGGACGATCGCGGTCATAGCGGTCGTCGGTCATGCGATCGCGGCGGTCGTCGTCGGAGTAATTGTCGTAGGCCATGGGGGGTCCTCCTGATGCACTGAGCGAGGAGATAAAGCGGCAACCGGGCGCGGCGTTCCGCCGTCGACCCCCGTGACGGCGCGGGCTGGCGCGGCCAAGCTACGGGCGGGCGATTCGCGAGGAAGTTCGGTGATGGACATGGACGAAGCCGGGATCATGGGGGGCCTGTACGGCAAGGGGATCATCGCCTGCCGCGATGCCTTTACGACGGCGTGGGCGGACCGCCTTGCGGCCGACATCTGGCGGGTGTGGGAGCGGGTGGAGGACAGACCGGGCGGGGCGCTGCCGCGAGGGGCCCAGCGCTTCTACGTCGAATTGGCGCCCGAGGATATTGCCGGGTTCGTCGATATCGTCACCCACCCGTGGTTCGTGGCGGTGTGCGAGGCGGTGCTGACCAAGGACTATCGCATCGTCGAGGTCGGGTTCGACATTCCGTTCCCGGGCGCCGAGGACCAGCCGTGGCACCGCGACTTTCGTGCGCCGGTCGCGACGCTGGAGGGGCGGAGGCTGAACAGTCTCGCGTTCAACCTGACCGCGGTCGACACCCGCGACGAGCATGGGCCGTTCGAGATCGCGCCGGGAACGCAGTGGGACGCGATCGAGGGGGCGGTGGACGGGATGTTCCCCGATCGCGCGCTATGGGCTCGCTACGAGGAGCGAGCGGTGAAGAAGCTGCCGCAGCGAGGCGACATGTCGGCGCGGTCGGCCCTGACCATCCACCGCGGCACCGCCAACCGATCGAACGAGCCGCGGCCGGTGCTAGTGGTCGGCGTCGATGCGCCCGACGCGACCAATGCCGCGCATCACGATCTGCAAGTGACCCAGAGCTATTTCGAGGGACTGCCGGCGCGGGTGCGGGACCACCTGTCGTGCCGGGTGGTGGAAAGGCTCGAGATGATCGAGCAGCATCATGTGATCGAGGGGCTGCTGTAACCGGCTCAGCCCTCGTTGCGCTGCCTAGCGCTCACGAGGGCTGAGGTCCCGGCCTGCGCCGGGACGACGAGTATCAATGATAGCGGCGGATCAGGCCAGCGAGCTTGCCTTGGATCTTGACCCGGCGGGGGTCGTAGCGCTGTGCTTCGTGGGCGCGGTTGGCGGGGTCGAGACGAACCATTTGCCCTTCGCGGCGGAAGGTCTTGAGGGTGGCTTCGGCGTCGTCGATCAGGGCGACCACAATCTCCCCCTCGCGCGCAACGTCGACCTTGCGGATCAGGACATAGTCGCCGTCGAGGATGCCCTCGTCGACCATCGAATCCCCCGACACTTCGAGCGCATAATGCTCGCCCGGTCCGAGCAGGGCGGCGGGAACGGGGAAGCTGTCTTGCCCCTGCAGCGCCTCGATCGGGGTACCGGCGGCGATCCGTCCGGCCATCATCAGGTCGATGGTGTCATTGGCCGCCACCACCGGGCGCGGCTGTGGCGTCGCCGGGGCTGAGGTCGCCGCCTGCGTGTCGGGGAGCCGCACCACTTCAAGCGCGCGCGCGCGGTTGGGGAGGCGGCGGATGAACTGGCGTTCCTCCAGCGCGGAGATCAAGCGGTGAACTCCGGACTTGCTCTTAAGGTCGAGCGCCTCCCGCATCTCATCGAAGCTGGGGCTGACCCCTGACGCCTTGAGCTGCTGGTCGATGTAGGTGAGCAGTTCGCGTTGCTTGACAGTCAGCATGGTTCACGGGCCCTGTAGTGAACAGACGGGGAACGACTAAGGAACGGATGCGGGGGTGTCAAGCGGGGCGGTGCGAGAGCCGAAGGAAGTTGGCGAGCAGCTGCAGGCCATGCTCGCTGGCGATACTTTCGGGATGGAATTGCACCCCGTGCACCGGGGCGTCTTGATGGGCAAGGCCCTGGATCGTCCCGTCGCTGCCTTGGGCGGTGGCGCGCAGGGTTGATGGCAGGTCGGCGGCGACCAGGCTGTGGTAGCGGGTCATGGCAAGCGGGTCGGGTAGGCCGGCGAACAGGCCGCTGCCGTCGTGGGTGATGGCGTCGGTCTTGCCGTGCATCGGGGCTGCGCGGACGATCGAGGCCCCGGCGGCGAGCGCAATCGCCTGGTGGCCGAGGCAGACGCCGAGCAGCGGCCGGGCTTCGGCGATGCAGGCGGCGGCGAGGGCTACCGAGATCCCCGCGTCTGCGGGATGGCCGGGGCCGGGGCTGATCAGCAGCGTGCCGCCGTGCGCCAGCGCTTCTGGCACCGTGATTGCATCGGCTTGAACGACGGTGACGTCGGCGCCGAGCTGGCGGCAATAATCGACCAGCGTGAAGGTGAAGCTGTCGTGATTGTCGACCACGAGCAGCCGCTGAGCAGCGCTCACGGTGTGCTCCGGCGCGTGTGCCGCCAGCGGCTTATTCCGTGCTGCCACCGCCGCCGAGGATGCGGTTGCGGGCAGCCTGGATCGCGTCGTCGTTGCGGGTGACCTTGAGCTCGCGCTGAGCGGCGGACAGCCACTGCAGGGCGAGTTCGGCGCCGGCGCTGCGCTGGAGGCTGGTCACTTCGCCGGCGATCAGCTGCGGGTTGGTGGCGGCATTGCCGGGCACGACACGGTCGAGCTGGACGAGGTAGATACCCGACGGACCCGCCGCGCGCTGCGCCTTGCCGGGCGCGAGGCTGAACAGGATGCGCAGCGGGGGCGGCACTTCCTGGCCCTGCTGGGCGAACTGGGCGAGGGCGCCGCGGCGAAGCTCGACCGCTTCGGGCGGGCGGATGCCGGCGATCCCGGCTTCGGCGACCGCTGCGGCGAGTGGCTTGCCGCCCTGCACGGCGGCGAGGATGCGGGTCGCGGCGGCATTGGCCTGGTCCTGCGCGCGCTTGGCGGCGAAGTCGGTGGCGACCTGGGCCTGGACACGGGCCAGCGGCGCGGGGGCGGCCGGGACCACTTCGGCGACGTCGACCAGTACGAAGCCGGCCTCGTTCGGCAGCGGCTCGACGATGGGATCGTCGTCGGCGCCGATGTCAAAGCTGGCACCGGGGACCGCGGCGAAGTCGGCGGGAAGCTTGAAATCCGGCTGGTCGAAAGCGGCACCGGCGCGGGTCAGCGCAGGGGTGACGAGCACCGGCAGCTTGTTCGCGGTCGCGACCTCTTCGAAGGTGCGGCCGTCGGCGAGGCTGTCCTCGATCTTGCCGACGAGGTCGGCGAGCGCGTTCTTGCGCTTTTCGTCAGTCAGTTTGGTGGCGATCTCGGCGCGGGCATCGGCGAGACTGCGGCCCGACGCCGTCTGGATGCTCTCGACCTTGATGACGTCGAAGCCGGTGGAGGACTGGACCGGACCGATCACTGCCCCCGAAGGCGCCGAGAAGACCTGAGCGGCGACCGCTTCGCCGGCGGTGGCGACGAGCTGCGCGCGGGTCTGCGGGCCGACGCTGACGTCCGAGGCGGAGAAGCCGGCGGGCGCGGCGGCGGCGGCAAAATTGCCTCCGGCCTTGGCGCGCGCGGCGATGGCGGCGACCGCGGCCTGATCAGGCAGGGTCGCCCGGCTCAGCACGCGCCGCTCCACCCCGCCGTAAGTGGCCTGGTTGTCCTGGTAGTATTTCGCGATCTCCGCATCGGTGGCGGCAACGGGTCCAAGCTGTTCCGGCGTGATCCGGGCCATGCGGAAGCTGCGCCGTTCGGGCACCGTGTAGCGGGCGAGGTTCTGGCGGTAGAAGGTCAAAATCTCGGCCGCGGTCGGGGCCGGGCCGTTGGCGAAGGCGGCAAACGGGATCAGCCCCAGGCTGCCGCTGCGCTGTTCGAGCAGGATATCGGCATAGGGGCGGGCAAGGCCCTGCGCGATTCGGACGTTGGCGGCGACCGGGGCGATGACCAGACGCTGCAGAAGGCTGGTCTCGATCTCGCGGCGGAGCTGGGCGTCAGTGATCCGCTCCTGCTGGAGGAAGGTCTGGTAGGCGGCTTCGCTGAAGCGGCCGTCGAGACCGCGCACGCCCGGCAGCTTGACGATTTCGGCATCGACCAGCTTCTTGGAAACGACGAAGCCGTGCTTCTGGGCATAGGCCCACAAGGTCCGCTCCTGGATCAGCGAGTCGACGATGGCGTCGAATTCGGGGGCGAGGTCGGCGTAGGTCGCCTGCGGGTTTTGCTGGCGCAGGACGGCCAGGCGCCGCTGCATCGCGGTGTCGAGCTCGTTGGCGGTCAGTTCGACCTTGCCGACGCGGGCGAGCGTGGTCTGGGGAAGCGAACCGCCCTGGCTGAGGTTGCTGATGTCGGCGAGCGCGAAGCTGGCGAGGATAAGCAGCAGGAACAGGATCAGGATGCCGGTCCCGAGCTTGGACTTGGACAGGCGGCGGAAGCTTTGCATGGGTCGGCTGTGATCCTGTGGAACGGGTTGCACGGCGCTTTAGGGGCGGCGCCGCCTTCCTTCAAGCAGACGGCCTTGCTAGGCGCGGCCTTGAGCGGAACTGAACGGACAACGGGCATGACGAAGCTGATTGCAGGCAATTGGAAGATGCATGGGACGACCGACAGCCTGGCTGAGGTGAAGGCGATCGCCGACTTCGCGCGCCAGCACGAAGGCGCGGTCGAGGTGGCCTTGTGCCTGCCCGCGACCCTGATCCACCGCGCGGCGGAGGCGGTGCCGGGCTTCGCCATTGGGGCTCAGGACATGCACTCAAGGGACAAGGGCGCGCACACCGGCGATATCGCCGCGGCGATGCTTCACGACGCCGGAGCGAGCTTGGTGATCGTCGGCCACAGCGAGCGGCGCGACGCCCACCGCGAGGCCGATGCGGAGGTTCGCGCCAAGGCCGAAGCCGGGCTGGCGGCGGGGCTGCGCGTCATCCTCTGTGTCGGGGAGAGCCTGGAGGAGCGCGAGGCCGGGCGCGCCGTGGAAACGGTGTCGGGGCAGGTCGATGCCTCGCTTCCCCGCGGCGACTTCGACCTTGGCGGGCTGGCGGTCGCCTATGAGCCGATCTGGGCGATCGGCACGGGCCGGGTCGCGGGCACCGACGACATTGCGGAGATGCATGCCGCCATCCGCGAGCGACTGGTCGCGGCCTATGGCGAAAAGGGGGCGGGCGTCCGGATCCTCTATGGCGGGTCGGTCAAGCCCGACAATGCGGCCGAGATCTTCGCCGTGCCGGAAGTGGGCGGGGCGCTGGTCGGCGGAGCGAGCCTGAAGGCGGCAGACTTCCTGCCGATCGTCGAGGCCGGGGCTGCTGGTTAACCAGACTATCCGTCCGTCCTGAGCGGACGAACGGTCCGTGGTAGCGCGCAGCAACGTTGAACTTGGGCCCGTCCACCGCTAGATGGCCGCCCATGTTCACCTTCCTCCTCATCGTCCAGACCATCGTCGCGGTCGCCCTGTGCACCGTCATCTTGCTGCAGCGTTCCGAAGGCGGCGGGCTCGGCGTGGGCGGGTCGTCGGCAGGCTTCATGACCGCGCGCGGCGCGGCCGACTTCCTGAGCCGGGCGACGTCGTGGCTGGGCGGGGCGTTCATCATCCTGTGCATCGCGCTGGCCGCGATCGCTGGCACCCGCAACGACGGCCAGTCGATCGATGCGTCGATTGCCAATGCGCCGATCCAGGCACCCGCTCAGCCGGGGCCGACGCAGACGGCGCCGGCTAATCCGGCCGCTCCGGCCGACAATGGCGCGGTTCCGCTGGCGCAGTAATCGCTCTCCTGCGGACGCAGGAGCTCCATAGCTTTTCGACGCCGACCGCAAGCAACTGGGCCCCTGCTTTGGCAGGGGAACAAATATTCTCCTTGCGCCCCGTCGATTCTCATCCCTAAGGCTCGTCTCCCATGGCGCGGTTTGTTTTCGTTACCGGCGGCGTGGTCTCCAGCCTCGGCAAGGGTCTCCTCTCGGCAAGTCTTGCAGCATGCCTGCAGGCGCGCGGCTATACCTGCCGCATCCGCAAGTTCGATCCCTATCTGAACGTCGATCCGGGGACGATGAGCCCCTATCAGCACGGCGAAGTCTACGTCACCGACGACGGGGCGGAGAGTGATCTCGACCTTGGTCATTACGAGCGCTTCACCGGCGTGTCGGCCAAGCAGTCGGACAATGTCACCACCGGCCGCATCTATCGCGACATCATCGCCCGCGAGCGGCGCGGCGATTATCTCGGCGCGACGGTGCAGGTGATCCCGCACGTCACCAACGCCATCAAGGAGTTCGCGCTGGCAGACACCGACGGGCTCGATTTCGTGATCTGCGAGATCGGCGGGACGGTCGGCGATATCGAGAGCCTGCCTTACATCGAGGCGCTTCGGCAACTGCGTAACGACCTTGGCCGCGGGCAAACGGTCAGCGTCCACACCACGCTGGTACCGTGGATCAAGGTCGCGGGCGAACTGAAGACCAAGCCGACCCAGCATAGCGTGCGCGAGATCGCGTCGCTCGGTGTGCAGCCCGACGTGCTGCTGTGCCGGTGCGAGATGCCGATCCCGGAGGCCGAGCGGGCCAAGATCGCGCAATTCTGCAACGTGCCCAAAAGCGCGGTGATCGAGGCGTTGGACGCGCGGTCGATCTACGACGTGCCGCTGCAATATCACCGCGAAGGCCTCGACGACGAGGTGCTGAAGGCGTTCGGCATGCCGACCGAGCCCAGGCCTGACTTGTCGAGCTGGGAACAGGTGATGGACGCGGTCGACCATCCCGAGGGCGAGGTGACGATCGGGGTGGTCGGCAAATATGTTGGCCTGCCGGACGCTTATAAGAGCCTGCGCGAGGCGCTGGTCCACGGCGGCATCGCCAACCGGGTCAAGGTCAACATCAAGTGGGTCGACGCCGAGCTGTTCGAGAAGCCCGACGGCAATACTCTGACCGAACTGGAACCGATGCACGCGATCCTGGTGCCGGGCGGCTTCGGCGAGCGCGGGACCGAGGGCAAGATCGCCTCGGTCCGTTTCGCCAAGGAGCGCAAGGTACCCTTTTTCGGCATTTGCCTTGGCATGCAGATGGCCTGCATCGAGGGGGCGCGGGCGGCGGGAATTGAGGGCGCTTCCTCGACGGAGTTCGGTGACACGCCCGAGCCGGTGGTCGGAATGATCACCGAGTGGATGAGCGAAGAGGGCCTGCAGGAGCGCCGTGCCGGGGGTGACCTTGGCGGGACCATGCGGCTTGGCGCTTATGAAGCGACGCTGGGCGGCAACAGCCATGTCGCGGCGATCTACGGCAAGACCCAGATCAGCGAGCGCCACCGCCACCGCTACGAGGTCAACGCGCACTACAAGGCCGATCTCGAGCGAAGCGGACTTGTGTTCAGCGGCATGTCGCCGGACGGCCGCTTGCCCGAGATTGTCGAGCGGCCCGATCATCCGTGGTTCGTGGGCGTCCAGTTCCACCCCGAATACAAGAGCCGCCCGTTCGACCCGCACCCGCTGTTCGCGAGCTTCATCGCGGCAGCCGTGAAGCAGAGCCGGCTGGTCTAACTCTCGAAGGCTTCGAGGATCGGGCAGGGGCCAGCCGACCCGCTGCCGCATTCGCCCGCCAGGCGGACCAATGCAGACCGCGACTGTTGAAGCTGGCGGATTTGCGCGTCGAGCGCGGTGATGCGCTGCTCGGCCAGAGCGCGGATTGAGGGGCGGTCGGTCACCGGATCGAAGGCAAGTAGCTGCCCGATCTCTTCCAGCGTGAAGCCCGACGCCTGCGCCGACCGAATGAAGCGGAGGCGCTGGACGTCTGGTTCGCCATAGCGGCGGATCGCGCCGGCGCTCGGCGGAACGTCGAGCAGGCCCCTGCGCTGATAATAGCGGACGGTCTCGACCCCGACGTCCGCGGCTTGCGCGAGACGGGCGATGGTCAGGTTTGCCATGCTTGACTCCGTACCATGGTACGGAAGCTATAGGGATGCGATGAACAGCGAATCAAGCCCAACGCGACCTCGCGCCATCCTCGTCCGGATGGTGATGCCGGACCACGTCTGTCCGTTCGGCTTGAAGGCGCTGCACTTGCTCAAGAGCCGCGGCTATGCGGTCGATGACCGGCATCTGACCACCCGCGAGGAGGTCGACGCGTACAAGGCCGAAGTGGGGGTGAAGACCACTCCGCAGGTGTTCATCAACGGGGAGCGGATCGGCGGGCATGACGACCTGCGCCGCTTCCTTGGGCTGCGCGTCGCTGAGCCGGGGGCGACCAGTTATCGGCCGGTCGCCGCCTTGTTCGGGATGACCGGCGCGATGGCGATGGCGCTGAGCTTCGCCATGTTCGGCACGCCGCTGACGGTGATGGCGGGCGAGTGGTTCATCGCCCTGTCGATGTGCGTGCTGGCGCTGCTGAAGCTGCAGGACATCGGCAAATTCTCGTCGATGTTCCTCAACTACGACCTGCTGGCGCGGCGCTGGGTGCCGTACGCCAGCCTGTATCCGTGGCTGGAGGGACTGGCCGGCGTGCTGATGCTGAGCGGAGCGGCGATGTGGCTGTCGGTGCCCATCGCGCTGTTCATCGGCGGGATCGGCGCACTGTCTGTGTTCAAGGCCGTGTACATCGACAAGCGCGAGCTGAAATGCGCCTGCGTCGGGGGGTCGTCGAATGTGCCGCTGGGCTTCGTGTCGCTGACCGAGAATGTGATGATGGTGGCGATGGCGCTGTGGATGGTGGCCAAGTGAACGCTTGTCGGCGGCCGTCTGCTCGCCCATGTGGGCGCTGATGCGGTTGCTGCTTGCCCTGTTCGCCTTCGTGGCGCTGGCCCTGGCGCCCCTCGGCATGCCGGCCGAGGCGCGGGCGATGGACGACCATTGCACCGAGATGGCGGGGATGGATCATCACGGGCAGACGCCCGATCCGTCCAATGCCCAGCCAGTGAAGAGCTGCTGCACTGCGATGCCGGCGGCGCTGCCCGAGGCCGAGGCGGTGATGCCGGTGCCGGTCCTGCACGCCCCGGCCGAGACCAAGGTGCTTGCACTGCAGATCGGTCTGCGCCGTGAGGTCGAAGTTCCGCCACCGCGGGTCTGATCACCCTCGATCAGCTGGCCTGCCGCGTGGTGGGCCCCGACGACTTCCAGCGGCCGCCACCCAAGGCGCGTCCGCCGATCAGGATACTTCCCAAGATGACCAAGACCTTTCTTCTGGGGGCGAGCAGCCTTTTGACATTGCTCGTCGCCGTTCCCGCCGCCGCGCAGCATGCGGGGCACCAAGGGCATACGATGCCAGCGCCAGCGCCCGAGCCGGCCAAGCCCATCCAATCCGCCCCGACGGCCACGCCCGACCCGCATGCCGGACACGACATGGGCAAGATGGACCCGCATGCCGGGCACGACATGACGGCCAAGCCGGCGGCCGATCCGCACGCCGGGCATGACATGGCGGCTATGAACCATGGGGAGCATGGGGCGATGATCGGCGCGCTGGGCAGTTATCCGGCCGGGCGCGAATCCTCCGGGACTTCGTGGCAGCCGGATTCGGCCGAGCATCGCGGGCTGATGACGCAGGTCGGCGACTGGCACCTGATGGGCCATGCCGATCTGTTTGGCGTCTATAGCAAGCAGGGGAGCCGCCGCGGCGACGACAAATTGTTCGGTGCCGGCATGATCATGGGCATGGCCAAGCGGCCGATCGGCGGGGGGACGCTGCAGCTTCGCGCTGGATTCAGCCCAGACCCGCTGATGGGCAAGAGTGGCTATCCCCTGCTGCTGGCGAGCGGCGAGACCGCCAACGGGGTCGATCGCCTGATCGACCGCCAGCACCCGCACGATTTCGTGATGGAGCTGTCGGCCAGCCTGTCGCAGCCGATCGGACCGAAGAGCAGCGTCTTCCTCTACGGCGGGCTGCCGGGTGAGCCGGCGTTCGGGCCGGGCGCCTTCATGCACCGCGAATCGATCATGGATTCGCCCGAAGCGCCGATCAGCCACCATTGGCTCGATTCGCAGCATATCAGCTTCGGCGTGCTGACCGGCGGTGTGGTGCTCGACCGGGTGAAGCTGGAGGTTTCCCGATTTAACGGCCGCGAGCCCGACCAGTATCGCTGGAACATCGAAACCGCGCCGCTCGATTCGACCGCAGTCAGGGTCAGCGCCAACCCGACCCGCGACCTAGCGCTGCAGGCAAGCTGGGCCCGGCTGAAGGATCCGGAGCAGTTGGAGCCAGGCGTCAACCAGACCCGCTGGTCCGCGAGCGCCATCTACGCCACCGACCTGGCGAACGGCTGGCGCTCGGCCTCGACCTTGGCGTGGGGCCGAAAGAGTGCGGAGGGGCACGACTATGACGCCTTCGTCGCTGAGACCTCGCTGAAGAAGGGGCTGTGGACCCTATTCGGGCGCGGCGAGATCACCGAGAACAGCGAGCTGCTGCCGATCGACCATGAGGACGGAGAGCATCACGGAGAGGCGTTCACCGTCGGCAAGGTTTCGGCAGGCGCGATCCGCGATTTTCAGCTTTCGCCGCAGCTGAAGCTGGGTGTCGGCGGGCTGGTCGCGGTGAACTTCGTGCCGGACGGCCTTCGCGCCGAATATGGCAAGGCGCGGCCGCTTGGCGGGATGGCCTTCGTGCGGTTGAAGATCGGCTAGTCCGCTTTCGCGGGCGCGCGGCCCCTGCTAGGTGGCGAGGATGATTCACCTCTTCCTCGCCGCCGCGCTGGCCGCCGCGCCCGCGCCCGTCTCCGCTCCCGCTCAGGACCATGCCGACCATCACAAGGGCATGGAGTCGGAGTGCAAGATGGACTGCTGCAAGGGCGACAAGCCCATGCCCTGCTGCGAGAAGATGAAGGCCGCCAAGAAGACCGCCGAGGCGCCCGCGGCGGAGGGTCATGGCGCCCACGAGCATGATCACTAAGTAGGCATCCATGAGCGAGACCATTCACAGCCGCCTGATCGTCCTGGGCTCGGGCCCGGCCGGCCTGACCGCCGCCATCTATGCCGCCCGCGCCGGGCTGCAGCCGATCGTCATCCAGGGCATCCAGCCCGGCGGCCAGCTGACCACCACCACCGACGTCGAGAATTATCCCGGCTTCCGCGACGTCGTCCAGGGCCCCTGGCTGATGGAGGAGATGCAGGCCCAGGCCGAGCATGTCGGAACGCGAATGGTGTGGGACCATATCGACCGGGTCGAGCTGAATGGGCGCCCGTTCCGCCTGCATGGCGACGGCGGCACGACCTATCTCGCCGACACGCTGGTGATTGCGACCGGGGCGCAGGCGAAGTGGCTGGGGCTGCCGAGCGAGGAGCGGATGAAGGGCAAGGGCGCGAGTGCCTGTGCAACCTGCGACGGCTTCTTCTATCGCGGCAAGAAGGTGGCGGTGATCGGCGGCGGCAATACCGCGGTCGAGGAAGCGCTGTACCTCACCAACCATAGCGACGACGTGACGCTGATCCACCGCCGCGACAGCTTCCGCGCGGAGAAGATCCTCCAGGACCGGCTGTTCGCGCACAAGTCGGTCAAGGTGATCTGGAACAGCGAAGTCGACGAGTTCCTGTCGGGCGGCCAGCCCGAGGCACTGACCGGGCTGCGCCTGAAGAACCGGGTCACCGGCGAACTGAGCGAGATCGAGGTCGACGGGGCGTTCGTTGCGATCGGCCACAAGCCGGCAACCGAGCTGTTCGCCGGGCAGTTGAACCTCGACGAGGACGGCTATCTGGCGGTCGAGACCGGTTCGACCCGGACCAACATTCCCGGCGTGTTCGCTTGCGGCGACGTGATGGACAAGATCTATCGCCAGGCGGTGACGGCGGCCGGGACCGGCTGCATGGCCGCGCTCGACGCCGAGCGGTTCCTGGCAGCCGAGGAATTTGCGGAGTTGCAGGCGGCCGAATAGGCGCCTGCGGCTGCGGCCTAGGCCAGTCGCTCCACGAAGGCCTTGAGCGAGCCGAAGCTGGCGAAATCCTCCGCTTCGACGTCGCTGTCCTCGATTAGAACCGCAAAGCGCTCCTCGATTCCGGTCAGGAGGTTGGCGACCGCCATCGAGTCGAATTCGGGCAGGGCGCCGAACAATTCGGTGGTCTCGTCGAAGGTGGCGACGCGGGCTGCGGAGAGGCCGAGGGTGTCGGCCAGCAACTGGCGCAGCGAGGTGTCGACGTCGGCCGACGGGATCTGGGGCTTGGCGGCCATGGTGGCGGGGCGTCTAGGGGAGGGCTGGCCAAGGCGCAAGTTAGGCGGCATTCGGCAGGCCACGATGCGCCCCGATCCGATGCCTTTTCCGCTCGACCATCTGACGCTTAGCGGGGAGCGCGATGCGCCGGCGCTGACCGTCGGCGGCGAGACGCTGAGCTATGCGGCGCTCGATGAAGCGGTCGGCCGGATGGCGGACCGGCTGCTGTCCCTTGGACTGGTGGCCGGCGACCGGGTAGCAACCTGGATGGGCAAAACGACGCTCGCCTGCCTCGCGCCGCTGGCCTGCGCGCGGGCTGGGCTAGTGCATGTGCCGATCAATCCGGTGCTGCGCCGGGCGCAGGCCGAGCACATCCTTGCCGACAGCGGGGCGAGGCTGCTGATCGCCAATCGTGCGCGAATGGAGACGCTCGAGGCGCGCCCGGAGTTGGCCGTCGCGCTGGAGGGCTGGCGGGAGGGCGACGGTGCGCTTCCGCCTGGTTCGATCGAACCGGATGCCTTGGCGGCGTTGCTCTACACCTCGGGTTCGACCGGACGTCCCAAGGGCGTGATGCTGAGCCATGCCAACCTCTGGCTCGGTGCGGTGAGCGTGGCGCATTATCTTGGCCTGTCGGCGGCCGACCGTACCTTATGCGTGTTGCCGCTGGCGTTCGATTATGGGCAGAATCAGCTGCTCTCGACCTGGTTTGCCGGCGGTGAGGCGATCGCGTTCGACTACCTTTTGCCGCGTGATGTGGTGCGGGCGGTCGAGCGGACGCAGGCCACGGTGCTGGCCGGGGTGCCGCCCCTGTGGGTGCAACTGGCCGAGCAGGAGTGGGGCGGGGCGGGGATGAGCCTGCGCACGCTGACCAATTCGGGCGGGCACATGCCGGAGCCGCTGGTGCGGCGGCTGCGCGCGATGCTCCCGCAGGCGCGGCTGCATCTGATGTATGGGCTGACCGAAGCCTTTCGCTCGGCCAGCCTCGATCCCGAACTGGTGGACAAGAAGCCGGATGCGGTGGGGGTGGCCATTCCCTTTGCCGAGCTGTCGGTGCGCCGCCCGGACGGCAGCGAGGCGGCGGCGGGCGAGGAAGGCGAGTTGGTCCACGCCGGGCCTCTGGTCGCGCATGGCTATTGGAACGACCCGGAGCGCACTGCCCAGCGATTTCGCGCCGGCGCGGTATGGTCGGGAGACCGGGCGGTGGTCGGCCCCGACGGGCTGCTACGCATCCGGGGACGCGACGACGCGATGATCAAGGTTTCGGGTCACCGCGTATCGCCAAGTGAGATCGAGGAAGCCGCGCTGGCAAGCGGTGCGGTCGAGGATTGCGCGGCGTTCGGGGTCAAGGACGAGCGGCTGGGGGCGCGGATCGTGCTAGTCGCGGTGGCCAAAGGGGACGGGGCCCACGAGCGCCTGCGGCGCTGGTTCGTGGCCGAGCTTCCCGCGCACCTGCGACCGAGCGAGGTGCGGTGGGTCGACGCGCTGCCGCTGTCGCCCAACGGCAAGATCGACCGGGCGGCGCTGGCGGAGGAGATGCCGCGATGAAAGCGATGGGGCCGGTCTCGGCGGACTTCCTGCGTGGCGGCGGTGACCTGTCGTTCGGCGGAAAAAGCGCTGAGGAGCTGATCGCGGCGCATGGGGCGCCCCTGTTCGTCTATAATCACGCGATCATCGACCGGCAGGCGAAGCGGTATCGCGCTGCCTTCGCGGGCGTCGGGCTGCATTATGCGGTCAAGGCCAATCCTTTCGCGCCGTTGATGCAGCATATGGCGGGGCTGGTGGATGGCCTGGACCTCGCGTCGTCAGGGGAGCTGGTCAGGGTGGAGGCGGCCGGGCTGCTGCGGCCCGACCTACCATTGAGCTTTGCCGGTCCCGGGAAGACCAGCAGCGATTTGGCCGAAGCGGTGCAGGCCGGAGTGTGCGTTCACGTCGAGAGCGAGAATGAGCTCGAGCGACTGTTGGCGATCGCGAAGCTGACGAAGCAGCAGGCCAGCATTGGTGTGCGGGTCAATCCGCCGTTCGGACTCAAGGGTTCGGGGATGAAGATGGGCGGGCTGGCGAGCCAGTTCGGGGTCGACCACGAGGCGGTGCCGGGTCTGGTGCGGCGGATCGTCGAGGCGGGGGCGGAGTGGCGGGGCTTGCATGTCTATGCGGGGTCGCAGTCGCTGTCGGCAGAGGCGGTGATCGACATGCAGCGAGCGACGGTCGCACTGGCGGGGGAGATTGCGACCGAGGTGGGCCTTACCCCGCCGGAGGTGAACCTCGGCGGTGGGTTCGGGATACCCTATTTCGCGGGAGACAAGCCGCTCGACATCGAAGCGGTTGGAGCGGCTCTGGAGGACACGCTGGCGAACCGCCCACTGATCCTGGCCGGAACCAACTTCGTTATCGAGCTTGGCCGCTGGCTGGTCGGAGAGTGCGGGGTCTATCTGACCCGCGTGGTCGACCGGAAGGTTAGCCGCGGCAAGACCTTCTTGGTGGTCGACGGCGGGCTCCACCACATGCTGGCGGCGAGCGGGAATTTCGGCCAGCTGCTGCGCCGCAATTATCCGGTGGCGGTGGCAAACCGCTTCGGCGACGAGCCGGAAGAGGAAGTGACGGTCGTCGGCTGCCTGTGCACCCCGCTCGACCTGCTGGCCGACGAGGTGGCCTTACCCCGGGCGGAAGTGGGCGACGTGATCGCCATCTTCTGCGCCGGGGCTTACGGCCTGACCGCGAGCCCCCAGGCCTTTCTGAGCCAGGGGGCCGCGCGGGAGGTGCTGGTCTAGTTCGCCAGCGGGATCGCGCTGCCGCTGGTGTCGGCAGCGGTGCCGCGGGTTTCCTGAGTCAGGAAGCCGACGACGTCGCGGCAGAAGCGCTCCTTGTCGGTTTCGAAGATGCCGTGCGGGCTGCCGTCATATTCGATCAGCGTGGCGTGCGGCAGCATCTCGGCCAGCTTCCGGCCGGTGCCTTCGATCGGGACGTTGGCGTCGCTGGTGCCGTGCAAGATCAGCGTCGGAATGCCTTCCAGCGCCGGAACGTCGGGGCGGAAGTCGGTCCCGGCCCAGGCCGCCGCCGCCGCATAGGTCGGCCGCGCGCCGGCCATCATCGCCTGCTGGAAGCCGGAATCGAGCACCGCTTCACTGACCGGGCGCGACAGCACGCCCCAGCCGTAGAATTGCTGCAGGAAGGTCTTCATGAAACCCGCGCGGTCTTCCATCATCTGTTTGGTAATGTCGTCGAGCTTCGACTGGGGGACGCCGTCGGGCCAATCGTCGCTCTGCGCAACCTTAGGCACGACCGAGCTGGCGAACACCGCCGCGCTGACGCGGCCACGGCCCTGCTTAGAGGTGAAGCGGGCGACTTCGCCGCCGCCCATCGAGAAGCCGACCAACGCGACCGGCTGGTTGATACCGGCATCCTCGAGGATCGCGGCGACATCGTCTGCGAAGGTGTCATAATCATAGCCGTTCCACGGCTGGTCCGACCGTCCGAAACCGCGGCGATCGGGGATGATGCAGCGCTTGCCGGCTTCGACCAGCTTGATCGCCAGGTCGTCGAAGGTGTCGCCGGTCAGTGGCCAGCCATGCAGCAGGACGACGGGATCACCCTGGCCCCAGTCCTTGTAGTAAAGCATCGTGCCGTCTTTGGCCTTGGCATAGGTCATTGGTGATCTCCGTCAGGATTGTGTGGAAGGTTAACGGTTCAGGCTGCTTCCCGTTGCGGGGCGGGCGAAGCATCTTTAGGCGAGATGCCTGATGGCCAAGCTCAAAGCCCGTTACGTCTGCCAGGCCTGCGGGTCGGTCCACTCGCGCTGGCAGGGGCAGTGCCCCGATTGCGCCGAGTGGAACACGCTGATCCAGGAAAGCGCCGCGCCGACCGTGTTCAGCCAGAAGCACGACCTGTCGACCGGCGGGCGGGCGGTGGAGCTGGTCGGGCTCGACGCCGTGGTCGCGCTGCCGGTGCGGATCTCGACCGGAATCGCCGAATTCGACCGGGCAGTGGGCGGAGGGATCGTGCCGGGGTCGGCGATGCTGCTGGCGGGCGATCCCGGGATCGGCAAGTCGACCCTGCTGCTGCAGGTCGCCGCCTCGGTCGCGCTGAGCGGCAAGGGCGCGGTCTATGTCTCTGGCGAGGAAGCGGTCGACCAGGTCCGGCTGCGCGCGCTTCGGCTGGGACTGGGCGCGGCGCCGGTCAAGCTGGCGAGCGTCACCAGCGTGCGCGACATCCTGACCACCCTGCAGAGCGAGAGTCCGCCGGCGCTGTTGGTGATCGACAGCGTCCAGACCATGCATTCGGACCTGATCGAAGGCGCACCGGGCACGGTCAGCCAGGTCCGGGCCAGCGCGCAGGAGCTGATCCGCTTCGCCAAGGAGCGCGGCACCGCGCTGATCCTGGTCGGCCATGTCACCAAGGACGGCAGCATCGCGGGGCCCCGCGTGCTCGAGCATATGGTCGACGCGGTCCTTGGTTTCGAAGGCGAGCGCAGCCACCAGTATCGCATCCTGCGGGCGGTCAAGAACCGGTTCGGCGGGACCGACGAGATCGGGGTCTTCGCGATGGAGGGGGCGGGGCTGGCCGAGGTGCCGAACCCCAGCGCGCTGTTCCTGACCCGGCGCGACGATCCGGTCAGCGGCACCGCCATCTTCCCGGCGCTGGAGGGGACGAGGCCGGTGCTGGTCGAGATTCAGGCGCTGACCGTGCGGCTGGCCAGCGGGGCGACCCCGCGGCGTTCGGCGGTCGGATGGGACAGTTCGCGCCTGGCCATGCTGCTGGCGGTGCTGGAGGCGCGCTGTGGGGTGAGCTTCGCAACGGCCGAGGTGTATCTGAATGTCGCCGGCGGCTACAAATTGCAGGATCCGGCGGCGGACCTTGCGGTGGCGGCGGCGCTGGTCTCGGCACTGAGCGAGCGGCCGGTCCCGGCGGAAGCGGTGGTGATGGGCGAGGTCGCGCTGTCGGGCGAAGTACGGCAGGCCGCACATACGCAGCTTCGGCTGAAGGAGGCGGCCAAGCTCGGTTTCGAGGAAGCGTGGGTGCCGGGCGGGGTCGAGGCCAAGGGGATCAAGCTCGCCAGATTTGCCCAGTTGCGAGGGCTGGTCGAGAAGGTGACGGGGCGGTGACGCGCCTCTAGCGCCACCCGCCTCTCTCGCTTATCGCTGCACTGCACCATGACCGCGCTCGATATCTTTGTTCTCTTGGCGCTCGGCGGCGGCGCGCTGGTCGGATTCGTGCGCGGATTCGTGCAGGAAGCGCTGGTGCTGGCGGCCTGGGCTGCGGGGCTGGTCGCGCTGATCCTGTTTCATGCGCCGGTGGCGGAATATGTCAGCACCACCACCAAGGGGCCAACCGGCGCCGCCGCGCTGGCGTTCGTGATCCTGTTCCTGCCGGCCTATATAGGCATGCGGCTGCTCGCCCACCGGCTCGGGCGCCAGGCGCGTGCGTCGCGGCTGATGCCGCTCGACCGGCTGCTCGGCGGCGGGTTCGGAATGCTCAAGGGATTGGTCGGGGCGACCCTGTTCTTCCTGCTCGCCAATCTCGGCACCGACCTCGTCTACGGCGCGCGGGCCGAGCGGCCCGAGTGGATGCGCGACAGTCGCACCTATCCCCTGCTCGACGCCAGTGGCCGAGCCCTGCTCGCCACCTGGAACGAGACCCGCCTCAAGCGAATGAACCAGAAATGATCCGCCTTTACGACACCGCCGCGCGAGAGAAGCGTCTGTTCGAACCCGCCGATCCCAAGCGCATCACCATGTATGTGTGCGGGCCGACGGTCTACGGCCGCGCGCATATCGGCAACGCCCGCCCGGCGGTGGTGTTCGACACGCTCGCCCGGCTCCTGCGCCACACCTATGGTGGGGATAGCCTGGTCTATGCCCGCAACATCACCGACGTCGACGACAAGATCATTGACGCGGCGGCGGCTGAGGGGGTCGATACCTCGGTAATCACCGAACGGTTCGAGCAGCATTATCTCGACGACATGCGCGCACTGGGCGTCCGCGATCCCGACATCGCGCCGCATGCCACCGCCGAGATCGAGCCGATGGTGGCGATGATCGCGACGCTGATCGAGCGCGGCCATGCCTATGCCGCCGAGGGGCATGTGCTGTTCGATGTCGCGTCCGACCCCGAATACGGCGCGCTGTCGAAGCGCGACCGCGAGGCGATGCTGGCGGGCGCCCGGGTCGAGGTCGCGCCCTACAAGCGCGCACCGGGGGACTTCGTGCTGTGGAAGCCGAGCGCGGAGGGCGTGATCGGCTGGGACAGCCCGTGGGGGCGCGGCCGGCCAGGCTGGCACATCGAATGCTCGGCGATGATCCGCCGCCATTTGGGCGAGACGATCGACATCCACGCCGGCGGCATCGACCTCGTCTTCCCGCACCACGAGAACGAGGCCGCGCAATCACGCTGCGCCCACGGCGGCGCACCGCTGGCGCGCACTTGGCTACACAATGGCTTCGTCGACTTCGGCGCCGAGAAAATGAGCAAGAGCCTCGGCAACGTGGTGACGCCCGAGGAGCTGTCCGCTGCCGGGCACAAGGGCGAGGTGCTGCGGCTGGCGCTGCTGAGTGCGCATTACCGCTCGCCGCTGCCGTGGACCGAAAGCTTGATTGCGCAGAGCCGGGCAACGCTGGACGGCCTATATCGCAAGGCGGGCGAAGCGGAGGCCGGTGATATTGACGGCGGCGTGCTGGACGCTCTGGGCGACGACCTCAACACGCCGCTTGCGATCTCGCGGTTGGGCCAGATCGATGACTCCTCGACGCTCAAGGCCAGCGCAATCCTGCTCGGCCTGCTCGGCGAAAGTGCGACCCGCTGGTTCCAGGGAGGTGAGGCCGACGAAGGGCTCGAAACGCGCATCCGGTCGCAGATCGAGGCCCGGATCGCCGCCAAGAAGGCGCGCGACTTTGCCGCCGCCGACCGCATCCGCGACGAGCTGAAGGCCGAGGGCATTCTGCTCGAGGACGGACCGCAGGGCACGACCTGGCGGCGGGCATGATCCGCGAGGCGCCTTACACGCTCGACATCCTAAGGCTGGCGGCCTCGCTGCCGGTGGACGGGACGCTGGAGGGGGCCAATCATAAGGCGGAAGCGCGCTCGGCGACTTGCGGTTCGACCATCCGCACCGAGCTCCGGACCGCTGACGGACGGATCGTCGCCATCGCCCAGAAGGTGACCGCCTGCGCCTATGGCCAGGCCAGCGCCGCGCTGGTGCAGGGCTGGGCGCCGGGCCGGCTGCGGGCGGAGGTGATTGTGATGCGGGCGGCGCTCAAGGCCTGGCTGGAAAGCCGAGGCGAGATGCCTAGCGAATATGCAATGCTGGCGCCTGTGCAGGGCCGGATTGGGCGGCACGGCGCAGTGTTGTTGCCTTTCGATGCGCTGCTCAAGGCGCTGGAGGGCGAAGCCAGAGATATCGAGGCAGCGGAGTGACCGATTATCTCACATGGCTGACGATCCTGCTCGGCGCCGCGCTGCTGTTCGTCGGGCTGTTTCGCCGCCTTGGGCTCGGTGCCACCCTCGGCTATATCGTCGGCGGCGTAGTGGTCGGGCCTTCGGTGCTCAACGTGTCCGGCGATGCAGCGGCGATCAACCAGGTCAGCGAGATCGGCATCGCGCTGCTGCTGTTCATCGTCGGACTGGAGCTTCAGCCCTCGCGCCTGTGGCGGATGAAGCGCGAGATCTTCGGGCTGGGGCTCGCCCAACTGCTGGTGGCGGGCACTGCTCTGGCACTGCTGGTCAAGCTGGCGCTGGGTCTTGCCTGGGGACCGGCGGCGGCGATCGGGCTGGCGCTCGGCCTGTCGTCGACCGCGCAGGTGCTGCCGATGCTGCGCTCGACCGGCGAGCTCAACAGCCCGCATGGCGAGCGCGCTTTCTCCATCCTGCTGCTGCAGGACCTTGCACTGATCCCGCTGATCACCCTGGTCGCGGCGCTGAGCGTCGGCGGCGATCCCGAAGCGCCCTCGGGGCTAGAGATGACCGGCCTGACAGTGGTCGCCGTGATCGGGCTGGTGCTGGCCGGGCGCTATGTCGTGGCGCCGCTGTTCCGGCTGATCGGCCGGCTGGGCGAGCGCGAACTGTTCATCGTCGCCGGGCTGACCACCGTGATCGGCGCCGCGGCGATCATGCATGCGCTGCACCTGTCAGTCGCGCTGGGCGCTTTCGTCGCCGGCGTGATGCTGGCCGAAAGCCCCTATCGGCACGAGCTGGAGAGCGACATCGAGCCGTTCCGCTCGATCCTGCTTGGCCTGTTCTTCATGTCGGTTGGGATGCTGCTCGATCTCAGGGTCATCGCCGGCGAACCCCTGCTGGTGATCGGGCTGGCGGCCGCGGTGATCCTGCTCAAGGCGGTGGCGCTGTACCCGATCGCGAGGGCTTTCGGCAGCATGCCGGGGCGGGCGGCGACCCTGTCGCTGTTGCTCAGTCAGGCGGGCGAGTTCGGCTTCGTGCTGTTCGCCAGCGCCGCGTCGGGCCGGCTGATCAGCACCGAGCAGGCCAGCCTGCTGGGCGCGGTGGTGACCGCCTCGATGGTGGCGACGCCGTTCCTGATGCGCTTCATCGGCTGGCTTCAGGCCAAGCAGCCGGAGAAGCATGTCGACCTGCCGGGACCGGAATTCAGTCCTGAAACCAACGCCATCGTGGTCGGCTACGGCCGCTTCGGGCAGACCGTGGCGCAGATGCTGATGGCCAAGCGGATCCCGGTCACCATCATCGACGTCAAGGCCGAGCAGATCGAGCTGGCCGCACAGTTTGGGACCAAGGTCTATTATGGCGACGGCTCGCGGATCGACCTGCTGCGGACCGCTGGGGCGGATGGGGCGGAGGGCATCTTCTTCTGCCACGACGACCCGACCTTTTCGCGCGAGCAGCTGGAACTGATCATCGAGGCCTTTCCCAAAGCGGCGGTGATGGTGCGGGTGTTCGACCGCCGGCACGCCATGGCGCTCGAAGGGCTGGATGTTCGGCTGCTTCAGCGCGAAGTGTTCGACAGTGCGGTGGTGATGGGCCGGGCGGCCTTGCGCAGCCTTGGCATCGCCGAGCGCGAGGCGGCCCGGGTCGAAGGGGAATATCGCGAGCGCGACCTCGAGCGGCTGCGGGTGCAGACCGCGAGCGGCGACCTCAAGACCGGGATGGAGCAGAGCTTCACCCACCGGCCGCTGGAGGATTAAGCCGGCCAGTCAGGCGGCGGTGGCGAGAAACTCCGCCAGCACGTCCTCGGCCACCCCTTCACTCAAGAAAGCGTGGCCGATGCCGCGGCTCAGCACCAGCCGGACCGCGCCGCCCTCATTCTTCTTGTCCGCCCGCATCAGCGGCAGCAGCGCCGCGCGGTCGACCCCGGTCTCGGCGATGGTGACCGGCAGGCCGACCGACTGGAGGTGGGCGCGGACCCGGGTGGCATCGTCGTGAGCGCACAGGCCGAGCGCCGCCGACAGGTCGAACGCCAGCACCATGCCGATCCCCACCGCCTCGCCGTGGAGCAAAGTGCCGAGCCCGGCCGCGCTTTCCAGCGCATGGCCGAAGGTGTGGCCGAAATTCAGTAGCGCCCGCGCCCCGTTGCGGTCGGTGACGTCGGCCTCGACCGTGCGGGCCTTGGCGGCGACGCTCTGCCACACCGCCTCCTCGCGATACTCGCGGTGGCCGTCGAGCAGGGCGGGGCCGTGGCCTTCGAGCCATTCGAACAAGGTTTCGTGGCGGATCAGGCCGTATTTCACGACCTCGGCATAACCGCCGCGCAACTGGCGCTTGTCGAGCGAATCGAGCAGCGAGACGTCGGCGATGACGAGCCGCGGCTGGTGGAACATGCCGACGAGGTTCTTCTGCCCCAGCGCATCGATCGCGGTCTTGCCGCCGACCGCGCTGTCGGCCTGGGCGAGGAGGGTGGTCGGCAGCTGGACGATCGGCAGGCCACGCTTGAACAGGCCCGCGGCGAGCCCTGCCAGATCGCCAACCGAACCGCCGCCGAACGCCGCAATCGCCGCCGAGCGGTCGAGGTTGCGCTCGGTGAAGGCGGAGATCAGCTCCATCAGGTGCGGCCAGTCCTTGGCCTCTTCACCTTCGGGGACCATGACCGGGTCGCACGGTAGCATCGCTTGCAGCCGGGGCCCGTGAAGGCTCCACACCTTGGGTTCGGTGACCGCCACCAAAGGCCTGCCAGCGGCCAGCGCGACCAGTCGGCTGCGGCAATCCTCAAGCCGTCCGACCAGCACGTCGTAGCGCTGGTCGCCGGCTTCCACGGTCAGATTTTTCACGATTTCCCCTCGAGGTGCCGGTCGATGGCCACGACGATCTTCTCAACCACGGCGGCATGTGCGCTGCCATCGCTGGTGACACGGATGTGCGCCTGCGCATAGGCCGGGCGGCGTTCCTCGATCAGGCGGGCGAGAGTCTCGGCCCGGCTGCCGTTGGTCAGCATCGGGCGGGTCTCGGGCCGACGCGCGGTGCGTTCGGTGAGGAGATCGACCGGGGCGTCGAGCCACACGGTGATGCACCTGGCGTTGAGCAGGGCGCGGGTGTCCTCGCTGACGAAGGCGCCGCCGCCGGTGGCGATCACCCGTACCGGGCCCTCGGCCAGCCGGGCGACCACCCGCCGCTCGCCATCGCGAAAGTCACGCTCGCCGAAGCGCTGAAACACTTCGCCGGCGCTGAGCCCGGCCGCATCCTCAATCTCGCTGTCGCTGTCGACGAAGGGGAGGCCGAGCCGGCGGGCGAGGCGGCGGCCCACGGTCGACTTGCCGGCGCCCATCAACCCGACCAGCACGATCGAGCGGTCCAGCTTGCCATCAAAGGGAACGGGGCGGCGAGACATTTCCAGCGGGGCTATACAGCGTGTGCATCAGTCGGCAAAAGCCCGCCCTATGGCGATACGACGCAAGCCACCGCACCCGGCGCGCGGGCTCATCATCTGGCTGATCCTGCTCGGCATCCTGGTGGCCTTCGCCATCTGGGTCGCTGGAAGCGTGAAGGAAGTGTCGACCGCTCCGATCGAGGTGGACGTTGCGCGCCCGGCCTGACCGGCTGCTGCTGACGGCCGCGATCGGCCTGGCAGCGATCCCGGCGCTGGCGCTGGCGCAGCAGAGCCTGCTTCCACCGACCTTCAACGATACGGCGCCGCCGCCCGAACAGGCCAACGGCCAGGCCAATAGCCAAGCCCCCGACAGCAGTGCGAGCGAGGCCAGCCGGCCCGAGCGCAGCGCGCCGGCCGAGGGCTCCGCGGTGGTCGAGAGCGAGAGCCTGAGCCCAGACGAACTCGCCGAAGTGGCGCCGCCGCTGCCCCCGGTCGAGATCCCCGACGCCTCGCGCCGCGATCCGCGCCGGGTCGGGGCGATCGATCCTGCCCAATGGGGCCTTGGCGATGCGCCGTGGGGCGGGGCCAATGGCGCTTTCCTGTCGGGACTGATGCGGCGGCTCGATACCCCATTGCCCAGCCGCTGGCTGCACATCGCGCTGCGCAATGCGCTGCTGGCGAGGAGCGACGCGCCGCCCGAGGTCCATCCGGTCGACTGGGTCGCCGAGCGCGCCTGGCTGCTGCTGCGGATGGGCGAGGCGGATGCCGCGGCGATGCTGGTCGCCGGGGTCGACGTGTCCGACTTCACCCCCAAGATGACCCAGGTGGCGGTGCAGAGCGCACTCGCGTCGGCCGACCCGGGCGCGCTGTGTCCGCTGCGCGGCAACATGGCCAAGGTCGAAAGCAGGGTGCTGGCACTGACCGACGCCATGTGCGCCGGGCTGTCCGGGGAGGCGAGCAGCGCCGCGACGCGGATCGAACAGGCCCGCCGGAGGGGGCCGATCACGGGCATCGACCATGTCCTGGCCGACAAGGTGGTCGGCGCAGGTGCCGACACCGGTCGCGCGGCGACGGTCGAATGGGACAAGGTGGAAGCGCTGACCGCGTGGCGGTTCGGCCTGTCCGCGGCGACCGGGATGGTACCGCCCGCGCCCTTGCTCGGCCGGGCTCCGGCGCGGGTTCGCGCCTGGCAGGCCCGCGCCCCGATGCTGAGCGCGGAGCAGCGGCTTCCCTCGGCGCGGATCGCGACCGGCCTCGGGGTCTTCTCTTCGACGGCGCTCGGCGACCTCTACGGAACGATCTACGATGCGACCGATCCGTCGGATCTTCCCGAAACCGACGCCTGGCAGCTGCGCCTGGCCTTTGCCGCCCGCGATCCGGGCGAGCGGCTGGCGGCGATGCGCCGCTTGTGGGGCAAGGGCGATGACGCGCTGGAGCGCCTGGCCGGCGAAGCCTTGCTGTCGCTCGCCGCCAGCCGGGTCCGGCCCTCGCCGTCGCTGGAAGGCGATGCGCCCAAGCTGATTGCCTCGCTGCTGGCCGGAGGTAACGAAGCGGCCGCAGCGCGCTGGGCACCGGTCCTCGGCGACATCGACGACGAGGGCGCGGCCGAGCAGGCCTGGGCCCTGGTCGCGCTCGGCACCACCGCCGAGGTCGACCTGTCCGCCAGCCGGATCGAGGACTTCATCGACGCCGACACCAGCGCCAACAAATATCGCTCAAAGCTGCTGGTCGCCGGTCTGGCCGGGCTGGGGCGGATCGATTCGGAAACCGCCACCGCGCTCAACCGCAGCTACGGGCTTGGCCTCGGCCGGACCAGCAGCTGGACCCGCTGGATGGCCGAGGCGGGAACCCGCCGCCAGTCGGGAAGCACCCTGCTGCTGGCGGCGATCGGGATGCAGGCCAATAGCCCCGAGCGCATCCCCTCCGCGCACCTGTTTCAGTCCCTCAAGGCGATGCGCTCGGCCGGGCTGGAATCGCAGGCGCGGCTGATCGCGGCCGAGATGATCGCCAGGACCGCCCGGGCAAGGTGAGAGCGGAAGACCGCGCGCTGGTCGACCGCTTCGCCGACGCCCTGGCCGCCGAGCGTGGGGCCGCGCGCAACACGTTGCTCGCCTATCGCAGCGATCTTGCCACCGCGGCCGAAGTGATGGGCGCGCTGGGCAGCGCTGGAGCCGACGAGATCGGCCGCCTGGCGGGGGCGTGGGCCGAACTCAGCCCGGCGACGCTGGCCCGCCGCTCCGCCGCGCTGCGCCGCTTCTACGGCTTCCTGGTCGACGAGGGCCTGCGTCCCGACGATCCCTCGGCCGCTTTGCCACGACCGCGCACGGTGCGCCCGCTGCCGCGAATCCTGGAGCGGCAGGAAGTGGACGCGATGTTCGCCGAGGCCGAGGCGCGGGCCGCCAGCGGGGAGCCGCTGCGGCTACGCAACCTTGCCCTGCTCGAACTGCTCTACGGGTCCGGGCTGCGCGCGACCGAACTGGTCAGCCTGCCGGGCGCCGCGCTGGCCCGGCCCGAGCCGTTCCTGATCCTCGCCGGCAAGGGCGGCAAGGAAAGGCTGGTGCCGATCTCCGACCGAGCCCGCGAGGCGGTGGCGCGCTGGCGCGAAACCCAGCCGGGGGGCGGGGCCTGGCTGTTCCCGGGCGGCACCAAGCATATCAGCCGGGTGCGGCTGTTCCAGCTGGTCCGGGCGATGGCGGCCGAGGCGGGGATCGCGCCCGAGCGGGTCAGTCCGCACGTCCTGCGCCATGCCTTCGCCACCCATCTGCTGGCGGGTGGAGCGGACCTGCGCGTGCTCCAGGCCTTGCTCGGCCATGCCGACATCGCCACCACCCAGATCTACACCCATGTCGACGTCGGACGGCTGGTCGAGCTGGTCAATCGGGTCCATCCGCTGGCGAGGGGGGCGCTTGCCAAGCATGACCGTCCGGCCTAGCCACCCGCCGCTATGCTGACCTTTCTCGACTTCGAAAAGCCGATCGCCGAACTCGATTCCCGCGTGGCGGAACTCAAGGATACGGCGCGCGGCGGCGACCTGGACATCGACCATGAGATCGAGCGTCTAGAGGCTAAGAGCCAGCGGATGCTCAAGGAAACCTATTCGCGGCTGACCCCGTGGCAGAAGACGCAGGTTGCCCGCCATCCCGAGCGGCCGCACTTCCGTGACTATGTCGCCGGGCTGACCGACGAATTCCTGCCCCTGGCCGGCGACCGCGCCTTTGCCGACGATCAGGCGATCCTGGGCGGGCTGGCCCGGATCGACGGGCGCAAGGTGATGCTCATCGGGCATGAGAAGGGCTCGGACACCACCAGCCGCCTCAAGCATAATTTCGGGATGGCCAAGCCCGAGGGCTATCGCAAGGCGATCCGGCTGATGGATCTGGCCGACCGCTTCGGCCTGCCGGTGGTCAGCTTGATCGACACCCCCGGTGCCTTCCCCGGCGTCCAGGCCGAGGAGCGCGGCCAGGCCGAGGCGATCGCCCGCTCGACCGAGCGCGGGCTTGCGCTCGGCGTCCCCTCGGTGGCTGTAGTGGTGGGCGAGGGGGGGTCAGGCGGCGCGGTGGCGATCGCCGCCGCCAGCCGGGTCCTGATGCTCGAGCATGCGGTCTATTCGGTGATCAGCCCCGAAGGCTGCGCCTCGATTCTGTGGCGCACCGCCGACAAGGCCGCCGATGCCGCCGAAGCGATGCGGATCACCGCCGCGGACCTCCTGTCGCTCAAGGTCATCGACCGCATCGTCCCCGAGCCGCTGGGCGGCGCCCACCGCGCTCCCGCGGAAGCGATCGCCAACCTCAAGGCTGCGATCCTTGAGGAGCTTGACGAGCTCGCCGGCAAGTCGCCCGACCAGCTCCGCCAGGCTCGCCGCGAGAAATTCCTCGCGATTGCGTAACGGACGCCTTGCGCCCCTCCCAAGGCGCGGCTAGAGGCGCGTGCAGCGTGGGCGTGTAGCTCAGTGGTAGAGCACTGTGTTGACATCGCAGGGGTCGCAAGTTCAATCCTTGCCACGCCCACCATTTTTCCCTCTGAATAGTCCCATGAAAGCCGAGGCTTAGCCCGGCTCCTTGCGTCCGCATGGGGTCAGCAACTAAGCTCCTGGCACTCGCTGAACACATATCGAACACAGCGAGTGACACATGGCGACAATCACGAAGCGTAAGAACGGCTGGAGCGTCCAGATCAGGCGAAAGGGCTACCCGCAACAGACGCGGACGCTGCCCACCAAAGTGGAAGCTCAAGCATGGGCGCGGGAACAGGAAGGTCGGATTGATCGCGCCTTAGCTCCGCTAAACCTCCGGGTACTCAAGGGTACCACGCTGCGGGACATACTTGAGCGATACATACGGGAAGTCAGCCCGACAAAGGACAGCGTGTACACGGAAGCTGCTCGGCTCAAGAAGGTGTTACGCGAGCAAGCCTTCTGTGATCTGGCGCTCGCCGACTTAAACTCCAGGGTGTTCGCTGACTACCGGACTGCCCGGCTGGCTAAAGTGAAACCCGGAACCGTTCATCGGGAGCTTGGCCTCATTCGCCACGCACTGGAGGTCGCACGCCACGAGTGGGACATCGACTTGCCTTCCAATCCGCTGGACCGCGTTAAGCGTCCCCAACTCGCTAATGCGCGAGACAGGCGACTAGCGCACGGCGAGTACGAACGGCTCAAGGTGGCGCTAAAGCGGACCCGGAACCCGTTAGTCGCCTCAGTCGTCGAGTTCGCAATACAAACGGCCATGCGGCGCGGCGAGATCCTGGCGCTGAAATGGGAACAGGTGAACTGGCACGAACGGACAGCCTTCATCGCCGACAGCAAGACCGGAGTACCGCGTACCATCCCGCTGCTGGACGGAGCACTAGCAGTTCTACGACAGCTCCGTCCCGAGCTTGCTTGTGGTCGAGTGTTCCCCATGAGCACGGAAGCCCTGAAGCAGGCGTGGGAGCGCGCCAGAGACAGAGCAGAGCTCGGCGACCTCCACTTCCACGACTTGCGCCACGAAGGCATCTCCCGCCTCTGCGAGATGGGACTGACGTTACCTGAGGTTGCGCTGATAAGTGGACATAAGGATCCCCGAATGTTGTTCCGGTACGTGAACTTGCGGCCTGCGGACCTGGCTAAGAAGCTTATTGGGCGGGAATGGAGGCAGGTTTGAACTAGTTCGGTTAGCCCGTTGGGTTGAGAAAGTGGCTCAAGCGGGCGGCCAGGTCAGGCGAAGCGACCTCACATTCCCAGAGCACTAGAACACGCCAGCCGAGCGCTTCTAAGGCAGCAAGGTTGGCGGCGTCCCGCTGTACGTTACGTCCGAGCTTGGATGACCAATAGCCCTTATTAGAAGCAGGCGGGCGGGCGTCCTTACATTTGGGGTCCGGGTGTACGTGCCAGAAGCAGCCCCGCACTTCGATCACAGCTTGCCTTCCAGGCAGCACAATGTCGGGTTTGCCGGGTAGGTCCTTGCGATGAAGACGAAATCTGTATCCCAACGAGTGTAGTAGGCGCCGGACCTGCATCTCGGGCTTACTGTGTTTGCTCCGGATGGCGCTCATATTGGCGCTCCGTCGCTCCTTGCTGATTTTGTCCGCCATGCCGTTGACTCCAGCGCCGATGAGTCCGCCTTTGACTCAAATGAGTCTGGTGAGTCGCGGGTGAGGCTAGTTGAGCGAAATGAAAAGGCCTGGCCTAGGCGCCATTCACGAAAAGATCCTGGAGTTACTTAAGGGCGCTCCGCAGGGACTCGATGTCCATGAAATCCGGGAACATCTCGGTGGAACTGGCGCAATCGGCGACCAGCAGCATCTTGACAAACGTATCCGAGAACTTCGTGACTACTACCATGCGCCGAGACGAAAGGTCGCTGGCCGATGGGTCTATGTCTATGAAGGGGAGCGGGGCAAAGCTGCTGCGGACGACGGAAAAATCACACCTCGGGTACGTGCCGAGGTTTTACACCGAGCGCATCAGCGGTGCCAAATGTGCGGTCGGACCGTGGGCGGTGATGGTGTCAAACTTCAAGTTGACCACAAGATTCCCAGGACGTGGGGCGGAGCTACTGTCTCAGAGAACCTCTGGGCGCTTTGCGAGGCGTGCAACCAGGGTAAGCGAGACTACTTTAGCTCTTTCAACGATGCCGAGATGCAGGAGATCATGTCAAAGGAGAGCGTCTACGAACGCATAGCCGAAACGCTGCGGCTGCATGCACCGGAACCCACGCCTTCGTGGCTACTGGAGTTCGTTGCCAACTTCGATGACTTTCAGGACGATTGGCAGAAGCGCCTTAGGGAGCTGCGCTACCCGGTAATCGGGATGGTCATTCCCCCTACACTTCGCAAGCTCCCGAGTGGAAAGCGGGAAGCCGCTTACCGTCTCGAGAAATGGGTGGACCTGCCAGCCAACCACAAGTTCCTTATCAAGGAACATGAGCGCTTGACTAAGGCTGCGAACGCTAAGCGCAGACTATCCGGCGAGGCGAAGTGACGAACGTGCCTTCGCAATCATTGCCTCGCGTACCTTAGATGCCACGGCCCTGGCGACTGGAGGAGGAAACGCGTTGCCAACTTGCCTGTAAGCCGCCGTCTTCTTGCCGTGAAACTGCCAAGAGTCGTTGAAGCCTTGCAGTCGGGCGGCCATCCGGACTGTGAGCCGAGGCATGCCTAAGAAGTCTGCGGTCGGAACGTCATCAGCAATGCCCATCCCATCGACACCTAGACTCGCCCATGCCTTTTTTGCGCGAGTGGGCCCCAGGTCGGGGCCGCCGTGCTTCTTGGACCCACCAACCAACGTGGGAGCGATTTCATCCGCTCGCTCGGCCCACTGCACAGCTCCTGCCCATCCTTTCTCCTGCATAAGGTCGAGCAACGCTGCTCCAACAGTTGGAGCATCAGTTGGATTCGGCGTCGGCCACTCGAAGGCGTCCTTTATGTCGTGACGCAAAGCAACAATGACGACACGGGGACGGAGTTGAGGAACGCCATAGTCAGACGCATTGAGGAGCCGCCAATGTGCTTCGTAACCCATCAGATGCAGCTGCTGTCGAAGGAAGCCTCGATAATCCTCAAAGACTGCGTCGAGAAAACCTCGCACGTTCTCAATCATCACAGCTTTTGGGCGAGTCTCATCAACCAGACGTAGAGCAGCAGGAAACAGATTCCGTTCATCATCCTGCCCAAGCTGCTTGCCAGCTTTTGAGAACGGCGGGCAGGGCAGTCCACCCGCTAGAAGATCGATGCCCCTATGTGCTCTTCCATCGAAAGCATTGAGGTCGGTTTCGACTACGTCCCAGGCAGGGCGATTAAGCCGCAGAGTTGCACAGCAATCCCTGTCAATCTCAACCAACGCTGTGTGTCCAAACCCAGCGGCTTCCAGACCGGTCGCTTGTCCTCCGGCTCCTGCGCAGACTTCCAGAGAAACGAACGTCATCTTATCGGCTCCCAGCTCTTCCGCTTTCACTCTTGCCGGCTCCAACAGAACGTTTCAAGAACAATCTTCCGCCGTTGGAGCTCACCCTAAGTCCGAACTTCTATCGGGCGGACCGGATGATTACCCAGCCAATCCTCCCAAGCGGGCAGATCGTAGTTCGCCGGCTCAAGCAGCGCACGTGTCCCCTCGATCGCCGTATCTCGTACCGCGCCGGGGAGCGAGATTGCGTCATCGAGGTTCCAGAGCTTGCTGGCCTTCTCGACGATTTTCAAGGCCGAGCTTAGTTCGAGCGTACTCAGGATTTGCGAACCCGCGGCCATAGCCGGTTGTGCAACCATCGGTTTGGGATCGATGCGAAAAGCAAGCGACAGCATGTCCGGCTCATCGGTGGCAACCTTGTAGGCAGCGACGCTGACTAGCTCCACATGAGCAGGAAGATTAGTCTGCGAGTGATAGTACTGAAGAAGGTACTTCCCAAGAGCGACAGAGTACAACTTCAAAAACTCGTCGTTTTGCTTGGTCCAACAAGCCATTAGATCGGTTTGGAACGTAAGAAGGCTTCCGCCAATACAATCAGCCAGCGGTCCAGCAAATGCATCTTCATGAACGTCAATGTTCTTCTGCACAGCCCCAACCACTTTGGACATAGGTCCGCCTAGAAGCTGGTGGTTCGCGCGTGTGGTGACGAAAAGCATCCACGGCTTCCGGGCGCGTAGCTGATGAAGCAGCAGGACCTCTAAGGCGTCAAAAATGGACTTAGTTCGTGATTGCGGAAGGTACCCCAGATGATCACAAGCATCTATGTTAACGACGTCGAATGTATCATGCTGGTTAAGCCGGTTTGCGGCTTGACTGCTATCCACGGCAATGTCTTCCAACCGGTCTGACAGTATCTCAGCCTTGTCACTGACTTTGCCGGACTGCCTGAGGGCTGCCTCGGTAAGCAGGTACCTCTCGCGCGACTCGGACGCGGTGGCCGTCGCATCAGCGTACCCAGTGTCGAACCCGAAGTACTCTATCACTACGCCATAGCTACTGAGTTTCTCCGACAGGTACCTTACATCTAAGAGGTCGGGGCCAGGAAGGGTGAAGTAGCGTAGAGTTTGACGATCTCCAGGCTTACGAAAGTCTCGGATCAGGCGCTCGGCATGTTCACCCCACTGATAGTCGCGAACGATCTGCTTAACAGGGTGGTGCCAAGGCATGAAGTCTTGGCGCTTATCGAAGGAGATGCTCGTTGCAGCGGATGGTTCATTAGCATCCGTGCCGAAAACAAGCTTGTCGTACTCCTCTTCTTGCGGAACGTCCTGTTCGGTCTCATCACTAGGAGCAGCCGTCACGAGCGATCACCCCACACCAGATTCACGATAGCGGAGACAAGCTTCTGCTGCTCCTCGTAGGGTCTATCTTCAAACACGTCGAAAGCCGCGAGCACTTGAACTAAGGCTTTTACAACTGGCTCAGACTCAAAACCTCCGTGCTGTAAGTCCGGCGCAATCAGCTCTGTTCGCTGAAACGCCAGTGATCCTGATTCTCGTGCTTCAATCAGCGCTCTATCATCAGTTGCAAGTACCACTGATGGAGGACTGCTATCACCCTTGCGTTGCTGCCAAAGGTTCGCGACGACTGAACCGAGCCGGTCTCCCCGTTGCCTCTCTTCCTGTTCCCTCCTCGAAGCCCTGAGTTCGGACGATTTGTCCTTGAGCCTATTTGTAAGCTGTCTGATGGCCCCATGAAGGTACAGAGTTACTAGTTGCAGATGGGGGTGAGCGAAGTTGAATGACTCGCGATCAATATTGAGTGCAGCGTCTAGCCCTCGATACACAAGAAGTTCTGATGTGATCTGCCGCAAGCGCGTCTGCTCGGAAACCTGGTACTTGAAGAAAGTTGGATCGAATAGGGAACCACTTGCTCCACGTATCCGAACTAAAACGCCATTATTCTCCTTGGGGACAATGCGCCCAGTCCAAAACAAGTAAGCGTCCAGCGAAAGTTCACCACCGCCCCTTTGCGAGGGAGAGTGCTTCGACAGGTCGGGCGCGTATTGCCCTACGAAAAGGATCGGTCTCTCGAGGCCGCGGATGGCAGTAGGTCGGTGCTTGAACCTTATGGGCCGCTTTAAAAGTACTCCATCCACGCTGACGTCGAAGCGGCCAACAGCATCAAGTCCGTCACGAAGTTTGGGGTTCCCCTCTACTTGTTTTTCGATCGCTTCACGGACGGTGGTACTGCCCTCTAAGCTTACCGGAAGTCCTCGTCCCCGCTCCTTGGTGATCCAGAAGAGATCGATGTTGTCCTTTGCTGTTAGCTCGAAGGGGTGCTTCTCTACATAAGGTACAGGAGCCGAGAGGCCCAAGCTCCAAATCATCTCTAGGTAGGCATCCAGCGTTTGATTTAGGTCCGGCCGCTCAACGCGCGTAAACTCACCCTCGACGGCTTCAACCAGCTTCAACATCCTACAGTCGGATGGATCTTCGGCCGCCCATGGCAGGGTCGGCTGGATCGCCAATATTGAAGGTTCAGTTGCCCCGCTGAGCGGACCGGCCATGAATCCGGAGTGATAGGATGGCCGACTAACACGCATGCTTGTGTAAGTGTCGAGATCTCCCTTCTCGAGGGCCTCCTCTCTTTCAATGACCGCGCGCCAACGGTCAGCACTACGCAAGATGTCTCTTACGCGTGGCTTTATGTCATCGAGGATTATGTCGGTGCCATGAGAAGAAAGGTCTTTCACCGCCTCCCGTCGAACGAAGACCTCGCCGCTTATGAACTCATCGCCATCTTCGGCCTCGACCTGATTTGAACCATCCTCAGCATAGGCTCGCAGCTTTATCTCGGCGATAAGACGGTAAGGTGCCCCCTCCACTTTGGTGATGATCTGGAAACGACGGGCAAGCTGACTTATCGAGAATAGCCCGATGCCGATTTTACCAATCAGTGGGCGCCCGGCGGGTGTTTTGCTGCTGTCATGTTCCGATGTTATCCCGAGGTCAGCGCCTTCCTCGCTACGCTTGGCGCTGCCGCCGATGTTCTTCAGCAAGCGCGAGAGCGTGGCGTGGGACATACCTCTGCCGTTGTCCCTGACATAAATCCGAGAGAAACGCGGCGCATCAGTAAGGATAGTCACCTTAGAGGCGTCAGCATCCCAGGCGTTCGAGATCAGCTCTCGAAGCGCAGAGGCGGGCTGGCGGTAGATCCCATCAGTCACACGAGCGATGACGCGATCACTGGCAGCTAAGCGGGTCCGTACAGTTTGTCCTTCATTGCCGGCATCAGCTAACCAAACCGCTAGCTTCCCGCCGTCGTCGATGATTACTGGCTCGTCCAAGCTCGCATTTTCCTCTGAATGAAGCGCCGACCTGCGTAAGCGCCAAGCAAGGCCACAGCAGTCCGCGACCAGTGCACGACGCGTCTATTTGAAGCGGTAGTGTTGCTGCAATGTAAAGCGTTTTCCCCCATGCACCCCCTCACGCGCAACGGTGCAATCTCTCATCGCCTTGTAACTGAAAGGACCGTTTACGATACAGCCGCCGAACCTGTATCGAAAAATAACTTGACAGGCGTTACGATACACCATCAGTTACGAGCCATCATTCCGATACAGGAGAGCAACTGTGGCGCGTACCTTTGCCTATTGTCGCGTAAGCACTGCCGATCAGACGGTAGAGAACCAAGTCCGCGAGATTGAGGCGGCTGGCTTCAAGGTCGAACCCAAGCGGGTCATAACGGAAACAGTGTCAGGGTCCGTAGCGGCAGGAGAACGCCCCGGCTTCGCCAAGCTGCGGGACAGGCTCGAAAGCGGTGACGTGCTTATCGTTACCAAACTGGACCGCTTGGGCCGTAACGCCATGGATGTCAGGGCCACCATTGAAGCCCTCGCGGCAGACGTGGTGCGGGTCCAATGTCTAGCCTTAGGCAACATGGACCTGACTAGCGCAGCAGGGAAGATGACCATGGGCGTCATCAACGCCGTTGCCGAGTTTGAGCGGGACCTGCTGATCGAACGGACGCAATCCGGACTGGCCCGCGCCAAGGCGTCCGGGAAGGCGCTAGGAAGGCCATCAGCGTTGTCCGAAGCAGCTCAACAGGAAATCATGCAGCGGCGGCAGGAGGGCGCGTCCTTGGGCGTCCTGGCCAAGCATTACGGGGTGTCCCGCGCCGCCATTCAACGGGTTGAAAAAAGGGCGGCGATAAGGTCGAACTGACACCGCAAAAGGGGGTGGCGTATGTCCAATCATCTAGAGGACCTGACCGCCGAATGGCTGGAGTTCAACGGGTACTTCGTCCGCAAATCGGTACTCGTCGGCAAGCGAGATAAGGGTGGCCATGAAGGCGAGTTGGACGTTGTGGCGGTCCACCCGCACACCAAGCACCTGCTCCATATTGAGTGTTCGCTGGATGCCGACACTTGGGAAACCCGTGAGCGCCGCTTTACGGCCAAGTTCGAGCGGGGGCGGCGTCATATCGCTTCGCTATTCGGAGGCTTGGACATCAATGCCGACCCCGATCAGGTTGCATTGCTACAGCTAGGTGGCGGTCCACGTACTCATGTTGGTGGCGGTCGCATCGTTTGGGTGGCTGACTTCATAGCGGACATCCTGACCGGACTTCGCACTCGATCACCTGACAGGATGGCGGTCCCATCTACCCTGCCTTTGATAAGGACCATGCAGCTCGCGGCGCAGCCCTCGCGCAAGCGGAAGCTATCGGCCAGCTTACTGCCTAGCGATGCCGCAGCGTCCACGGTGGAGCTGCAAGCAATCGCCATCGGGGCATAGGGCAACGGGCATGAGGGGGAAAGGCCGAGTTATCCGGGGCGATTTTCGGACAGGACGGACCGGCGAACGAACGGGTTTCCGTGGTTCGGACGAGCAGGCCCGAGCCGGGGCGGCGAGGCGGCGCAGGCGTGCAAAGAGTTGGTTGGGCTTCGTCGCGCTGTGGGGGGCTGCCGCGCTGGCTGGTACGGCCTACGGCGCAGGCTGGCTCGATGGGCTGTGGCAGCGGCACTCTGCGACCCATACGGAAGGCGGAGGCGTCCGCGCCAACTTCTCGATGTGCTACATCGGTGGCGGCTACAACTGCGTAGTGGATGGGGACACGGTCTGGCTTGAGGGCCGCAAGATCAGGATAGCGGATATAGACGCCCCCGAGACCCATGACCCCCGCTGCCAGTCCGAAAAGGAGCTTGGCGACCGCGCCACGCTGCGGCTGCAACAGCTCCTCGATAGCGGCACGATCACGCTGCAATCGATCGACGGTGATAAGGATGTGTACGGGCGCGAGTTGCGGCTTGTCCTCGTTAATGGGCGCAGCGTTGGCGATACACTTGTCAACGAGGGCCTAGCTCGCTGGTACGAAGGGGGTCGGCGTCCGTGGTGTTAGCGCGCTTAGCTGAGGGAGTTTAGCGCATGGCGCTGACCTTCAATCTGTTGCTGCAATCTGAGGGCATCAACCCGGCTGATGTACGATTGCTGCGACATCAAACGGTGAAGGCTAATGGGCGCACTCCCTACAGCTTATGGCGCGATCAACCGGAGCAGTTCGAACTATACCAGAGCTTCCAAAACCCGACCAAAAGACGCGAGTTTGACTACCCCTATTGGGCTAGCTTTGTCGTCGAGCCGCAACGCGCAGGTACTCTCTTCGTGGGATTGTATGGAGTTGAGTATCTAGGGCCAGCGCCAGAGGGCATCATTGACCCGTTAACGGGTACCCCGCCCGGCAGCGACATAGGCGTTACCGCCGATCAGTACCGCTGCACCAAGGACGAAAGGCTAGCGCCGTATCAAGGAAGGCTCTTCGTTGATTGGGGAGCGGGTCTGCGAAGCTGGAACCAACGGGCCGACAGTCGCGCCGGTACTTCTAAGGTTATCGTGGAGCTTACCCGGGAACTGGAGGAAGAGAGCTTTCCGGGCTTCACTCGGTTCATCCGCTCTCTCTCCGAGATTGAGGCAATGCCAATAGGGTGGAAGGAAGCCTTGCGGGCGACGCGGGGTATCTACCTTCTGGCCTGTCCCCGGACGAAAGAACACTATGTCGGCAAGGCATCGGGGGAAGACGGCTTCCTTGGACGCTGGCGTGAGTATGTGGCTACGGGCCATGGGGGAAACGTTGGCCTGCGATTGCGCGACCCGAGCGACTACTTCGTAAGTGTGCTTGAGGTTGTCGGCACCAACGATGTCGGCAAGCTCGACGAGCTGGAGAGCCTCTGGAAGCGGAAGCTACTTAGCCGGGATATGGGCCTGAACCTCAACTAGGGTCGGGTACCCCGAGCTGGTACCCTTCCCCTGTTCATCGGCACGCTGTACCGGGACGCTAGCCGGGCGAGCCTGTCCCGGCAATCCACTCCTGCAACCCTGCCACTCCACGGCCTGTAGTCACTGGTGTTCCGCGTGCGCCCCGAACCGATCAACCACCATAGCGGGCTATCGAGCGACCCAGACCGTCGTGGGCGGCAGTTGCGTAACTCGATGCCGTTTCAGCCCAACCGCGAACTCTTGGGCGAACCCGGCGAAGCGTTCCTACGGGACATATTGGACAGGATTGTCCGCAGTGAGGGCCGCAAGCGGGCGCTGAAGCCAGCGGACGCCGCATTGCGCCAGCACACCATCAAAGTGCTGCTGGCTAACTTAGCGGTCGCCGCACTCAACCGCCGCAATCCTCGCAAGTTCGTTGCCTTGTCCCTTAACAGTAACGACTACGCCAACACGGGCTTGAGCTTCACGGCCGTCCAGCTCGCCTTCAATCAGTTGCAGACGCTGGGTCTCGCGATTGGGCGCAAAGGTGTGGCAAAGCCTGACGGTGTCAATGAGCAGCGGGGGATGCGGTCCCGACTGCGAGCCAAACGAGCCATGCGTGAACTGATGGAGGTTCATGGCCTTCGCCCCGAAGGCATTAGAAACCCGCCACGTAACCTCATTGAGTTGAAGGGCAATGCTCCATCGGCGGGTCCTGAACCGGCAGACGTGCAAGCCAGTAGAGTCATGATAGAGCGCATCAACGGGTTGTTGGCCAACTCTGACCTCCAGCTAGCCGATTATGCTTGGGAGCGCATCCGGGCGCGCACCAAGCTCTTCGAAGATCTGAGTGATGAGGAACGTCGCCACCGGCAGTACCTAGGCGACATGACCGCAAAGCGACTGTTCCGTGTGTTTACCCGGCAGTGGCACCTTGGCGGCAGGCTCTACGGCGGCTGGTGGATAGGTGTACCCAAGTCCGAGCGGGCTTTAATCACCATAGACGGAGAGCCTACCGTAGAGCTGGACTATGCGCAGCTTCATCCAACCATGCTGTTTGCCACAGTGGGGCTTCAGCTCGACTACGACCCTTATGAGTTTGATGGGTTCAGTCGCGAGCTAGGCAAAGAAACCTTCATGCGACTGCTTAATCGTGAGCGGCACAGGGGCGGCAGATACATTCGCAGGGCTGGCGCGGCGCGTATGCCTGAAGGCATCGAGCCATCGGATTACGTCGCGCGATACAAAAGACACCTAGCGCCCGTTCGGCACCTCCTAGGCGAGGGCATGGGACTTAGGCTGCAAAGGCAGGATAGTGACCTGGCACTAGCTGTATTGGATGCCTTGGCGCAGCAGGGCATAGTAGCACTGCCCATCCATGATAGCTTTATCGTTAAGAAGACACACGAACATGCCTTAAGGCTTACTATGACTAATACATTCACTAGTCTCTTCGGGTATGAATCTATAGTGAAATAGCGTCTGCTTCTAGCCGATTGGTTCCTCCGGCCGCCCCCCAGACCATGACTAAGAGGCATAAGGACGGTAACCACCCGTGAGGCTCACCCATGGGGCGAAGTTCAGCCAAATGGAGCGCACGATTTCCAAGTCAATCCGGCCGCACGGGCCGCAATCTGATGCCCGCTTTACCCTTCACCAGCGCCAGCCGCGCGCCGATAAGTTGGACGCCCCCCAGCGGCGGCTATGTGATGCCGACCCCACGTTCATGGCAGCCCTGCGGGGCCGCGTGAGCAGCGAGGAGCGGTGGTCAGCCTTCATTGATGGTGCGTCCTACTACATCGCCTTGGAGAAGCCCTGCGGGCGCTGTGGCGACTTCCGGAAACGGACCCGTGATCGGTCCTGCTACCGCTGCCACTTGGTGCGCGGCGCGAATAACTTTGAACGGATGAAGGCGGGCCTTGCCCCCAAGGTGATGCGGAACAAGGACAGCCACCTGGACCTGCTGGATAGACAGCGGCGGGAGCGGGAAGGCGACTGCCTAATCCGGGAGTTCGGGAGCATCACCGTCACGCGATGGCCCACCGGTCGCTTAGAGGTAGTGTTCCCGGATGGGTACCATGAGCGGGACCTCGCAAAGCGGAAGCCCGAAGAGGTTTACCGCGCTATGGAGCTGCTGCCAGAGCTTAAGGATGCTCTGATCTGGGCTGGTTGGTATTAAGGGTGGGCGGGGATGACGAAGAGCATTTGGGGAGAGGCTAGGGCCAAGGCCGCCAAGGACACACTTGAGCTTGTAAGGCTTAATGAACCTTCGCGAGCAGTACTGACGCTAGGAGTTCCGCTGGCCATTGTCGCTGGCGCTTGGCTGATTTCACATCAGTTCGCGCTCACCGCAGTCATTGGTGTTGTGGCGTTGGTTGCCCTCGCCTTAATCGTGTTTGCGTTTAAGCTCCTATCCAATGTTGGCACCTTCGCGGAGCAAGCTCGCGCCGAACTTGCAGGAAGGACCTCCCAGCAGGCCGATGCCGAGAGTGAGCGGAGGCACACGGTAGTTGGCAGGCTAGTTGAGCTTTACCTACTGGAGATGGGTGACCAAGCTCCCCCGGCCATCCGCGCCGGTTTGACATTGCCGCCCGAAGACTGGCTCAACGAACATTTGGCCGAGCTTGGTGAGGAATGGTCCATCTTCAATATACAGGGCCGGAACTATCAAACCTTTGAGATAGTGGCCGGTGAGTGGCGGTACCAGGGCCAGCGGATGAGGTCGCCAGCCGCCGTCAAATGGGCCGCTTTCTTTGATGCTCTCGGACTAGGTTGGCAGCCCGGAGAGGAAGGTTGGGACCCCAAACTTGGCGTAGCACCTGACTTCCTATTGCCGCAAATGGATGCATGGTTTGCCGTCGAGTACCGCTTTAATGATGCGAGGATGGCACGCAACACGGAGCTTGCACGGGACACCCACAAGCGGGTCGTCATCGGAGTGGGGCTGCCCGCCTATGCTGAGGAGAACTTGTATCTCGTTCGACCTAATGGTGCGCTAGAACAGGGCGGCTGGGCTTGGGCCGAAGATCGCAGGGACCAGGGCGTATATTGGTTGTCCAAGCTGAATGGCATGGCGGCAACGCTTTTGGGTGGGCCGGGTAAGCAAACGGACCATGATAGAGGCCCCATTGTGACTGATCGCATTAAGGCGGCGTTCGACCGGGCAAAAGCGCAGCCAGCAGAGTTTGAGCGCCCCTAGGCGCGCCCGCTGGCTGCCGCTGGGTCCGCAGCCAACACAAACTGAACACACTGAGGCTTGCAATCCCGCCCGGCACCGGGTTAGTCGCTGACCCAGCGAGTGTCAGGAAGCCTTGCTTTTCTGGGCTTTTCCGGGGTGATGTGGTGGTGTGACACTGGCTTGCACTGTGTTGACATCGCAGGGGTCGCAAGTTCAATCCTTGCCACGCCCACCATTTTCCCTATCTAGGGCGGCCTAGTTTGTACCAGTGGCCCTTTGTTCAATTGAACAGGTTGCTGCGTGAAGTTTGGTCTGCAGAGGCCGGCTAACGGCGGAGTGCCGGCCTCCGCGAGTTCTGAATCAGTTCTCACTGCTAGGACCGAATGGCTTCCCGGCCGAACCCGCCACCACCGCTTAAGCTTGGGCGGCTGGAATCCTTGTTCCGACCAGATCGCTGACCGCGCGCGCGACATTCTCGAGCGTGTAGGGTTTCTGGACGATGATCTGGTTGCGATGCTCCATCGGCAGCTGCGCCTGTTCGCCATAGCCGGTCGCGAAGAGGAACGGGATGCCGAGTTCCAACAGCCGGTCGGCGACCGGGAAGCTGTTGCGATCGCCAAGGTTGATGTCGAGCATGGCCAGCGCCGGACGATTGGCGTCGATCGAGTCCAGTGCCGCCTCGACGGTACCGGCAGTGGCGATGCTGTCCGCCCCGAGGCGCTGCAGGACGTCCTCGGCATCGAGCGCGATGATCAGGCTGTCCTCGACCAGGAGAACGTTCAGCCCGGTCAGCATGGGTTCCGGCGGCTCGGTCGGATGACCGAGAGAGGGACGGGGATAGCGAATCGGAGCGCCCGAAATCGTCTTCGGCTGCTCCGACACGTGGCGCGCGGGGATCCGGAACGAGGCCTGGAGGCCGGCGGGCGCATAGTCGATCGTGGCGGTACCTCCAAGGTCATAGGGTACCGACTTGCCGATGATGGTGGTGCCGAAACCGCGGCGGGTCGGCGCGGTGACGGGCGGACCGTCACGCTCTTCCCATGTCAGGACGAGATCGCCGGCTTCGTTGCGGTCCCACCCGATCATCACCCGGCCGTCGCCGGACAGGCTGCCATATTTGGTCGAGTTGGTGACGAGTTCGTGCAGCACTAGCGCCATGGTCGAATAGGCCTGCGGATTGAGCATGACCGGCTCACCGGCGACAGTGATCCGCTCCTGAGGCTCGATATAGGCACGCGCTTCCGCGTCGATCAGGGCGCGCAGGGGAGCCGGGCCCCAATGATCGTCGGTGATCTGGTTGTGGGCGCGGGCCAGGGCATGGATCCGGCCGTCCACCACCGCCACGAATTCCTTCACCGCCGGGTCGGAGGGCTGCGACTGGCGGATAAGTCCGCGGATCACCCCCAAAATGTTGCGAACCCGGTGGTTGAGCTCGGCGATGAGCAGTTCCTGCCGGGCGCTTGCGCGCTGCCGTTCGGCCGAGGCATCGTCCGCCAGCCGCAGCACCACTTCGATCAGCGTGGCGCGCAGCGTTTCGGCGACCCGCACTTCCGACGGCGAGAAGGGCAGCGAGCGTCCGCGGACCAGTTCCTGCCACTCGGCGAAACTCTCGCGCGGAGTCAGGCGCGGGCCATTGGGGCCATATTCGACCGGCTTGTGCGGATCGCCGGCCCAGCGCACCGAGCGTACCAGCTCGGAACGGAACAGGACGACATAGTCACGCGGCGCACGCGAAATGGGAATGGCGAGCAGGCCGGAGGCGGCCGAGGAAAAAGCCTCGGCCCCCTCTACGAATGACGAGATCTGATCGGTCGCAAAGACCTTGCCAGATGCGGTTCCGTTGAGCGCCCGGATGATCCTTCGGAAATCGTCGGCCTCGGGGGTCATGCCCGAAAACGCAAAGCTGCCGTTGATCCACACGCCGACGCCATCGGCGGGGATGGCGTTGGTGAGGATGTCGCCCAGCCAGTCGGGGTCCTTGAGCAGCGTCTCGTCCGATGCGACGGCGCCGAGCAGCTGGTCTGAGATGTCGCGCGCGCGCCGCTCGTAGAGGACGGTCGCCTGTCGCTCGAAGCTTTCGAGGCGCATCGAGAACATCTGGGCGAACAGCTCGGTGATCGAGCGGCGCTCGAACGACGGGCAGCGCGGCGAATAATGGTGGCAGGCGAACAGGCCCCACAATTTGCCGTCGACCAGGATCGAGATCGACATGGAGGCATCGACGCCCATGTTCTTGAGATATTCGATGTGGATGGGCGACACCGCCCGCAGCGTGGAGAGCGAGAGGTCGAGCGGCGTGCCATGCTCGTCCAGCGGGGGGACAATCGGCACCGGCTCGGCATTGACGTCGGCGATCACCCGCAGGAGGTTACGTTCGTAGAGCTTGCGGGCCTGCACCGGAATGTCGCTTGCCGGATAGCGAAGGCCGAGGAACTTGCCGATCCCGCCGCGCACGGCTTCCGCCACCACTTCGCCGGATCCGTCGGGCGCGAACTTGTAGACCATGACCCGGTCGAACCCGACGAGCGCCCGAACCTGCCGCGCCCCTTCGCGGAAAAAGGTCTGCAGGTCGGGACACTGGTCGAGGCGCGAGATCATCGAGCGGACCGTGCCGCTGGCGTCGCTCGGCTCACCGGAGGCGGGCTCGCATTCGATGACCACCTGTCCGTTCGAGAAATGGATCGAGATGTCGAACGGCTGTCTGCCTTCCACAAGGACGCAGCCGAACATTCGCTCGGTCGCGTCGGGTCCGCGCAGCATCGCTGTCCGATTGCGCAGGTCATGCATGACCTTGGGCGACAGGAGCTGGGCGAGTGGTTCGCCGATCAACTGTTCGGGCGTGCGACCGAGATACTCGCTGACGTTCGCCGACGCGCGGGCGACGATCCAGTCGGCGGTTAGGGCCAGCAGGAAACCGACACTCTGGATCGCACCCAAGATGTGGATGGGCTCACGATCACAATTGGTGAGGTCGACACGTTCGTCGTTAGGCAACGTCAGCAATCCTTCTGACATTCATGTGCTGCGCGCTTTGCTCGAACAGGGCGAACAGCGAACGGGCGGATTCGATGGCCTGGTCTATCGCAGGGCCTTCGGTGAGTTGCTCGTCGAGCACGGCGACGATTGTCGACCAGGCAGCGGGATAATTGTCGGAGAGGAAAGCGACCGGCAATTCTGCCGCCACCTCCCGCCGAAGCAATTTGCCCCCGAGGCGGGATCCCTCCAGGACATAGGCCCATCCCAGCATGGCAGGCCCGCCGGTGACCACCGGCACCATCAGTCCTTCCGGGACCGGTAGGCCGAGATCGATCAGGTCCTGGGCGAGGAGATGGGACCGCCGCCGATGATCCCAGTCGGGAAGCAGCTGGTCGATTCCGGCGGCTTCGAGGACTTGCTCGGCCGGAAAAAAGGCGGCCGCCTGGGCGAGCAGGAATTGCCCGTAGCCGGCGCGGCTACCGAGATCGACGGCGGAAAAGGCCGCGTCGACGCGCTCGTGGCAGTCGGCGGTGCCCTGCCGTAGCCGGAAGCGGGCGGAGGAATGACGATCGGGCACTTTATTCCGGCGCGGAAGAGTGGGCGCTTGCACTATCTGCGAACCAGGCAGAACCGAGCGATCTGCTGGCAAGGAAAGGCGCGCCTCACATTGGACATCGGCCAACACCAAGACGATCAACCCTCCTTTTGCAAGTGCTACCAGCCAGAATTGCCCAAGGTGGGCCGCAGTCCAGCCACCGCATGTCATTTCGATCAGTACCCTAAGGCCGCCGCGAGTGGCCTGGCCGTTCCGGGGTGTATCAATTCGCGCCCCGCGGTTCAGCGGCGACGAAATTCGGCTGGGACCAGGCCATGGCGGGCCATCTTGTCGTACAGGGTCTTGCGCGGCAGATCGAGCTGCATCCTCGCTGCTTCCACGTCACCGCCCGCCTCGCTCAGCACCGATCGGATATAGTCCGCCTCGAACCGCGCAACGGCCTCGCGCAGCCCCTTGTCCTGCGGCAGGGTGCTCCCCGGCGACCCCCCTAGGCCGAGGACGACTTCATCAGCCAGCGACTGCAGTTCGCGGACGTTGCCTGGCCAGCGGTGAGCGCGCAATCTGGCGCTGAAGTGGTGAGTGATGTCCGGGACCGAGACATTGGCGTTTCGGGCCGCTTCGCGCACAAAGGCTCCGAACAGCGGTAACACGTCTTCGGGCCGGTCCCTAAGCGGGGGCAATTCGATCGTCACACCCTTGAGACGATGGAACAGCGCGCTGCTGAACCTGCCCTCGTCTACGGCCGACGTCAGAGCAGGGTCGGCGGTTGCGATGATCCTCGCTTCTATCGGGAGAGGAGGCGAGCCCCCCACCGGGGTCGCGCTGTCGCTGTCGAGCAGTTGCAGGATGGGTGGCTGTAGTTCGGCCGGAAGCCGCTCGATACGATCGAGCACGACCGTCCCGCCTCCCGCTCGGCGAAGCATTCCAGTGCGCGGCAGTGTCGCGCCCGGAACCGCACCGCTGACGCAGCCGAACAGGTGCACACCCAGATCGCGCGCCGGAAGTCCGCCGCAATCGACGGTGATGCAAGGCTGCTCTGATCGCCGCGACATACCGTGCAAAAGCGCGGCGCATCGGCTTTTTCCGGTACCCGTCTCGCCGAGCAGCAAGACGTGTCGGTCGGTCGCCGCAATCTGCCCCAGCGCGGCGCGGACACGCGCAATGATGTCCGAAGTGCCGAGCAATTCCTTGCCGTGCCCGTCGCCTGCACCCGCCCGAAGTGTCCGATTTTCCAGGGCCAGCGCACGTTTCTCTAGGGCTCTGCGAACGGTCGAGAGAAGCTGGTCGGTGCTGAACGGCTTGGGCAGAAAGTCGTAGGCGCCGCGACGCATCAGATCCACGGCCGTGTGCACATCCCCATGCCCGGTGATCACCACCACGGGCAGATCGGGGTCGAGATCGTGGAGCCGCGCGAACAGGGCCGTTCCATCCAGTCCGGGCATCCGCAGATCTGTGATCACCATGCCGGGAAAGTCCCGGGTGATCCGCCTGGCAGCCGCATTGCCGTCGGGAAAGTCGACCACTCTTAAACCGTCAAGCTGGAGCGCCTGGACCAGCGAGGCCCTCAAATCGTGATCGTCGTCGACCACGGCGACCAGGTTGCAGTCGTAACTCATCCGGCTCTTCTCAGTTCGATGCAGAAGGTTGTGCGACCGTCTTCATCGTCGAGCAGCGACAGGCGGCCGCCGAATTCCGACACGATGTCACGGCTGATCAGCAACCCGAGACCAAGCCCATCGGTCTTGGTCGATGTGAACGGCTGGAACAATTGGCTGCGCACTTCGGGTGGGATAGGCTGGCCATCGTTGCTGACCTTGAGCCGGATCGTCTCCCTGGCGGCAGTCGCCTCGATCCAGATCCACATGCCATGGCCGCCCGCCTCGAGGGCGTTGCGAACAAGATTGACGAGCACCTGCTCGAGCCTGACCTGTTCGGCCATGACGACAAGGGCGGGGTCGGCTCGCGGCACCTCGAGAATTGCCTCCCGCCGGCGCAGGGAGTCGCCGAGCAGCAGGGTCAGGCCTTCGATCGCGTCATCCAGCCGGACCGGCTCGAGCTTGCGTTCCGATCGACGCGAGAAGTTGCGCAATTCGCCGGTAATCCGTCCGAGCCGATGGATCAGCCGTTCGATGTCCGTCATCGCCGCCTTCGCCTCGTCGAGGCGGGCAGCATCGATCAGCCTGGAGGCGCTGCCCGCGCGCATGCTGATGGCGGCGATCGGCTGGTTGATCTCATGCCCGACGCCGGCGGCAACCTGACCCAAGAGCGACAGGCGATTGGCCTGTTCGAGCCGGTTCTTCAGTTCTTCCGCCCGCGTCTGTTCTTCTTCGCGGGCCCGCGCAGCCGTAAGGCGGCGACGCGTGGACAGTCCCAGATAGGCCGCAGCAGTCACTGCCGCCATAAGCGCCATCAACAGGAGAGCGCTGTTCCGCGCGCCCCTCGCTGCCGCGTCGATGCGGCCCAGCGTCCACATCTGAAAAGGCGGGGTCGCCGGTACGCTGACGCCCAGCAGCCTTTCGCCCCGCCACCGGTCGTCGAGCATGACCTGCTTGGCGGCATAGTCCGGGTGGATCGTCAGCGGCATATCCTCGACCGGTAGACCTGCCCGGATCGCCACCCGCCGTTCCGGAGCGAGCGGGCGCAAGGAGCGAAAGCGAAGGCCGGGGCTGCTGGTCACCAGGATCACGCCATCCTGGTCGGTAACGAAGGCCGCCCCGATGGTTCGCGCCCATTCCCGTTCGATCCGATCGAATCGGATCTTGACCACCAGCACGCCATTTGCGCCATTGCCGGCGACGATCCTTCGACCCAGGAACAAGCCCGGAATGCGGCTTCGCGTGCCGAGCCCGAACTGGCTCGACGCGCCTTCGGCCATGGCCTGCGTGAAATAACGTCGAAAGGCGTAATTCTCGCCGACGAAGCTGTCGCGCTGCCGCCAGTTGCTACTGACAACCGTCTTGCCCGTGCTGTCCATCAGATAGATGACGGAGGTTTCAAGCCGGGCACTGAGCGTCGCCAGGCGGGCATTCAAGCGCTCGATCGCAAGCGGCTCGCCCCGTTCGAGTACTCGGCCGACTTCGGGATCGGCGGAGAGGGTGGTGGCGACCAGTTCGAACATGTCGATCTGCCGCGAGAAATTCGCAGCGGCGAGGGTGGCAACCGTAGTCAGCCGCTGGCGCTCCTGCGCCACGGCCCGATCGACGGCGATGCGCTGCGCAACCCACAGCAGCGCGCCGAACGCCGCCACCATCGCAAGCGCCATCAGGATCCGCCGGCGCGCCGTCGAGCCATTCTCCACCGGCTCACCCTAGCCGCCCGCGGCACAAGAACCATGATTTTGTGCGAAATCCCGCACAACGGCGAGCGCCTTCCGCAAAAGATGCAATCCTTACAATGGCTTGAGAGGGTCTTGCGCCTCATTGCACCGTCTTCCCGTTGGCATATGCTCGGGTGGACTCGAGGAGGGGTCCAGTATCGCTATTCCCGTGAACACGGTCGCGGCGCCTCACGCCGGGCCGAAAGGTCGACTGATTGGACAATTATACGTCCAGGTCCTTCTGGGGATTGCCGCCGGGGTGACCGTCGGCATCGTCTGGCCGGCTTTCGGCGCGCAGCTCGAATGGATCGCCAAGTTGTTCGTCAGCCTGGTCAAGATGATCATCGCGCCCGTCATCTTCCTGACGATCGTGACGGGCATCGGTGCCTTGACCCAAGTATCTGAGGTCGGCCGGGTGGCCGGCCGGGCGATGGCCTATTTCTTTGCGGTTTCCAGCCTCGCGCTGGTGATCGGCCTTATCGTCGCCAACATCGTCCAGCCAGGCGCGGGCATGAACGTCGATCCCTCGACGCTCGATGCGAGCGCGGTCGCCGGCTATGCCACGCAGGCCGAGAAATCGACGATTACCGGCTTCATCCTCGATATCGTACCGACCACTGTACTATCCGCGCTGACTGACGGCTCGGTGCTCCAGGTGCTGCTCGTCGCGGTGCTGTTCGGAGTCGCGCTGGCAATGGTCGGCGAGGTCGGCAAGCCGGTTCTCGCGTTCGCTGAATCGCTGTCGATCGTGGTCTTCAAGCTGGTCGCGATCGTGATGCGTATCGCACCGCTCGGCGCCTTTGCAGCCATGGCCTTCACCATCGGCAGATATGGCGTCGGTACGCTCCTCAACCTCGGGCAACTGGTCGCGACCTTCTACCTGACGTCAGCCTTTTTCGTGGTGGTCATCCTTGGCCTGATCGCCCGGGCCGCCGGCTTCTCGCTGTTCGGGCTGCTCCGCTACCTGCGCGAGGAGTTGCTGCTGGTGCTCGGTACCTCCTCTTCGGAGCCGGCGCTGCCCGGCCTGATGAACAAGATGGAGCGGGCGGGTGTCGCCAAGCCGGTGGTCGGGATCGTGGTCCCGACCGGCTATTCGTTCAACCTTGACGGCACCAACATCTACATGACGCTGGCGGCGCTGTTCATCGCCCAGGCGACGGGGGTCGAGCTGTCGTGGGGGCAGCAGTTCGCATTGCTCGGCGTGGCGATGATCAGCTCGAAAGGTGCCGCGGGGGTGACCGGCGCGGGCTTCATCACCCTGGCCGCGACGCTGTCGATCATGCCCAGCGTGCCGGTCGCCGGGATCGCCCTCATCCTCGGTGTCGACCGCTTCATGAGCGAGTGCCGGGCGATCACCAATTTCATCGGCAATGCGGTGGCGACCATCGTGATCGCGCGGTGGGAAGGCGACCTCGACAATGACCGCCTGCAAGCAGTGCTGAAGAATCCGAAGACGACGATCGACGACGATTGGCCCAGCGAGCGCGAGCTCACTCAGTCAGCGCCAATCGACTGACGATTTCGACACGATAACAGGGAGGAAACATTGGACCGCACGATCAAGATTCGGGCCCTGCTCGCAGGAGTGTCCGGCTTCTGCCTCTTCAGCGCGGCGACCGCGCAAGCGCAATCTGCTGGACCGGCGCCCGTGCCGGCGCCAGCCGCTTCCGCCGCCGAGCCGGCTGCAGAGGTACCGACCGAACAGGAAATCACCGTCATCGGCTCGCGCGGACGGCCGCGTACCGATGTCGAGCGTCCGGTCGCGGTCGACGTCGTCAGCGCCGAAGAGCTTGCCAGCACTGGCCAGACCGACCTCGGCCAGCAGGTCCAGTTCACTTCGCCATCGTTCAATTCCTCCAAGTTCGGAATCAACGGGGCGACCAACTTCGCCGACCCGGCGTCGCTTCGCGGGATGTCGCCCGATCAGGTGCTGCTGCTGGTCAATGGCAAGCGCCGCCATCAATTCTCCGCGCTCAACCTCAATGTCTCGCCGGGCCTCGGAACCGTGGTCAGCGACCTGAATGCGCTGCCCAGCATGGCGGTCAAGCGGATCGAGGTGCTGCGCGATGGCGCCGCCGCGCAATATGGCTCGGACGCAATTGCGGGCGTCATCAATCTGACCCTTGCCGACAATGCAAGCGGCACCCGCGCCAGCCTCACCTCGGGTATCCACGACGCGGGCGACGGCTTCACCGTCAAGGCCGGGATCAACCAGGGGCTGCGCCTTGGCGGCAGTGGTTTCATCAACCTGACGCTGGAATATTTCCGCTCGCAGGCGACCAATCGTTCGGACCCGTATGACGGTGTGCTTTATCCCACCGCGCCGAGCCCGTTCACCGGCCCGACCGCGGCCTTCCCCTACACCACCGCCAACCCCCGGGTGGATTGCGGCGTCTATCCGGCGAACGGCGCCTTCGTGGTCGGCAATTACGGATCCAACCAGAACCGGACCTACCAGGGGTTCGTCAATTCCGAACTGCCGCTGTCCGAGAATCTGACCGCTTATGCATTCGGCGGCTATTCGCGAAAGGACATCCGCGCGTTCGGCTTCTTCCGCGCACCGGCCACCTTCGCCAACTCGGCGCTGACCATCTTCCCGGACGGCTATATTCCGCGGCTGCCCGGTCGATCGATCGACTATTCGGCTCTCGGCGGACTTCGCTTCGAGCTCGGGTCGTGGAAGGTCGACGGAAGCTACGGCTACGGCCACAACCATCTCGACCAGAATGCACTGAACACCGTCAACGCCTCGCTCGGCGCGGCCAGCCCGACGAATTTCTACGTCGGCCGCACGAGCTTCGGACAGCATGTCGCCGACCTGGTGGTGACGCGGGACTTCGGCACCGCCTTCGGCCTCCAGTCGCTGAACCTCGCCGCGGGCGTCCAATGGCGGCGCGACAATTTCAAAGTCGATCGCGGCGATCCGGCCAGCTATGCGATCGGGCCCCTGACCGCGAGCGGCAAGGCATCGGGCTCCAACGGTCGTCCGGGTTATGCGCCGCAGGACGAGAATGACCTCAGCCGAAGCAATGTTGGCGCATTCATCGACATCGAGGCCGACATCACCGAAGCGCTTCGCTGACTGGTGCGCTTCGCTACGAGAAATACAGCGATTTTGGCGGAAACCTGTCGGGCAAGCTCGCCGGGCGCCTCAAGCTGAGCGAGATGCTGGGCCTTCGCGCCAGCTACAATCGCGGGTTCCGGGCGCCGTCGCTGGCGCAGATCGGCAACCGGGTGAACACCTCGACGGTGCAGAACGGACTGATCCTGCAGACCCAGCAGATCTCGTCCGACGATCCGCGCCTCAAGACCCTTGGCGTCCCCGATCCCAAGGCGGAGATCTCGGACAGCTACGCGCTCGGCATGACCGGCGAATTCGGCCGGCTGACCGCTACGCTCGATGCCTTCCAGATCGATATCAAGGACCGGATCGCGATCACCGACGGTATCCTGACCGCCAGCTATCCGGCGGTCGCGGCCCTGTTTCCGGGTGTGCGCGAAATCCGCTTCTTCACCAATCAGATCGATACGCGGACACGCGGAGCGGATCTGGTGCTGACGTACAAGGCACCGCTTCCGGGCGGCGCAAGGCTCGGTCTGACGCTCGCAGGCACCCACGCCAAGACCGAGGTGCGACGCCAGAAGGCGACTCCTGCGGCCCTGATCGCCGGTGCGTCGGCCGCGGTTCGCGCCGCGCCGCTGGTCGGCCTCACCGCCATCGAGCTCATCGAGGTGGCGCAGCCGCGAAACAAGATCCTCGCCAGCGCCAATGTCGATATCGACCGCTTCACCCTGACCGCGCGGGTCAGCTACTTCGGCAACGTCAAGGCGTTCTCTACCGGTCTCAACGCAGCCGACCCGAACGTCAGTTGCGATTCGACGAACCGTTGCGTCCAGACCTTCAGCGGTAAGGGCCTGGTCGACCTCGCGGGCACCTATCAGGTGGCCAAGCCGCTTTCGTTGACGGTGGGGGTGAACAACCTGTTCGACACTTATCCGGACAAGTGGAATGCCCGGCGGTTCGGCTACGTGGGAGAGGCCGGCTCCTACTCGAACGGTCAGACCCCCTATACCCGCAACGCGGGGCAATTCGGGTTCAACGGCACTTATTATTACGCAAGCGCCAACTTGGATTTCTGACGGATCGGCGCTGCGGTAGGGGGAGGGGCCTTCGCGCCGTGCGACTTGGGTAGCGGGGTCAGGTCGTCGCGCTGGTCACCCGGACGAGTGTGTCGGCGACTATATGCTCTCTCTCTTCATCGAGACGGGCCACGGGGATAGCGATACTCAGGGCTCCGACTACAATCCCGTCGATGCGGAGGGCGCGGCCGAAGCCCCTGATCCCGGGGGTATGCTCCTCGTTGGTTCGCGCGATGCCGGAGGTCCGGATCTCGGTGACTTCGGCGCGCAGGGTCGGTTCGTCGACCACCGTCGTCGCGGTGAAGCGCTCGCGCTCCGCTTCGGCGAAATAGCGGGCGAGATCCTCGTCGGTCAGCGCGGCGAGCAGGGCCTTGCCGGCAGCAAAGGCGTGGAAGGGGGCCCGGGCTCCCATTTGCACCGCATAGCGCAGGGCATGCTCGCTGGTTTCGGTTACCAGCGCTTCGACCTCCCACCCGCGTGCGACGAAGAAGCTGCTGGTCTCGTTCAGTTCGGACCGCAGCGTGCGCACGAGCGGTGCGACGAGGTGGGTCAGCGCCAGTTCGGGCGAGCGGTTCTGGAGCCGGGCGAGGCCCGCGCCGGGACGATAATGGCGGCCCTCGCGCACCAGATAGTCGCGCTCGACCAGGGTCGCGAGAAGGTAGGACAGGCTGCTGACGGGTATCGCGAGGGCCGCCGCAATCTCCTGAGCGAACAGCGGGCGGTTGTGCGACACGACATATTCGATGATGTCGAGCGTCCGGGTCGCCGACTTGACCGATGCGGACGAGCCAGTCTCCGCGGTGCCTGCCATCCTCTCAAGCACCGAAGGTCAGAGAGCCGCGGCGCTCCGCGAAACGCCAGCCCTCGTCGGTCAGCACGAAGCGGTCGTGAAACGAGCCGACCAGAGGCTTCGCGCTGCCGATGAACAGCAGCATCGCGCTTTCGCCGGTCGCTTCGGTTTCGCTGAGCACATCGACGACGACATTGGCGCAGACGTGGCGGGTCGTGCGCGGCGGCCGGGCGCGCAGCGAGGCGAGGATGCGGTCCCGCCCCGCGACGCCGTCGGCGGCAGCGGTCGGGCGGAACATCACGCCATCTTCGGCATAAAGCGCCGCCACCTTGTCCCAATCCGCCGCGTCATTGGCGTTGGCGTAGACGTGGACCAGCCGCGCGCATTGCCGTTCGATCTCCGCGCGGTGCGGGTCAGCAAGCGGCTGGGTGGAGCCGCTTGCCATTCCGTCTTTTTTCGGGCCGCTCAGAAGCTGTAGCCGAGGCTGACGCCGTAGGTCCGCGGCGGCAGGTAGGTGACGCCGATCAGGCGACCAGTGGCCAGCGCGAAGGTCGAGGACGGGCGATCGACGTCGAACAGGTTCTTGGCCCACAGCTGCGCGCGGATCCGGCCGTCGCCGCTGGAATAGCCAAGCGCCGCATCGACGAAGGTGTAAGAAGGCGAACTCTCGATCTCACGCTCGAACTCGGAGAAATAGATCCGGCTTTTGTGCGAGACGTCGCCCTGCAGGGTCAGCTTGCCGCTGCCCGGCACGGCGAACGGCAGGTCGGCCTCGCCATGCACGTTCCAGGCCCATTTCGGGGTGTTGCGCGTGCGGTTGCCAGCCAGCTGGAGATTGCCGCCGCCGGGCGCGCCGAACGCCGTCGGATCAGGGTTGGTCACCGCATTGTACGGCGTTCCGCCGGAGACGTTGGCCGGGTTGAGCGGATCGATCGTGATGTAATCTTTGAACTTGCTGTCGGTGTAGGACAGCCCGCCCGAGAAGCGCAGCGTGTCGACCGGCCGGGCGAACACTTCTAGCTCGACGCCCTTGGCCGAGGTCCGTGCGGCATTCTGGAAGATGGTCGTGTACCCGGTCGGGCCGCCGCTGATGGTCTTGTTGAGCTGCAGCCCGTCGAGCTTGTAGCTGTAGGCGGCGACGTTGACGGTCAAGCGACGATCCATCAGCGACGCCTTGACGCCGACCTCGTGGTTCTTGACCGTTTCAGGATCGACAATGGTTGTCGAACCCGACGCATTCTCGCCCGAGCCCGCCTTGAAGCCCTCCGAATAGGTATAATAGAGCAAGAGGTCGCGCGAAGGCTCGTACTGAAGGCCGATTTCTGGCGTGAAGTCCTTAAAGGTGCGCTCGCGATGGGTGCCGGCAGCGGTCGGGTTCAACGTCGGCAGTGCGCCGTTCGGCGCCGCGGCATTGTAGCGGATGACGATACCCGGATTCTCCGACGTGACCTTTTCATGGCTGAAGCGGCCGCCCAGCTTCAGGCTAAGCCCCGCCATGCCCTCGTTGAACAGGCCGAAGTCGATCACCGCCTGGCCGAACAGGGCATAGGCCTCGGTCCCGAGGTTGGAGCGGGTGCACACCCGCTTCGGGGTCACCGCCGCGGAGCCGCCGGTGATGGAGCCGGGACCGTAGCCGCAGAGCTGATAGGCGAGATCGAGCGGGATACCGTCGCGCGCCAGGATTGCCGGCGTATTGGGCAATCCGGATCGGCGGCGGAAGCCGACGCTGTCGATCGGACGCTGGCGCTCATGGAAATAATAGGCGCCGACCACCGCGTTGAGGAAGCGCGTGGCGTAGGTGAACTGCAGCTCGTTGCTATACTGCTTGCTGTCGATCCGCCGCTCTTGGATCGTGCTCGGCTGCCCATTGACAGTGAAGCCGTTCTGCACCGCGGACAGGTCGAGGTCCTGGAACAGCGACGATTTGAACTCGCGGTAGTTGGCGATGTTGGTGAGCGACAATTGGTCGGTCAGCCCGACCCGCAAGGTGCCGGTGAAGGCCAGCGACTTGCTGCTGGTCCCGGGCTGATCCTCGCTGGCGAGATCGCGTGGCTTGGTGGCGTAACCTCCGACGCCTAGCGGCGCTAGCCGGGCGACGCCGGGGAAGCTGGCGCGCAGGTAGTGGACCGCGCCCGAACTGTCGTCCTGGCGGAAATATTCACTGCTCAGCAAGAGGTCGATCTCGGGCGCGACATCGAACTTGAGCTGGCCGCGGATCATCCGCCGGTTGAGATCGTCGACGTCCTTGCCCGATACCGGGTTCTCGCCGAAGCCGTCGCGGTTCTCGGTCTTGCCGGCGACGCGGAACTGGATGCCAGGGACGATCGGACCGCCGACCGCCAGCTCGCTGACCAGCGCGTTGTAATTGCCGTAAGACAGGCGGGCATAGCCGTCGAAGTCGCGGGTCGGCTTGGCGGTGATGATGTTGATCGACCCGCCGACCGCGTTGCGGCCGTACAGCGTGCCCTGCGGGCCGCGCAGCACCTCGACCCGCTCGACGTCGAACAGCGAGGTCAGCTGCGCTTCGGCGCGGGCGACATAGGCGCCGTCGACGTGCAGCGCGACGCCGGTCGAGCTGCCGGTGGTCGAGGTGTTGGCGCCGACGCCGCGGATGAAGATCTTGGCCTGGTTGAAGTCGCTGCCGAAGTTCACCGCCGGAACGATGGTCTGCAGATCCTGGAGGTTGTTGACCTGGTTGCCGACCAGCCGATCGGACCCCACCGCGGTCACCGCGATCGACACGTCCTGGATCGACTGCGAACGCCGCGAGGCGGTGACGATGATGTCGGCCGGGGCCGCATCGCCGGTCGTCGCTTCCTCGGTGGTGGCGGGCGCAGGGGCGGGCTGCGGCGCGGTCGGCTCGGTGGTCTGGGCCCACGCGCCGGTGGAGGCGAGCAAGGCCGCCAAGGTCCCGATGGTGATCTTCATAACGCTTCTCCCCTATGTTCCTCAAGCGCGTGATCGTCCGCGTGAGGGTCGCCACCCCCGCGCGCTACAATGACCTCAAGCAGCCTCGGCCCGGCACCCGCAAACAACGCGGTCAGTGCACGGTCGAGATCACCTGGATCCGAAACGCATTCTCCCGGCACGCCCTGCGCCTTGGCGAGGGCGACGAAATCGATTCCGGGCATCTTGCTGCCCACCGCTTCCAGTCCGAACAGCGCTCCGAACTGGTCGAGTGCCGCATAGCCCCCGTTGTTGACGATGACGAAGCGGACGTCGGCTGTATAGTGGCCTGCAGACCATATGCCCTGGATCGCATACATTGCCGATCCGTCGCCCAGCAGGCACAGCACCGGCCGATCGGGCCGGGCAAGCGCCACGCCGACCGCGGCCGGCAAGGCATGGCCAAGACCGCCGCTGGCGCAGGTGTGGAATTCGTCGCCGGCCAGCATCGGCAGGTGGTCGTGCATCGGCCCGCGCGTGCTGGGTGCTTCCTCGACGACCGCAATGCCGGCCGGGCGAAGCGCCGCCAGCCGGCTCATCAGCAATGTGTCGGTGAGGACGTTGGGAGGCGGGGGCGCCGGTTGGTCGCGGCGGACGCTCGATCCTTGCGGACGCGCAGGGGCCAGGCCGGCAAGGGCGTTCAGCGCGTGGGCAAGGTCGGCGACGATCGCTATTCCCTCTGGCACCCGGGCGGCCTCCGCCGGATCATCGCCGATCTGGATCAGCGCCGCACCCGGCGGGACGAATGGGCCGCTGCCTTCGACATGGTAAGTGAACACCGGCGCGCCGAGGACCAGGATGCAGTCCGCTCCGTCCAGCCGCTGGACGATCGCTTCGCGCGACGCGGGCAGGAAGCCCCGGAACAGCCGATGATCCTCGGGAAACGGATTGCGGGCGGCCATCGGGGCGATCCAAACATCGGCGTCAATCCGCTCGGCCAGCGCGAGCAGGTTGTCGCGGGCGCTGTTGCTGGCCACTCCAGTGCCGGCGACGATGGCGATCCTGGAAGCCTTGGCGATCGTGGCCGCCGCCTCCGCCATGGCTTGGGGATCGGGCGCCGCCTTGGCGCTGAGGCGGGTGACCGCGACCGGCTGCGCCGGCTGCTCCCAATCGTCGATCGGGATCGAGACGAAGGTCGGTCCGCGCGGCGCCTGCATGGCGATTTGATAGGCCTGCGCGATCGCCTGTGGCACGTCCTGCGCACGGGCGGGCTCAATCGCCCATTTGACGAACGGCCGCGGCAATTCGGTCGCACGCTCGGCATGGAGGAATGGGGCGTAGGGCAGCATCGAGCGGGCCTGTTGACCGGCGGTGATGACCAGGGGCGTGCCGTTGCGGTAGGCGGTGAACAGATTGCCCATCGCATGGCCGACGCCAGCCGAGCTGTGCAGGTTGACCAGCGCTGCCGCGCCGCTCGCTTGCGCGAAGCCGTCGGCCATCGCCACAACGACCGATTCCTGCAGGCCGAGGATGTAGCGGAAGCCCTCCGGAAAATCGCGGAACATCGGTAGTTCGGTCGAGCCGGGATTACCGAAGATGGTTGTCATCCCGAACCGTTCGAGCAGCTCCATCACCGCCTGGCGCACGGCGTATCCGACATGCGTTTCGGTCCGGCCGACGTGGAGCCCGTCCAGACTCATCGCGAGGCCAGGTCCGCGCCTTCGCGCAGCGCGCGCAGCTTCTTCCAGGTGACGGCGGGGTCGATCTTGCCATAGCCTGCGAAGGTGCCGAACCCACAGTCGGTACTGGCGACCACCCGATCCGCTCCGACGATGCCGATGAACCGCTCCAGCCGCTGCGCGATCAGTTCAGGATGCTCGAGGTAATTGGAGCAGGTGTCGATCAGCCCCGGCGCGAGCACCTTGTGATCGGGGATCCGGGCATCCCGCCATACCGTCCACTCATGCTCGTGGCGCGGGTTGGCGGCTTCGAACAGGATGGTCGCAGGGCGGGCCCTGAGGATGGTGTCCATGATCCTTTCGACCGGAATGTCATGGTCGTGCGGGCCTTCGTAATTGCCCCAGCAGACATGCATCCGCATCTTCTCGGGCGCGATGTTAGCGGTGGCGGCATTGAGCGCTTCGACATTGGCTTCGATCGTCGCGAGGAAGCCCCTCTCGTCCATCTCCTGGTAGCCGGTGTGCCGCGACATGGCGAGGTCGGGGCAGTCGAGCTGAAGCTCCAGCCCGGCGGCGACGATCGCTTCATATTCAGGCCGCATCGCATCGACCAGCGCCGCCAGATACTGCTCGTGCGTCTTGTAGAAATGGTTGGGCTGGAAGGCGGTGATGAGGCCGGGCGAGGCCGAGTTCATGAAGGCCCGCGTGCCCCTACCAAACCGGTCCAGCGATGACTTGAACCGCCGAATGTCGTCGTGCAACGGCTGCAGATCGACCAGGGTCACCTCGCCGATGCACGCGGCGCGCGTGAACTCCTGCGTGCCCATGATCGCGGCCAGCCGCGTGCGCAGTTCGGGAAGCGGCGCGAGGTCGAGCGCGGGCTTGCGTTCGACATGCCCGCCGAAGCCCGACAGGCGTTCGATCATGTAGGTCGAATAGCCGACCTTGCCGAGCTCGCCGTCGCTGACGATCGTCACCCCGGCCGCGACCTGAGCCTGCACCGCCTCGTCGACCGCCGCCTGCACGACCCGGTCGAAGGCATCGGCATCGTAGGCCTCCCCCGCGTCGCGCGCGAGCAGCAGGGGGGTCAGCGTATCGCCGCGCGGCAGGCTGCCGACATGGGTGGTGGCGATGGTCACCATCCGTTCGCCTCGAAAGCGACGGCGTTGATCACGTGCGCCTGGGTATATTCGTGCAGCCCCGCCTCGCCAAGCTCGCTGCCGATGCCCGACATCTTGGCGCCGCGAAACGGGATGTTGGCGTCGATCGCGAGATACTGATTGACCCACACGGTGCCGCTGTTGACCTGCCGCGCAACGGACGTCGCCCGTTCGAGGTCGCGTCCCCAGACCGAGCCGCCAAGCCCATGCTCGCTATCGTTGGTGCGTGCGATCACTTCTTCGATCGAATCGTAGCGCATCACCGGAAGGACCGGCCCGAACTGCTCCTCGCGGACCAGAGGAGCGTCGTCGGCGAGGTCGCGGACGATGGTCGGCGGGATGAAATAGCCCGGTCGGTCAAGCGGTGCGCCGCCGGCCAAGATCGTGCCATTGGCGCGGGCATGGTCGAGCAGAGCGCGGATCTTGTCGAACTGCATGCGGTTCTGGACCGGGCCGATCTGCGCGCCCTGCCGGGTGCCGTCGTCGACCACCGCCTCGCTGGCCAGCCGCGCGAGTTCGTCACAGAAGGCGTCGTACATGGCTGTGGGGACATAGGCGCGCTTGATCGCCACGCAGATCTGCCCGGCATTGGCCATTGCCCCGCCATAGATCTTGCGTGCGGCCTCGACCGGATCAACGTCGTCGAGGACGATTGCAGCGTCGTTGCCGCCTAGCTCCAGTGTCATCCGCTTCAGCCCCGCGGCGCCGCTCTGCATCACCTTGATGCCCGTCGCGGTGGAACCGGTGAAGGCGACCTTGGCGACGTCGGGATGAGCGGTCAGCGCCGCGCCCAGGTCGTTCTCGTCGCAGATGATGTTGAGCACGCCCGGCGGCAGGATGTCGCGGGCGATCTCGCCGATCAGCAGCGTCGTCAGCGGCGTGGTCGGCGCGGGCTTGGCGACCATTGTATTGCCGGTGACAAGCGCGGGGCCGAGCTTGTTCATCAGCAGGATCATCGGGAAATTCCACGGCATGATCGCCGCGACGACGCCGAGCGGGGTGCGATGCTCGGTCACCTGGTTGCCGCCCTCGTCGCGCAGCACCCGGTCTTCGATCCGCATCGCCGCGAAGGCGCGCAGCACGAAGGTCGAGCCCATCGCCTCGTACATCGCCTGGTCGAGCGGCTTGCCCTGCTCGGCGGTGAGCAGGCTGGCGATCTCGCTGGCGCGGGCTTCGATCGCATTGGCCAGTTTGACGACTAGAGCCGCCCGCTCCTCGGCCGGCCGTGTCGCCCACGCCGGGAAGGCCGCCTTGGCCGCCGCGACTGCCTGGTTCAGCACCGCTTCGTCGGCCTTGGGGCAGCGCGCGAACGGCTCCCCCGTTGCCGGATTGACGACGTCGAACGATCCCGCCCCGGGGTGGGGCTGGCCGTCGATGAGCATGCTGAACTGGCGGTCGGTCATATTGCTACCTTCGTTCAGGCGGGCTGCCGGGTCCGCCAGCTGTCAGCGTAGCTGTCGCGCGCCACTTCGGAATAGGGCACCGAGGCCACCGTCGCTCGGATCTCGGTCTGGACGTGGCGCTCGACCGTCGGCTTGCGGGTGCCGCCGTCGGGCTCGCCCCACAGCAGGGTGACCTTCGTTCCCGGCTCGGCATGGTCGGCGTCGAGCATGGCCAAAGTGAGCATCCGCCCCTCGTTCGAACTGTAGCCGATCCAGGTCGACAGTCCGACCAGTTTGTCGTCGACCAACACCTGATCGAACGGGTGCATCGAATAAACCGCCGAGGGGAACTCCATATATTTGGCGCGGTCGCCCTTCTGCAGCGCGGAGCTCATCACGCGCATCACGTCTTCGTTGTCGAGCGCGAGCGTGACCTTCTTGCGGTGTGGCTGGTCGGCCATCTTTTCGAGCGCTTCGCGGCCGATGAAGTCGTGGTCGAACTTGACGAACGGCCCGTAGCCGAGGTCCCACGGGGTCAGATAATAGCCATCGACACTTTCCGGCACGTAGCTGCCGCCGATCGAGGCATTGGCTTCGTAGGATTTGGCCCCCAGCCATTCGCGATACGGCCGCAGCGCTTCGCCGGTGTAGATGGCGGGGAGCGGGGAGGGGATCCACCCGGATTCGAGCGTATTCGACGAATAGCAGCGGCCGCCTACCAGGGTCAGGCCGAAGTCCTTGCCCGCGGCGATCAGCGCCTGGCGTACGGTTTCGCCCTCGGCCCATGGCCCGAACAGTTCGTAGCCCGGCTGCCCGGCCATGCCGTGGCGCAGCGCGCGGACCTTGCAGCCAGCGATGTCGATCGTCGTCATGTGGAAGAATTTGAGATCGGGCGGGGTCTGCCCCATCGCCTTTTCGAGCGTCTGCATGGCGGTCGGCCCCTGCAGCTGGAAGCGATAGGATTTGCGATTCTCCGGATCGGGCCGGACCGCGGTGCGCTCGTCGCGCTCGGCCGTGACGTCCCACTTGCCGGTCTGCGCGTGATATTCGACCCACTCGATCACCGGCGCGCGGCCGACCAGGTTGAAGCGGTTCTCCTCCAGGTAGAAGAGGATGACGTCGCCGATGACATAGCCGTCGGGCGTGACCGGCACGAACTGCTTGGCGCGGTCGGGGACGAAGCCCTTGAAACTATTGATGCCAAGGTGGTTCAGCATGGCGAAGGCGTCGGGCCCGCTAACCTCCAGGTCGACCATGTGATAGGATTGATTGAACAGCACGCAGGTCTTGGCCCAGCCCTGCTGTTCGTTGCGCCAGTTGGAATATTCCGCAGGCACGCCCGGATAGGCATTGGGGCCACTCTGCTGGTTGCGCAGCAGCTCAACGATGTCGCCGCTTTGATCCAGCAGCGTTTGCAGGTTCGATTCAGACACTAGGACACTCCCTGGGCATGGGTGGGCCACGTCAGCCAATCGGCGATGGTGGCATTGAGAAGTTCGGGTGCTTCGGCCGGAAGCATGTGCCCGGCATGGTCGATGACGTGGAGGCGGGCATCGGGCAGCGCCGCGGCGATCGCCTCGTGCTGCGCGGGCGGGCTCCAGCGATCCTCGCTGCCGACCGCGACCAGCGCCGGGCAGCGGATTTGCGGCAGGACCGGCTCGACCAGCGGCCGGCTCAGCAAGGCATCGACCTGCGCGGCGAAGACCTCGACCCCGACCTCGCGGCACATCGTCCGCAGCGGGGTTATAAGCGCTGCGTCGTCGACCCGGTCGGGCGCGACCATCGGGGGCAGCCACTGGTCGACAAGCGCGTCGACGCCCTGCGTTCTTCCCAGCTCGCACAGGTGGTGCCGGGCATCGGCCTCACCCGGACGCACCGGATGAATACCGGTGCTGAAGAAGGCGATCCGTTCAACCCGTTCGGGTGCCAGCCGGAAGGCCTCGGCCGCGACGCGTGCGCCCATTGAATGACCGACCAGCGACAGCGGACCGGACACGGTGTCGAGCGCGCGCCGCGCCATGTCGGTGATCGTCCGCGACAGGCCATAGCCATTCACCGCGACCGACCCGGGAAATCGGCGCAGCTGCTCGGCGAAGATACGGGCGTCGCACATCAATCCGGGAAGGAAGAGCAGTCTTGCTGCCGGCACCTCCCCCGCATTGTTTGCCACCCGCCCTTTCATCCTTCCGAAGTTTTCGAGTACATGAACATTTCACGACGAATGTTCCGGTTTGGCAAGCGGAAAAGAAGGCGTGGACAGGCGGCGCATTTTCCGGTGGCTTCGCGATCCGGGAACGCCTTCCGGCGCGCCGGGGTGTTTTGAGCAAAAGGACTGTTGAATGGCGACCACGTCGACCAATGCCGAGACGTCTCAGCTTGCGGCCATGCTCGCGCAGCGGCCGATGAGTCGGCTGCAGATCTTCGCGGTGGCGGTGTCGGTCGCGCTCAACGCGCTCGATGGGTTCGATGTGCTGGCGATCACCTTTGCCGCGCCCGGGATTGCCCGGGACTGGGGGATCGGCCCCGCGCAGCTTGGAGTCGCCTTGTCCTCTGGTCTGGTCGGGATGGCGCTGGGATCCTTGCTGATCGCGCCGTTCGGCGATCGCCACGGCCGGCGCCCGCTGATCCTTCTCTGCCTGGTGCTGATGGCCGGCGGCATGGCGCTGACCGCAACCGCCACCGGCATGGTCAGCCTGTGCATCTGGCGCGTGGTGACCGGCCTTGGGATCGGCGGAATGGTCGCGACCATAAACGCCTATGCGGCCGAATTCGCCAACGAACGCCGACGCGACTTTTCGGTCGCGGTGATGACCATCGGCTATCCGATCGGCGGGCTGATCGGCGGGTTCGCCGTGGCCGACCTGGTCGAGCCTTATGGCTGGCAGTCGGTGTTCGTCGTCGGCGCGGTCGCCACTGCGGCCTTCATTCCCCTTGTCTGGTTGAAGCTTCCCGAGTCGCTGGAATATCTGGCCCGGCTCGGCACGCCCGAGGCGCAGTCGCGGATCGATGTGCTGCTCGATTCCATGGGCCACCCGCGCCTTAGCGGAAGCCTGACCCCGCCGGCCGACAAGGCGCGTGGCGGCAGCTTCGGGGAGCTTCTCGGCCCGCGCTTCCGCAAGCTTTCACTGATGCTGGTGGCGGCCTATTTCCTCCACATCGTGACCTTCTACTTCTTCTCGGGTTGGCTGCCCAAGCTGATGAGCGACCTCGGTTTCACCACCCCCGATGCGATCCGCACCTCGGCGCTGATGAGCCTGGGAGGGGTGATCGGCGGCTCGGCGCTGGGCTGGGCGGCACCGCGGTTCGGACTGGTGCGGCTGGTCATCCTGTCAATGATCGGCACATCGGTGACCTTCGTCGCCTTTGGCTGGTTCTCGAGCCTCGGGGCGTTGCAGGCGATCGCCTTTATCGCGGGTTCGTGCGTGTTCGGCGGGATCGTCGGTCTCTACGCCCTGCTGGCCCGCGCCTTTCCGCCCGAATTGCGGGTCACCGGAACCGGCTTGGCGATCGGTGTCGGCCGTGCGGGGGCGATCGTCGGGCCCCTGGTCGGCGGTTTCCTGATCGCGGCAGGACTGCGCATCCCGCTGGCGATCGCGATCATCGGCACGGCGGCGCTGGGCGCGGCGCTGATCCTTGCCTTCTTGCCGCGCCCGACGGCAGCCGCCCCGAAAGCTGCGTTTGGACGGCAGGACTGACCTTCGGGTCAGCAGGCGATAGTGCGGGGCCGCTAGGCATTTGCCGCATTGTTGCAGCAATGCCACAATGTCGTGTTCGCGACGTCGCCCGTCATCCGGCAACTTGGTTTCGTTACTGTCACGTTCTAGCTTTCGGCCGTCACAGAACGGTTAGGAACGTCATGCGCTTCTCAACGACTACCTCAGCCCTTGCTCTGGCCATTGCCGCCTTTGCTGCCCAGCCGGTCAGTGCCCAGTCGCAACCCGCCACCCCGCCGGGCGCTCCTGAAAGCTCGCAGCAGGACGACGATCCCTCGGCCAGTCCCGCCGCCGCCAGCGACACCGAAGCGACCGCGGCCGAAAGCGCTGGTCCGCTTGAAACGGGTGACGGCGGCAACGAGATCGTCGTCACCGGGTCGCGCATCGCCCGTCCCGAGTTCGCCTTTCCGAACCCGATCCAGGCCTTTACGTCCGAGACTATCGAGCAGTCGGGCGATACCAATATCACCGACTTCCTGACCGACTCCCCGGCGCTGCTGGGATCAAGCACCAGCGCCGACAATGCCGGCTCCAACACCGGCTCCGCGCTGACGGTCGGCGGCAACTACCTCAACCTGCGCAACCTCGGCACCAACCGCACTCTGGTGTTGCTGGACGGGCGTCGTCACGTCGCCGGCGTTCCCGGCACCTCGGCGGTCGACATCAACACCATCCCGCTGGAGCTGATCGACCGGGTCGACGTCCTCACGGGTGGCACCTCGGCCATTTACGGCGCCGACGGCGTGTCGGGCGTGGTCAACTTCGTGATGAAGCGCGACTTCGAGGGGCTGCGCATTCGCGGCCAAGCCGGCATCTCGCAGCGCGAGGATGCCGCCACCCGCTACTTCGGGATTACCGCCGGCAAGAACTTCGCCGACGGCCGCTTCAACCTGACCGGCTCCTACGAATTCGGGCAGGACGACCGCTTCAGCCAGCTGCAGCGCCTGAATTACGGCCGGACCGGACCGACCTTCCGCTTCGTCGAGAACGAGGATCCGAACAACGACAGCCCCAGCGTTCCCGACTTCGCGCCGCGGCGCGACCTGCGCTGGGCCGACACATCGCCCGGCGGCGCGTTCGATCTCGACTTCGATTTCTCGCCGGACTTCACGGGCGAAGGCAAGGTCTACGACCCCGGCACCTACGTCCCCAACACCTTCTTCACGGTGGGGGGGGATTCGACCCGGCAGGACATCTATTTCGGTGACTCGCTGCCTCAGAACGAACGGCACATCTTCAATGGCCTGGCGACGTTCGAGTTCAGCCCGGCCTTGCGGGTATTCGCCGAAGGCAAATACGTCCGCTCCAAGGCGGGCACCTTCCAGCAGCCGATCTACGACCTTTATGTCGTGCTCTACGGCGACAATGCCTTCCTGAACCAGCGGTTCGGCTCAAACGTCGTCGGCGATGCGCTACTCCTTGGTCGCGACAGCTTCGATTTCGGCATCCGCGAATTTCTTGCCAAGCGGGATACTTATCGCTCGGTGCTCGGGATCGATGGGAAGATCGGCGACAACCTTCGCTACGAGCTCAGCCATACCTTCGGTCAGGTCGACGCCAAGGGCATCTCGCCCGGGCAGCGGCTGTCCGACCGTTATTATGCCGCCATCGACGCGGTGGTGAACCCGGCGAACGGGCAGGTCACCTGCCGCATCAACCTGCCGGGCCAAACCCTGATCCAGAACTTCGGCTACATCGCCAGCCAGCAATATGGCACCTTCAACCCGGCGACGGGCAATTACGAAGGGGCGCCGACCACCTTCCGGCCGGGCGAGTGCAAGCCGCTCAACATCGTGGGCGAGAATGCGTTCAGCCGCGATGCGCTGGACTGGGTGCTGGACACCGATGTTGCGGAAACCCGCATCCGCCAGAACGTCCTGTCGGGCTCATTGTCCGGCACCACCGACGGCTTGTTCTCGCTCCCCGGCGGCCCGATCGGCTATGCGCTCGGGGCCGAATATCGCAAGGAGAGCAGCCGCTTCACGCCGTCCGCCTTCACCCAGCAGGGTGCCTTCCTCGACAGTTCCTCGGCCCTTCCCGAACGAGGCAGCTTCAACGTCAAGGAAGTGTTCGCCGAGCTCAACCTGCCGGTATTCCGCAACGCGTTCCTGGCCGATACGCTGTCAGTCGGCGGCGCGTTCCGTTATTCCGATTACAGCACCATCGGCACCACCAAGACGTGGAGCGTCAATGGCGTCTACGCGCCAGTTCGCGACATCACCTTCCGCGGCACGATCAGCCAGGCGGTGCGCGCGCCGAACCTCGGCGAATTGTTCGGCGCACCCGCGGGGACCTTCGAGTTCATTCCCGATCCGTGCGGTATCGACCGGATCACCGACGGCGCGTCCTTCCGCCAGGCCAATTGCCTCGCCGCGCTGAGCGCTCTCGGGATCACCCCCTCGACCTTCGATCCCAATGGCGATCCGATCTCACCGACGGGAACCGCGCAGAAAGGCCGCACCAGCGGCAATCGTAACCTCAGGGAGGAAACGGCCCGGACCTGGACCGCCGGCGGCGTGCTTCGCCCGCGCTTCCTGCCCGGCCTGCAGCTGGCGGCGGACTGGTACGACATCCGCATCCGCGACGCCGTCAACACGCCGGCCGCGGCGCAGGTGGCGGAGCTTTGCTACGACCAGCCGACGCTCGCCAACGCCTTCTGCGCGCAGATCTCGCGCGATCCGCTAACCGGCTATTTCAGCGACTTTACCGTGTCGCCGGCCAACGTCGCCAACTTCGACACCGAGGGTCTCGACATTGCCCTCAACTACCGCCTCCAGCCGGGCGGCGGACTCGGAAGCTTCAACTTCCGAGTGAACGGCAACTATCTGCACAAGCTGGAATTCATCCCTAGCCCGGGGGCAGAGGTCGACAACGACCGCAGCGAGGCGGGTGCGCCCAAGTATAGCGCCACCGGTGACATCACCTGGTCGCTCGGCGGGTTGACCCTCAACTATGGCGTCAACTGGTTCGCCAAGTCCCTGCGCTTCAGCAACGAGCGCACGCGCGACGATCCCGACATCGTCGCTCCCGAATATCTCTACTTCAAGGAACGCTGGGAGCATGAGATACAAGCGTCGTTCAATGTGAACAGGCAGTTCAATATTTATGGGGGCGTGAACAATCTGTTCGACACGAAGCCCGATATCGGATCGTCGTCCTACCCGGTCAGTTCGGTCGGGCGCTTCTTCTATGTCGGGGTGAAGGCCAAGGTCTTCTAACCCGGATCATCGCACGGGAGAGGGGGCGTGCCGGCGATCGGCGCGCCCTTTTTCTTGGGCGTGTACCTGCCGCCTCCGCCAGCTTATGACTTGCGAATGCTTCTCAATAGCGCCTAAGGGCGCAGCATGAAGCGGTCAGCGGTTCGAGCCTGGTATCTGGTCCACAAGTGGACGAGCCTCGTCTGCACCCTGTTCCTGTTGATGCTGTGCCTGACCGGCCTGCCGCTGATCTTTCATGACGAGATCGAAGGAGCGCTAGGCGGACCGCCGCCGCTGGCCGGTCCGGCGTCCTCCTCCACCGCGCCCGGCCTGCTGCCGCTAGACGCCATGCTCGGCCGCGCGCTGGCCGAGCGGCCGGGCGAGGTGCCGCTATACATGGCCTTCGACAACGAAAGCCCGCTGCTGACCGTCACCACCGGGCCGGCGCCGGACGCCCCCGAATCGCAAATGACGCTGATGCTGTTCGACCGCACGAACGGCCGCCTCGTCGCTCCGCCGGGCGAGGAGGGCATCATGGAGTTCCTGCTCCAGCTTCACACCGACCTGTTCCTGGGCCTGCCGGGAATGCTGTTTCTCGGCGCGATGGGCGTGCTGTTCGTGGCGGCGCTGGTGTCGGGCGTGGTCCTCTACGCGCCGTTCATGCGCAAGCTCGATTTCGGCACGTTGCGCACGGGGCGCAGCCGCCGGCTTAAGTGGCTCGACTGGCACAATCTGCTCGGCATCACCGCGCTGGCGTGGATGACGGTGGTCGGTGCGACCGGGATTATCAATGCGCTGGCCACGCCGCTGGTCGACAATTGGCGTAACGGCGCGCTGGCGGAGATGACCGGGCTGGAGACCGGAGCCGCGCCGTTGTCGCCGTCGCGCTACGGCTCGCTCGACAAGGCGATGGCCTCGGCCCGCGCAGCGCTGCCAGGCAACGATCCGCAGTTCATCGCCTTTCCGGGCGGAAGCTACAGCAGCGGGCACCATTATGCCGTCTTCTTCCAGGGCGACACGCCGCTGACCAAACGGTTGCTGACCCCGGCATTGATCGATGCCGAGACCGGCCGCCTGACCGACGTCCGGCCGATGCCGCTGAGCATGAAGGCGCTGCAGCTCAGCCAGCCGCTCCATTTCGGCGACTATGGCGGCCTTCCGCTCAAATTGCTGTGGGCGGCGCTGACCCTGTTCACCATCGTGGTGCTCGGATCCGGGGTCTATCTGTGGCTGGGCCGTCGCCACGCCCCGTTGTCGATGCGGCTGGCGGAAGTCACCAGCGGCGGGCGGATCGAACCCGCCCCAAGCCCCGCCGAATGATCCGTTCTACCTTTGCCCTGCCGGCCATCCTGGCCCTGCTCAGCCTCGCCGGCCTTGTCTCCGCGCTGACCGGCGACGGCTGGCGCGATTTCGTCTCCTGGGCGGTGCTGTCGATGCCGCTCCTCGCCACTGTCTGGGCGGTCGCCCGCCGCTCTTCCCGAAAGGATCAATCCAAGTGAACTTCCGCCTGCTCCTGCTCGCGTCCGTCGCCGCGCCCATGCCCGCGCTTGCCCAGCAAGCCGCGGAGCCGACCGGCCAGGAGGTGGTCGTCACCGCTCAGCGCAACAACCAGACGCAGGTCCGTCGCGAAGGGCAGGTCGGCATCCTTGGCGACAAGGCTGCGGAGGACGTGCCGTTCAGCATCCGCAGCTATTCGGACACGCTGATCACCAACCAGCAGCCGCAGACGCTGGGCCAGGTGCTCGAGAACGACCCCACCATCCGCACCAGCTACGGCTTCGGCAATGCGTCCGAGCAGTTCGTCATCCGCGGCTTCACCCTGTTCGGGGACGATGTCGCGCTGGACGGCCTGTACGGCATTACCCCGCGCCAGCTGGTCGCGCCCGAGCTTTACGACAGCGTCCAGGTGCTGGGCGGCGCGACCGCCTTCCTCAACGGTGCCGCGCCGGGCGGATCGGGAATCGGGGGAAGCATCAACTTGGTGCCCAAGCGCGCCGGGCGCGACCTGACCCGCGCCACCGCCAGCTATCTGTCCGACGGCCATGTCGGGGCCAGCTTCGACGTCGCGCGGCGATTCGGGGGAGGGGCCTGGGGCGTCAGGCTCAACGGCGCCTATCGCCGGGGCGAGGTGGCGATCAGCGACGAAAACCGCCGGGCGGCCGTGCTGGGCGCCGGGCTCGACTATCGCGGCGCGGATGTCCGCCTGTCGCTCGACCTCGGCTACCAGAAGATCCGGGTCGAGCAGCTCCGTCCCAAGGTGACGGTCACCGGCTTCATCCCGCGCGTGCCCGAGGCCGACGCCAATTATGCCCAGCCATGGACCTATACCGAACTCGAGGATCTGTTCGGCATCGCCCGCGCCGAATGGGACGCGGCCGACAATGTCCTCGTCTATGTTCAGGCCGGCGCCCGCGACGGGTCGGAAGAGGGGATTTACGGCGGGATCACCGTGACCGGCGCCGACGGCAGCGCGACCGGATCGGCCTCGTTCGTGCCGCGCACCGACAATAATGAGGCGGGGCAGGCGGGCGTGCGGGCGAAGCTGGTCGTGGCCGGCACCACGCATGAATTGAACGCAGGGGTCAGCCATGTGCGGCAGGTGAACCGCAATGCGTTCGATTTCCTCGGCGGGTTCGCGGGTTATGCCACCAATCTGTACGACACGCCTGCGGTGCCGCTTCCGGGGACCGGGTTCGTCGGGGGCGACCTGGAGAATCCCTATCCGATCGGCCGGGCGCGGCTGACCAGTTTCTTCGTGTCGGACACGATCGGATTTGCCCGCGACCGCGTGCTGCTGACCGCCGGGCTTCGCCACCAGCAGATCAGGGTCAAGGGCTATGACTATTACGACGGGGGATCGCTGACGAGCGAGTATAACCAAAGCGCGGTTACACCGGTCGTTGGGCTAGTGGTGAAGCCTCGTGACGGGCTGTCGCTGTTCGCCAACCGGATCGAGGGATTGCAGCAGGGCGCCACCGCGCCGGTCGATCCCACGCTCAGCAACCCGGGCGAAGTGTTCGCGCCGGTGAAGTCGGTGCAATATGAGATCGGGGCCAAGGCCAGGATCGGTCGGCTGAACGGCAGCATCGCCGCCTTTCGGATCACCCGTCCGACCGCCTTCGCAGTGCCCGATGCCGCCAACCCCGGGCTGCTCCGCTTCGGGCAGTTTGGCGACCAGCGCAACCAGGGGGTCGAGCTGACGGTGGACGGGGAGCTGAGCCCGGGGCTGCGGCTGATCGCCGGCGGGTCGTGGATCGACGCGGAGCTGCGCCGGACGCCAGGAGGACTGCAGGACGGCAGGGACGCGCCGGGAGTGCCCAACCTCCTCGCCAATGCCAATGTCGAATGGGACGTGCCGGCGCTGAGCGGGCTGACGCTGACCGGGCGGGTGGTCGCCACCGGCAAGCAGCCGGTCGACGCCGCCAATACGCTGGAGATCGGCGGGTGGACCCGGTTCGATCTGGGCGCGCGCTATGTCGCGCTGGTCGCCGACCGGCCGCTGACCCTTCGTGCGGGCGTCGATAATGTGGCGAACAGGCGTTACTGGGCGTCGGCGTTCGAGACCTTCGGCACCTCGCTGCTGCAGGGCCAGCCGCGAACCGTCCGCTTCTCCGCCTCGATGGACTTCTGATTGGCGGCGGGCGACGCTTGACATCGGTCGCGGCTTGGAACCCTTTAATGCCCCGCGACATTAACCATGTTGAAAGAAGGTCGGTGGGATAGGGGCGTTTGGCTGTTGGGAATCAGGACAGGCGCGTGACCATATTCCGTCATCCTCTGGTTCGTTCGGTGAACGACCAACTCCATGCCCGCTCGCTGACCCTGCTGTCGGGGCTTGAGAATAATCTCGCGCCGATCGCCATCTGGTGGATGACCGTGGTCGCGCTGGCCGCCGCCTTGCGGGTGGCGGTCAGTCCGCTGGCTTCCGTGGGTCCCGCCAGCATCGCGCCTTACCTTCTGCTGGTGTGCGCGCCGGCGGCGAGCTTCCTGCTGGCGCTGCGCTGGTTCGCCGACGGACCGGTGATGCCGCAGCCGAGCCTGCGCCTGGCGCGGGTCGGGCGCTGGCGCGACGTGCCGCGGGCGGAGGCGGAGCGTCACCGGCTGTACGGCACCAGCGGGATCATGGTCAGCCTGCTGATCGGCATGCTGATGAACGTGCCGGTTCGGGCCGCCGAATATCTGGTCACCATGCCGGCTATCCCACCGCACGTGCCCGGCTGGCTAGGCGTGCTTCACCAGGCGATGACGCTGGACGTGGTGATCCTCAGCAGCCTGTATGTCGTGGCCTTCGCCATGGCCCTGCGCCGGGCACCGATATTCCCGCGCTTCCTGCTGTTCGTGTGGCTTGTCGACGTCTGCGCGCAGCTGCTGATCGCCCAGGCGGTGATGGCGACGGCGGTGCCGGCGAATGTTGCGGCCTCGCTTCACGAGCTGCTGCAGGGGAACATCACCAAGGTCGCGATCAGTGTCAGCCTGTGGCTGCCCTACCTGCTGCTGTCGACCCGCGTGAACGTCACTTTTCGCCACCGGGTGCCGCGCTAAGCGCTTGGGAATGCACTGAGTCGTTGCTGCGCCGTTCTGTTTGAACGCGCGATCAGGGCGCCTCGCCGCCATTTTCGTCCCACGATGGAACAAATGCGACAAACCGTTTTCTGGAAGAATTCCAACGAAACTGCTGCCAATTCAGCAGGTTAGTGATCCATGTTCGCATTGTTAGCATTAACCTGGATTAAAATTATTCGTTGACTCTCAATGGTGGTTAGCAGTTTCTTAAGGCAGCCGAGCGGGCCAAGGGGGCGCAATCGGGGTGTCGTAGCGGAGGGTCGGTGAAGCGATCGGCCGTTACGACACCGCCAAAGATTTTGAAGTTCAGCCCCCGCGGTGCGTGACGCTCATCTGAGGCGTCCCGATACACTGGACGTCTCCTGGAAAGGGGATTTTCCATGACCTTCATTAACATGCTTCGTGACGAATCCGGCGCCTCGGCGGCCGAATATGCGCTCATCCTCGCCATCGTCGGTTCGCTGATCGCAGCCTCGGCGCTCGCGCTCGGCAACAACATCGGTGAGGCCATGGACGGCGCTGGCAATCGTATTTGCGATCCGGCTGGCGCTGCTCCCGACCTTTGCGGCGGCGTAGTGGAAGAGGGCGACTGAGGGTCGCAGGGGATCGCCGGACACACCGGCGGTCCCCTCTTTTCTAAGCGTGCAACGAGTTTGCGTAAGCCTTTGATGCGTTCAGAAGGCGGGGGAAAATGAAGAGACAATCCGTGATTGCTCTGGCTGCTGCGCTGGTCTTCGGACTGGTCGCCGTATTCCTGGCCAACACCTATCTCCTCGCCGGCCGCAACGCCCAATCTCCTGACGGAACGACCAAGATCGCGGTGGCCAATGTGCCGCTCGACTTCGGGACCGAACTCAAGCCGGAGATGATCCGGCTCATCAATTATCCGACCGACGCGCTTCCCGCCGGCAGCTTCCAGAGCGCCGCAGAGCTGGTCGGAGGCAAAAATCGCCGAGTGGTGATCGCGCCGATCGCGGTCAACGAAGCGATCCTGGCGACCAAGATTTCGGGCAAGGGCGCCGGCGCCTCGATCGCCGCGCTGCTGCCCGACGGCAAGCGCGCGGTGTCGGTCCGGATCAACGACGTGTCGGGCGTGGCCGGTTTCATCCAGCCCAGCGACAGCGTCGACGTCCTCATCACCCGCGAAATCGCCAACGGCGAAAGCCGGCAACAGGTCACCGACGTGTTGCTGCAGAACACCCGGGTCATCGCCATGGGTCAGCGCGCCAAGAACGAGACGGGCAAGCCGGCGGTGGCCAAGACCGCGACGCTGGAAGTGACCCCGATCGACGCGCAGAAATTGGCGCTCGGCCAGCAGGTCGGCGACCTCAGCCTCGTGCTGCGCAAGCCGGGCGAACGCGACGATGTCAGCCTGGTCGAGACCGTCAGCCTCGATGACCTTCGCTACGGCACCTTCGCCGGTACCTATGGCGGGGCGATGCGCGCCGCCAACCTGACCATGCAGGCAGCCCCGCAACGCTGGCGCCCGGCGGCGATCGCCGCGCCGCGCCAGCCGGCTCGCCAGCCCGCCCGCGCCGCAGCCGCGCCGCGACCGGCGCCGGTCCGCAACAATGTCGACGTGGTCAGGGGGACCACCGAAACCAGCTACGAAGTAGGGGGTGCCAGTGGCTAAGGGGATGATGCTCGCGGCGCTTGGCGCCGGAGCGCTGCTGCTGGGGGCAGCGCCGGCGGCGGGGCAGGTCGCCGCGATCAGCACCGCCGAGGGGATGCATGCGGGCGAACTGGTCGTCCCGGTCGCCAAGAGCCAGGTGCTGCGCTCGGACCGGCCGTTCGCCAAGGCGCTGATCGGCAACCCGGAAATCGCCGACATCCTGCCGCTGAACAGCACGTCGCTGTACGTGCTGGGCAAGAAGGCGGGGACCACCAGCCTGACCCTGTACGACCGCAACAGCAACCTTATCGCGGTGATGGACGTGGCGGTCGGGCCCGACGTGCTCGGGCTTCGCCGCCAATTGTCCGAACTGCTCCCCGCCAGCCAGGTCGGCGCGCGGCTGAGCAACGATTCGATCGTGCTGGAAGGGATCGTGCCGAGCGGCCCCGCCGCCGACCGCGCGGTCCAGCTTGCCAGCACCTATGCGCCGGGCAAGGTCGTCAACCTGCTGTCGGTCGGTTCCTCGCAGCAGGTGATGCTGGAGGTCCGCTTTTCGGAGGTCAAGCGATCGGCGCTGCAGCAAATCGGGGTCAGCACCTTCGTCGGCTCGGACGGCGGCAAGCTGACCGGGGCGATCGGGGGCGGGGCCGGGCTGGTCGGCGGTGGCCCGCCGACGCTGGCGGCGATCACCGACAGTTTCGGGATCATCTCCCGCACCTTCCGGGCGTTCGGGACCAACTTCAACCTGACGCTGGACGCGTTGGAGCGGAAGGGGGCGATCACCACGCTGGCCGAGCCGACGCTGATCGCCTTGTCGGGTGAGACGGCGAACTTCCTTGCCGGCGGCGAATTCCCGATCCCGACGGTACAGGGTAGTGGCGGGTCTGATGATGGCGGCGGCGGCAGCCGGGCGATCACCGTCGAATTCAAGCCATTCGGCGTCAGCCTTGCCTTCACGCCCACCGTGCTGGCCGACGGGGTCATCAACCTGGTCGTCGCGCCGGAAGTCAGCTCGATCGATCCATCGGCCTCGGTGATCATCAACGGCCTTCGAGTCCCGGGATTGCAGACCCGCCGCGCCAAGTCGGTGGTCGAACTGCGCGACGGCGAAAGCTTCGCCATGGCCGGCCTGATCCGCAAGGACTTCCAGGACACCATCCGCCAGGTCCCGCTGCTGGGCTCGCTTCCGATCATCGGCAGCCTGTTCCGCTCCAGCGGCTTCCAGCGCGAGGAAACCGAGCTGGTGATCATCGTCACGCCGCGGCTGGTCCGGCCGGTGCGCCCCGATCAGGTGAGGGCGCCGACCGACCGCGTCCAGCCGCCGGCTCCCGCCGACCTCATCCTCCTTGGACGCACCGACACGGGCGTCGGGCCAGCGCCCGAGGTCGGGGTCAACAACCCGCCGCCGGCAACCGGCGGGGCAGGTGGGATGGCCGCCAAGACGGCGCCCAAGGGTCCGACCGGTTTCGAAGGGGATTATGGCCATGTGCTCTAAGCTGTTGCCGATCGCGGCTGCCGCACTCCTCCTGACCGGATGCAACACAATCGATGCCCGCACCGGGTCGGCCGATCGCCAGTTCGGCGAGGCGGTGGCCTGGAACAAGGCGGTGCAGACCATCAACCCGGATCCCGTCTACACCGCCGAGGCGACCCCGGCGGGGAGCGACGGCGCCAAGGCGGCCGCAGCCAGCCAGCGTTACCGCACCGACAAGGTCAAGCAGGTCGAGGCGATCGGCACCTCGAGCGGCGGCGCGGCAAGCGGCAGCGGGCCGCAATAGGGAGTGTGCAATGCTGCGCTCGATCAAGAGACTGGCCAGGGCGAAGCAGGGATCGGTAGCGCCGATCGTTGCCCTGTCGCTGGTCGGCCTGATCGCGGCCGGCGGCCTGGCGGTTGATTTCGCCCAGCTCGCCAATCTCGATACCGAATTGCAGAACGCCGCCGACCAGTCCGCGCTGGCCGGAGTGACCCAGCTGGACGGGCAAGACGGCGCGATGCAGCGGGCAAGAGCCGCTGCGCGGGCGCTGGTCGCCAACGATACCCGCTTCGCCAACGACGCCAACGCCGACGGCCAGGCGGCGACAGTCGCCAACATCTATTTCTATGCCTCGAGCCCGGACGCCGAGGCAGACGAGAACCGGATCGAGGATACCGCACCGAGCGAAGGGGAGGCCGATCCGGACAGCCTCGCCAAGTTCATCCGGGTCGACATTACCGCCCGCCAGGCCCGCTACGCGATGACGCCGATCGTCGGGCTGGTGAACTCCGGCAACATCGCGGCATCGGCCGTCGCCGGGCTTGGCTCCGCCATCTGCAAGACACCCCCGGTGATGATCTGCAATCCGGCCGAGACCGGGGCCGAAGCGGAGGATGTGACTCCTGGTTTCGACGCGTCGCTGTATATCGGAAAAGGGCTTCGACTGGTGTCGGTCGGCGGTGGCACGGGGGGATGGGCGCCCGGCAACTTCGGCTATCTCGACTCGAACGGTGGATCTAACGGCGCCCCTGGACTGCGAGAGGCGCTCGGCTGGACGGCACCGCCGGGGGAGTGCCAACCCGGTAATGGTGTCGATACAAAGCCCGGCGCAACCGTCACGGTCACCGACAGCCTGAATACCCGCTTCGACATCTACGACGGGGATGTGAGCTGTCCATCCGGCGGCAACTGCCCATCCTCGGTGAATGTGGTCAAGGACACCAATCGGCCGGGGAACGCCAACGGCGGCAATGCCTGCAAGCTGCATAATCAGGGCTGGAGCCTGCCCAATACCGGTGTCCGCTACTACGGGTACGATTACCCGCGAACCAATGCGGCGTTGCCGACGTCCATCATTCCGCTCGCCATGGGGCATCCGCGGGATATCTGCCACTCGGTCGGCAGCGGAGTCAGCGGACACTGCAATGGACCGATCGGCACCGGCGTGTGGGATCGCGACGCCTATTTCCGGACCAATTACCGGCGTTCCGACGGGACGTACTGGACCGGCGGAACCGCTGCTGGATCGTGGCAGGATAACACCGATCTGCCGGCCAATGCGACGCGCTACGCGGTGTACGTCTGGGAAATCGCGAACCGCGGCGACGTGATCGACGGCGTAACCGTGCTGGGGCCCCGGGTGGCGTCTGGAACCGGCGCCAACGCTGCCACCGCTTACGGTCAGTCGCAGTGCAGCATCCCGAAGGGGCAGGGCGCCCCGCTGGAGCCCGGCGAGAACACGATCGACCGGCGTCGCATTTCCGTGGCCGTCGTCAACTGCCTCCGCGAAGGGGTGAATGGCGCCGAGGACGACCTCGAAGTGGTCAAGTGGATCGACGTCTTCCTCGTCGAGCCGTCGATCAATCGTGAGCGGACCGGCGCAGGGGACGTTTATGTTGAGGTGATCGGCGAGACTTTGTCGGGGGCGGCAGGCTCGACCGGGGGGCAGGTGGTCCGCCGTGACAAGCCGTATCTCGTGAAATGACCGGGCTTCGCGCCATCGTCCGCTGCGAGCGCGGTGCGGCCGGGGCCGAGATGGCGCTGGTATTGCCGCTGCTGCTGGTCCTGATGGTCAGCGCGTTCGAGCTCGGCAATTATTTCCGCGAGTGGCATACCCTTTCCAAGGGCGTGCGCGACGGTGCCCGCTTCGCCGCACGCCACGACTTCGCCGACTTCGATTGCGGAACCGCGACCGCTGCGGACAACGTGGTTACCGCCACCGAGGAAGTGGTGCGCACCGGCGTCGCGAGTGGGACCGCCGACCTCTTGCCAAACTGGGACAGTGCCGAAGTCGTGCTGTCGGTCGAGTGCTCGTCGAGCGTAATAACTGGCGTCGATGGAGACGGCGAGGACATCAACGAGGAACTGGCCGGGATCTACCGCGGTGCCGAGGATGGCGCGCCAGTGGTGACTCTGACCGTTCGCCTGCCCTATCGCGGACTGTTCGGTCAGTTCGGCTGGAACGGCTCCGGCCTCAATATCGCGGCAAGCGAGCAGGCAGCGGTGATGGGCGTATGATCCGCGCGCTGCTCAAGGACCGCAGGGGCGGCGGCGCGGTGGAGTTCGCGCTGGTTCTGCCGATCCTGCTGACCTTCCTCTTCGGGATCATCGATGCTGCCCGCCTGGCGTGGGACTATAACCGCATCGCCAAGGCGACCCAGATGGGCGTGCGGATGGCCGCGGTTACCGATGTCCTCGACAGCGGCCTCGAAGCGGAAAGCTACGTCGGGTTCGTCACCAGCGATGGAAGAACTCTCACCCAAGGCGACCGCATCCCGCAGGACGCGCTAGGGCAGCTGGTTTGCACCGAGGATGGCTGCTCGTGCGCCGAGGAAGGGACTTGCCCCGACGCTGGCACTTTCAACGGTGACGCCTTCGCGGACATCGTGGAAAGGATGGCCGCCATCTATCCCGAGGTCACGTCGGACAAGGTTCGCATCACCTACAGCGGCTCGGGCCTCGGCTATGCAGGCGATCCGAACGGGATGGACATCTCTCCGACTGTCACGGTCAGCATCGTCGGAATGCAGTTTGAGCCCATTTCCCTGCTCGCTTTGGTCGCTCTCCCGCTTCCCGACTTCCGCACCAGCCTGGTGATGGAAGACGGCGTCGGCAGCACCAGTAATTGAGGTCAGACAAGTGAGCGCCATGAACCAGCAGGATACGGCCAAGGCCTGGCGCTTCCAGGGGCGCGAGGCCGAGATCCACCTGTACCTCAGCGCTGCCGAGGGCGACATTGGCGCGCTAATGGGCGCGCGGGTGCTCGGCCTTCCGCTGACTCTCAGCATCGTGCCGGTGTCCGACTGGATCGATGCCACCGACATGGCGCGCGCGGCGGTGGCGGTGGTCCAGGTCGACGCTGATTCACCTGCGTCGATCAAGCGGTTCGAGCGTCTTGCGGCGGCCAATCCCGACACGCCGCTGATCGCCGCCGCCTTCAATCCGCCGCTGGCACTGGTTCGATCGCTGCTGCGCAGCGGGGCCCACGATGTGCTTCCGCTGCCCTTGTCGCTCGATGATCTCGTCACCTCCATCGCCCCGCTGGCCGAGCAGGTGCAGCAGAAGGAAGTCCATGCGCTTGCCGGCAAATCGCGGCTGATCACCTTCAGCAAGGCGCGGGGCGGAAGCGGCGCCACCGCGCTCGCCACCCAGCTTGCCTGCCGCTTTGCCGCGCGCGAGGCGGCGGCGGGCCGTGAAGCCTGCCTGATCGACCTCGACGTCCAGTTCGGCGATGCTGCCTTCCAGCTTGGGCTGACGCCCAAATTCTCGCTCACCGACGCGGTCGCGGCGGGATCGCGGTTGGATGGCGAATTGCTTCGGTCGATCACGACGGTCCACCCGAGCGGCCTGCATGTCCTTGCCGCTCCCGACGAGATGCTGCCGCTGGAAGGGCTCAACAACGACCAGGTGCTGGCCGTCGTTGAGCGCGCGCAGCGGGCGTTCGGGACCGTGTTCGTCGACCTTCCCGCCAACTGGACCCACTGGTCGCTGTCGCTGGCGGCGCGTTCAGACCTGATCCTGCTGGTCGCCGACCTCAGCGTCGCGGGACTGCGCCAGGCGCGGCGCCAGCTGGACCTCCTGCAGGAACAAGAACTGGGCGAGGTGCCGCTCGAGATCATCCTCAATCGTCACGAGAAGAGCCTGTTCGGGTCGGTCAAGTCGGGCGATGCCACAACGGCGCTGGGGCGCGACGCGCGTTTCACCGTCGCCAACGATCCCGCCACCGTCAACGCCGCCATCGAGCGCGGCGTGACGGTCGATGAGGTCAAGCGGAAGAGCGCGTTCGGAAGCGACCTCGACCGGCTCGACAAGGCGCTCGTCGATATCCTCGGACTGGAGCGCTGATCCATGTGGCAGATTCGCAAACCCCAGCAGCACCAGGATAGTCCGCCGGACGAGGAGAAGGTGGTTCCGCTCGAAGAACGGCGGCTGATGAATGTCGGCGATGCTGGCGCCTTTGCCAGCCGCGACGCTAACACCGAGCTCAAGGTCGCGCTTCACCAGCGCTTGCTCGACCTCATCAATCTCGCGGCACTCGAGACTATGTCGCGGGCGCAGATCCAGGACGAGATCGGCGAGATGGTCCAGGAGGAGCTCGCCAAACAGAACCATGCGCTGAACCAGATCGAGCGGCGCCAGCTGGTCGACGACGTCATCGACGAACTTCTCGGCCTCGGTCCGCTCGAGCCGCTTCTCAAGGATCCGACGATCACCGACATCCTGGTCAACGGCCACAAGCGGATCTTCGTCGAGCGCTATGGTACGCTAGAACTGAGTTCGGCGCAGTTTAAGGACGACCGGCACCTCATCCGGATCATCCAGAAGATCGTGTCGGCGGTCGGCCGGCGGGTCGATGAAAGCTCGCCGCTGGTCGACGCGCGGCTGGCCGACGGAAGCCGCGTCAATGCGGTGGTTCCGCCGCTGGCGATCGACGGCCCGCTGCTGTCGATCCGCAAGTTCGCCAAGGTGCCGATTTCGATGGACCGGCTGGTCGAGATCGGGTCGATTCCGCAGGCCATCGCCGAGGTGCTCCAGGCGATCGTGCGGTCGCGCCGCAACGTGCTGATCTCCGGCGGCACTGGCTCGGGCAAGACGACCATGCTGAACGCGATGTCGGCGTACATCGGCAACAGCGAGCGGATCGTCACGATCGAGGACAGCGCCGAACTGCAGCTCCAGCAGGTGCATGTCGCGCGGCTGGAAACCCGGCCGGCCAACACCGAAGGCAAGGGCGAGATCGCGCAGCGCGACCTGGTCAAGAATGCGCTGCGCATGCGGCCCGACCGGATCATCGTCGGCGAAGTGCGCGCCGGCGAGGCGTTCGACATGTTGCAGGCGATGAACACCGGGCACGACGGGTCGATGACCACGGTCCACGCCAACACCGCGCGCGACGCCGTGTCCCGTGTCGAGCAGATGATCGGCATGTCGGGGATCGACATTCCTGCCCGCTCAGCCCGCGCGCAGATCGCCTCGGCGATCAACATCGTGCTTCAGCTGGTGCGGCTTGCCGACGGCCGCCGCCGCCTGATCAGCGTGTCCGAGATCATCGGCATGGAAGGCGATGTGATCACCATGCAAGAGATCTTCCGCTTCCGGCAGACCGGGCGGTCGAGCGATGGCGAAGTGCTCGGCCGGTTCGAGGCCTCGGGCATCCGTCCCCGCTTCCTCGAGGACGCGATGAGCCACGGCATCATGCTGTCGCCCGACCTGTTCCGGCCGGACGTGAGGTTCGATTGATGACCGACAGTCTGCTGCGCATCCTGATCCTGGTGCTGGTCTTCGCGGCGGTCCTGCTGCTGGTCGAGGTGCTGCTCGGCGGATACCTCCGCGCCCGTTCGCGCGACCGGTCGATCAACCAGCGCCTGCAGCTGATCGGGCGCGGACAATCGCGCGCCGACACCTTCAGCACCTTGCGCCGGCACAATCTCGATATCGTCAGCCGGGTGCCTGGGCCGTTCAAGGGTGCGGTGCGCAAGCTGGAGCGGACGTTGCTGGCGACCGGATTGCTGATGCCGACCGGGCGCCTGCTGCTGCTGCTCGGGCTGGCGCCGGTGATCCTCATGGCTGCCATCGTCGTCATCATGCTGGCCGCCGGCGCGCCGATCGGGGCCGGCCGTCTGCTGCTGGTCGGCACCATCTCGATCCTGATCGGCACCTTCTTCCCGCTGATGATCCTGTCGCGACGAGCGCAGAAGCGGCGCAAGAAGATGCAGGAGCAATTCCCCGTCGCGCTCGATGTGTTCGTCCGCGGCCTTCGCGCTGGGCATCCAGTGGCGGCGGCGCTGGACCTGCTGACGGTCGAAATGCCCGATCCGATCGGCTCGCAATTCGGCCTGGTGGTCGACGAGGTCACCTATGGCGCCGAGCTTCGCGATTCTCTCGCGGCGTTGGCCGAGCGGTGGGACCTCGACGACATGCGGATGTTCGTGGTCAGCCTGTCGGTGCAGAACGAGACGGGCGGCAATCTGGCCGAAATCCTCGAGAATCTGTCGCGCGTGATCCGCGATCGTCAATCGATGCTGATGAAGGTCCGGGCCCTCTCCAGCGAGGGGCGGATGACGGGCGTGATCCTCACCCTGCTTCCGGTCGCGACATTCAGCGGGCTGTTCCTGCTCAACGCGAAATTCTACCTCGACGTGGCCGACGATCCGTTGTTCGTCCCTGGCTTCCTTGGTCTCGTCCTGCTGTACTGCATCGGATTCTTCTCGATCCGGCGCCTGGTCGATCTGAAGGTATAGGGCCATGGTCGAGCTGCTTGCCCAGAACCAGATCGCGCGCATCAGCCTGCTGGTGCTGCTGTTTGCCGCCGTCGCCAGCGGGGCCTATTTTGCGGTCAACTGGCTGGCGATCCGGCGCGACCTTCGCCGGCGGCTCGAACCCGCCGGCGGCCATGCCCCGGTCGACTTCGCCCCGGGCCAGAGCCTGCGCGGCGATCCGAGTGCAGGGGCCTGGGGCAAGCTGATCGCCAGGATCGAGCAGTCCGGCCTCAGCCTTGCCGATACCAAAGACCGCGAGCTCCGCCAGCGCCTAGCGGCGGCGGGGTTCACCAGCCCGATCGCGCCGAGGCTGTATACCCTGATCCGGCTGTGCCTGGTGCTGTTGCTGCCGGTCGCGGTGCTGGTTGTGAACTGGCTTTCGGCCGACCCGCCGAGCATGATGGTGATCTACGTCGAGGCAATGGTGGCGGCCCTTGTCGGGCTCTACGTCCCGACCCTGGTGGTGCAGGCGAAGAGCGATCGTCGGCGCCAGGCGCTGGTCAATGGCTTTCCCGACGCGCTTGACCTGATGCTGGTCTGCGTCGAGGCGGGCCTGGGTCTCGAGGCGGCATTCAACAAGGTCGGGCAGGAGATGGTCCAGTCTCACCCGCTGATCGCCGAGCAATTGAGCCTCCTTGTCCTGGAATTGCGTGCCGGACGGAGCCGCGAGGATGCGCTTCGCCGGCTCGCCGACCGCGCGGAAGTAGACGAGATCCGCGCCTTCGCGACCCTGCTCATTCAGTCGACCAAGCTGGGTTCGTCGATCGGCCAGACATTGCGCATCTATGCCGCGGAAATGCGCGAGAAGCGGCGGATGCGGGCTGAGGAAAAGGCCCACAGGCTGCCGGTGCTGCTGTCGATCCCGCTGGTAGCCTGCATGCTGCCGGTGATGATCGGCGTGTTGATGCTGCCGGCCGTGATTCGGGTCATCCGCACCATTCTTCCAGCCATGCAGGGGGCAAGCTGATGAGGAAGATCCTTGCGATCGCGGTGGCGGCGCTCGCCGCTTCCGGTTGTACCAACGGCGGAACGCTGACCATTAGGCCGACGGGCAACGCCCTGGCGCAGGGCGCGCAGTCGTTGCAATTCCGGGTCAACGAAGCGCAGGCCCATCTCGCACTCGGCAACGTCGCGCTAGCCTCCGAGGGCTTTCGCCGGGCCTTGCGCGACGATCCCGCAAGCGTCGCCGCGCTGGTCGGACTGGCGGGCTGTTACGATCGCATGGGCCGCTTCGATCTGTCCCGCCTGCACTATGAGCGCGCGCTGGCGCTGCAGCCGACGGACGGCGGCATCCTTGCCGCCTTTGCCGCCTCGCTCGATCGCTCGGGCGCGAAGGAGGAAGCGGGAAGGGTGCGGACGGAAGTGGCATTGCGGGCCCGGCCGGAAGGCCGCGTCGCTCCGGACCTTACCGCGCTTGTCGCCGCGCTCGACCTTGACCGGTCGTCGGCGCTTACCGAGGGCGGTGTGCTGTCCTGGCTGTCGCCCGCGCCACAACATCCGCTCGTCAAGCTGGCGCAGGAACACAAGGCCGGGCCACGGCTGGAGCGGTCCGATCTTGGCGAGGTCATCCTGCTCACCGGCAAGGCACCGCATTGGCAACCGCTGCCGACGCCGAAGCTGGCACGGGCCCGCGAGGTCAGGCCGCCGCTCGGGATTGGCAGCGCACCGGTGCGGATCACCATCCTCAACGCCGGTACTGGCGAAGGTCGCGCGGCCGAGACCCGGCTCCGGCTCCGGCAGTTGGGCTGGACCGGCATCGCGATCGCTAACGCCGTCCGGGCGCTCGACCGGACCGAGCTCGTCTATCCAGCGGCGCTGGAGCAGGAAGGCAAGCGGCTGGCCCGGCAATTGAAGGTATCGTCGCAGGCGCGGCGGTCGGACACGGTGGATCGCATCATCCTCCGGCTCGGCCGCGACAGCGCGGGCAGCGCCGGACGCACATGATCCTGGCGCTCGCCGCGCTGCTGGCGATGTCACCGCCGGCACCCGTGGCCGACCCGGTGGGCGAGGCCGCCAACGCCCTGTCGCACGGGCGCGGGGTGCAAGCCCGCGAGATGATCCGCGCCGCCGTCGCCAGCGGTGCGTCGGGCGCCGCGGTCGACCGCCTGCTCGCCGACCTCGCCTTTGCCGAACGGCGCTGGCCCGAAGCCTCGGCCCGCTATGCCGCCTTGATGGAGGGTGGCGACCGAAGCAGCCATGTCCTCACCCAAGCCGGGATCGTCGCGCTCGAGCAGGGCGACCAAGCTGCGGCGATCCGCTTGCTGGACCGGGCCGGGGCAATGCCGGACGCCGGATGGCGCGCCCTGAACGCAAGGGGCGTGGCCGCCGACCGGGCGCAGGACTGGGGCACGGCCGATGCCGCCTATGCGCGGGGGTTGCGGATGGCTCCGGCATCGCCGGAGTTGCTCAACAACCTTGGCTGGTCGCTGTTGCTGCGCGGACAATGGAGCGAGGCGCAGCAGCGCTTTGCGCGCGCCGCGGCATTGGCCCCGGCCAACCCGCGCATTGCTGCCAATCTCGACCTTGCCGACTCGGCGCTGCTTGCCGACCTGCCCGTCCGCCGCGCGGGCGAGAGTGGAGCGCTCTACGCCGCCCGGCTCAACGATGCCGGGGCGCTCGCGCTGCGCGTTGGCCACCTCGGCAAGGCACGCGCCGCCTTCGCACGTGCGCTTGAGACCGATGATCGCTGGTTTGCACGGGCCGCCAACAACCTTGCGCTGACCGGCGCTGCCGCTCTTTCACCGTAGCGAGGCGGTCTGCCTGTCGGAGCTGGTCACCGGCATCGTCACGAAGCGAAAATAGTCCGCCTCGCGGCTGACCTCTGCCAGCTGGTCAGTCCGGCTGCGCTGGCGCGGCGTGACCGCTCCGTCGCTGAAGGCGAAATGGCTGTGATCTCCCTCGTCGAGGGATTCGATCAGGTGATAGCCACGCCGCCTGAGCTCGGCTGCTAGAGCGGCATGGCTGACGCTGGGCGAACGGGCGACATCCATCGCGCGGCCGAGCAGGTGCCAGCTGTTGGGCACACCGCCCACGCGGCGATTGCGCTCGGCCGAGCGGATGGTGCTGGTCACCCGGCCGTAGCTGCGGGCGACGCCGGCGGCTGCAGCGAGATTGAAGCGGACCGTGCCGAGAGGCAACTGCCGGCGTGTCGTGACCGGCGACGAGGTAGCAGGAGCGGGCCGCTGCACCGACCTGATCCCGAAATCGGTTGCAGGGATATCGACCGCTGCTCCAAGCAGCATCACCAATGCCAAAGTTATCATCAGCCCCTCCCCAATGACCGGGAGACTATAGCTTGATCCCGCATCTGCGTCAGCATGAAATCGCATCTTCGGGGAGTCGGCGGTCGTGCCCGATGGCACACTCCGGACTGCCATGAGGCAGCTTCGGCGGCTCGGGCCGTAAGGCGCGCGATCTTCTCTACACGAGGATGAGACAAACGAGGTCAGAACCGCAGTTTTTTGGAGAATAAGCAATCTTCGCTTATCGATAGCCATGGCTTCTACTGCATTGATCGACCTGGATCAGGGTCAGACTCGTCATATTGATGTACAGCGCTTGCCGATCGTGATGAATGGATTGCGGATCGAGCATATTCAGCTCGGGACATCCGCCCCCTACGAGTTCCGGAGCGTCGGATCGGCGCATTATATCGCTCTCCACGACCTTGCCCTTCGCGACGGTGAAGTGACCGTAGAAGGTCTCGCGCCGGTCCGCGGCAGGGATCTTCGCGACACGCTTACTTATGTCCCGCAGGGGCGTGCGATTTCCGGCTGGGCCGCGCCGGTCGACCGCGACAACAGCTTCACCGTGTTGACCTTCGAGCCGGCTCTGATCTCGGAAGCTCTGGGGGAGCGCTACCGCCGGGAGGCCCCCGGGCCACTGGTCTATGCCCGCGATCCGGCCCTGCTTCAATCGATGACGAAGCTGCGCCGGGTCGCCCGGTCGGAGCATCCAGATCGCCTCTATGCCGAAACGCTGTCCCTGGCTGTCGCGCTCGAGATATTCGGCGCTGTCGAGAGCGAGCATCGCGGACGCCTGTCGGCGCAGCAAGTCCGCCGCCTGACCGACTTCATCGATGCCAGGCTCGGCGGCAGTCTGACGCTTGGCGACCTTGCGGGGGCGGTCGGACTGAGCGGATCGCATTTTTCCCGCACCTTTACCGCTACCTTCGGCCGCGGCCCGCATCAGTTCACGCAGGAACGCCGGATCGCCAGGGCAGTCGAACTGCTTCGTCACAGCGCCAAGGAACTGGACGAGATCGCGAGCCTGACCGGCTTCGAAACCCCTTCGTCCTTTCGCCGCAATTTCAAACGCGTGACCGGCCAGACGCCGTCGTCATACCGGCGTAATAATTGACGGGCTGGCGGGCGCCCGACTTGCATGAACCCCGGGTGCCGGGAGGGCGCTTGTCGAGGCTTCCCGAGCGATGGGCCCTCCGTCCGATGTCCGGGATAAGGGGCTGACCGCAAATTTGCAGGCCTTTGCGCCGCAGGTCCGCGTGACCCTCTAAAACTCGCAATAGAGATCGTGAGAAACGCCCGGGCACAGCTCGGCCCGTAACGCTTGCGGCGCAAGACTCATGCGAGGCATTCGTGACTGAAGTTTTGAGGGTACCCAAGTCGGTGACGATCTCGTGCTCGGCGGCCTTCGCCCGGGACGTGGCGGGCAAGCTTGCGGAGCATGATGGGCTTTCACTGGATCTGGACGGTCTGGAGGAAGCCGATCTCAGCTTCATCCAGATCCTTCTGTCCGCACGCGAAACCGCGGCACAATGCAACAAGAGGTTGCGATTGGGGCGCCCGGCGCCCGAAGCCGTGCAGCACCTGCTCGAGCGCGGTGGTTTCCTCGACGGAGCCGGCGCGGACACCCAGGGCTTCTGGTCGGGAGAGGTTGCCTCGCAATGAGCGCCTCGATCCTCACGGTGGACGATTCGCCGAGCCTGCGCATGGCGATCCGCATCGCGCTGACCGGCGCGGGCTATGCCGTGACCGAAGCGTGCGACGGGCTCGACGGGCTCAGCAAGTCGCGAACCGCCAAGTTCGACCTCATCATCACTGATCAGAACATGCCGAACATGGACGGCCTTTCCATGATCCGGGAGCTGCGAAGCGACCCTTCGCAATGCGGGACGCCGATCATCTTCCTTACCACCGAGTCCGAGGAAAGCATGAAGCAACAGGCGAAGGCGGCCGGCGCTACCGGCTGGCTGGTCAAGCCGTTCGTGCCCGACCAGTTGATTAGGGTTGCGCGCAAGGTGCTCGGCCGATGAGCGCGAACGACCCTGCAGCCGCCTTCCTGACCGAAGCGGGCGAGTTGCTCGACGGGGTCGAGCAGGCCCTGCTCGATCTGGATCACCGGCTCGACGACCGCGACCTTATCGATACGGTGTTTCGCGGCCTGCACACGCTCAAGGGCTCGGGCGCCATGTTCGGCTTCGAGCAGTTGGCGAGTTTCACCCACCATTGCGAAACCGCCTTCGACCGCGTGCGCAAGCAGCTGACGCCGGCGAGCCGCGACCTGGTCGCGGTGGTCCTTGCGGCGCAGGACCACATGCGCACCCTGCTGGAAGACAGCAGCGACGACACGGTCGCGGCCGGCGCAGCGATCCTCGAGCAATTGCGGGGCGTTATGGACCGGGCGTCCGAGGTCACGGAGCGCGCTTCTCCACCGCAAAACGGCTGGCATCTGAACTTCTGGCTGCCCGTCGAAGCCATGGCCAACGGCACCAATCCGCTGGTGCTGCTCGACGAACTGCGCGCGCTTGGCGAATGCCGGGTCACCGCGCTGACCGACCGGGTGCCGCCACTGGATGAACTGGCCGCGACGGATTGGCACATCGGCTGGTCGGTCGAGTTGCGCGGCGACATCAGCCGGGGCGACATCGACGACGTCTTCATTTTCGTCAGCGACGACATGGAGCTTCACCTCCAGTCGCTGAGCGGCACTGACAAGCCGGGCGCGATCGAGGTGGAGAACGAGCCGGCAGCAGGTGGTGATCAACGGGTCAAGGCTGCGAACGATGGCGGACCCACGACCGGAAAGACGGCGGATACCGTCCGTGTCCCGGCTGAACGCCTCGACCTGCTGATGGACCGTGTCGGCGAGTTGGTCATCGTCCAAAGCCGTTTGTCTCAGCTGGCGCAGGGCGGCACTGGGGCCGCTACGCCAACCCTCCATTCCATCTCGGAGGATATCGAGCGGCTGGCGGGCGAATTGCGCGACACCATGATGGTGCTGCGAATGGTCCCGGTCGCCAGCCTGTTCGGACGCTTCCGGCGCCTTGTCCACGATCTGGCGCGGGACACCGGCAAGTCGATCGAACTCGTCACGGAGGGCGAGACCACCGAGGTCGACAAGACGGTCATCGAGCGGCTGGCCGACCCGCTGATTCACCTTATCCGCAATTCCTGCGACCACGGTCTTGAGGGAGCCGGAGAGCGAGAAGCCGCCGGCAAGCCGCCGACCGGCCAGATCAAGCTGTCGGCGCGCCAGGCGGGCGGCGAGGTCATCATCGACATTCGTGACGACGGCCGCGGCATCGACCTCGAGCGGGTTCGCGCCAAGGCCGAGGCGCAGGAACTGGTCGCGCCGGGCCAGACGTTGAGCGATCACGACACCCTGCAGTTGATCTTCCACCCTGGTTTCTCGACCGCCCAGCAGGTCACCAGCCTGTCAGGTCGCGGCGTCGGCATGGACGTCGTCAAGCGCACGATGGAAAGCCTGCGCGGGACGATCGATGTCGCCAGCGTAGCGGGTCGCGGATCGACCATCTCGCTGCGGATTCCGCTGACCCTCGCGATCATCGACGGGCTGCTGATCCGCGTCGGCACCGCGCGCTACGTCATTCCGCTGTCGGCAGTCGAGGAATGCATCGAGCTCAGTACCGACGAGGACCGCCGGTCGGAAGGACGCAGCCTGATCACGCTGCGCGACCAGCTCGTGCCCTTCATGCGCCTGCGCGAACTGTTCGCCAGCCAAACCTCGCCCGACCTGCATCAGAAGATAGTCATCATCTCCACTGGCGCAGAGCGAGTCGGACTGGTGGTGGATCAGATCATCGGCAGTCACCAGACGGTGATCAAGCCAATGTCGCCAGTTCACGGCGACGTCACCATCTTCGCCGGTGCGACCATCCTGGGCGATGGCAGCGTGGCGTTGATACTCGACGTCGCCCAGCTCCTGTCACTTGGCCAACAGCAGGAGGAACGGCTTCGCGCCGTTGCATAGCATGGGACAGAGAAACGATATCGGATGGAGCGAGGCCGGGGAGCTGGAGGTGCTGACCTTCGATCTTCACTCCGAGACCTTTGCCCTCGAAGCCGTATTGGTGCGCGAGATACTCGACCTGCTTCCCGAAACTCCGGTGCCCGGCGCAAACCCGCTGGTCGGAGGCGTGGTCAATTTCCGCGGCAAGATCATTCCGATCGCCGACCTGCGGCCGGCGTTCGGCTTTCCGGTAACGGAGGCGACGATCGACAGCCGCATCGTGGTGATCGAAATGGCGGTTGGCGACGGATCGATCCAGGTCGGTATCCGGGCCGACCAGGTCCATGAGGTGGCGACCCTTCGGCGCGAGGCCAGCGAGGCGCCGCCGGTGGTCGGGCTACGGTGGAGACCCGACTTCATTCGCGGGATGGTCCGCCGCCCTGGCGGCGGCGTCGTCCTCCCCGATCTCCCTTCCATCTTCGGCCCGCTCCTCGGCGGACCTGCCACGCCAGAGCTGGCGTCGGTACGGTGAGAAGATCGGACCGGTTTCCCATCAAGGAATGACGATGACGCCGCGGATCGCGGTCGTCGACGCTTTGCGAGAGGTTGAAGGCGATGTCTTTTCAATGGATTGGCGGAGTGAATTCGGATGCCGTGAAAGGCGAGCTCGTGCGCCTGGAAGCCGCTATCGCACGCGGTGAATTGAACGAGCGGGCACAACTCGCCGACGCCAATCGCCAGACCGATCAACTACTGGAAGCCATCAACCGGCTGCTCGATCGGGCACTGCGGCCGATCGACGACCTCGAGGATGCAATTGTCGCCATGGCCACTGGCCACGCCGCCGGCGATATCGACCTGACGATCCCCGTCGAGCGTTTCGCGGGCAAACCGGCGTTGGTGGCACGCCGGGTCAACGAACTGGTGGCGAGCCACATCGCGGTGAAGAAGCTGGCGATGGCATGCATCAAGGAGTTCAGCGAAGGCAATTTCGATGCTCCGATGGAGCAATTGCCGGGCAAGAAGGCCTTCATCAACGACACGATCGAGACCCTGCGCGGTAACCTTCGCGGCATCATCGCGGAGATGCGCCACATGGCCACTGAGCATGACAAGGGCGATATCGATGTCTTCGTACCGGCCGAGAAGTTCAAGGGCGATTTCGGTCTCGTCGCGCGCGGCGTGAACGAGATGGTCGCCGCGCACATCGCCGTGAAGAAGAAGGCGATGGCCTGCATCAAGGAATTCGGCCAAGGCAATTTCGACGCGCCGCTCGAGCAGTTCCCCGGCAAGAAGGCTTTCATCAACGAAACGGTCGAGACGTTGCGCGGCAATCTCCGCGACATCACCAGCGAGATCGAGCGGCTTATCGACGAAGCGACGGCGGGCAACCTTGCCGAGCGCGGCGACGATGCTCGCTTCGTGGGAGATTTCGGCAAGCTCGTCAGCGGTATCAACGGCATGCTCGACGCGATCCTGCTGCCGATCGTCGAAGGCAATCGAGTGCTCGACCGGATCAGCACCGGCGACCTCACCGAGCGGGTCGAGATCGCCTGCGAGGGCGATCATCAGAAGATGAAGGATTCCGTCAACGCGCTGGTCGACAGCCTTCGCACGATCGTCGGTGAGGTGAGCAGGGCCGCCGACAACGTCTTTGCCGGCAATCAGGAATTGTCCTCCAGCTCTGAACAGGTTTCGCAAGGCGCGACCGAGCAGGCGGCGGCGACCGAGCAGGCCTCGGCCTCGATGGAAGAGATGGCGGCCAACATCCGTCAGAATGCCGACAATGCCACGCAGACCGAGAAGATGGCGCGCCAGTCTGCCCGCGACGCGGAAGCCAGCGGGGTCGCGGTCGACAAGGCGGTGCACGCTATGCGAACGATCGCCGAGAAGATCGGAATCGTTCAGGAGATCGCCCGGCAGACCGATCTGCTGGCGCTGAACGCGGCTGTCGAGGCGGCGCGCGCGGGCGAGCATGGTCGCGGCTTCGCGGTGGTTGCCTCGGAGGTTCGCAAGCTTGCCGAGCGCAGCCAGAGCGCGGCGGCCGAGATCAGCACCGTGTCGTCCGAGACGGTCAAGGCTGCGGTCGATGCCGGCGAGATGCTGACCAAACTGGTGCCGGATATCCGCCGCACCGCCGAACTGGTGCTCGAGATCAGCTCGGCTTGCCGCGAGCAGGACATCGGCACGAGCCAGATCAACGAGGCGATCCAGCAGCTCGACCAGGTAACCCAGCAGAACGCTGACGCGTCCGAGCAGATTTCGACCACTTCGGAACAACTCGCTTCCCAGGCGAGCGAGCTACAGACCAGCATTGCCTATTTTCGCCTGGAGAGTGGAGGCCCTGCGCCAAGAAGCGCTGCTGCGCCGGCTCGCAAGCCCGCCCCGGTGGCCAAGAAGGCGATCGCCAAGCCGAAGCCCAAGCTTCGCGCTAAGGCAAACAGCGTTGCCGATCAGCAGGCCAGGGTCACCGGCTTCGCGCTTGATCTCAGCCAGGGTGGTCCGGACGCGGACGACGCCAACTTCGACGCCAAGGCCGCCTGACGGCGCTCTCCCGCTTGCAACCTCAACGACGATTTTAAGGAAGCTCCACCATGTCCTTCGCGTTGTTCGACCCGATTTCGCACGATCTACTCCTCGCCGAACTCGCCAGGGTCGGCGGCCAACTGGCGGAAGGCCGGTTGGCCGAACGCACCGACCCTTTGCTCGCAAAGGGCCGAACCAGGGATGCGCTCCAGGCCATCAACGAGATGCTCGACCAGGCACTCCGCCCAGTCAGCGCGCTCCATGAAGGGTTGGCGAGCGTCTGCGCCGAGCATGAACGGGGCGACATCGACGTCATCCTTCCGATCGACCGCTTTCACGGCGACTGCGCCACGATGGCGGGGCAGATCAACGACCTGGTCGCCAGTCACATCGCAGTGAAGAAGCAGGCGATGGCTTGCATCAAGGAGGTCGGCGAGGGCAATTTCGAAGCGCCGATGGTGCAGTTGCCGGGCAAGAAGGCCTTCATTAACGAGACGATCGAGACCCTGCGCGGCAATCTCAAGGGGCTCATCGCCGACATGCGCCATATGGCGGCCGAGCATGACGAGGGCGATATCGATGTCTTCGTACCGGCCGAGAAGTTCAAGGGCGATTTCGGTCTCGTCGCGCGCGGCGTGAACGAGATGGTCGCCGCGCACATCGCCGTGAAGAAGAAGGCGATGGCCTGCATCAAGGAATTCGGCGAAGGCAATTTCGATGCGCCGATGGAGCAGTTGCCGGGCAAGAAGGCCTTCATCAACGAGACGATCGAGACCCTGCGCGGCAACCTCAAGGGGCTCATCGCCGAAATGCGCCACATGGCTGCGGAGCATGACAAGGGCGACATCGACGTCTTCGTGCCGGCCGAAAAGTTCAAGGGCGATTTCGGGCTGGTGGCGCGCGGCGTGAACGAGATGGTCGCCGCGCACATCGCGGTGAAGAAAATGGCGATGACCTGCATCAAGGAATTCGGCGAGGGGAATTTCGACGCGCCGATGGAGCAGTTGCCCGGCAAGAAGGCGTTCATCAACGATACGATCGAGACGCTGCGCGGCAACCTGCGCGACATCACCGACGAAATCGGGAGATTGATCGCCAGCGCGACGATCGGGGACCTTGCACGGCGCGGCGAAGCGGGACGCTTCGTGGGTGATTTCGCCAAGCTGGTTAGCGGCATCAACGGCATGCTCGATGCGATCCTGTTGCCGATCGTCGAAGGCAATCGGGTGCTCGACCGGGTCAGCACCGGCGACCTTGCGCAGCGCGTCGAAATCGCCTGCGAGGGCGATCACCAGAAGATGAAGACGTCGGTCAATGCACTGATCGACAGCCTCCGCCTCAGCGCTTCCCTGGCCGACCAGATCGCCGACGGTGATCTGACGGTCGATCACCGGCCGCTTTCCGACAACGATACGCTTGGTCTCGCCCTTGTGCGCATGGTGGAGCGGCTGCGTGAAGTGGTCGGCAATGCCAATACGGCTGCGGACAGCGTGTCCTCGGGCAGCCAGCAACTGTCGGCCAGCTCCGAGCAGGTCTCGCAGGGCGCGACCGAACAGGCGGCCGCGACCGAGGAAGCCTCGGCCTCGATGGAACAGATGGCGGCCAACATTCGCCAGAATGCCGACAATGCCACCCAGACCGAGAAGATGGCACGCCAGTCGGCCCGCGACGCGGAAGCCAGCGGAGTGGCTGTCGACAAGGCCGTCATTGCGATGCGAACGATCGCCGAGAAGATCGGCATCGTCCAGGAGATCGCTCGCCAGACCGACCTTCTCGCGTTGAACGCAGCGGTCGAGGCTGCGCGCGCGGGCGAGCATGGTCGCGGCTTTGCGGTGGTCGCCTCGGAGGTTCGCAAACTTGCCGAACGCAGCCAGAGCGCGGCGGCCGAGATCGGCTCGGTGTCTGCCGACACCCTCAAGGCCGCGGCCGAGGCGGGAGAGATGCTGACCCGGCTGGTGCCCGACATCCGTCGTACGGCCGAACTCGTCCTGGAGATCAGCTCGGCCTGCCGCGAGCAGGATATCGGCGCAGCCCAGATCAACGAAGCGATCCAGCAGCTCGACCAAGTGACGCAGCAGAATGCCGACGCCTCCGAGCAGATTTCCACGACGTCGGAACTGCTCGCGACGCAAGCGGAGCAATTGCAGGGCAGCATTGCTTACTTCCGGCTTGCCGATGGAAAGGATCACCGGATCCAGGCGAAGACGGCGACCACCGGGCGCCTGCCTTCGGGCTCGGCCGAGGCCAGGGCAAAGCCCGCGCGGCAGCCCAAGGCGGGGCAGGCCGGCAAACCCAAACGTCAGGCCCGGGGCGAGACGGTGGCGGGACAGCAGGCGCGGATCAACGGCTTTGCGCTCGATCTCAACCACGGAGGCCCCGACGGCGATGACGCCCAGTTCGAAAGCCGGGCAGCATGAGTGGGGACCATGAACTGCAGGCCGTCACCTTCGGCCTCGATGCAGAACGCTTCGCCATCCCCGTATCGCTGGTGCGCGAGATCCTCGACTATCGCGAGACCTTTCGGATTCCGAACGGCCCCGATTACCTGCTTGGACTAACCGAATTGCGAGGGGAGGGGATCACCACCGTCGACCTTCGGCTCTGCCTCGGCCTGACGTCCGCCGCGCACACGCTCAGCACGCGGATACTGGTCGTCGATGTCCCACTTGCCGAACGGGTCATCACGCTCGGCCTGGTGGTCGATCGCGTGCTCGACGTCAGCACGTTCAAGGCAGACGAGGTCGGGCAGGCGCCGGATATCGGGTCTCGCTGGGCATCCGACTACATCGCCGGGATCGCCCGGAGCAACGAGGGCTTCGTCGTGTTCCTCGACATCGTCCGGATCTTTTCGGGCATGGATCTGACCCCGAACGTCCCCGTCGTCGCGGCTGCCTGACCGGGCCGGCGAAAGTGCCGCTCCGCATTCCCTCGAACCCCTATCCTCGCGGAGCCTGATCATGCTTCCTTCGGCGCAACTCTCTCACGCCCCGCCTTTGCTGTCGGACCGGATCAGCCAGCGCAATTTCAGTGCCCTAGCCCGCTACATCCACGAGACCGCTGGGATCCGGATGCCCCCGAGCAAGAAGACGATGCTGGAAGGCCGGCTGCGTCGTCGCCAGCGGGCGATCGGCGCCGCCACGCTCGATGACTATTGCGACTATCTCTTCGCCGAAGAGAATATCGAGTTCGAGAGCGAGTTCCTGATCAACGCCGTCACCACCAACAAGACTGACTTCTTCCGCGAAGCCTATCATTTCGATTACCTGCGCAACGTCGCTCTTCCCGGCTTGATCGAGCGGGGGGTGACTAGGCTTCGCGCGTGGAGTGTCGCCTGTTCAACCGGAGCTGAACCCTACACGATGGCAATGACCATCGACGACGCCTTCGCCGGCACCTCGGGGGCCAGCTTCACGATCCTTGCGACCGACCTCGACACCGAGGTGCTCGAGATCGCACGGAGCGGCATCTACCCTGCCGAGTTCGCCGATCCGGTCCCCCCCGCCTTGCGCAAGCGCTACCTGATGACGTCGTGCGATCCGGCTCGGCAGGAAGTCAGGATCATTCCCGCGCTGCGGCGCAACGTCGCCTTCGCCCGGCTCAACCTGATGGACAGAAACTATCCCGTCGGGGAGCCGATGGACGTGGTGTTCTGCCGCAATGTGCTCATCTATTTCGACCGCGAAACCCAGCTCAAGGTCGTGTCGCGAATTGTCGAGAAGATGGCGCCGGGCGGACTGCTGTTCCTCGGCCATTCCGAGACGATCGTCGGCCATGACCTGCCGATCGCACAGATCGGCAACACCATCTTTCAACGGAGCTGACGCATGGCGCGACCTGCCAACAAGATCCGGGTGCTGATCGTCGATGACTCGGCGATCGTCCGCAAGATCATGACCGAAGTGCTGGAAGCCGATCCCGAGATCGAGGTCATGGGAACCGCCTCCGACCCCTTCGCCGCGGCCAAGCGGATCCAGATCGAAATGCCCGACGTGATCACCCTCGACGTCGAAATGCCGCGGATGGATGGCATCACCTTCCTGCGCAAGCTGATGACGCAATGCCCGGTTCCGGTGGTGATGTGCTCTTCCCTGACGGAAAGCGGGTCCGAGACCCTGCTCCAGGCGATGGAAGCGGGCGCGGTCGACATCATCCTCAAGCCCAAGGTCGGCGTCGCGGATCATCTGGCCGAGCATAATTTGCAGATACGCGATACGGTCAAGGCAGCCGCCAAGGCGCGCATCCGCGGCCGCGCCCATGCCAAGCCGCTGGTACCGCAGGAAAAGCTGACGGCCGATGCGGTCCTTCCCCCGCCGACCCGGAGGGCGATGAGCCAGACTACCGAGATGGTGGTGTGCCTGGGAGCCTCGACCGGAGGAACCGAGGCATTGCGCCAGGTTCTTGAAGTGCTTCCGGCCAATTCGCCGGGGATCATCGTCGTCCAGCACATGCCCGAGCATTTCACCCGCGCCTTCGCCAAGCGGCTCAACACCCTGTGCCAGGCCGACGTGAAGGAGGCCGTCGACGGCGATGCCGTCTTGCGGGGCCAGGTCCTGATCGCGCCGGGGGGCAAGCACATGATGCTCGAGCGGCGCGGAGCCCGCTATTACGTCTCGGTCCGCGACGGTCCGCTGGTGTCGCGGCATCGTCCCTCGGTCGATGTCCTGTTCCGTTCGGTGGCGCAGGCGGCCGGGTCGAATGCGGTCGGCGTGATCATGACCGGCATGGGCGACGATGGCGCTCGCGGCATGCTTGAGATGAAGCAGGCCGGCGCCCGAACCTTCGCGCAGGACGAGGCGACGTCGATCGTGTTCGGCATGCCCAAGGAAGCGATCGCCCATGGCGGAGTGGAGAAAATCGTGCCCCTGGGCCTGATCGCGCACGAACTCCTGCAGGCTTCCGCCCGGTGAGCGGCGCGGCCTGCCACACGGCGATTGCCTGACCGGCGCTCATGGCTAGCGAGGCGATCACTGCCGGACCAGCGGCACCGACCGACGTCGATGTCACCATCGATCTGGTCGCGGGAAGGCTCGACTCCGCCTTTCTCGAGGCCGGAAGCGCCCTCGCCAGTGCCTACGACCTCGTCGAGACATTGATCGCCAGCCTTTCGGGGGTGGCCGGTGCGCTCGATCGTGGTGCCGCCAGCCGGGCCGTCGCCAATATGCAGGCGATGGGCGGGCGCATCGCGCAGGTCCCACAGATCGTGGCCGGGCGCGCCGCAGCGCTTGCGGATATCGCCGCCGCCGGCGCGCAGGTCGATCAGCAAATGTTCGGCGTTCGCCGGACTATCGAATTCCTCCGGATCTGCGGGCTCAACATCAAGGTTGCATCGGGCGGTCAGCAAGGCTTTTCCGGTTTCGCCGATCAGATGCTGGCCAGGCTCGACCTCAGCGAAGTCGAGATCAGCGCGATCCGCCGCGAAGCAAAGAAATTACAGGCGATGATCCCAACGGTCGTTGCCGGAGATCGCAGGCTCGCCGCGGAATGCGCGGCGATTGCCGCCGACGTTCCGCGCAACCTCGAGGCCAATGCGCTGGCGCTTCAGGATTACCTGAACGCAGCCGACGAACAGTCGGTGCAGGTCACGGCCATCGCCTGCCGCCTGCGCGCCCAGCTTGCCGAGGCGCTGGGGGCGATCCAGATCGGCGACATCACTCGCCAGCGGCTGGAGCATGTCGCCACCGGTTTCCGCCTGCTTGGGGCGTATGGCGATGCGTCGGGGGGAGAGTCTCCTGCGCAGGCTCCGGGCGCCGCTCAGGTATTGGGCTTGCTGCAGGCCCTCTGTGCCGCGGCGGTCGAGGACTTCGAGCGCGAGAGCCGCAAGCTGTTCGATTGCCAGCGGCTGATCGGGGTCGACATTGCCGAGGTGCTGGCATTGCGCCAAACCCAAGGAAGCGTCGCGACCAGTGGCGACCTGCTCCGGGCGCTTGAAAGCGAAGTGGCCGGTATCGGCTTGCTGACCCAGGGGTTGCGAGAGGCCGACCGGCGATCCCATGCGCTTGGCGGCGAAACCATCGCGACGGCTCAATGTCTGGGCCAGCGCCTGGCGCTCATCGATCGGATCACCGCCGAGGTCGACAACATGGCGTGGAACACCGACATCCGCTGCTATCGCATGGGTGACGCGGGCAGAGGTCTCGCTCGTATCGCCCAGGAAATCCGCGGGCTGGTCGGCACGCTGGAGGAGATTTGCAAGCGGGTCGACGCCGCCGTCATCCAGGTCAACGGCGCGGCGATGAGGATCGCCGGCGACATCGCGCTGGACGAGGGCGACGGGCAAACGCTTGAAGAATCCCTGGCCATCATCGGCGAAGGAGCAAAGCGAGCCAGCGCTAGTCTGGCGCAGCTCGACCGGCAGGCAAATTGTGCGGCGGAGGTGGTGGATACGGCAGGGGCGGCGATCGCCAGGATCGAGGAGCTTTGCACGCCGCTCCAGGCGATGGCGGGCGAGCTCGACCGGGCGGCCGGGTCGCAGCCGTTTGCGGGGATCGTGGACGTCGACGAGGCACGGGCGCTGCTCGACGGCATCTACCGTCTCTACACGATGGAGAGCGAGCGCCAGATCCACCGCCGTTTCCTGCCGTCCGCTTGCGAGCAATCCGCGAATGTCGAACCGACACCGGACGATGACGATGATGACGGGCTTTTCTGAGTGTCGCCGCTGATCAAGCGCCGGGACGCGAGGGCGGTGTCGTTCCCCTGGTTCGCTTGCGGACCGCGGCGGGGGTTCCGTCGTTCGACAGCACGACCGCTACCCAGCGGGAATTGTCGAATTGGGCGCAGATCAGCATGAGCGTGAGCGTCAGTGGCACGGACAGGAACGCGCCCGGCATCCCCCACAGGAATGACCAGAAGGCGAGCGACAACAGGGTGGCGACCGGACTGATGTTCTGGGCGTCGGCCTGCATGCGCGGATAGACAAGGTTGCCGATGATGAAGGCGACCAGCTGGATCCCGCCGAAGATGATCAGCGCCGGGGTCAGCGTCGGGAATTGCAGCAGCGCAAAGGCGGCGGGGGCGAGCGACCCGGCAGTCACTCCGACAATCGGGATGAACGACAGCAGGAACAGCAGGAAGGTCCAGAACAAGGCGTTCTCGAGCCCGACGGCAAACATCACGATGCTGGCCCCGGACGCCAGCATCACGCCAGTCAGCGTCTGCACCCAGACATAGGTCTCGATGTCCTTGCCGACCTGGCCGATACCCTGGAGGATCGAGCGTGAGCGCGCGCCGTCGCCCGTCGAGCCGCGAACCTTGCGGGTGACCTTTCGGCGCTCTGCCAACAGAAACGCGAAGTAGAGTATGACCAGTAGAAGGGTCGAGACCAGACCCTGCACACCGCCCAGCACCCGTCCCGCGACCTGGGGCACGTTGATGTTGCCGACCACGCCGGTCAGCTGCAGTGGTTGTTCGAGCTCCAGGGAGCGGCTGAGGTTCGCGAGGATGGCGTCGATACGGGTGTAGAGGGCAGGGGCTTGCGCGGCGATTTCGCTGACACCTTCGATCAGGACCATCATCGCCACGCCCAGCGTGACGATGATCAGAACGGCGGCGAACACCATCACCAGCCAGGTCGGCATCCACGGCCAGCGCTTGTCGATGGCATGGATCAGCGCCTGGACCAACACCACCAGTACGGCGGCGACCACCAGCGGCGTGATGATGTCCGCCAACCAGTGCAGCAGCCACAGCCCCGCCGCGACCCCAATCAGGGTGAGGGCGGCAGAATTGGGACGTGCAGGTGAATTCATGACCGCCAAACGAGCAACCTTCCCGATGCTTCCGTGGCCAAGCCTAGTTTCACCGCCGCCGTTCGTCGATGGCGCGAAATCGACCAACGACCGGCGGCAACGCTTGCCTTCAAGCTACAAATGTAGCACACGCTACAAATGTAGCCTTGGAGCCTGAATGTGCTGAACCGTCTTCCTCCCAAAGAACGCCAAATCGTCGACCTGCTGTATCAACAGGGCGCGATGACTGCCGCGGAAGTGACCGATGGCCTGCCCGGCGCGGTGAGCGGATCGGCGGTTCGCACCATGCTCAAACGACTCGAGGACAAGGGCTTCGTCCGCCGCGAGGAGCATGAGCGTGGGTTTCTCTACAGCCCGGCGGTGTCGGACCAAACCGCGCGCAAGTCGGCCTTGTCGGACGTGGTGCGGGTGTTTTTCAACGGCTCGCCGACCAGCGCCGCCAGCGCGCTGCTCGGGATGTCGGACGGGATCGAGGCAAGCGAGCTCGACGCGCTCGAGAAGATGATCGCGCAGGCCCGCAAGTCGAAGGGGATGTAAGCCATGGAACTGCTTGTCACCTTTGCGCTGAAGTCGGTGCTAATCGCCGGCGCCACGCTTGCCATGCTTCACTTCCTGCGCGGCCGATCGGCGGCGGAGCGAGGGATGGTGGCGCATCTCGGCCTCCTGTCCCTGGTCCTGTTTCCGCTCGGCGCGATGTTCCTGCCGCAGCTGGTGGTGAGCGCGCCGCTGATGGACGCCGCGCCGACCATGCCCGCGCAGCTGCCCGTTGGCCCGATCAGCGACACCCCGCCGCTGCCGGCCGCCGAGACCTTCCAGACGGTTGCGTCGCCCGAGCCGTGGTGGCCCTTGTTGTATGGCATCCCGGTGGTCCTGCTGCTGGCGGTGACCCTGCTTGCCGTGCTTCGGCTGGTCACGCTGCGGACCAAGGCCTCGGTGCTGGTCGAGCCGTCGTGGCTGAGCGCGCTCGCCCATGCCCAGCGCCGGATGAACTTCAAGAACGGCACCGCGCTCCTCACCAGCGGCGACCTTAAGTCGCCGATCAGCTGGGGCCTGTTCCGGCCGGTGATCCTGCTCAACGAGGAAGCGCTGGGCGCCAAGGCCGAGGCCGAGGCGATTATCGCGCATGAGCTGGCGCACGTCCGTGGGCTCGATTGGGCCAAGCTGCTGCTCGGCCGGATCGCGACCGCCTTGTTCTGGTTCAATCCCCTGGTCTGGATCTTGGCGCGCGAAGCCCATCAGCTGCGCGAGGAGACCGCCGACGATGCGGTGCTCGCCGCCAATGTCGAGGGGGTCGATTATGCCCAGTTGCTGGTCGGCGTCGCCCGCCACGACTGCAAGGGCCTGCTGCTCGGCGCCCATGGCGTCGCCCCGGGCAAGGGCAGCCTGACCCGCCGCGTCCAGCGGGTGCTCGACGGCACCCTGCCGCGTACCCCGATGGGCAAGGGCTTCGCCGCCGGCCTGTTCATGGGCGTGGTCGCTGCGGCGACGCCGCTGGCCGCCATTACCTTCAGCCCCCGGGCCAGCGACGGCGCGTCCGAAGCGGGCTTGTCGGTGGCCAAGGCCAGCCCGGCGGACTCGCTGCCATCGCTGGTCGCGCAATCGGTCGCCAATGCCACCGTCGTGACCACCGAAGCGGTCAGCGTCGCGGTCAGCGGCAAGCAGGCGGCGCTCGCCAGCGCGGCGGCTGCCAGCGACGCCGCAGCCACTGCCGTCGATCGCCGCGCTGTGGCCGAGGAAGCGCGCATGGAGGCAACCCGCCTGGCGATGGTCCATCCGCACCCCGCCCCCAATCCTCCGGCTGCACCGTTGCCGCCGGTCCCGCCTCGGCGCGGCAGCGTCGACGAGGCGATTGACCGGGCCATCGCCAGCAAGGCGCTCGGCATCACTCCGGAATATGCCGCCTCGATCCGCACCGCACTTGGCGGCCTGCACATCGACGATGGCGACCTGATGGGCCTGCGCGCGGTCGGTGCGACGCCCGACTGGGTGCGCGCCATGGCCCAGGCCGGCTACCGCACCAGCGATATCGGCGACCTGACCGGCGCGCGCGCGGTGGGTGTCAGCCCGACCTATGTTGCTGACCTCGCCAGCGCAGGCCTGCGCAATGTGTCGCTCGGCGACCTGACCGCGATGCGGGCGCTTGGCATCACCGGCGCCTCGATCAAGAAGCTGCGCGAAGCCGGCTACACCGGCCTGACGCCAGACCGGATCATCGAGCTGAGGGCCGTGCGGATCAAGGAATTCGCCACCGGGCGGAGCCTTCCGCCGCACAACTGGCCGCCCAACCTGCCGCGACGACCGCGTTCCGAAACGCCGGAGCCGCCCGAAGCGCCTGAGCCGCCCGAGCCCGACGCCGACTAAGCGCCGACCCGAAATTCCTCATTGCCGCCGCGAACAAGCGCCCCACCAGGGGTGAACGGGACCGGCTTGCCTGCACTCTTCGAGACAAGGAGCACCACCATGCACCGTTCGCTCTCCATCTGCCTGGCCCTGATCCTCGCCACGCTCAGCATCGCCACCACCGGCTTCGCCGCGGAAGGCGGGACGCTCCGCTTCGAACTGTCGGGAGCGAGCCGCGACAGGCTTCAGCTGTCGCTCAGCCGGATCGTATCCGCCAATCGCACCTCAGGCTCTTCGTTTGAGGTGCGCGAACTTGCCGGTTTCGACCGCGCAGCCTTGCAGGGGCGTGACGGAACGCCGGTCGGCTTCACACTGGTCCGGGAGGCGGGTCGTCTCGACTGCTCGGGCCGGACCGCGAACCGCCGGGCCACGGGCAGCTGCCGCTTCACGGGCGATCCGGCCTTCGCCGCCTACCTCGTCGCGTCGGGCATCCGCCAGCCGACCGAGGGCGAGTGGATCGACCTCACCATGGTCGGCGCCAAGCGCTCGCTGGTCGATGCGCTGAAGCGCGGCCGATACACGATGCCGACCCCCAACACCCTGGTCGGGATGAGCGCGCTGGGCGTGTCGCCCGACTATATCGCCGCCATGGCCGCCGCCGGCTACCGGCCGCGCAAGACCGAAGACTTCCTGCCCCTGAAAGCGCTCGACGTGTCGCCGGCCTATCTCGGTTCGCTGAAGCGGGTCGGTTATGACCGCGTTCCGGTCGAGGAGGTCATTCAGCTGAGAGCACTGGGCATCACGGCCGATTTCATCGCCGATTACCAGCGCCACGGCTTCCGTGACCTGTCGGTCTCGCGGCTGGTGCAGCTCAAGGCGCTCGGCATCCGTCCGCAGGAATTGGTCCGGCAAACATCCGGGCGGCGGGTGAGCCTGGTCACTGAACAGGATGCGCCAGTGATCATGAGTGCCCTGCTGCCCTAGAACGGCAGGTCACTCGTCGGTCTGTCGAACGGGACCGGTCGCTTGCAACTACTGCGCATCGCACATCGCGAAAATGCGCTGAAAAAGAATCCGAACAGGGGAAGAAGTTATGCGTGGTTTTCACCGCCGGGCGATGTTGCTTGGCTATGCGTCGACGATGGCATTGAGCGCGCCGGCGCTGGCGCAGGAAGCGTCGCCGCCCGCCACCGGCGATGCCCCCGCTCCGGTGTCCGCCCCCGCTGGCAACAAGCGCGTCTACACCCCCGCCGACTTCACCCGCTTTGCTCCGCGCACCGCGCTCGACATGCTGAACCAGGTGCCCGGCTTCTCCATTCGCGGCGAGGACACCAGTTCGCGCGGGCTTGGCCAGGCCTCGGGCAATGTGCTGCTGAACGGCAAGCGGATCAGCGGCAAGTCGACCGATCCGGTCACTGCGCTGCAGGCGATCCCGTCCGGCAACGTCACCCGGATCGAGATCGTCGACGCGGCGGAGGTGGATGTGCCGGGGCTGACCGGGCAGGTCGCCAACGTCGTTTACGAGGCCAAGAAGAAGATCGGCGGGCAGTTTAGCTATCGGCCCGAATTCCGCGCCCATTATGCCGATCCGCTCTACACCCGCGGCGACGTGTCGGTGAGCGGCACCAGCGGCCCGATCGAATATACCCTCAGCCTCAAGAATGACGCGAGCCGCAGCTCGGCCGGCGGTCCGACCATCATCAGTCGCGCCGACGGCAGCCTGTTCGAAACCCGCGACGACAGCTGGACCGGCAATTTCGATCAGCCGCAGATCAGCGGGCAGTTCAAGTGGGACGGGCCCGGCTCGTCGGTCGGCAACCTCAACCTGCTGGGACGGTCGTTCAACTATCGCTTCGAGGAGATCAGCAAGCGCGACCGGGCCACCGGTGCCGACGTCGAGCGGTTGCTCAGCCAGCGCGAGAAGGGCAAGAATTACGAGGCCGGCGCGGACTATGAATTCGCGCTCGGCGGCGGGCGTTTGAAGTTCATCGGTCTGACCCGTTCGTCGGACGAGCCATTCTTCCAGTCGGCGCTGCTGACTTATACCGACCTCAGTCCGAACGCGGGCAGCCGCTACGTTCAGGACGGCCGATCGAAGGAGTTGATCGGCCGCAGCGAATATCGCTGGAAGTGGGGCAAGACCGATGTCCAATTGTCGGGCGAGGCGGCGTTCAACAGCCTCGACCTCGTCTCGAAGCTCTACTCGCTGAATGCCAACGGCAGCTATGTCGAAGAGTTCTTCCCCTCGGGCACCGGCAAGGTCAGCGAGGATCGCTACGAAGGTCTGGTCACCATCGGGCGGCCGCTGTCGAAGGCCCTGTCGGTGCAGCTGGTGGCCGGCGGCGAGTGGTCTACCATCGTCCAGGAGGGTCCGGGCGGAAAGGAGCGCCGCTTCTTCCGGCCAAAGGGATCGCTTAACTTCGCCGCGCAGGTGACCCCGACCTTCAATGCCAATTTCAAGATCATCCGCCGGGTCGGACAACTCGACTTCGGGCAATTCCTTGCCCGCGTGTTCCTCGACAACGACAATCAAAATGCCGGCAATCCCGATCTGGTGCCGACTCAGCAATGGCGCTTCGAACTGGAGCTGGCCAAGGATCTGGGGCGCTATGGCAAGACCCGGCTCAACCTGGTCGCCGCGCTGTTCGAAGATTACGTCGACATCATTCCGATCGGTCTGACCGGAGAGTCGCCCGGCAACATCGACAAGGCGCGAGCCTATGCGATCGACTGGAACAGCACCTTCCAGCTCGACCCGCTCGGCATCAAGGGGGCCAAGGTCAACCTCAGGGCGCTGGTCCAGTTCAGCAACATCCGCGATCCGCTGACCGGCGAGAAGCGACCCTTGTCGAGCTTCACCGACCGCCTGATCGTGGCCGATTTCCGCCACGACATCCCGGGCAGCGATTGGGCCTATGGGGTGAATGGTGAGTATAGCCACGTCACCCGCGCCTTCCGTCTCAACGAAGTCGGACGGCAGTTCGAAGGGCCCGTTTGGGTCGGCGTATTCGTCGAGAACAAGGATGTGCTCGGCCTCACCGTCCGCGCCTCGGCAAGCAACCTCATCAACGCTCGCAGCCGGTGGGACCGGGTGGTCTACACCGGGCGACGCAACAATTCCCCGATCGACTTCGTCGAGACTCGCAATCGCCTGATCGGACCCATCTTCTCGTTGAGCGTTCGCGGTACATTCTAGGAGAGTCCGCAACGGGCGACTTCAAAGTCGTCACATTGGTGAAATATTCTCACGCACCTGCAGCATAATTGTGCGCTGCAGCAACGATGTGCATCATCCGCTCGCCGGCAGGAGTCGGAACGGGATCCCAAAAGGGGCCCGGTCGCCCGATCAGGGGGTGCAAAGATGCGACAACTTGCGATGATGATGACGGTGGCGGGTTTGCTAACGCTGCCGTCGGCCGCGGCCGCCCAGGATGCAGCGGCCAAGGCGCCGCCGACCGTGGTCGTGTCTGGCGGCGCGACCCTGGTGTCCGATTATCGCTATCGCGGCGTGTCGCAGACTGACCGGCGGCCTGCGCTCCAAGGGAGCCTGGGCGTATCCCTCGACAACGGGCTGTACGCGAGCATCTGGGGATCTTCGATCGACGATTATGTCGCCAACGGGTCGGACCAGGAGATCGATTTCGCCGTCGGGTTCAAGCGCAGCGTCGGCGCGACCACCTTCGACGTCGGCGTGCTCTATTATTACTATCCAAGCTCGGGCGGCATCAACACCGATTTCGTCGAACCCTATGTCGCGGTCAGCCAGACCTTCGGACCGGTCACCGCCAAGGCTCTGGCCGCCTATGCGCCCAAGCAGAACGCGCTGACGGTCGGCAATGGCAAGGAGGATAACCTCTACCTCGCGGGCGACCTTAGCGCCGCCGTGCCCAATTCGCCGATCAGCGTCACCGCGCACGTCGGCCGCAGCTTCGGGCCGAGCTACATCACGCTTGGCAAGGCGCATACCGACTGGAGCCTGGGGGCGAGCGCGACGATCAAGGGGCTGACCGCCGGCATCGCCTACGTCGACACCGACGCCTACTTCATCACGCCAAGCGGGCGCAACGCGAGCAAGGCCGGCATCGTCGCCTCGCTCGGCGTGGCTTTCTGAGGAGGGCGGGCGTGAAGTTCATCATCGCATATATCAAGCCGTTCAAGCTGGAGCCCGTCCGCGACGCGCTTCAGGAAGCCGGGATCGAGGGCATGACCGTGTCCGAGGTGCGCGGCTTCGGCCGTCAGAAGGGGCAGCCGGTCTTCTATCGTGGCGCTGAGTACAACACGACCTTCGTCCCCAAGATCAAGCTGGAGATCGCGGTAGCCGATGACCAGGCGCATGGCGTGGTCGAGATCATCGCCAACATCGCCCGGACGGACTCGATCGGCGACGGCAAGATTTTCGTCCTCGACCTCGAATCCGCGCTTCGCATCCGCACGGGGGATACCGACCATGATGCGCTCTGAGGGGAGGGGGAGAATGAATTTTGGACACTGGCTCGGGCGGGGTTCGGCGGCGCTGCTGCTGGCCGCACTCGCCGCGTCGCCTGCATGGGCGCAGGAAGCGGCGGCTGCGGCCGCGGCGGCTCCACCAGCACCAGACAAGGGCGACACGACCTGGATGCTGATCTCCTCGGCCCTGGTGCTGATGATGTCGGTGCCCGGGCTGGCGCTGTTCTACGGCGGGCTGGTCCGTGCCAAGAACATGCTGTCGGTGCTGATGCAGGTGCTGACGATCGTTGCCATTGCCGCGCTGGTGTGGGTCGGCTGGGGCTATAGCCTGGCGTTCACCGCCGGTAATCCCTTCATCGGCGGCTTGTCCAAGGCGTTCCTGAGCGGGGTCGACGCGACCACGCTGGCGGCGACTTTCTCCAACGGGGTCTACATCCCGGAATATGCCTACATCGTGTTCCAGATGACCTTTGCCTGCATCACTCCGGCACTGATCGTCGGGGCGTTTGCCGAGCGGGTGCGCTTCTGGCCGCTGATGCTATTCGTGGTGCTGTGGCTGACTGTGGTCTATTTCCCGCTGGCGCACATGGTCTGGTACTGGGCCGGCCCGGACTTCCTGCCCAACCAGCCGGGCGACTGGGGCCTGATCTATGGCTGGGGCGCGCTCGACTTCGCCGGCGGCACGGTGGTGCACATCAACGCCGGGATCGCCGGTCTGGTCGGCTGCCTCGTGATCGGCAAGCGGATCGGCTACAACAGCGAGCCGCTGGCGCCGCATTCGCTGGTGATGACGATGATCGGCGCTTCGCTGCTGTGGGTCGGCTGGTTCGGCTTCAACGCCGGTTCCAACCTTGAGGCCAACGGGGTCACCGCGCTGGCTTTCGTCAACACCTTCGTCGCCACCGCGGCAGCGGCGCTGACCTGGGCGGGGATCGAGCAGCTCATCCACCGCAAGTCCTCGCTGCTGGGCGGGGCGACCGGCGCAGTGGCCGGGCTGGTCGCGATCACGCCGGCGGCAGGCTTCGGCGCTCCAGGGACGTCGATCCTCCTCGGCGCTGTAGCCTCGGCGGTGTGCTTCTTCTTTGTTGCCAAGGTGAAGAACCGGTTCGGCTATGACGACTCGCTGGACGTATTCGGGGTGCACTGCATCGGCGGGATCGTCGGGGCGATCGGGACCGGCATCGTGGCCGCCCCCTCGCTCGGCGGGCAGGGCTTCTTCGACTATACGGTGCTGCCGGCTGTTCCCGGGACCTACGACATCGCCGCTCAGCTGCTGATTCAACTCAAGGCCGTGGCACTGACCCTGGCCTGGTCGGGGGGGCTGTCGTTCGTCCTGTTCTTCGTCATCGACAAGACCATCGGCCTGCGCCCGACCGTCGATGCCGAGCGCGAAGGGCTCGACATCTCCTCGCACGGGGAGCGCGCCTACAACCTTTGACCAGTTTGCGCCGGCCCTATCCTCCTCCAGGGTCGGCGCAATTCACTTTGCCGAACGTGCCGATCACTTAGCCATACAGGCCGTGAAGTTTTTTGCTTTGCGAATGGGATCCATTCGTGCACTTTCGCTGCAGCGCAACATCCTGGTTGCGGCGGCGGAGCAAGGCTCGGTAACGTAGGGACTGGCGGTTGGACGAGTGGACGGCAGGCAAGGGGCTGTATGACCCCCGGCACGAACATGACAGTTGCGGCATGGGCTTCGTCGCGCACGTCAAGGGCGTGGCCTCGCACGACGTCATCGACCAGGGCCTGCAGATCCTCGCCAATCTTCACCATCGCGGCGGGGTAGGGGCCGATCCCGACATGGGGGACGGCGCGGGCTGCCTGATCCAGATGCCCGACGCCCTGTTGCGCGACTGGGCCGGCGCGCACGACATCGTACTGCCGCAGTCCGGCGAATACGCTGTCGCCATGTGCTTCCTCCCGACCTGTGAAGAAAGCCGGACGGTCGCGCAGGATCGCTTCGTCCACTTTGTCGGCAAGGAAGGCCAGCAGTTCCTAGGCTGGCGCGACGTTCCGGTCGATCTCAGTGACCTTGGAGCCAGCGTCCGCGCAACCGTTCCGGCCATCCGCCAGGCCATCGTCGGTCGAGGTCCCGCAGTGCGCGACCAGGATGCGTTCGAGCGCAAGCTCCTGACGATCCGCAAGCAGACCCAGAACCCGCTGGCGGCGCTGGCCAAGGCGAGGGACCTGCCGGGGCTGGCCGATTTCTACATCGCCAGCTTCTCGACCCGGACCCTGGTCTACAAGGGGATGCTGCTGCCCGATCAGGTCGGCAGCTTCTACCAGGACCTGCGCAATCCGCTGACCCGCTCTGCGCTGGCGATGGTGCACCAGCGTTTCTCCACCAACACCTTCCCCAGCTGGCGGCTTGCGCACCCCTACCGGTTCATCGCCCACAACGGCGAGATCAACACGGTGCGCGGCAACGTCAACTGGATGAACGCCCGCCGCCGGACGCTGGAATGTCCGCTGCTGGGTGCCGATCTCGACAAGCTATGGCCGATCATCCCGCACGGGCAGTCGGACACCGCCTGCCTCGACAATGCGCTCGAGTTGCTGATCGCCGGCGGCTACTCGCTGCCCCATGCGGTGATGCTGCTGATCCCCGAGGCCTGGGCCGGCAACGAGCTGATGGATCCGAAGCGGCGGGCCTTTTACGAATATCACGCCGCCTTGATGGAGCCGTGGGACGGCCCGGCGGCGATCGCCTTCACCGACGGGCGGCAGATCGGCGCCACGCTCGACCGCAACGGCCTCAGGCCCGCGCGTTTCCTGGTGACTGACGACGACCTGGTGGTGATGGCGTCAGAATCGGGGGTGCTTCCGATCCCCGAGGAGAAGATCGTCCGCAAGTGGCGGCTCCAGCCCGGCAAGATGCTGCTGATCGACTTCGCCAGGCAGCGCATCGTCGAGGATGAGGAGATCAAGGCCGAGCTGGCCGATGCCGAGCCTTATGGCGAATGGCTGCGGGACACTCAGTTCAATTTGCAGGACCTGCCGGCGGGAGAGAACCCGCTGACCCGCCCGCCGAGCGACGAGGTGTTCCACCGCACTCAGTTGAGCTTCGGCTACACCGACGAGGACCTTCGCCTGTTCCTCAGCCCGATGGCCGGCCAGGCCGACGACCCGATCGGATCGATGGGCACCGACACACCGCTTGCCGTGCTGTCGGCGCGGCCTCGGCTGCTGTACGACTATTTCAAGCAGAGCTTCGCGCAGGTCACCAATCCGCCGATCGACCCGATCCGCGAAAGCATGGTGATGAGCCTGGTGTCGATGATCGGCCCGCGGCCCAACCTGCTCGGACGCACGGCCGGTACCCACAAACGGCTGGAGGTAAGCCAACCGATCCTCACCAACGAGGATCTGGAGAAGATTCGCTCGATCCATAACACGCTCGATGGCGCCTTCCGCACCGCCACGCTGGACGCGACCTGGCCGAGCGGCGGCGATGCCCAGTCGCTAGAAGCGGCGGTTCAGCGCCTGTGCTGGGAAGCGACCGAGGCGGTGCTGGCGGACATCAATGTCCTGGTGCTGTCCGATCGCAATGAGGGTGCCAACCGCATTCCGATCCCCGCGGCGCTGGCCACCGGGGCCGTCCACCATCACCTGATCCGGCAGGGCCTGCGCATGCAGACCGGGCTGGTGGTCGAGACCGGGGAGGCACGCGAGGTCCACCATTTCTGCGTTCTCGCCGGCTATGGCGCTGAAGCGATCAACCCCTGGCTTGCCTTCGACGCGATCGAGGATTTGTGCGAACGCGGCAAGCTGGCGGTGGCGCCCGAACAGGGCTGCGCCAATTACATCAAGGCGATCGACAAGGGCCTGCTGAAGGTCATGTCGAAGATGGGGATCTCGACCTTCCAGAGCTATTGCGGGGCGCAGATCTTCGACGCGGTCGGGCTCAACTCATCCTTCGTCGAACGCTATTTCACCGGAACGTCGACCAGCATCGAGGGCGCTGGCCTGGCCGAGATCGCAACCGAAAGCGCCGAGCGTCATCGCCAAGCGCATGCCCCGGCGGTCGGGCCGCTCAATGTCGGCGGCATCTATGCGCTGCGGACCGGCGGCGAGGCGCATGCCTGGACCGCTACCGGGATCGGCAATCTGCAGCATGCGGTGCGCGGCAATCTGCCCGATCGCTATCGCGCCTTCGCCGAGGAAGTGAACGCGCAGAACCGCCGCCTGCTGAGCCTGCGCGGGCTGCTCGAACTGCGGTCGGCGGGCCCGGCGGTGCCAATTGAGGACGTCGAGCCGGCGTCGGCGATTGTACGCCGGTTCGTCACCGGGGCGATGAGCTTCGGGTCCATCAGCCGTGAGGCGCACACCACGCTGGCCAAGGCCATGAACCGCATCGGCGGCAAGTCCAACACCGGCGAAGGCGGGGAGGAACGCGAGCGGTTCGGCACCGACGAGCGCTCCGCCATCAAACAGGTGGCGTCGGGCCGTTTTGGGGTCACCGCCGAATATCTGGTCAATGCCGACGAACTGCAGATCAAGGTCGCGCAGGGGGCCAAGCCGGGCGAGGGCGGACAGTTGCCCGGCCACAAGGTCGACGCGCACATCGCCGCCGTGCGTTACTCGACCCCCGGGGTCGGCCTGATCTCCCCACCGCCGCATCACGACATCTATTCGATCGAGGATCTGGCCCAGCTGATCCACGATCTGCGCCAGGTGAACCCTTCCGCGCGTGTCTCGGTCAAGCTGGTGTCGGAGGCCGGGGTCGGCACGGTTGCCGCCGGCGTCGTCAAATGCACAGCCGACCATGTCACAATCTCGGGCTATGAGGGTGGCACCGGCGCCTCGCCGCTGACCTCGCTGACTCATGCCGGTTCGCCGTGGGAGCTCGGCCTCGCCGAAGCGCAGCAGACCCTGGTGCTGAACGGCCTTCGCGACCGGGTGACGCTGCAGGCCGACGGCGGGCTGCGCACCGGGCGTGACGTCGCGGTCGCGGCGCTGCTTGGTGCCGACGAGTTCGGCTTTGCCACCGCGCCGCTGATCGCCGCCGGCTGCATCATGATGCGCAAGTGCCACCTCAACACCTGCCCGGTCGGGATCGCCACCCAAGACCCGCGCCTGCGCGCCAAGTTCACCGGCGAGCCCGAGCATGTGATCAACTATTTCTTCTTCGTTGCGGAGGAATTGCGCGAGATCATGGCCGGGCTCGGCCTGCGCTCGCTGGACGAGATGATCGGTCGCACAGACCTGCTCGCGCCGCGATTGTCGGTGGAGGGGCCCAAGGCAAGCGGCATCGATTTGTCGCGGCTGCTCCACCGCGCCGACCCGCAGGCGCCGCGCCGGTTCGGGAAGGCCGTGCCAGCGCTGGTGCATCGCCGTATCGACGAGGCGATCGTCGCGGCGCTCGATACTCCGTTCCCCGCCAGGCTGGAGCTGGCGGTGGGTAACAGTGATCGTTCAGTCGGCGTGCATGCCTCGGGCGAGATCGCGCGGCGGCATGGCCATGAGGGCCTGCCCGAAGGCGCGATCCATATCCGCCTGACCGGCACGGCGGGGCAAAGCTTCGGCGCGTTCCTGGCGCACGGTCTGACGCTGGAGCTGGTCGGCGACGCGAATGATTATGTCGGCAAGGGGCTGAGTGGCGGGCGGCTGATCGTCCGCCAGCCACCGACCTCGAACCGCGATTCAGCGGGCAACATCATCGTCGGCAATACTTGCCTTTATGGCGCCACCTCGGGCGAGGCCTATTTCTCGGGCGTCGCGGGTGAGCGGTTCGCGGTGCGCAACTCGGGCGCGGTCGCGGTGGTCGAGGGGACCGGCGACCATGGCTGCGAATATATGACGGGCGGATCGGTGGTGGTCCTCGGCCCGGTCGGGCGCAACTTCGCGGCGGGCATGTCGGGCGGCATCGCCTACGTCTGGGACCCGGGGCGGAAGCTGGAGGCGCAGTGCAACCTCGCCGGAGTTGCGCTGGAAGAGTTGGACGATCCCATGTTCGTCCGCGATCTGATCGAGCAGCATCGGTCGTTGACCGGCAGCAAGGTCGCCGGCCAGATCCTGGCCGACTGGGAGCGCGTGGCAGGACAGTTCGTGCAGGTGATGCCGCACGAATATCGCCGCGCGCTCGCGCTGGCCGTGGCGGCGGAGTAATCCCATGAACAACCCCACCGGTTTCCTTGATATCGACCGCGAGGACCGTCGCTATCGCCCGATCAGCGAGCGGCTGAAGAGCTGGAGCGAGTTCGTCGAGCCGCTGCCCGAAGGGACGGTCGCGCGCCAGGCGCAGCGCTGCATGGATTGTGGCATTCCCTTCTGCCATTCGGCCTGCCCGGTGAACAACCTCATCCCCGACTGGAACGACCTGGTCACGTCGGATGACTGGCAGGCCGCGCTCGACCGGCTGCACGCGACCAACAATTTCCCGGAGTTCACCGGCCGGGTCTGCCCTGCGCCGTGCGAGGCGGCGTGCACGCTGAACCTCGAGGATCGGCCGGTCACGATCAAGACCATCGAATGCGAGATCGCCGACCGCGGGTTTCGCGAAGGCTGGGTCGCCCCGCGGCTGGCGAGCAGGGGTACGGGACGGCGGATCGCGATTGTCGGGTCGGGTCCGGCGGGCCTTGCCTGCGCGCAGCAACTGGCGCGGATGGGCCATAATGCCACGGTGTTCGAGAAGACCGACCGGATCGGCGGCCTGCTGCGCTACGGCATTCCCGACTTCAAGCTGGAGAAGAGGCTGATCGACCGCCGGGTCGCGCAGATGGAGCGCGAGGGCGTGCTGTTTCGCACCAACGTCGACGTTGGCCGCGACCTGCCGCTGGATCGCCTGCTCGACGATTATGAGCTGGTGGTGCTGGCGGTCGGTGCCGAGCGCCCCCGCGACCTCGAAGTGCCGGGTCGCGACCTGCCCGGCATCCACTTCGCGATGGAGTATCTCTCCCAGCAGAACCGCCGCGTGGCGGGCGATGCGGAGGAAGCAGCGGCGCCTGCCGGCACGATCAGCGCGACCGGCAAGCATGTGGTGGTGATCGGCGGCGGCGACACCGGCTCCGATTGCATCGGCACCGCCAACCGCCAGGGGGCGGCGTCGGTCACCCAGCTGGAGATCATGCCGAAGCCGCCCGAGCGCGAGAATAAGGCGCTGACCTGGCCTTTATGGCCGCTCCGCATGCGCACCTCTTCAAGCCAGGAAGAAGGTTGCGAGCGCGATTTTGCGGTGCTGACGACTGCCTTTGTCGGGAACGGACGGGTCGAAGGCCTGCGCTGCGCGCGCGCCCATTGGGAAGGCGGCCAGCTGCGGGAGGTCGAGGGTTCGAGCTTCGAGCTCAAGGCCGATCTCGTCCTCCTCGGGATGGGATTCACCGGGACGACCTTCCCGATCGAGGATGCGGGCCTGCAAGGGGAACGCGGCGTGATCGCGGCCGATGCCGAGCGCTTCGCCACCAGCCGGTCGCGGGTGCTGGCCTGCGGCGACGCGCGGCGCGGGCAGTCGCTGGTGGTGTGGGCTATCCGCGAGGGCCGCGACTGCGCCGCCGCGGTGCACGAGGCATTGGCTCAGGCCTGAGCCTGCTCGCTCGCGCGCTCGAACGCGCTAATAGCGGCTTCGCTTTGCAGGGTCAGCGCGATCTCGTCCTGTCCGGCAAGCAGGCACTGGCGCCGGAACGGGTCCATGTGGATCGGGTAGAAGTGCCCGTTGGCCGACCGGACCAGTTGCTGCTCGAGGTCGACCGTGATGGCGTGATCGGGTGCGGCCTCGATCAGGCTTTGCACCGCTGCCTTGTCGAGGCTGATCGCGGCGATGCCGTTCTTGAAGGCGTTGCTGGCGAAGATGTCGGAGAAGCTCACCGCGATGACCGCGCGGACGCCAAGATCGGCCAGCGCCCAGGCGGCATGTTCGCGGCTCGACCCGCAGCCGAAATTGGCGAGCGCGAGCAAAATCGGCGCTCCAGCGAAATGGGGATCGTCGAAGACATTGCCCGGTTGCGCGCGCAACGCCTCGAAGGCGAAGCGGCCGAGGCCTGCGCGGGTGACAGTCTTGAGATGCTCGGCCGGGATGATCAGGTCGGTGTCGATATTGTCGAGCGCGAGCGGATAGGCGCGGCCGCAGACCCTGGTGAACGGCGTCATGCCGCCATCTCCTGGCCGACCGGGGGCAGATCGCGGACGTCGGTCAGACGACCGGCGACGGCGGCGGCGGCGGCCATGGCGGGCGACATCAGGTGGGTTCGCGCGCCCGGTCCCTGGCGGCCGACGAAGTTGCGGTTTGAGGTGGATGCGCAGCGCTCGCCCGGCGGCACCTTGTCCGGGTTCATCGCCAGGCACATCGAGCAGCCGGGCTCGCGCCATTCGAAGCCCGCGGCGAGGAAGATGCGGTCGAGCCCCTCGGCCTCGGCCTGGCGGCGGACCAGACCCGAGCCGGGCACGACCAAGGCCTGGCGCAGGCTCGGGTGGCGGCGGCGGCCATCGAGCACCGCGGCGGCGGCGCGAAGATCTTCGATCCGGCTGTTGGTGCAGCTGCCGATGAACACATGGTCGATGCCGATGTCCGCCAGCCGCTGGCCAGGCGACAGGCCCATGTAGGCGAGCGCGCGGGCAGCTTCCTCGCGCCGCGCCGGATCGGTGAAGGAGGTGAGTTCGGGAACGCGCGCACCGATCGGCAGCGCCTGATCGGGAGAGGTGCCCCAGGTGACGGTAGGGGCGACCTCTTCAGCGCGGAAGTGCAGCGAGCGATCGAAACTCGCGCCCTCATCGGTCCGCAGCTCGCGCCAGCGTTCGACCGCGCGGTGCCATGCCTCGCCCTGCGGCGAGCGTGGACGGCTTTTGAGATAGGCGAAGGTCTTGTCGTCGGGTGCGATCAGGCCCGAGCGGGCGCCGGCCTCGATCGTCATGTTGGCGACCGTCAGCCTCCCCTCGACGCTCATCGCCTCGAAAGTCGTGCCGCGAAATTCGATGACATGCCCGGCACCGCCGCCGACGCCCAATCGGGCGATGATCTCGAGGATCAGGTCCTTGGGCGTGACCCCGGGCCCCAGAGCCCCGTCGACCCTGACTTCCAGCGTGCGCGAGGGCATCAGCCACAGCGTCTGGGTCGCCAGCACATGTTCGACCTCGGTCGTGCCGATCCCGAACCCCAGCGCGCCGAGCGCTCCGTGGGCGGCGGTGTGGCTATCGCCGCAGACAATGGTGGTGCCCGGCAAGGTGAAGCCCTGCTCCGGCCCCACCACGTGAACGATACCTTGATCGGGCGACAGTGCGTCGATGTACGGAATGCCGAACTCAGCCACATTCGCTTCGAGCGCGTTCAGCTGCGCCGCGCTGGCGGGATCGTCGATTGGTAGCGGTCCACCATTTTGACGCACGCGCGCGGTGGTGGGCAGATTATGGTCGGGCACCGCCAGCGTCAGGTCGGGCCGCCGCACCCTTCGACCTGCGGCGCGAAGGCCCTCGAAAGCTTGCGGCGAGGTCACTTCGTGAATCAGGTGGCGGTCGATGTAGAGCAGCCAGGTGCCGTCCTCGCGGCGCTCCACGACGTGGCTGTTCCAGATCTTCTCGTAGAGGGTGAGGGGAGGCGCGTTCATCCGCAGCATCCGCGGTTGGTCATGAACAGGTGGCGCAGGCCGCTGTCGCGCCGGGAGCGGACCTCCAGCCTGTCGCGCACCGCGGCGCCGAAGCCCGAGGTGCTCGCGTCGCCGCCGAGGTCGGGTGTCCGGCAGCCCGACAGGAGGGTCGCCTCAAGCGCCTCGCGCAGCACCGCACCGGCGTCGCCAAGGCTAAGCTCGTCGAGCATCATCGCGGCACTGGCGATGGCGCCGGATGGATTGGCGATGTCGAGCCCACCGATCTGGGGGGCAGAGCCGTGGATCGGCTCGAACAGTCCTGGTCCGCCGGACCCGAGACTTGCCGAGCCAAGCAGGCCGATCGAGCCGCCGATCACCGACAGCAGGTCAGACAGGATGTCGCCGAACAGATTTTCGGTCAGGATCACGTCGAAGCGGCGCGGCTCGGTGATCACCGCCATCGCGCAGGCGTCGACGTAAAGATGGTCGAGCGCGACGTCGGGATAGGCCTTGGCGATCTCGTCCACGGTCGACCGCCACAGCCTGGAGGTGGCCAGCACATTGGCCTTGTCGACCTGCGTAACTTTGCCTTTGCGACTGCGCGCCGCGCGGAACGCGACGTGCGCGACCCGCTCAATTTGCTCGCGGGTGTAGGTGCAGAGGTCGGAGGCCTGGTCCTCGCCGAGGCGATGCTCGCCGTAATAAATGCCGCCGGTCAGTTCGCGCACGACCAGGATGTCGGACCCGCTGGCGACCTCGCTGCGCAGCGGCGACCATTGCCCGCCCTGCAGCACCTCGACCGGGCGAAGATTAGCGTAGAGGCCAAGTTCCTGCCTGATCTTGAGCAGTCCAGCCTCGGGCCGCTCCGCGCAGCCGTTCCAGCGATCGCCGCCGACCGCGCCCAGCAGAATGGCATCGGCCTTTTTGCACGCCGCGAGGGTCGATGGCGGAAGAGGCTCGCCATGGCGGTCGATCGCCACGCCGCCGAAGTCATGCTCGGTGAAGCGCAGGCCCAGTCCGCGCTCGGCCGACAGAAGGTCTAGGCAGGCGACCGCCTCGCGGGTGACTTCGGGACCGATGCCGTCACCGGGGAGGACCGCGATGTGGATCATGCCGCCTGCTCCTGTTCAACCCGCGCCGCTGCGATCGCCTTGATCGCCTGCGCGTTGCTGACCGCGTCGATGTAGGCCGACACGCAGCAGGGCAGGATATCGCGCGCACGGGCTCGGCCGGCATAGACTTCGCCGTCGACCTCGACAGTCATCTCGACCAGCACGCTGGCGCCCTGGCCGTCAGGGGCGGGCTGGTCCGGGTCGGCGGCGATATATTGCATCTCCAAGCTGTCGACGCGCGCCGCGGTGCCCATCATCTGGCTGACCGCGGCAAAGGCGGCGTCGAGCGCGCCCGGCGCGCTGGCGATATCGGTCACCCGCCCGCGGGTTCCGTGGTCGAGCTCGACCCGCGCGACCGGCCAGCTGTTGGCCGATACCGGGCTTCGGATATCGACCTTGGTCAGCTTCCACAGCGCCTGCGGGCGGTGCGTGCTGGACTCCGCGAGCAGGGCGGCGAGCTTGGCGGTGTCGACGATCCCGACCTCGTCCGCCACCAGTTTGAAGGCGGCAAAGGTGCGGTCTAGCGCTTCGCCTTCGAGCACCACGCCAAGCGCCCGCGCGCGTGCGGCCAATGCGTGGCGCCCGCTATGCTTGCCCAGCACGATGCTCTCGGTGACCAGCCCGATGTCCTCGGGCTTCATGATCTCGTAGGTGGCCCGGTTCTGCAACACGCCATGCTGGTGGATGCCCGATTCGTGGGCAAAGGCATTGGCGCCGACGATCGCCTTGTTGCGCGGCGGGGGCGCATTGGTGATCTGCGCCAGGGTCCGGCTGGCGGCCATGATACGGGTCGAATCTACGTTGGTATCCAGCCCGTAGAAGTCGTGGCGGGTGCGCAGCGCCATCACCACATCCTCCAGCGCGCAATTGCCGGCCCGCTCGCCGATGCCGTTGACCGCGCACTCGACCTGCCGAGCGCCGCCCCGGATCGCGGCCAGCGAATTGGCCACCGCCATGCCGAGGTCGTCGTGGCAATGAGTCGAGAAGATGACGCCGTCCGAGCGATCGACTGCGCCATCGAGGAAGCGGAACAGGTCGGTGATCTCCTCGGGCGTAGTGTAGCCGACGGTGTCGGGGACGTTAAGCGTCGTCGCGCCTTCCGCCGCCGCCACCGACAGCGTTTTGGCCAGGAAGTCGCGCTCGGTCCGGATCGCGTCCTCGGCGGAGAATTCCACGTCGTCGAAATGGTCGCGGGCGAAGGCAACCGAGCTTCGGATCGCTTCCAGCACCTGCTCGCGGGTCATTCGAAGCTTGGCTTCGCGGTGGAGAGGGCTAGTCCCGATGAACACATGCACCCGCTTGCGCGCGGCGGGAGCGAGCGCGGTCACCGCCGCCAGGATGTCTGGCCGGGTCGCCCGGGCCAGCGCGCAGATGACCGGACCCTCGACGCCGGCGGCAATGTCCATGATCGACTGGGCATCGGCCGGAGAGGAGGCAGCGAAACCGGCCTCGATCACATCGACCCGAAGCGCCGCGAGTGCCCGCGCCATGCGCAGCTTGGCATCGGGCTGCATTGAGAAACCGGGTGCCTGCTCGCCGTCGCGCAGGGTGGTATCGAAGATCAGGATCCGGCTCATGGTCGCGCACTCGGTTGGCTGGGAGAAAGGGTGACCGACGACACGTCGAACAGATTGCCGACCTGCCGCGCGACGATGTCCGGCTGGCGGCCCGCATCGCGCGCTTCGATCAGCATCGACAGCGAGGAAGATCGCTGCGGCCGTTCAGACAGGGTCAGCTCGTGGATGCGGTAACCGCGGCGCTCGATCAGGCCGAGGATGCGTAGCATGGCACCCTCGGCGGGGACGAAATCGACGTCGAGGCGGGCGTTCACCAGCGTTTCTCCAGCATTTCGACATTGGGGCTGTTGGGCGGAACCAGTGGCCAGACATTCTCGCGCGGGTCGATCCGCACGTGCATCAGGATTGGGCCTCCGGTGCCGAGCAGGCGCGCGATCCCGCCTGCGACCTCGTCCCGGCAGTCGATAGTGAAGGCCTCGATCCCGAAAGCGTGCGCGACCTCGGAGAAAGCGGGATTGTCGCTGAGGTCGATCTCCGAGAAATTCTCCTCGAAGAACAATTCCTGCCACTGGCGGACCATGCCCAGCTGCGAATTGTCGATCAGCACGATCTTGAGCGGCAGGCGGTAGCGGCGCAGGGTCGCCAGTTCCTGGATGTTCATCATAAACGAGCCGTCGCCCGACACGGTGATCACCGTCGCATCCGGCTCGGCCAGCAGCGCGCCGATCCCGGCCGGAACGCCATAACCCATCGTGCCGAGGCCGCCGCTGGTGAGATGGGCCTGCGGACGCGAGAAGCGGCAGTGCTGCGCGACCCACATCTGGTGCAACCCGACGTCGCAGGTGAAGATGGCGCCGTCGCCCGCCTTGTCGGCCAGCGTCTTGAGGAGGGCAGGGGCGTAGATGCCCTGGCCCGGCGCATCGTAGCGCGGCGCCCACAGCCGCTTGCGGCCTTGGCAATGTGCCAGCCAGTCGCCGACGTGAGGCTGCGCCGAGAAGCCGTCGAGCGCGGCCACGATATCGCCCGCGAAGCCGACCTCGGCCCGGCGCAGCTTGCCGATCTCGGACGGGTCGGCGTCGAGGTGGATGACCTTGGCGTTGGGCGCGAAGCTGGCGAGCTTGCCGGTCGCGCGGTCGTCGAACCGCGCCCCGATGCAGATGAGCAGGTCGCATTCCTCGACCGCGATGTTGGCCGCGCGCGACCCGTGCATGCCGAGCATGCCGATAAAGGTCGGGTCGTCGGTCGGGATACTGCCCAAGCCCTTCAGGGTCGCGACCGAGGGAATGGCGGTGCGGGCCACGAATCGCCTCAACGCATCCTCGGCGCGGGCCATCGCCACGCCGCCGCCGACATAGAGCAGGGGCTTGACCGCCGCCGCGATCAGCGCGTCGGCCGCGGCCACTGCGTCGCTGTCGAAGGCGATCGCCTTCGGCTGGTGGACGGGGAGCTCAGCCCGCGTCGCAAAGCCGTTGGTGACGTTCTTGGGCAGGTCGATCAGCACCGGCCCCGGTCGCCCCATCGTGGCGATGCGAAAGGCTTCGGCGAACACGTGCGGGATGTCGGCGGGGTCGCGGACCAGGAAGCTGTGCTTCACGATCGGCATCATCAGCCCGAAGGTGTCAATCTCCTGGAAGGCGTCGGTCCCCATCAGCGTGGTCGGGACCTGCCCGGTGATCGCCACCATCGGCACGCTGTCCATGAAGGCGTTGGCGATGCCGGTGATGAGGTTGGTCGCGCCCGGCCCCGAGGTCGCCAGGCACACCCCGGCCTGGCCAGTCACCCGCGCATAGGCATCGGCCGCCAGCGCCGCGGCCTGTTCGTGGCGGACCAGGATGTGCTTGAGGCTCGATCCGGTCAGCGCGTCATAGACCGGCATGATCGCGCCGCCGGGATAGCCGAAGATATATTCACTCCCCGCTGCCTCCAGCGCCTCTACGACGAGCTGTGCGCCGAGGACCTGCTGGGGCAGCGGGGCAGGCGGCCTGGGAGCTGGGGAGAGCATTCTCAGGCTGCCTGTGACTGGGGTTGCGGCGCCGCCTCATCGGGCGCCTCGACGGCCGGCTGCTGCAGCCAAGCCATGTGCTTGCGCAGCTTGGCGCCGACCTGTTCGATCGGCTGGGCGAGGTCGGCATCCCACATCCGCTGATACTCGGGCTTGCCGGCGGCGCTTTCGGCGATCCACTGGCGGGCGAAGGCGCCGCTTTGGATGTCGGCGAGGACCTCGCCCATGCGGGCGCGGGTTTCATCGTTGATGACCCGCGGGCCGGAGACGAAATCGCCATATTTGGCGGTCTCGGACACGAAGTGCAGCATCTTGGCGAAGCCGCCCTCGTACATCAGGTCGACGATCAGCTTCAGCTCATGAAGGCATTCAAAATAGGCGACTTCCGGCTTGTAACCGGCGTCGACGAGCGTCTTGAAACCGGCGGCGACGAGTTCGGTCGCACCGCCGCACAGCACCGCCTGCTCGCCGAAAAGGTCGGTTTCGGTTTCCTCGCGGAAGCTGGTCTCGATCGCTCCGGCGCGGGTGCCGCCGATCCCGCGCGCATAGGACAGGGCCTTGGCCCGCGCTTCGCCGCTCGCATCCTGCTCAGCCGCGAACAGACAGGGCACGCCGCGACCGATCTCATATTCGCGGCGGACCAGGTCGCCGGGGCCCTTGGGCGCGACCAGGATGACGTCGATGTCGGCCCGCGGCCGGACCTCGCCGTAGATCACCGAAAAGCCATGCGCGACCAGCAGCGCGCCGCCTGCCTTTAGGTTGGGCGCGATGTCGTCGGCATAGACCCGGCGGTGGCTCATGTCGGGGGTCAGCAGGCAGACCAGTTGGGCCTGCCGTGCCGCTTCGGCCGGCGAGAAGGTGGCGAAGCCGTTGTCCTGCGCCCGCCGTTCCGCGCCGCCGCCGCCCCGTGCGCCGACGATGACGTGATAGCCGCTGTCGCGCAGGTTGCGGGCATGGCTGCGCCCCTGGCTGCCATAGCCGATGACCGCGATTGTCGCCCCGCGCAGGGCATCGTGGCGGGCGTCGTCGTCGGTGTAGATGCGTTCCATCGGGTCTTCCTTCTCGCGCAAAAGAAAACCCCCGCTCTGGTGAGGAGCGGGGGCCGTGAATTCCTGTGTCCGGTTGGACGTTGGCTTCAGGTCGCTCCTCCATGTCGCTCGGTAAGTACGAGCGCCACGAGGAGAAGGCGCACGTCGACTGTCGCAAGAATCATAATGTTCGAAGCGGCAGTCAGCGTCAGCACCAAGGCGATCCAATCCGTTGTTCAGGGCCGATACGGGATCCCGAATGAGGCGGGTATGCTGACGTTGCTGACGTCATGCAAGCGCTAATCGTGGCGATCGTATCCCTTTTGACACTTTCCTGCGAACCGTGGCCGTGCTTCAACAGATCGGCATTCGGACCCGGCAGGAGATAGTTTCGACAATGACGCAGGATGGCAGGCTTCCCTCGCGTGAGATGGTGGAGGGGCCTTCGCGGGCGCCGGCGCGGGCGATGCTCCACGCCGCCGGGTTCGATGCGTCCGCGCTGGCCAGGCCGATGATCGCGATCATCCACAGCTATTCCAACGTCACTCCCTGCAACATGCACCTTCGCGATCTGGCTCAGCATGCGGCCGAGGGGATCAAGGCAGCGGGCGCCACCCCGGTGGAGTTCAACACCATCGTCGTCACCGACGGGATCGCGATGGGTACGCGGGGCATGCGCGCCTCGTTGATGAGCCGCGAGGTCATCACCGACAGCGCCGAGTTGGTCGTGCGCGGCCACTCGATGGACGCGGTGCTGTTCATCGTCGGCTGCGACAAGACCATCCCTGCCGCCGCGATGGCAGCCGCGCGGCTCGATCTGCCCAGCGTCATCCTCTACGGCGGATCGATCCTGCCAGGCCGCCACGGCGGCAAGGCGATCACCATCCAGGACGTGTTCGAAGCCGTCGGCCTGCATAGCGCCGGCGGGATCGACGATGCCGAGCTGCACGCGGTCGAAGCCGCCGCCTGCCCCGGTGCCGGTGCGTGCGGCGGCCAGTTCACCGCCAACACTATGGCCCTGGCGATGAGCTTCCTTGGCCTGTCGCCGATCGGGCTGAACGACATTCCAGCGGTGCTCGCCGAAAAGGCGCAAGCAGCCAGGGAGGCGGGGCGGCTGACCGTTGAGGCCCTGGCGGCGGGCCGCAACTCGCGGCAGATGATCACCGCGACCGGCCTTCGCAATGCCGCCGTCGCCGGCACCGCCACCGCCGGATCGACCAACCTCATCCTCCACCTGTTGGCGATTGCGCGGGAGGCGGGCATCCCCGCGTCCGAATTCGGCATCGACCTGTTCGACGAAGTGTCGCGCGCGACCCCGGTGATCGCCGACCTGAAGCCCGGCGGACGCTTCATGGCACCCGACATGTCGGCGGCGGGCGGCACCGCGTTTCTCGGTCGCCGCCTGATGGAGGCGGGGTTGATCGAGGATGCGCCGACGGTGACCGGGCAGAGCCTGTTCGACTGCTTCGTCGACGCCTCCGAAACGCCGGGCCAAGAGGTGATCGTCACCGCCGACCGGCCGATCAAGGAACGTGGCGGGTTCGGCATCTGCTACGGAAACATCGCGCCAGCTGGGTGCGTCGTGAAGCTGGCCGGACACGGCAAGTTGCGCTTCGAGGGACCCGCCCGCATTTTCGATGGCGAGGAAGCTGCCTTTGCCGCCGTCACCGCTGGGGCGATCGAGGCCGGGGACGTCGTAGTGATCCGCGGTGAAGGACCGGCCGGCGGCCCTGGCATGCGCGAGATGCTGGGCGTCACCGCGGCGATCCAGGGGCGCGGACTAGGCGATCATGTCGCGCTCATTACCGACGGCCGTTTCTCAGGCGCAACCTACGGCTTCATGGTCGGCCACGTTTCGCCTGAGGCGGCGCGCGGCGGACCGATTGCGCTGCTTCAGGACGGTGACCGGATCCTGATCGACGTTGAGCGGCGGGTGGTCGAGACCAATGCCGATCTTGCTGCTCGTCCCGCGCGCGACTGGCCGGTGTCGCCCGAGGCGACCGGGGCCTTTGCCAAATATGCGGCGTCGGTCGGCTCGGCCTCGCAAGGCGCGGTGACGCTGCCGGACTAGGCGGCGACCCGCTGCTGGTCGAGCAGGGCGGCAAGTTCGGGCATGCGCGCGGCGATTTGCTGCTTGGCGGTCGGACGATCGTCGATCGCGGCGAGCGCCGGGCTGGGTTCGATTTCCCGGCCAATCAATGGCTCGACGATCTCGGCGAATTTGAACGGGTGCGCGGTGGCCGCGGCGACCCACAGGCGTTCGTCGCGGGCTGGCGCGGCAAGTCGCCGCCACGCCTCCGCCGCGATGGCCGAATGCGGGCACCAGACATAGCCGTTTTCACGATAGTCCGCGGCGATGCGGTGCCGGATGGCCTCATCGTCGACCAGTTCCACCGTGACCTCGGCTGCGCCGTCTCCAAGCGCAGCGACCCGCTCGAAGTTGCTCGGGGCGCCGACATCCATGGCGTTGGCCAGCGTCGCGATCGACGGCCGCGCCGCGTAGCGACCGCTCTGGTGCCAGTCGAGCAAGGTGCGGTTGGCATTGGTGGCGAGGACCACCGGACCGACCGGCGCCCCCATCGCCCTTGCCAGCAACAGCGCGAAGCCGTGACCGAGATTGCCGCTGGGAATGAGGAAGCCGGGGCGTCCGTCTCCGCCTAAGGCGGCGGCTTCGAATGCGGCATGCGCGCAATAAGCGACCTGCGGGAGAAGTCGCCCGAGATTGATGCTGTTGGCCGAAGTCAGCCGATGCGCCGCGCTCAGTTGCGGGTCGGCGAAGGCTGCCTTTACCAATGCCTGACAATCGTCGAAGTCGCCGTCGACCTCGACCGCGGTGACATTGGCGCCCCAGCAGGTGAGCTGCCGCTCCTGGAATGGCGAGACCCGGCCCCGGGGGTATAGGATCACGCCGCGGGAGGAGCGGCGCCCCACCGCCGCGCAGCCAACCGCGCCGCCGGTATCGCCGGACGTCGCCGCCAGCACCGTCAGCGGTTCTTCGCCAGCTAGGCGATCGAAGCAGGCCATCAGGAAACGCGCGCCGAAATCCTTGAACGCGCCGGTCGGCCCGTGGAAGAGCTCAAGTGCGCGGAGCCCGACATCGTCGCCGAACGGAGCGACCAACGGCACCGGAAAGGTGAACGCCTCGGCACAGATTGCGTCGAGCTCCCCGGCAAGCGGGTCGCCGTCAAAGAATGGCCTGAGCCAGTCGGCCGCAAACGCCGCAAGTGGGCGTCCCGCCGCAAATTTCGATGGCTCGTGCAGCGGAATCGCTTCGGGCATGAACAGGCCGCCGTCGGGTGCGACTCCAAGCCGAAGGGCCTGCGACAGGGAAACCGGCGCCGTGTCGCCGCGCGTGCTGACGAACCTCATGCGGCGACGCGGCCGCTGTCCTGCGCCACCACTTGCACACCTTCGCCGCCAAGCGGAGCGCGGTACCGGGTGACCGGCATGCCGCCTTCAGCGAAGGCGGCCTCCATCGCCTGTTCGACCCGGCCGGCGAGGTGGCGTTCGGCGAGGGCGAATACCGATGGCCCCGACCCCGAGAAGGAGCAGCCGAGCGCGCCGGCCGCGGCCGCGGCCCGCTGCACTGCTGGCAGGCAGGGGAGGAGATGCACCCGCTGCGGCTCGACCAGCAGATCCTCGAGGCCGGCCCTGACCAGCGACAGGTCGCCGATCGCGCAGCCGGCGACGAAGGCGGCGACCCTGCGGCTATGCTCGACTGCCACGCGCATCGGAACGTTGGCGCCGAGCAGGGCGCGTGCTTCGCGCGTCTCGATCTTGGCGGAAGGGTGGAAAAGGATCGCGACCAGTCCCTCGGGGACGGGCAGGCGGCGGATCAGCGGCGGCTGCTCCGCGCCGGCGAGGACCAGCCCGCCGAACAGGCTGGCGATCACATTGTCCCACGGCGGCGGATCGGACGAGGCGCGCTCGCCCTCGATAGCGAAGGGCAGCAACTGTTCGGTCGTAAAGGGGTGATCCAACAGGGCGTTGACTGCGGCAGCGGCGGCGACGGCGGAGGCGGCCGATCCGCCCATTCCCGCCGACAGCGGAACGCCCTTGTCGATGGCGAGCGAGACGCCGAACGGAGTGCCCGCGGCCTGCAGCACTGCCTGCGCCGCGGCCAGCGCGGTGTTGCGGTGCGGTTCGGCGGGCAGGTCGGCGAGCAATCCCGACACCTGCGCCAGGCGCACGCCGCGCGCCTCCTCGCGGGTGGCGGTGACAACGTCATGCGCGGCGGGGAAGGCGAGGCCGAGGATGTCGAAGCCGACGCCGACATTGCCGATGCTCGCCGGCGCGCTCGCCGTGGCGGACATTCGCGGCGTCACGCGCTCAGCTTCAGCGGTCCGCTCACCGTCCGCTCCTTGCCCAGGATGGCGCGCCGCGCGTCCAGCACGTCGGCCATCACTGCAGTTGCGGTCGGCCATCGTCCTGCGCCCTTGCCATGCACCTGGTGCATTTTGCCGCCGGCGTCGGTGACAAGGAAGCGATTTTCTTCATTGTGGACGCTCGCCAGCACATGGTCGGCGGGAAGCGCCACTACCTGGACGCTGGCCACGGCCGATCCGTCGGGCTCAAGCCAGCAGCGGCCCACCTGTTTCAGCACCTCGCCGCGGCGCTGTGCTTCGGCCGCCGCACCCGGCGCCAGGTCGCGCAGCGATTGCTTGGGGATCAGGCTTGGCGGAAGCGCGACGCCGAATGCCTCGCGCACGAGGATCGACAGTTTGTCGGCCGCGTCATGTCCGTCGACATCGCCCGAGGGGTCGGCTTCGGCGAACCCAAGCTCCTGCGCGGTGGCAAGCGCCCGATCGAAATCCCAGCCTTCCGCCAACCGGCTGAGCAGGAAGTTACAGGTGCCGTTCATCACCCCCTCGACCGCCGCCACTTCGCCCTTCAGGCGGCGAAGCGTTTCGACGATCGGGGCGCCGCCGCCGACCGCCGCCGAGAAGCGCAGGCCCCCGCCGTGCCGGGCGGCGCAGGCGTGCAGCGAGTCCCAATGCTTTGCGAGCGCCGCCTTGTTTCCGGTCACGACCTCCGCGCCGCGCGACAGGGCGCGGTGCATGGCGTCGGCGGCAAGATCGGTGCCGCCGATCAGTTCGACCAGAAGTTCGGGCTCGTCGGCCAGCGCCTCGTCGAGGTCGCGGGTATATTCGCCGGGTCGTGACGAGCGCGGCCGCTGCACCAGCACCGGTCCGAGTTCGAACACGTCGGGCTGCGCTTCGAGCAATTGCTTGACCCCGCCGCCGACGGCGCCGCAGCCGAGAAGCGAAAGGCGGACGGCATCGCTGCGCAGCGGCGCCGAGGGCTTGGCACCCAGGTCGCAGATCACGGTGGCTTCGCACGAGCCGAGCGCCGCGACTTCGACCAGCACCTTCTTGTCGGCCGCCACCCGCAGTGCCTTGGGCTGGACCAGCCCGTCGCTGGCGACCTCGGCCTCGGCATAGCTCAGCCGTTCGAACCGGCGGGCACCCGGTACTTCGCTCGGGTCGGCCTCGTACACGCCGTCGACATCCTTGATCAGCCGTACCCGATGGGCCTGCAGGCGATCGGCGAAGAACACTGCGCTGAGGTCAGTGCCGCCGCGGCCGAGGGTGACGACGCCATGCTCCTCATGGTCGGCGATGAAGCCGGGAACCACAACCACATCCTGCTGCTGAAGCGCGGCGAGCACGTGGGCGGCATCGAGATCGACGAGGTCGGAATCGAGGGCGGGACCTTCCGCCACCAGCTTCATCTCATGCGGATCGAGGGTCGCCGCACGGACACCGACCTTGGCCAGCGCCAGTGCCAGCAATGCGGCCGAGCGGAGTTCCCCGACGCGGGCCAGCCGCGCCACGAGATTGGCCGGAGCCGCTTCGCCGCCGACCCGCTCGGCCTGGCCCAGCAGCGCGTCGGTGTCGCCGGCCAGCGCAGAGACGACCGCGACGACCTTCTCGCCCTCGCGGACATGGGCGTAGATTTCCTGCACCACCCGCGGGAAGTCGCGCTCGTCGCGGACGACCGAGCTTCCGAACTTGAGCACGCACAGGGCGTGGGCTGGTGGCAGGTGATGGGCTTGAAGGTGAAGCTGCTGGGACATGGGTGGGATCGCTTTCGGCTGGAAAAAGAACAAGAAAAAACCCGCTCTCCGGGTGGAGGGCGGGTCGGGTGAAACCTGGTTGTCAGACCAACGTCAGCCGCTCGCGCCCCACGGGTGCAGTGTGGTGATAATGGTCATGGTGATGGCGGTACGGCCGGCGCACGACACCGCGGCGCCGAAGGGCGCGAGGGCGGCAGCGAGGAGCGATTGACCTTGCATGGGATCCCAAAGCTGTCAGCAACGACCAACCCTGTCAACCCACGCCCGGTAGAATTCAGGATCGATCGCTCATAAGCGGCTGAGCCGACCCGCAAAATTTCGATCTTTTGGGATCCCTCGCGCCGGTGGACGACAGGCGGCGTCATCAGTAAGAAGCCCGTCGGAGCGAGGGAATGAAATTAACATGATGGTTGAAGGGCACGGCGCGGCCGGCCGCGTGGCCCGGCATATCCGGCAGCTGATCGTCGAAGGCGTGCTGGAGCCCGGCGCGCGGGTGGCCGAGGCGACGCTGGCCGAACGGCTGGGCGTGTCTCGTACCCCCGTCCGCAATGCGCTTCCCGTGCTTGCCAGCGAGGGCCTGCTGGAGCCGGTCGGCAAGCGCGGCTTTGCGGTGCGTGCCTTTACCAAGGAGGAGAGCTACGCCGCGACCGAGCTGCGCTGCGTGCTGGAAGGCTATGCCGCGCGCAAGCTCGCCTTGCGCGAAGACCGCGCCCCGGTGGTCGAGCAACTGCGCGAGGCGATGACCGACGGCGACGCCATCTTCACCAAGGGCTTTCTCGAACGCGAGGACGAGGATCGCTACGCCGCGATGAACCGGCGCTTCCACGACTTGGTGGTCAGCGGCGCCGGCGACAGCCTGCTGCAGGACATGATCCAGCGGGTCTACGCCATCCCCTTCGTCGCGCCCGACGTGGTCGCCTTCAACCGCATTCCGGCCGAAGAGATCTTCCCGATCCTGATGTCGGCCCAGCACCAGCATCATGCGATGATCGATGCCATCGCCGCTGGCCAGGCCGACTTTGCCGAAAGCCTGATGCGCGGTCATTCGGCGGCCGCCCGCCGCAGCCTCGGCCTCGAGGAACGGTTCGACGAGGCGCCCATTTCAGGCGCAGCGTAGCCGGGCCGGCCGGGGCGCCGCCGCCCGGTCGAGCCCGTCCGTCAGGTCGGCCAGCAGGTCGGCCGCTTCCTCGATCCCGACCGACAGCCGCAGCAGCCCGGCGCCGATCCCGGCCCGCTGCCGCACTTCGGCGCTCATCGCCGCATGGGTCATGGTTGCCGGATGCGCGACGAGGCTCTCCACCCCGCCGAGGGATTCGGCGAGGCTGAAGCACTGCAGCCCATCGAGAAAGGCCCGCACCGCCTCTTCTCCGCCGGCAAGCTCGAACGAGATCATCCCGCCGAATCCGGCCTGCTGCCGGGCGGCGATCGCATGGCGGGGGTGCGTCGCAAGCCCGGGATAGTGCACCGCTTCCACGCCGGAGTGAGCGGCCAGCAGGTCGACTACCCGCGCGGCATTTTCCTGGTGGATGCGGATCCGCGCCGGCAGCGTCCTCAGGCCGCGCAAGGTCAGGAAGCTGTCGAACGGCGAGCCCGTCAGCCCCAGCGCATTGGCCCACCACGCCAGTTGCTCATGCACCGCCGCGTCCTTCGCCACCACCGCGCCGCCGACCACGTCGCTGTGCCCATTGATATATTTGGTCGTCGAATGAAGCACGATGTCGGCGCCGAAGCCGATTGGGCGTTGCAGGGCGGGCGAAAGGAAGGTGTTGTCGACCACCGTCAGCGCCCCGGCCTCGTGCGCCGCGGCGATCGTCGCAGCGAGATCGGTGATCCGCAGCAGGGGATTGGACGGCGTCTCGATCCACACCAGTGCCGGCTTCTGCTTCAGCGCCGCGGCAAGGGCCGCCGCGTCGGTGAAGTCGACGGTAGTCAGCTCGAAATGGCCCCGCCGCGATAGTGCGTCGAACAGGCGCCAGCTTCCGCCATAGCAATCGTGCGGCACCAGCAGGCGGTCGCCCGGCTTCAGCACGGCGTGAAGGACCAGGGTTTCCGCGGCCAGACCACTGGCGGTGACCACCGCGCCATGGCCGCCCTCCAGCTCGGCCAGCGCCTCGGCCAGTTGGTCTCGGGTGGGATTGCCGCTGCGGCTGTAGTCGTAGGTGCGCTTCTCGCCAAAGCCGGCAAAGGTGAAGTTGGACGACAGCACGATCGGCGGCGCCACCGCGCCAAAGGCGGTGTCGCAATCGATCCCGGCGCGCACCGCCGTCGTCGCGAAGTGGCGCTCAGTCATGATCGTACTCCAGGTTTTCAAGGAAGTCGGACAGGAGTGATGCGACGAGTGCATGCTCCTTGAGGAAGCTGTCGTGGCCGAAGCGGGTCGGCAGTGCCGCGAAACGACCCCGCGGTGCCCGCTCGGCCAGTTCGGCGATGTCGGCGCGGGGGATCAGGCAATCGTCGAGCGCGGCGGCGAACAGGGCAGGGACGGTGATCCGCTCGGGCTCGATGGCGTGAAGGTCGATCGATTCCGACAGGCGACGATAGGCGACGGTGCAGACCCGGGCTGAATGGCGCGTGCCCTGCGCATCGAGATAGGGCTCGGCCCCGCAGGTGACACGCTCGCCGGTCAGGCAGGGCGAGGCGGCAAAGCGATCGGCGAATTCCTCCGGCGTGCGGTAGGCGGTCATCGCCATCTTGCGGGCCAATGCCACCCCGGCGCGCGGATCACCCAGCCGCTCGCCCAGCTCGACCGCCTGCCGCTGCAAGGCGCGCTGGGCGGAGACGAAAGGGTGCGCCCGGTGCGCGGCGCTGATCGCCAGCAGCCTGCCGCAACGGTCCGGCGCGAGCGCCGCCAGGTGCATGCCGGTCATCCCGCCATAGCTCGCCCCGATGAAGGCGGCGGCGGAATCGATGCCGAGATGATCCATCGCCAGCAGGATGGCGCGAGCCTGGTCGGCGGGATGGATCGGGCGATCGAGCGATCCGTCGGCCCCGACCCAGTCGATCGCCAGCCGGCGGAAACGCCCAAGCACGTCGGCCTGCGCTTCCCACCAGCCGGCGCTGGGGTCATCATCGCTGGCGATCACATGGGCGTCGGCCGAAATGCCGCCGGCGAGGATCAGCAGCGGGGCCTGCTCGTCGCCGGCAAGTTCGAAGCGGATGGTGACCGGCGCAGCTGGGCCGTGGACGAAGGGCAGGGTGGCCCGACAGCTGCCGGAGCCTTCCGGCTCCTCGCGGATGATCCTCAGATTGGCTGCGCTCACCTGGCCGTCACTCCCTCGTCCACGAGGGTCCGGACGGGCGGCGAGTGGACGAACGGCTCCGACCATCGGAGCGATCCGGACCATCTGCCGGCAAGCCCGAGGGCTCCCGCAGGACTTGGCACCATTGAGCCGGACGTGATGTCCGTCTCCGGTTGCCCCGGCTTCTTCGGGCCTGTCCCTCAGCCGGTCTCGATGGAAAGGCCATCATCGCCGTTCGGTAGCGGTAGAGTCAAGACGGGATCCCGAAATAACATCCGCTATGTGTCCGGTCGCGCAGTCTCCCCCACGCCGAAACGGTCCGGCACGCAATGGCAAGCGGGTGAATTTAACCCCCTTGCGCTCGCAATCGAATCAAGGCAGCTTAGGCAAACGGCAGCCATTTTAGGGCGGCCAAGGGACCAAAGCGAGCGACATGCTTCGATACCGGGTCATGGTGAACTTTACAGGCCGGCATTCCTACGGGGTGCCGGAGATGCTGTTCAACACCTGATCTGAGCGCTTGCCTCCCCCCGCGGACAAGCGCGGCGAGGCAAGAAAATGAATCCCAAATCGCAGAATATCATCAGTCCCATCCCGCCCGTCCTCGACGTGCTGCGGAAGGATATCGACTGGATCGACGACCAGATCCTCGACCTGCTCGAACAGCGCTATGCGGTGGTCAAGAAGGTCGCCTGGGCCAAGAACCGCGACGCCGAACAGGCGCTGGCACTGCGCCCGGCGCGTGAAGCCGCCATCCTCGACCGGCTCACTGCCCGTGCGATCCACGTCCCCCAGGCCGACGTCGCGCATATCTGGCGCTCGATCCTGTCGCTCAGTTCGCACCACCAGCGGGCCTATCGCATCCTGGTGTCGGGCCCGGACACGGCGCGCGTGGCGTTGCTCACGCTTGCCGCGTCACGCCACGCGGGCGTTGCGGTCGAATGGCTGGAGGACGGCGCCGCCGCCCTTGAAGCCGCCGGGCGCGGGGAAGCAGTGCTGCTGGTCCCCGCCGACCAGTGGGACGCGGGGCGCCATGTCGGGCTCGACCTCATCGCCCAGCATCCGACCGGCTGCCTCGACCATCCCTGGGCGCTCGAACTCGGCCGGCTCGGCAGCGACGAGGCGAGCCGTGCAGATTGGAGCCCGCACAGCTGGCAAACCAGGGTCCACCAGCAGCAACCGGCCTATCCCGAACCGCAGGCCGCCCGCGAAGCCATGCGCGAGCTTGCTGCCGGTAGCGGCATCGTCCCGCTCGACGAAGTCACCGAACTGCAGGCGCTGGTCGCCGAGGCGCAAGCGGGTCGGGGCCTGCTGATCCAGGCCGGCGATTGCGCCGAGCGGATGGACGCCGATGCTGAAGAGGTGCGCGCGATGGCCGCGCTGGTTGACCGGCTCGGCACGGAACTGGAAGAGCGGCTCGGGCTTCCCGCCACCCGCCTTGGCAGGCTCGGCGGCCAATATGCCAAGCCCCGTTCGCAGGCTGCCGAGGGGGAGGGCGCCGCGCGCGTTCCAGCCTATCGGGGCGACGCCGTCAACGGCCGCGCTGCCTGTCCGCTCGAGCGTACGGCCGATCCTTCGCGCCTGCTGCTCGCCGGCGACCAGGGCCTGCGGGTGCGCGGATGGCTTGAAACGGCCGCAGTCCGCACCAGCCACGAGGCCCTGCTCCTCGACTATGAAACGGCGCTGACCCGCACCGCCGGTGGCACGAGCTGGGCAAGCAGCGCGCACAGCCTGTGGCTCGGCGATCGCACCCGCGACCTCGCCGGCGCGCACGTCGAATATCTGCGCGGCATCGCCAATCCGCTCGGCATCAAGTGCGGTCCGACGCTCGGCCCCGAGCAGCTCGTCGCCTTACTCGATCGTCTCGATCCCAACGGCACGCCGGGACGCATCATGCTGGTGTCGCGGCTGGGAGCCGCCCATGTCGAGGATCGCCTCGCGCCGCTGATGGCGGCGGTGAAGGACAGCGGCCGCTCGGTCTTGTGGCTGTGCGATCCGATGCACGGCAACAATCTCACGGCGAACGGGACCAAGGTCCGGCTGATGACCGACATCGTCGCCGAAGTCGGCGCTTTCGTCCGCACCGCACGCAGCCTCGGCGTCCACCCCGGCGGCCTCCACCTCGAAGTTACGCCGCGCCCGGTGCTCGAATGCGTCGAGCGGATCGAGGATGCGACCGCCGATCGACCTTTCGAGAGCCTGTGCGATCCGCGCCTCAATGCCGAACAGGCCGTGCGCGTGATCCTCGCCTACGCCGCTGCGATGGAGAGCCGCGCGTGACCGCCGCCGCCCGCATCGTCGCCTACCTCGGCGGCAACGGCAGCTTCTCGGAGGAAGCATGTCGGCGCTTCGTGCCCGCGCACCAGTTGATGCCGCTCGGCGACTTCGCGTCGGTCGCGCGCGCGGTGTGCCAGGGGTCGGCCGATCTCGCCCTGTTGCCCGTGTCGAACAGCCGGGTCGGGCCGATCGCCACCGTCCGGCACCTGCTCGCCCATCCCGAACTGCGCGTCGTCGGCGAACAGGTGCTCGGCGTTCGCCTGCATCTCCTTGGCTGTGAGGGGGCGGACATCACCACCATCCGCCACGTGTCGAGCCATCCCGCCGCGCTGATCCAGTGCGCGCCCTACCTCGACGGACGCGAGTGGATCGCCATTCCGGCAGCGAGCACGTCCGAAGCCGCGCGCCAGCTGGCGGCGTCGAACGATCCGTCGCGCGCGGCCATTGCCTCGGAAGCGGCGGCCGCCATTTACGGCCTGCGGGTGCTTGCGCGCGACCTTCAGGGGGAGGCCGAAAACATCACCCGCTTCGCGATCGTCGAGCGGCGCGACCAGTTCGCCTGAGCCGAGCCACAGTCCTTCGCGCCGTCCGCTTATTGTATTTCTACGTAATCGCAACGTCCGCTCCAGCGGATCATAAGCGCCTCATCGACCTTGATGAATGGAGCTGGACCCGATGCGGGGACGGAAAGACGAAACAGCGCGTTGCATGCGGTTCGATGGTCTGACCCTGGCCCAGGCAAGTCTCACTGCCGGTTCTGGACTGGCACTGACCCTCTTGTCGAACGTCGCTCCGGTGGGCGCAACGCTTGCGTGGATCGCCATGTCGACGACCGCGGCGCTGGCCCTCGGGCAATGGGGCCGACGCCGGGTCAGCGATCGGCATCGCGCCAGTCTCGCCCAGGTCGAAGAGCAGATGCGCGTCATCTTTGCCGAGAATGTCTCGCGCGGCCTCGTTCTCGACCACCTGCGAGGCGGGCTCAACCGGCTCGCGGCGGGGGATGTCACGCACCGTTTGAAGAGCCAGTTTTCGCGATTCTACGAGCCGCTCCGCAACGACTTCAACGCCGCGGCGGCCAGGCTCGCCGAAGCCCAGGCCGCAGCCCTGCGCATCAATCGCCGCGCCGCCCACCTTCGCGACACCTGCCAGGACCACGCCTGTCGCTCCGACTGGCAACCCGAGCTTGCCCATCTGATGGGATCTTCCGGCAAGATTTCGGGCAATCTGGCTCTGGCGGAAGCACTTGCGCTGCAAGCGACGACCGATCTCGAGTTATTGGCAGGCGGCCTCGATCGCTCGGTTCGCGCAATGAGCGTCATCGAAGCCGGATCCAAAGAGGCGCTCACGACCTTGAAGGAACTGGATGCCCTTGCTCTTCGCACCAGCCTTCTGGCGCTCCAGGTCGGGGACGAGGCAGGAGAAACCGGCGCCTTGCCCGCACTCAAGGAGGAAGCACGCCAACTGGCCGAACAGTCCGCCACCACGGCAATGGTCGTCAGGGAGCGATTCGGCGCAGGTTTCAAGCTTGTCGCGGAGGGCGTTCAGTCCCTTGCCTCGGTCGCGGGAGTGATGCCGCTGCTGGCCGCTCGCCTCCAGGAGGCCAAGGAGGTCGTCGGCGAAGCGTCGGTCACCGCCGACATCCATTCGTTCGGCCTGCAGAACATCGCGACGGTATGGGGCCAGATCGAGTTCGCGACCGATCAGAATGCCGCAACGCTGGCGGAGGCTGCCTCGACCGCGCGATCGCTTGTCGCGGAAACCGAGCGCCTGACGCCCAGGACCGATAGTGCCGCCGACAGGCCAGGTGCCCGGCCACCGGCCCCGACCCGGCATCGGACCACGCCACCGGTTCGGCCGGCGCGAGCAGCCGTTGGCTCCTTCCCCCTTGCGGCATGCCAGCCAGCGCAGTGGGTCGGCTGATGACCCACCGACCGGCAAACGTCAGGGCAGTGCCGCCATTCCCCGTCGACCTGCGACATCTCCGAAGCAGTGCCCGGCTGACCGGAGTCACCGGCAATCCTCTAGAAACAGGAGGGATGGCGCGACCACCGGCCCGACAGGAACCAAAGCTCATGGCAGGGGGAAGTGTGCTTGTCGTCGATGACGAGGTCGAGATCGTCGAGGAGCTGTGTGAGCTACTGGGTATGTTCGGCCATATCACGCACGGGGCGCACTGCGTGCCCGAAGCCCTGGAACTGCTCGGCCGCGGCATCGACGTGACGACCATCATCAGCGATTTCCGGATGCCCGGGCCAAGCGGGCTCGACCTCCTCAGAAGCTGCCGGGCAAGCGCCTCCGACAGCCAGCGAACCTGTCGCTTCTACCTCATGACAGGTCAGACGGATCTGACCGATGCTGCTCTGCAGGAACTGGCCCAGGGCGGTGCATCGGTGATCGGAAAGCCGGTCGGTCCGAAGACGCTTCTGAGCCTGATCGCCGGAGACGTCGGCGCATGACCGCCCCGGTCCCGCACGACAGCTTCACCTTTCCGGTCTCTCACGCTCGCCAGCGCCGGCGGCTGCGCAAGCGGCGGCGACTGTTCGCTCAACATCTCCTCGTGCTGCTCGCGGCTGTCGGGCTGGCGGTGTCCAGTCAGCGCGTCATCATGGCTCCCGGGCTGGAGCTTTATCTCGGGCCGCTCTTCTACCTGTTTGCCTTCTGGCTGTTTGGAGTTCGCGCCGGGGTCGCAGTGGCGGTCATCACCATGGCGCCGACCTACTTCTGGTGGGGGCATCCGTTTTCGGTGGTCCTGGGAGTCGGTCACGTGCTCTTCCTGCACTGGATCGGGCAGCGTCAGGCAAACTACAGCATCGCCACCCTGGTCTACGGGGCCACCTTTGCAGCAGCGGCGGGCTACGCGCTGATCATCTGGAATTACGAGGTTCCACCTGCGCTTGCGACCCTGCTGGTTCTTCGAAAGATCCTCAACGACGTTCTGTTCGCCGCGATCGTGGATTGCGTTCGCCTGCTTCTGCAGGTGGATAAGCGGCGGATCGCCCTGGTCCGCCGACGCTGCGTCTGGCTTCCGGCAGCGGTCACCACGTCGACCATGTTCTTCGCGGTGACGGGCTGCATGGCGCTCTTCGTTGTCGAGGTCGGCAATTTCAGCATGCGCTTCGACGCCGCGATTCGTGATGTTGATACGGAAGTGTTGCGGATCACAGATCTCGAACATGCCGCAGTGCACAGCGTGCGAGGGACGCATGAAGTGCAAACCTTCATGGGACCGGTGCAGGTACTGATGGCCCCCAGCCGGGCCCTGCTTGGCGACACCGCCAGGATCGGCCGCGAACTCGGCTGCAGCACCTTTGATGATGGCCGGCAAGTCACGGGGCCTAACGATCGCGGAACCTTCGCCTATTGGGTCAACGCCTGTCGCGTCGGTGAGCTCGGCGGAACGGGCCACGAACTTGCCTATGCCGCATCGATCCGTCCGCTAGTACTGAAAGCGTACCAGACCCTGCTCACTGAATTGCTGGCAGTGATCGCCTTGGCGGCGCTGGGCATCATCAGCTGTCAGTGGCTTCGACGTCTCACCCACAACACGATGATCAGCTGGTTCGAGGTGGTTCGCGATTTCGGCACGCCGGGCCTGGTCGCGCCGCCACCCGTGCCGCTCAAGGATTTTCAGCCCGCGATCGATGCCTTCGTTCACGAGAATAATGCTTATGTCGCATTGGCGCGCGAGCGAGAGCAGCTTGCGCTTGCGGTTGGCGAATTGAAGAATGCCATCGATCTCACGCTGATAGCCGACATCTATTTCGACCAGGCAGCGGGTGAGCTCGTCTTCGACCGCCTCGATAATACGAGCCGGGAAAACCATCGCCTCCTGATCCATGAGGGCGATCGCCAGGAGCTCGTCACCGCCGCCGGCAAGTCCGAAGTGATGGTCGAATTCAGGCCCGCGGATGGCGCGGCCACCGAATGGTACATGCTGATCGCCCGTAATCCGGACTTGCAGTCCCGCTGGAAGGCCGGCTGCATGCTGCGACTTCGACAGTCGAAGATGCAGCAGGATCGGATGCTGCACCAAGGGCGCCTGATGGACCTCGGTGGCATGGCCTCGGCACTTAGCCATGAGATCAAGCAACCCTTGTTCACCATCGCGCTCGCCGCCGAGAACGCCTTGTTCCAGGTCGAGGCGAGCGGCGACGAGAGCCTCACGCCGATCATCAAGAAGCTGGGGCGGATCGGCGATCAGGTCGATCGCGCCCGCTCGATCATCGATCAGGTCAGTCATTATGCACGCCTCGAAACGCCCGAGGGCGAGTTGTTCGATCCGATGGAGGCGGTGACCGCGTCGGCGAGTTTTGTTCGTCCCATGCTCGTTGCCGACGAGATGACTCTCTCGATCGCCCATGATCATGATCAGTCGTTACGGGTCTCGATGGCGAGGGTCGGGCTCGAGCAGATCGTCGTCAACGCGCTCCAGAACGCCCACGATTCCATCCTCACCCGGCGGCAGGGCGGCGATCCTACTCCCGGACGGATCACGATCGGACTGCGCAAGGTCGAGGAACTGGTCGAGATCACCATTGCCGATAACGGTACGGGCCTGTCGGGAGAGGCAAGCAGCAAGGCGTTCGAAGCCTTCTTCACGACCAAGGGACCGCATCGCGGAACCGGGCTCGGGCTGTACATCTGCCGGCAGATCATGATCGAGGCGGGGGGAAGAATGGACCTGTCCAACGGTTCCGAGGGCGGAGCCGTCCTTACCATCACCGTGCCGTGCCGGACCGCTATCGCATCTGCCATCGGGCATTTCGCATGAGCGGCCCGCTGGTCCATCTGCTCGAAGACGACGAGCCGAGCGGCAAGCTGCTGCAGCAGTCACTCAGGCAGCGCGGCTACGAGACGTGCTGGACCCCGCGGGTCCGCGACCTCAAGATCGATCCCAATCGCAGCAATGTCGTCGTGCTTGATCTCGCCATGCCCGAGATCGATGGGTTCGGAGCCATCGACCGCATCGCCAAGGATCGCAACGTTGCCCGGGTGATCATCGCCAGCGGGCAACAGCCGCGCGTCATCAATGCAGCGCTGATGACGGCTCAGTCGGCCGGACTGACGGTGGTCGGTACGCTTCAGAAACCCTACACCGCACGAAGACTCATCGAACTGCTGGAAACCCGCTTCGCGCCTTACCAGGATCCGGAACGTAGGGGGGAGGACTGGGTGAAGGAGCGGCTGGCTGAGGGGAGCCTGGCCGATCGCACCACCGTGCATTTCCAGCCCAAGCATTCGCTCGCCACCAAGTCGCTGGTGGGATTCGAGGCGCTTGCCCGGGCAGCCGATGGTTCGCCCATTTCCCCCGATCTGCTGTTCGGCGACCTCGTGCCGATCGACACCACGCTGGCGATCACCTGCCGGGTCATCCAGCAAAGCGTGGCGGCAATCCGGCGCTTTGAACATCAGCCAATGACAATCGCCTTCAACTGCCGGGCGGAAGTGCTTTGCCACCCCCTGTTCCTTCCGCAACTGGAGGCGCAGGTTTCGGCCGCGGGGATCGATCGTTCCTGCCTGACCGTGGAATTGACCGAGCATCCGACGCTTGAAGGTCTGCAACCGCTTTCGCGCGCGGCAAGCCAGCTCACCATGCTCGGCTACAATTTCGCCGTCGACGATTTCGGCAAGGGAAACGCTGGCTTCGAATTGCTGATGCAATTGCCGTTCACCGAGCTGAAGATCGACAAGGACTTCTTCTGGAGCGTGCTCGAAGGTGGAGCGGCAATGCAGATGCTTCGCGAGGTGATCGGCTATTGCCGCGCGCAAGGCATTCTCACGACCATCGAAGGCATCGAGTCCGATGCCCAGCAGGAATTCGCAACGGCGCTCGGGGCCGATCTCGGGCAGGGCTTCCTGTGGGGCAGGGCGGCACCGCTGTGATAAGCGGCGGGTTGGCCGCGTCCCGCTCTCGTCGCTGCTATAATGAGGCGATGGACAAGGACCTCGACGCGCAGCCCGGCCGTGGCCTCGTCTACGTGGTCGACGACGATGCGGATCTGCGAACCGAGCTCTGCGAATTGTTGTGCAACAACCGGTTCGAAGCACTGCCATTCGGTGACGGTGCCCAATTTCTCGACGCCATTCGTCCCGGCGATCCTTCCTGTGTCTTGCTCGACGTGCGCATGCCGGGTGTCGATGGGATCACCGCTCAGACGCGTCTTCGAGCCAAGGCGCCGCTTGCGGCCGTGATCATGCTGTCAGGCCACGGCGACATCCCGATTGCGGTTCAGGCAACGAAGGCGGGGGCGATCGACTTCATCGAGAAGCCGGTTGCGGCCGGCGCCTTGCTCTGTTCGATCGACGACGCGCTTGCCACCGCCCGGGCGAGACAGAGCGACCTGGAGCCGACCGGCGAGGCCCGCCGCCTGGTGGCGACGCTGTCGCACCGTGAATATCAGGTCCTGCGCGGGATGGTCGGAGGGCTGCAGAACAAGGTCATCGCCTATCGCCTCAGCCTCAGTCAGCGGACAGTCGAGATCTACCGGGCCAAGGCAATGAAGAAGCTTCGCGCGCGTTCACTGCCGCTTGCGGTCCAGACCGCGCTGGTCGCCGGCGTGCCGCCACTCGATAGTGGTGATGGCACGCCGGCCGATGCGTGTTTATACCTGTCGGCCTAGGCGAAGAGCCACAGATCCACGGTCTTGAAATCGTGCCTGAACGCGAAGTCGTCGGCGGCATCGAAACGGTAGGATTGCGATGCGGCAGCCTCGGTATAGTCACCGGTCTTGACCCCGGCGAGCGAGGACAGGCCAAGCAGGGTCACCGATCCGCCTGCAGTCAGGTTGATCCGCAGATCGGCAACGCCGTCCCCGTTGGTGTCGCCGACCTGGCTCGAGCGGATCGCGGTCCCGTCGAACAGCAACGTGTCGTTGGCGATGTCGAAGTCACGGATCACGTCGTTGCCGCCGCGCGCGGCGAGCACGAAGGCATCGCGTCCGGCGCCGCCTTCCAGCAGGTCGTCGCCCTGGCCACCGATCAGCAGGTCGTTGCCGCGACCGCCGAACAGCTGGTCGTTGCCGTTTCCGCCGTCGAGGTGGTCGTGGCCGTCGAGACCGAACAGCCGGTCGATGCCGTTGCCGCCGGACAATCGGTCCTCGCCGCCGGTGCCGTTCACCACGTCATCGCCATTGCCGGCGTTGACGGTGATTCCGTCGGCCAGACCGGTCACCGTCACGGCGACGGTCGCGGTGCTGGTCAGGCCGCCCTTGTCGGTCACGGTATAGGTGAACCGGTCGGTAGCGGTCGCGCCGGGCGCCAGCGCGTCGAACGCATCATTGTCGGCGACGTAGCGAAGGTTTTGCGAAGTGGCGTCGAATACCAGGCTGCCAAGCGTTCCCGTGCCGCTCACCGCGCTGATCGACAGGGCATCGCCGGCGTCCGGATCTCGATCGTTGCCGAGCAGCAGACTCCACAGGTTCGCGGACGTCGCGTCCTCGTTGACGGCGATGCTGTCGATCACCGCGACCGGCGCTTCATTGACGTCGCCGACCGCAACGACGACGTCGTTGCTGCTGCTCAGGCCGGCGGCGTCGGTGACCTGCACCTTCAGCGTGAAGCTGGTCGCGGCCTCATAGTCGAGTGCCGTGGCGGTGCGGAGAATACCCGTCGCGGGGTCGACGACGAACCGTCCGTCGGCATTGTCGAGCAGGCGGTAGGTCAGCTTGTCACCGGGCGTGTCGGTCGCCGACAGGGTGCCGACAACCGTTCCGGCCGGCAGGTTTTCGGTGACCAGGCCGTTGTCGATGACCACGTCGTGCGGCGTGATGGCGACGCGCAGCAGGGCAAGCTGGGGATCGTGGTCGGTCGGGCGCGTGCCGGTGAATTCGGCATTGATATGCACCGCGTCATAGCGCGCTCCCGGCAGTAGCCCGCCGGTCACCAGCATGTTGTCGATCAACTGCGAGTTGCCGTCGAACAGGTAGGAGTAGCGCTCCTCCTCGGGCAGGAGAGTGGACAGATTGGTAAATACCCCCCCCTCGGTCAATTGCGTGTGCGCCTTTTCGAAGTAGAAGCCGTTCCAGTCGCCGAGCAGGACGAACTGCTTGGACGCGTCGGAGGACACGATGTCGAAGACATAGTCGCCGACCGCTGCCGCCTGCGCGGTGCGCGAGGCATCGCCGCCGTCACGCGGCGGCTGCGCGTCGCCCCAAAGCGGATCGGACCCAAGCCGCGACGTGAAATGGACGTTGATCGTGCTGAATTGCTGGTCGTTGAAGGACCAGGTCGCGACCAAGGGTTTGCGCGAGCCGGCGAAGGCCGGGTCCTCGATCAGGCCGAGGCTGCCCTCGACCAGCGAGACACGGCTGGAGAGGTAGAGGTAGCCGTTGCGGATGTTGCCGCCGGGCTCGCCACCGGTCGAGCCGGCGGTGGCGGGCTCGATCTCGACATAGGTGTAGACAAGCCCGCTGATCGCCTTGATCGAATCGATCAGGCCCTGGACGTTGGCCACGCCGGACAGGTCGGAACCCGAGCCCGCGCCGTCGAAGTCCTGGACTTCCTGAACGCCGATGATGTCGGGCGCCTTGAGGCTGTAGACGATGTCGTTCGCGAGGATGTCGTACTTGCGATCAGACGGGTCGAGATTTTCGAGATTGTAGGTGGCGATGCTGACGAAATTGGCATCGCCCTGCAGCACCGTATTGTCGTCGCCGAGGGTGCGGTCGGTGGTGATCACCGCCCGCTCGGTCGCCAGCACTTCGTAGCGTTCGAAGGCGTAGTTGATGACCCCGGTGACCGGCGCGAGAATGTCGCCGGTGCTGAGCGTCGGCTGCGCGACCAGGCTGTCGTCGAGCTGAATCTTCTCGGGATTATAGTCGCCGGCGCTGATGGTGATCCCGCCGCGGCCGTTGATCCCGGTAGCGCCGACGCCCGCCGAGGCGACGATGTCGGTTTCGCCAAAGCCGTTGCTGCTGGCGACCGCGATCGGGCTGTCGATGGTGACCCGCATTCCCTCCAGCGATTCCCAGAAGTCGATGCCGTCCTTTTGGGGGTTGAAGACGGTGAGGCTGTCGCTGTCGATGCTCTCAGTCGGGGGCAGGAGACCGCCGGCACCGATCAGAACCGCGGCCGGAAGCGGGTTGCCGCTCGACACGGTGGTGATTGTCGAAGCGGCGATCTGGGTGACCGATAGCCCGGCGGCGCTCGGCTTATACTCGCCGACCACGCCGGTGAGCTGGAGGGCATCGCCGACCTTCACGGTCGGCGTCGCGGCGGTCTTGACGAAGATGCCGTCGGACGTGCGCGCATTTCCGTCGCCGTTCGGGTCCTGAAGATAGAAGCCGACCGTATCGACCGCGGTGACGATGCCGCTCGTGATCACCGGCTGGCCGACGAATGCCGAAACATGGCCTTCGCCCTGGATCGCCATGATCGTGCGGGCGATCGGATCGTCGTTGAGGATGATCCCGAGGCCGCTGCCATCGACAATGGCGGCATTGCCGGAGACGTCGGTCAGGCGGACGAGGAAGCCTTCATTGTCCTCGCCGAGCGTGTCGCCTTGCACCTGCAGCGTGATCGTCTTGGTGAATTCGTTCGCGGCAAAAGTGACGGTGCCGCTGCCCGGGGTGCCGGGGGCAAGGTCTCCGGCGGAGGCCGAGGTGCCGAAGTCGAGGGTGTAGCCGACGCTCGCCGCGCTGGCGAAGCCACCGGCACGGGTCACCGTGAAGGTGAGCGCGGTGGTGCCGCTATTTCCCTCCACCACGGCTGCGTCGCTGATCCGGATCTGGCCCTGGTCGGTCCCAGAAAGGAAGAACTGCCCGGCGTTCGCCACGCCGCCCGTGGAAGCGATATCGAAGCCCCAGGTGAAGTCGCCGTAGCTCGACCCGGTGCCCTGCAACTGCAGGCTGGTGCCGATCGGGGCACCGTCCTGGAACACGCCAATGTCGGTCGAGGTGAGCCCGGCTGCGGGCCCATTCGTCGCGACCATCGTGCCTTCATAGCTGAGGAACTGGATGACTCGGCCAAAGGGGTCGACCAGGGCTATGCCGTCGGGAGAACCGTTCTGGATGCCGATCGTCGCGACCGATCGGAAGCCGAAGCCGTTCGCGCCGTCTGCCAGCGTCCCGGACAGATTCACCGTGCTGGAAACGCCGCCGCCATTGCCGTTGTAGAGGACCAGCGACCAACCGGTGAGGTCGGTACCGGCAAGGCCGGCGACCTCGACGAACTCACCGGTATCGGCGCCGTCCGGATCGTAGTTGATTTCGTTGATGAAGACGTTGGCGGCCGGCGGAAGGTCGTCGTTGCGGACGGTGCCGACACCCGTAGCGTCGCCGAGCGATGCACCGCCGGTGGGGGCCGACAAGCGCACCGAGAAGGTCTCATTGGCTTCGGCAACGAGGTCGCCGATCACCGGCACGCGGATCACCGCGCTGGTCTGGCCGGCGGCAAAGCTGACGGTGCCGGAAAGCGGGCTGCCGAGGTCTGTGCTGCCGGCAGTTCCGTCGAGCGAAACGCTCCAGCTGGCCGAGACCGCGCCATCGCTTCCGCCGGTCCGAGTGACCGTGAGTACCATGTCGGCCGCGCCCGCATCGCCTTCGACGATGCTGGCGTCGCCGATCGAAAGGATGCCGGGCGAAACGCCGGCGACCTCGGTGCTGCTGACGTTGATGTCGTCGATCCCGATCCACTCGTCGGACCCGGCCGCATTGGTAGTGATGATGCGGATCTGAAGCTGGGCCTGATTGCTAGCTGCGGCCGGCAGGGCGACGGTAATGGGTGTCACCAGTGTGGCAAGGCTGGGACCCGTCGAGGCATCGCTGATCGAGCCCGCGGGAACCGTGATCCAGGCGCCGCTGTCGCCGATGCGATATTGGACGGCAAGCGGCTGGACGGCATTGTCGGTCGTGCTGTCGATGTCGCGGGCATTGAACTTGAGCACGATGTTCTCGCGCCCGGTCGAGTCCATGTAGAGGGCGAGGTAGGGGGCGCCCGCGGTGCCCGAACCCTGCAATGCGACCGTCGGATTGGAGAGCTGGAATTCGCCCACGCCGCCGCTAATGTTGCTGACGGCGGTCAGATTGGCGATGACGTCGACCCTGATGCTGTCGCCGGTGACGGTGGCGGGGTTCACTGCGGTCGAGGTGCCGATCAGCCCGTCGCCAAGATAACCGACGATGCTGGGAACATTGGACCAATCGTCATCCTGCGTGATGAGGCCGGTGTCGCTCCAGTCCTGGGTGAAGTTACCGGTCTTCAGGCTGAAATAAGTCTTGGCCACGCATGTTTCCCCTTGAACGCAAGCTGCCCTGTCCGTTCGCCCGTCGGGGTGTCCGGCCTGACCGCCTTTCAATAAAGATGAGTCGCTCCTGCCAGTGGCGTCAGGCTGTTACAAGCTGCTGACAGCGCAGGCGAAATTTCGTTACATTATGGCACGAAGGCTACCCGCAGGGTGGCGATGAGCCAAGCGGCGAGGCAAAGGAAGGCGCCGAACGGCAGGGCTTCGTCGCGGGCGCGGCGCTGCGCCAGTGCCACTGCAAGACCAAGCAAGGCGGCGCCGAGCAAGGTAGCGACGACGCCCTCCGCGCCCAGCCACAGCGCGAGGGCGGCAAGGAGCTTGGGATCGCCCCCGCCCAGCCCTTCGCGACTGCGGAGGCGGGCATAGGTCCAGCCGATCAGCGCAAGGCCGAGCCCGGCGACGAGGCTGCTGGCGAGCCGTTCGACCAGCGGCACGTCATCGAGCAGCGGCGCTAGGGCGAAGCCGGCCAGCGCGAGGGTAATCGTCAGCGGATTGGGCAGCCAGAAGTGCGCCCGGTCGAGCAGGAACAAGGGCAGGAGCAGCCAGCCGAAGGCGGCCAGGGCGAGGCCCTGTGCGGAGGGGGCGAGGGCCAGCGACACGGCGCCGATCAATGCGGCCGCCAGTTCGACGCGGGTGTGAAAAGGGTCGATCGCCGAGCCACAGCAGGCCGCGCCCCCCCGCGACCACGCGGCGCTGAGCAAGGGGACAAGGCGGGCCGGCGGGATCGGCCGGCCGCAACCATCGCAGGTCGATCGGCCGCGAAGCACGCTTTCGCCTTCTGGCCAGCGGAGGCACAGGGTGGCGATGAAGCTGCCGAAGATGGCGCCGAGCAGGAAGCCGGCGACTCCTCCGGCGAGTGGGATCACAGCCGCGTTTCGAACGGCAATGTGAGCCCTCCGGGACCGGTTCGGAAACCGTAGGTCGAGAGCAGGGTGTCGAGGCCGGGAAGGGGTGAGCGGATGGTGATCCAGCCGCGCACCTGGCCCGACGAGCTGACGAAGAATTCGACCTGCTCGCTTCCCGCCTGGCTGGCGAGGCGGGCGCGCACGCGGTCACCGTCGCACGACACGGCGCCGGCAAACCCGCGGTCGAGCGCAAGCGGGCCGAACCGCACGGCGAGGTTGGCGGCAAGGCGCCCGCTTGCCTGAGCGCAGCGGCCGTCTTCGAAAAGGATGGTGGTGTCGGTGAAGGTAAGGCTGTCGATCGGCGCTCCGCCGAGGAGATTGCCGGCGGGAATCGCGCCGGACAGGCGCTCGACCCCGGTGACTGAGCCGCCCGCGCGCAGCACCCCGGTCAGCGGGCCCTGGATCTGGTCAAGCCGCTCGAACGGCATGGCGACCCGGCCAAGCAGCAGGGCACCGGGATCGAGCCGGACATCGAAGGTACCGAGCAGCTGGCGGCCGAGCGTCAGTTCGCCGATCCGCCCTCCCCAGATGGTGCCGCCGACCTGCCTCGCGCTCAGTCCCACTTGCTGGAGGTCGGCCGCCGACAGCGCGATGCGTAGCGGGAGCAGCAGCAGCAGGGCGATCAGCGCGATGCCCGTGGTCCAGACGGCCCAGCGCCAATTCATTGCGCGCCCGCCTGCGTGAGGGTGGCGGTGACGACGACCTGGCCGCCCTGCTGCGGGGTGATGGTCAGTTCTCGCACTACGATCCCTTGTTGTTCGAGCTGTCGCAACCAGCGCAGCGCGGCGGTGGGCGCCGAGGGGGCGAGGGTGATGAGGGCCGAGCTGTTTCCGCGCGGTTCGTTGGCGCTCAGCGACACGCCGGCGAGCGCGGCGGCTTCTGTCACCCGCAGTGACAGGGGTGCGCTGCCGGCCGGAAGGGCGACGGCCGGGCGCTGCACGGTATCGAGCTGCGCAAGCCGGGCGAGGACCAACGCATGGTTGCGGACGGCGACCGAGTGGCGTTCCTCGGCCCGTTCGATCGCGGCGGTGAGCGGGCGATAGATGAGGAGGAAGCAGAGCAGGGGAATGGCGACGGCGAGCATGATGCCGATCAGCCAGCGTTCGCGTACGGTTCGGGCCATGTACCAGCCGCTGGCGGGGGCGAGCGGGTTCATTCGGCGCTCCGCAGGGTGAGGTCGGCGATCATCTGCCCGCTGGCGCCCGGGCGGGTCGACGCGGTCACGCGATAGCCGAGGCGTTGCAGCGACAGGAGCAGCCGGTTGATGTCCTCGACCCGGGTGGCGGCCAGGCTGGCGGCCAGCGTGCCGTCTGGGCGGTAGGTGACCGAAACGGCGGTCACGCCCTGCAATTGCTGAAGCTGTTGGTAGAGGGCGGCTAGCGGCGGGAAGGGCGATCCGCTGGCACCCGGCGTGGCCCCGATGCGGGTATCGAGCACGGCGGCGGCGGCGGCTGCGGTGACCTGGCTGCCGATCGCCGCGCTGGTCAGGCGTGCGGTCTCCGCCTCCAGCCGGGCCGAGCTCTGGTCGAGACGGATCATCAGGGCGAGACCCATGACGAGGCCGAGCAGCGGGATCAGCAGGGCCAGCGCGGCCAGCTCGCGCAGTCGGCGCCAGTCGAGCAGGAGCAGGCGGCGGCGGGCGAAGCGGCCGGTCCGCAGGTTGAGCGGGAGCTGGCGAGCCAGCAGAGTGAGACGCTGATGGATGGCCTCCGGCGACAACAGGGCGACCTCCTCACCCGGCTCGACCAGGACGTCGCGCAGTGCCGGTTCGTCGGGCGCGACCAGCCCGCCGCGCGCGATGATCCGCTCGGGGCCGAGGGTCAGCGCCGACCATTGCTCGCTCGGCGGCGCGACGGTGCCCACGGGGAGAATGGCGATCGGATCGGCGCCGTGCGTGGCAAGCCAGTCAAGCCACTCGATCATGTTGCCGTTGGCGACCACGGCGGTCGCAAGCCGGTCGTCGAGAGTGCCGGCAACCGCGTGCAGGGTGGCCGCGTCCGCCATGCCCTGCTCGATCGCGGCGGAGCGGGCGATCGCCTGGGCCTGGCGCGCGGTCTCGCCCTGGCTTTCGGGGAAGTCGAGGCGGACCGCGGCGACGGGGGCGAGGGCGATCAGCGACAGGGCTTGGCCGCGCCACTCGGCATCGACATGCTCGGACACGATCGCGTCGCCGGACAGCCGCCACCAGCAGGCGGTCGCGTCGGCCGCGTCGCAGACCGCGGGGAGGAGAAGGAGGGTGGCGTCGCTCATCGCCAGTCTCCGTAGCGGCGGCGAACGATCCGGGCACCTGTTTCCCGCAGGTCGAGCAGCGAGGTGCTGCTGAGCGACTGGCCATCGTTGCCGACCTCGGCGCGCAGCTCGAACCAGCGGGACTTTAAGCGGACCTGCTCGGCGGCGCCCGGGGGAATGGCGTCGGCGGCGATCCCCGAGGCCCGCCAGAAGGCGACGCTGCTTTCATAGCCAGCAGCGGGACGCCCGGCGATCAGCGCCCGGGCGGCGCCGATCGAGAGTTGCTGCGGGGCGAGCATCGAGAGCAATGGCGCCTGTTCGGGCAGCAGGGTGTTGGGATTGATCCCCTGCGGCCCCGCCTCGGGAAGCGCGCACAGGAAGGGCGAGACGAGGCCGAGCAGGTCGGGAGTGACGCCCTGCACTGCGCCAAGCTCAGCAACGTCGGCGAAGGAGCCGTTGGCAGGCGGCCAAGCGCTGTCGGCACGGGCCTGCTCGGTCCCGGCGGGCAGCGGCACGAGGTCGCTGTCGACCCAGTCGGCGGCGGCCGAGGCGATGCTGGCGGCGCGCGAACCATCGACCCCGAGGAGGAGAAGCAGTTGCGAGAATTGCTGCACCGCCGCGACATCGGCGACGGTGGTCCCGTCGATCTGGTCGCGGGCGAGGCCGTTGAGATTGAAGCAGTTTCCGCCGTCGCGAACCTCGGCACGCAAGGTCCCGCCATCGGGCAGACGGATCTCGCGCACCTGGCCGAGCCAGGGGCCGGCCAGCGTGCGCGCGGCGTCGGCGGCGGCGAGGTCCTGAAGGCGCACGGCGGCGAGCTGTTCGGCAAGGCCAAGCCACTGCCTGCCCTGCGCAGCGATGCCGGTATTGGCGGCAAGGCGGGTAGCGACGGTCAATCGGTCGAGGGTGGTCGCCGCCAGCGTCGCGATCACCGCCACCAGCATCAGGACGGTGAGCAGGGCGGCTCCGCGTTCGTGGGGGCGAGGGCTCATGCGGCGGTCCTCGGCGGGGCGGGACCTTCGGGCAGAGCGACGGTGATCGAGACCTCCGCCTCGCCTTGGCGCTGCAGCCGCATTTCGACGGCGCGCGGGAGCGCGGCCTCGGTGGCGAGCGGAGCCCAGGCGTTGCGCCAGCCGCCGTCCGCGGCCCGGTAGCGGAGCGCCAGGCCGGTGACATCGCGGGCGAGGACGGCGGCGGGACCGGTCGCAACGCCAGTCGGGGTAATCGACTGCCGGACGAGGCGTCCGCCCTCGACCTGCCAGCGGATCGCCTGGAGGCCGCTCGAGCCAACTACACGCTCGGCAGGTTCGAAGGCGCGCACCAGGCGCAGCTCGTTCGCGCTGCCGGCGAAGCCCGCCGGGGCGCCTTCGACCGGGCGAACTACGGCCTGGGTCAGGTCGGCCGCCAGCAGGGCGCGGAGGCGGGCAGCGGCACTGAGGTCGGCGAGCGCGCCGCCCACGGCTTCCTGGGTGTCGACACTGGCGCGTAGCAGGCCGACGCCGGCGCCCGCGAGGATAGCGAAGATCAGCAGCGCCACCACCATCTCGACCAAGGTGAAGCCGCGGGTGGCGCGGGTCGGTCTCACCGTGCCCTCCGGATGAAGGTCAGGCGCACGGCGGCGGGGGCGTCGGCGCTCCGCACCGCGAGGTCGACGCGCAGCAGGCGCTGGTCGGGGGTCGGCGACACCGACTGACCGACGAGGAAGGTTTGGCCGCCATTGCCGATGCGCCGGCTGGCATTGCCGAGCGGGGGCGCGGCGGGATCGGTGGCGATCCGCGCGGCCTCGTTCTCGGCGACCAGCATGGCGCCTTCGCGCGCCTTGAGGTCGGTGGCGGTGGCGACCGCGACGGCGTCGAGCCGCAGCAGGGCAAGCGCGGCGATCGAGAAGACTGCCAGCGCGACCAGCATTTCAAGCAGGGTGAAGCCGTTGCGGCTCACTTGACGACGACCTCGCCGTCGGCGGCGATCTCGACCACCGCGCTGGCCCTGTCGCCGGCTAGCGTCAGGTCGAGCGCGCGGTCGGGCAGGCCGACACTGTCGAAGCCGAGCCGGGCGGAGGCTGCGGCGGTTCCGGTGGGCCTTACGCCGCGGCTCCAGCGGCGCTCGCGCAGCGAAGGCTCGGCAACCGGCTGCCACCCTTCCTGGCCGCGCTGGACGAAGCGGTAGCCCGAGGTGTCGATCTCCAACGCGAGGGGGCGACCGGAGAGTATCGCCTGGTCGCGGGCGGCGGCGACTCGGCTGGACAGAGCGACCGCATCCGATCGAACGCGGTCGTTGCCGGCTGGCCAGCGCCAAACGGCGACGCCGGCGAGCAGGCCCATGACGGCCAATACGACCATCAGCTCAACGAGCGTAAAGCCGGCCTCGCGCCGGCGGTCAGGGCTGCTCGGAGCCACGGATGTCGGCATCCTCGTTCTCGCCGCCGGGCGTGCCGTCGGCGCCGAGGGAGACGATGTCGAATGGGCTGCCGTTCTGGCCGGGCGTGCTCATCTGATAGGGGCGGCCCCACGGATCGTCCGGCAGGTTGCGGACGTAGGAGCCACCACCGCCCGGCCGCGGCTGCGACAAGGCTTCCAGCGAAGGCGGGTAGCGCATGTTGTCTAGGCGATACATTTCCATCGCCTGGCTGAGCGTGGCGATGTCGGCGCGGGCCTTGGTCGTCATCGCCCGGTCCTGACTGGGGAGGACGTTGATCATCACCACGGTCGCGAGGAGGCCGATGATCACGATCACCACCATGAGTTCGACGAGTGTGAAGCCGTTGCGGCGGGGCTTGCGACGGTTGCGGAGGCGGGCGGGATGGCGCGGCATTTCGGTCAGGCTCCGACTAGGGACTGCAGCTGCAGGATGGGGAGGAGGATGGCGAGGACGATGGTAGCGACGATCACCCCGAGGACGACGATGATCATCGGTTCGAGCAGCGCCAGCACGGTGGAGGTAAAGGCGTCGAATTCGCGCTCCAGATATTCGGCGGCGCGAGCGAGCATGAGTTCCAGCCGTCCGGCGCTTTCGCCGCTGGCGGCGAGGTAGACGAGCAGGGGCGGAAAGACACCGGCCCGGCCGAGTGCACCCGACAGGCTGCCACCGCGGCGGATGGCCTCGACCAACCCTTCGGTGGCGGTGCGGAGGGCGCGGTTATGTACCGTCTCGGCGGTGAGGCGCAGTCCCTCGATCAGGGGCAGGCGGCTGCCGATCATGGTCGACAACGTGCGCGCGATGCTGGCGGCATGAAGGTCGCGGACCAGACGACCGACGAAAGGGAGGCGGAGGAGGAAACGGTCGATCACCAGCCGGGTGTCGGGCCGCTGCAGCGCGACGGACAGCAGGGCCAGGCCCCCGCCGATCAGCAGCAGCAAGGCCCACCAGTAATTTGCCATGAAGGTCGACAGGGCGATGATGATGCGGGTCAGCAAGGGCAATTGCTGGCCCACGTTGTCGAACTGCTCGACCACGCGCGGCACCACCGCGATCATCAGCGCCGCGACCACGCCGAGCGCGACCAGGGTCAGAACGGCGGGGTAGGCGAGGGCCGACAGCAGCTTAGAGCGCATCGCCGCTTGCCGTTCCAGCAGGACCGATTGGCGTTCGAGGATGTCGGGCAAGGAGCCCGAACTTTCGCCGGCCGAGACCATCGCCCGGTAGAGCGGCGGAAAACTGCGCGGTTCACGGCCAAGCGCGTCGGCGAGGCGGCGGCCTTCGACCACGGCGTCGGCGACCCGCGCGACGATACCGCGGACTTCGGGGCGGTCGCTCTGGCGGGCGATGGTGCGGAGCGACTCCTCGATCGGGGACACAGAGGTGAGGGTGGCGAGCTGGCGGGTGAATAGGGTGAGATCGCGAAAGCGCAGACGCTCGCCCCGCCGCCACGGCAAGGTGATACTGCCCTTCTTTGGAGCGGCAACTCCGCCATCCTGCGCTTCGGCGAGGCGCAGGACGTGAAGGCGCCGTTTCGCGAGCTGCCCTTGGGCTTCCTCGCGGGTCGGAGCGCTCAGCCGGCCTTGCTGTTCGCGCCCGCGCAGGTCGATCGCGGTGTAGGCGAAGCTAGGCAAGGGGCTCGTCCGCCGAGCGCGATACGCGGATCGCTTCGGCCGCGGTGGTGACGCCTTGCGCGACCAGCGCGCGGGCGGCGGCGTACAGGCTTGGCGAATGGGCAAAGGCATGGGCGGCAATCGCGCCTTCGTCTCCGTCGCTCAGGATGAGGCGGCGGATCTCGGCATCGACCACGACCGCCTCGAACAGCCCGATCCGGCCGCGATAGCCTGCGCCATTACAGGCCTTGCAGCCGACCGCGCGATAAAGGACCGTGTCAGGGGGGAAGCCGAGCAGGGCCGCTGCACCGGCCGCATCCTCCTCGGGCGCCCGGCACTGCTCGCACAGCCGCCGAACCAGCCGCTGGGCAATGACTGCGCGCAGCGAGGAGGCGAGCAGGAAAGGCTCGACCTTCATGTCGCGCAGGCGGGTGATCGCGCCAGGCGCGTCGTTGGTGTGAACAGTGGAGAGGACGAGGTGGCCGGTGAGCGAGGCCTGCACCGCGATATCGGCGGTCTCGCGGTCACGGATTTCGCCGACCATCACAACGTCCGGGTCCTGGCGGAGGATAGCGCGAAGGCCGTTGGCAAAGGTCATGCCGACCTTGGAATTGACCTGGGTCTGGCCGACCCCGTCCATCGCATATTCGACCGGGTCCTCAACGGTTAGGATGTTGCGGCTGCCGTCGTTGAGGTGGGCCAGCGCGGCGTAGAGCGTGGTGGTCTTGCCCGACCCGGTCGGCCCGGTGACGAGGATGATGCCATTGGGCTCGGCCAGCGCCTTGACCAGGATGTCGGCGGCGGTGCCCGACAGGCCAAGCTGCTCGAGCGTGAGGCCGGCTTGCTGCTTGTCGAGCACGCGCAGCACGACCCGCTCGCCGGCGCGGCTGGGAAGGGTTGAAACACGGACGTCGAGCGCGCGGCCGCCGAGCTGGACGCCGATCCGGCCATCCTGCGGGATGCGCCGCTCGGCGATGTCGAGGCGGGCCATGACCTTGATCCGGCTCACCACCACCGGGGCGACATGGGCCGGCATGCGCAGCGACTCCTTGAGCACACCGTCGCGCCGCATGCGTACGATAAGGCCGCTCTCATAGGGCTCGATGTGGATGTCGCTGACCCCGGCCCGGACGGCTTCGGCGAGGATGCCGTTGATCAGGCGTATGGCGGGCGCATCGTCGGGGGAGGCGAGCAAGTCCTCGGCGGTCGGGATGCCGCTGGCGAGCGCGTCAAGGCCATCTTCGTCGCCGATCGATTGGGCGAGACCGGCGGCGCTTCCGCCGAGTGCATAGCGGTCCTGCAGCAGCCGGTCGAAGTCGGCGGTGCTGACGGGGCGCAGGTCGAACGCCTGCCCGAGATGCCGGCGAAGCTCGATCAGGCGGCGCGGATCGGCCCCCTCGCGCATGGCGACTTCGAGGCTGCCGTCCTCGCGCGGGAGGGGAAGCAGGCCGCTTTCGCGGACGATGGCGAAGGGCAGGTCGACGAGGGCGGTGACCGGGACCGCCTGGATTTCCGACGCGCGAACGTCCTCGAGCAATGGATCTTCGAGCGCCGGGACCAAAGGCGTGTCGATCACCAGTTCCTTGGCTTCGTCCGCCACGGCTCAGCCCCTGACGGGCGCGAGCGGCGGCGGGGGCGGCGCGGGGCCGTAGCGGACGTCACCGGGGCGATCTTCCACCCCGACCGGCGGAACGGTGCCGAGATAGTCGCGGACCAGAGTGTCGATCGACGGCTCCTCGAGCGGCCGGACGCGCAGCTGGTCGTTGCGGATGGTGCCGTAGCGCTGGGCAGTGATGCGGCGGGCGTCGGCGGCGCTGCGGATTATGGTCGGGCGGATGAAGACCATCAGGTTGGTCTTTGCCTTGGACCGGCTCTTGGAGCGGAACAGGTTGCCGAGCAGGGGCAGGTCGCCGAGCAGCGGGATCTTCTCGATGGTGCGGCGCTCATTTTCGTCGAGCAGACCGCCGATCGCCAGGATCTCGCCGTCGTCGACGGTCAGCACGGTCTTGAACTCGCGCTTGTTGATGATGAGGTCGGCCGAACCGGTGGCGACCGGGCCGGCGATGCTCGAAACTTCCTGGCGGAGGAACAATTTGATCGAGCCCGACGAATTGACCTGCGGCTTGACGTCGAGCTGGATACCGACGTTCTGGCGCTGGACGGTGCGGAAGGCATTGTCGAAATTGGTGCTGAGGCGCTCGCCGGTGGTGACCGGGACTTCCTGCCCGACCAGCAACTTCGCTTCCTGATTGTCGAGCGTCATGATCGACGGGGTCGACAGGATATTGCTCTGCGTGTCGGACTTCACCGCATTGAGGATCGCGCCGAACACCGCATTCTTGCCGATGTCGATCAGGCCGCCCGCGAAGCCGCCGGTCGCCTGTAGCACCGACTGGACCGCGGCGTCGGTGATGCCGTCGCCGAGCGGGCGGTCGGTGGTGGTGGTGACCGTACCATCGGTGTTGGTGGTGGTGGTCCGGCCCAGCTGATAATTGGCGATCGCGCCGCCGACGGTCAGGATGTTGGGGACCGCGTTCGAATAGTTGGTCGCGAGGAACGGGGCGTTCTGCCCGGCCAGCAGGAATTGGACGCCGAGGCGCTTGGCGGCAAGGTCGCCGATCTCGACGATGATGGCTTCGACCAGCACCTGCTCGCGGCGGGTGTCGAGCTGGCGGATGACTTCACCCAGCTGGCGCTGGACGTCCGCATTGGCGGCAATGACGATGGCGTTGGTGCCGGGATAGCGTGCGACAACCGCCGGCCCGCGTCGGGCGATGCCGTTGTTCTGATCGCCGTTGCCGGTCGTCTGGACGGGGGCGGGCGGCGGGGTTGCCGGACCGGCGCCGGTGCCTTCGCCTTCCTGGCTGCGGATGAACGACGGGGCGCTGGTGCCCTGCGTGACCGGCTGGCCGAGCAATTGCTGGAGGACGGGCAGGAGCTGCTCTGCATCGGCATGTTCGAGGAAATAGACGCGGATGTCGGCATTGCCGGACGCGCGCGTGTCGAGGTCGCGGGCGATGGCGACGAGGCGGGACACGGCGCCGGGCTCGCCGCTGAAGGCCAGCGCGTTGCTGCTGTCGACCGCGGACACGGCGACGCCGCTGTTCTGCCCGGCCAGCGCCGACAGGGAGGTGGCGATCTCACGCGCTCCGGCGTTGCGGAGATAGACGATCTGATTGGTCTGGCTCTGCCGGTCGATCGAGCCGACCAGCTGCCGGACCCGCGCGATATTGTCGGCGAAATCGACCACGATCAGGCTATTGGCATTGCGGTTGGCGGTGACGCTACCCTGCGGGCTGACCAGCGGGCGGAGGGTCTCGACGGCTTGCGCCGCCTCAATGTTGCGGAGGCGGAAGATTTCGGTGACGACCTGATTGCGCGAGGCGTTGCGGCTGCCGATCCGGGTCGGCTGGCTGGCGGCGCCCTCGACCGGCTGGATGCGGTAGCCGCCGCGAATGGGGATGGCGACGAGGCCGTTGGCGCGCAGGGTCGACAGGAACACTTCGAAATATTCGCTGCGGCTGAGCGAGGCGCGGGTGGTGACGCTGACCTTCTGGTTGACCCGGCCATCGACGACCAGGGTCAGGCCGGTGGTCTTGGCGACGTCGGACGCCAGCGCGCGAACGTCGACGTCGCGCAGATTGAGCGCATATTGCGCCGCGGCCGGGTCGGCGAGGAACAGCATCGCTCCCGCCAGGAGGGTCGTGAACGGCTTCATGGATTTCCTTCAAGCAGCAGGGCCACCGGCACGGTCGCGGCACCGCGTTCGACGGTGAGCGATAGACGGGCGCCGGGGCTCAGCTGGGATTGGAGCGCGGCAGGGTCGGTGAGCGGGCGGCCGTTCACCTGCGTGATGATGTCGCCGTCGCGAAGACCGGTCCGGGCGAGGACCGCAGGATTGCCGGTCGCGCTGACGAGGAAGCCGCTGACCCGCCCGCCAACCAGGCGCGGGGCGAGGGCGACATTGTTGCGGATCGCGGCGGGGGTAAGGGCCAGGCCCGCTCCGCCAGCCGCGGGAGTGCCGGTGGCGGCGGCCGCGACGGGTGGATCGGCGCCTTCCATCGCGAGCCGCTGCTCGGACCCCTTGCCGCCGATTGTGACGAAGTCGAACCCCACCGAAAGCAGGCGGACGCCCGGGGCGACTTCCTCACCGACCGAATAGCTGTTCTGCACGCCGTCGGCGCCGGCGATGATCGCCGACGCCGACGCGCCGCCGTAGGACATGCGCGTGCCGAACAGGGTGAAGCCGCTGGCTGCGGGGGCAGGGGCGGCGGCACCCGCAGGGGCTTGGGCGGTCGCGAAGGGATCGAAGGTCGAGAACAAGGCGAGCTGCGCGGTGGCGGGGATGGTCGGCGGGGCCGGGGGAAGCCAGCGCCCGACCGGGCCAAGCGGCGTGACGAGGATCCAGATCAGCCGCGCCGCCTGGACCGCGACCAGCGCCAGCAGGACCGCCTTCAGCCAGAAGTAGACATCGCGCGGCAGCAGTTGCCGCGCGGTCACCGCCCGCCGAATGATCATGGTTCGCCGCATTCAGGCCCGTTCAACTTCCCGCCAGAAGTCCCTGAATAAGCAAAGTTGCGAGGCAATGACAGTATCTTCGCAGGTGAGCCCCGGGCCCGCGCACGCGTTGCCGCGGAAGGATGGCTCCCCTATGCTCGGCGTCACCCTGCCATGTCCCAAAGCGCGCTCCTGACTTCGGCCCTTGCCGTGCTCGCCCTTGGCGTTGGCGCCATCGGCTATGCAGCTACGGGCCGGCAGTCCGAGAGGATGCGTCCAGCCGCAGCCTCAGCCATTCCCAAGTCGTCCGACGCGGCGCTCCCAACCGTCCGGCCGCCCGACCTGACGGTTAAAGGCCGGCCGGGGGAAACGCTGACGGACATTCTCCTTCGGTCGGGCGTGGGCGGGCTCGACGCAGCGCTTGCGAGCGAGACTGCGGGGGATCTCTCGGGGCCGGTTCAACTGTGGCTTGGCGAGCGGGTCGGATCGAACGCGCGGGCGTTGGAGCGCATGGCGGTGCGGCGCAGGCCGGGGCGGCAATCGGTGGTCGAACGGCAGGGCGACGGCTTCGTTCGGCGCGAACTCGTCGAAGCGGTAGATATGACGCCTGTCCGCCTGCGCTTGGAAGGGGGTGCAGGGCTGCCCGCCGGTCTGGTCGAGGCCGGATTGCCGCGCGAGGTCCGCGACCGGTTGCTGGACAGAGTTTCTGGCGAACGGCTGGCGGCCATCGACCTCATCATCGCCCACCAATCCGCCGCCTCCGGCTCCTATTATGGCGAGCCGCTGTATCTTGGCGCCTACGGGATGGACGGGACCTTCCGCCGGTGGGTCGGGGAGGGCCTGCGTCCACTTGGTGCCGGGGAAGCGGCGCAATCCGGACTGTTGCGGCCCCTGCCCGGGCCGGTGACCTCCAACCCCGGCCTGCGTTTTCACCCCATCCTGCGCTATCTGCGCTGGCATCGCGGCACCGACTTCGCCTCGCCGGCGGGAACGCCGGTCCAGGCGGCGCTGGAAGGCCGGGTGATGAGTGCCGGCTGGCAGGGCGGCTATGGCCAGGCGGTGCGGATCGCGCATGGCGATGGCAGCACCACGCTCTATGCCCACCTGTCGGAGATCGATGTGAGCGGCGGCCAAACGGTGCCGCGCGGCGCGGTGGTCGGCAAGGTCGGGTCGAGCGGCCTCGCCACCGGCCCGCATCTCCACTTCGAATGGCAGCGCGGCGGCGCCACGCTTCGTCCGGCGTTCGGACCGCTCACGGTCGGCGCCTCCAGCCTCGAACAGCGAGCGACGTTGCAGGCGCTGCTGTCGGCACCCTTCAGGCTACCTCCGGATCGGCGATCGCGCGCTGGAGCGTAAAGCCGTAGCGAAAAGACGGTGATTGCGCTTTCACCTCGCTACTTCGGTTGCACTCGACCGCAAGTCGGCTAGACTGGCAACGCTCGGCTAAATGGGGTAGTGCGTCTCCTTCCTGCGCACTTGTTCTGCTCTTGTTCTATGAGAACGAACAGTGTACATCATCTCCGTAACGGGGGCATCCGCCTTCATCGTGGACAAGGAAGAAAGCGCATGGCGACGCAGCTGAAGGTTGTCGGGATGAGCGGGAACACAATGACGGTGGACAGGCAGAAGGCGCTCGACGCAGCGTTGGCGCAGATTGATCGGGCGTTCGGCAAGGGTTCGGCGATGAAGCTGGGCAGCCGCGAGAAGATGGAGGTCGAGACGATCTCGACCGGCAGCCTCGGGCTCGACATCGCGCTTGGCGTCGGCGGCCTGCCGCGTGGCCGCGTGATCGAGATCTACGGTCCGGAAAGCTCGGGCAAGACGACGCTCGCGCTGCACACCATTGCCGAGGCCCAGAAGGCCGGCGGCACTGCGGCGTTCGTGGACGCCGAACATGCGCTCGACCCGGCCTATGCCAAGAAGCTGGGCGTCAACATCGACGAGCTGATCGTCAGCCAGCCCGACACCGGCGAGCAGGCGCTGGAGATCGTCGACACGCTGGTTCGCTCCAATGCGATCGACGTGCTGGTGGTGGACTCGGTGGCCGCGCTGGTGCCGCGGGCGGAGATCGAGGGCGAGATGGGCGACAGCCACGTCGGCCTTCAGGCCCGCCTGATGAGCCAGTCGTTGCGTAAGCTGACGGGATCGATCAGCCGCTCGCGCTGCATGGTGATCTTCATCAACCAGCTGCGGATGAAGATCGGCGTCATGTACGGCAATCCGGAGACGACCACCGGCGGTAACGCGCTGAAGTTCTACGCGTCGGTCCGCCTCGACATCCGCCGCACCGGGCAGATCAAGGATCGCGACGATATCGTCGGCAACACCACCCGCGTGAAGGTGGTCAAGAACAAGGTCGCGCCGCCGTTCAAGCAGGTCGAATTCGACATCATGTATGGCGAAGGCGTCAGCAAGGTCGGCGAAATCCTTGATCTCGGCGTCAAGGCCGGGATCGTCGAGAAGTCGGGCGCCTGGTTCAGCTACGACAGCATCCGTATCGGCCAGGGGCGCGAGAATTCGAAGACCTATCTCAAGGAAAATCCCGAGATCATGGCCCGGCTCGAAGTGGCGATCCGCAAGGGCAAGGACGAGATTGGCGACGCGCTGATGGTCGGTCCGGACGCCGAGGACGACGCCTGAGGCATAAGGCTGGAGCGCCTCGGCCCTGAAACGGGGCTGGAGTGCGGCGGCCAGGAAGATCGTGAAGGGCCGACATGTTCCTGCGGGAGCGTGCCGGCCCTTTTCGTATCGGCGCGGGGACCGGCATATCGCTCGTGTTCAGCCGAGCCCGGGCAAGACGGCGGAACTGCCCCCCCCCCCGCGGTTTCCGTTGCGGGGGTGGAACTAGTTGAAGGAGCCGCCGATGCGTCTGTTGTCCTCCGTTGCCCTCGCCACCTGTTTGATCGCCGCGCCCGCCGCTGCCCAGGTCGCGCCGCAGACCTCGATCGCCGAGATGGCGACCACCCCACTGGTCAAGCTGCAGATCGCCGAGAATCTGCGCACGCCGCCCGACGAGGCCAGCATCCAGGTCGGTACCCAGGCGCGCGCACCGACCGCCGTTGCGGCAAGTGCGGCCAACAAGGAGAAGACCGAGCGTCTGCTCGCCACCATCCGCCGCGCCGGCCTGCGCGAGCGGGACATCCAGACCCAGGGCATCCAGCTCCAGCCCGAATATGACTATGTGCAGGATCCCGGTGCGCGCTCGGGACGGCGGGTGTTCCGCGGCTATCTCGCCAGCAATACCATCCAGCTCAAGACACGCGACATCCCGAAGCTGACCGCCCTGCTGGACACGCTGACCGCGGCGGGCGCCGACACCGTCTATGGCCCCAATTTCTCGATCAGCGATCCGATCCTGCTGCGTCGCGAAGCGCGGGTCCGGGCGCTTGCCCGGGGCATGTCGGAAGCGATGGAATATGCCCGCAGCAGCGGTTTCACCAAGGTCACCCTGCTGTCGGTCGAGGAAGGCGCGAGCTATCGCGGGACCGATGTCGTGGTGACCGGCAGGCGCCTCGAATATGCCGCGCAGGCCGCTCCGCCCCCTCCCGCGCCGCCGGGCGCGCAGAGCGACGGCCTGGTGGCGCCGGGCCAACTCGAAACCGGCGTGGTCCTGAACCTCATCTACCGGATGGAGCGTTGAGCCGGCTTGTAACCAAGGAATGAACATGGCCGACGAGGAGCGCGCGCCGGTTGCGCAGTTGATCAACCCAGCAACCGGCGGGAAGGGGAAGTGCTACCCGCTGACCTCGCTGGACGAGGCGTTGAAGGCGACCGAGCGCGCGCATGCGGTGCAGCGGGACTGGCGCAAGGCCAGCTTTGCCGACCGCTCGGCGGTGGTCGGCAAAGTCGCCGGGCTGCTGCGTAAGCGGGCAGACGACTATGCTGCGCTGATGACCGAGGAGATGGGCAAGACCCTCACCGACGGCCGCGCCGAAATCGAGAAATGCGCGGCGCATTGCGATTGGTTCGCCGGCCATGCCGAAGGCTACCTTGCCGACCAGCCGATCGACCTCGACGGGGCAGGGGAAGCGTTCGTCGCCTTCAACCCGTTTGGCGTGGTGCTTGCGGTCATGCCTTGGAATTTCCCCTTCTGGCAGGTGATCCGCTTCGCGGCGCCGGCGCTGATGGCGGGCAACGGCGCGGTCCTCAAGCATGCCAGTAACGTCCCCGGTTGCGCGCTGGCGATCGAGCAATTGCTGCGTGACGCGGGTCTGCCGGAGGGCCTGTTCGGATCCGTGCTGCTGCCGAGCGGGGACATCGCCAAGCTCATCGAGAGCCCGCACATCGCGGCTGTCACCCTCACCGGCAGCGTCGGCGCGGGCAAGAGCGTTGCCGCGGCTGCCGGCGGCGTGCTCAAGAAATGCGTACTCGAGCTTGGCGGGTCGGACGCCTACCTGATCCTTGACGATGCCGACCCGGCCGCCGCCGCCAAGGTCGCGGCGACCGCGCGGATGGTGAACGGGGGGCAAAGCTGCATCGCGGGCAAGCGCTTCATCGTCGTCGAATCGCTCAAGCAGAAGTTCGAGGCAGCGCTGGTCGAGGCAATGCGCGGCTATGCGATGGGCGATCCGAGCGAGGAGGGCACCAAGCTAGGGCCGATGCAGAGCGTTGCCGCCCGCGACGAGGTCCATGAGCAGGTCGAGGCCAGTATCGCCAAAGGCGCGAGGCTGCTGCTCGGCGGAGAGGTGCCGGACAAGGCCGGCGCCTGGTATCCTGCGACGGTGCTCACCGATGTCGCCCCCGGCCAGCCCGCGCACGACGAGGAGATCTTTGGTCCCGTCGCGGCGATCATCACCGCCAAGGACGAGGCGGACGCCATCCGCATCGCCAACGACAGCGATTTCGGGCTGGGCTCGGGTGTCCTGACCGGCGATCCCGACCGCGGCCGCCGGATCGCGCGCGACGAACTCGACGCCGGGATGAGCTTCGTCAACGAGAACGTTCGCTCCGACCCGCGGATGCCGTTTGGCGGGGTCAAGCATTCGGGCTACGGCCGCGAGTGCGCCGACTATGGCATTCGCGAGTTCGTCAACATCAAGACGGTGCTGGTGAAGTCGCAGGCATCCACAGCCGGAGCGAAGGTGGAGTAGGAACCGCCTCTTTTAGAGGCAAGCCTCCAGATACGGCTGGTCGAACCCATACTGCTTAGCCTTGTCGAGCGTGTAGGGGCGCAGGCCCATCGAGCGATATTCGCCGATGATCTTCCCGTCGGCGCTTTCGTCGAGATATTCGAACTTGAACAGCTCCTGGGTGACGATGACCTCGCCCTCCATGCCGATCACCTCGGTAATGTTGGTGGTGCGGCGCGAACCGTCGCGGAGGCGCTTCACCTGCACGATAAGGTCGACCGAGTCCGCGATCTGGCGGCTGATCGCTTCCTTCGGGATCTTGATGTCGCCCATCATCACCATGTTCTCCATACGCGCGAGGCATTCGCGCGGGGAGTTGGAGTGGAGGGTGGCCATCGAGCCGTCGTGACCGGTGTTCATCGCCGCCAGAAGGTCGAAACACTCCTGGCCACGAATTTCGCCGAGGATGATCCGGTCGGGACGCATACGCAGGGCGTTGATGACGAGGTCGCGAATGGTGATCGCGCCCTGGCCCTCTAGGTTGGGCGGGCGGGTTTCGAGCGGTAGCCAGTGCGGCTGCTGCAGACGGAGTTCGGCCGCGTCCTCGATGGTGATGACGCGCTCGCCCGGGTCGATCATCTTCGACAGGGCATTGAGCATGGTGGTCTTGCCCGAACCGGTACCGCCCGAGATGACGATATTCATCCGCGCCGCGCCCGCGATCTTGAGGCAGGTCGCCATCTTCTCGCTCATCGAGCCAAAGCCACGCATCATGTCGAGCGTGATCGGCTTTTCCGAGAACTTACGGATCGAGATGGCGGTGCCCTTGAGGCTCAAGGGCGGGATGATGACGTTGACGCGGCTGCCGTCGGCAAGACGGGCGTCGGCGAGCGGAGTAGTCTGGTCGACGCGGCGGCCGACCTTGTTCACGATCCGCTGGGCGATCTGGAACAGATGCTCCTCGTCGCGGAACTGGATTTGCGCGAGCTGGAGCTTGCCCTTCTTTTCGATAAAGGTCTGGTCGGGACCGTTGACCATGATGTCGCTGATCGACGGATCGCTAAGCAACTCCTCGAGCGGCCCGAGACCGAGCAGCTCGTCGACCAGCACCTTCTCCAGCGCGAACTGCTCGCGCCGGTTGAGGTTGATCTTGAGCTCGTTCAGCACCTCGGAGATGATCGGGCGGAATTCCTCCGCCAGTTCGTCCTTCGTCAGGGTCGCCGCGGCTTCCGGGTCGACCCGCTCGAGCAGTCGGGGAAGGACCTGTTCCTTGATCCGGTGGACCGAGGCCTCGAACCCTTCCTGCTTGGACGAGCCGGCATCGGCGCTGGCATTCATGCGGTTGTTAAGGCGGTCCATCGCCGCGCCGAGTTCGCCCTGCGGTGCAGGGGCGGCGGAAACGGCTGGTTCCTCCAGCGGCGGGAACTGCTCGCCCCCTTCTTGCGCGCCGCCGACGCCACCCTTCATCGGACGGGCGACGCCGAAGCTTGGGCGTCCTCCGCCACGCTTGCCGAATGCGCTCATGCCCGTGCCTGTCCCGTCTTTTTAAGCTCAGTCTCACGTGGTTGATGCCACGCAAACTTTGCCAAAAAGCTAATCGGAGTTGGTCGGGGGTTTAACGATGGGGCCGGAGTGTTGCGTCCGGCGGCGCTCGCCGCATCAGGCTTCGGCGCTCTCGGCGAGGATGGTGAGGCCGGCATCGCCGACTTCGGCGAAGCCGCCGGAGACGCGGATCTTCTCGGGCGTCGCGCCGGCCGAGCGATAGACCGCCAGCTCGCCATCGCGCAGCGTGGTCATGAAAGGCGCGTGGCCGGCCATCACGCCGAACTCACCTTCGACGCCGGGGACGACGACCATGTAGACGTTGTCGCTGATGATCTGGCGCTCGGGGGTGGTGAGAGTGAAGTGAAGGTCGGCCATGGGTTTTCTACTCACTCCCCTCCCGCTGGCGGGAGGGGTCGGGGGTGGGTTTTATCCGGGGCGGCGGAAGCTCGGTCGTGCCGTCGCTCCCACCCCCAGCCCCTCCCGCAAGCGGGAGGGAAGTCTTGGTTACGCCTCCGAAGCCATCTTCTCGGCCTTGGCGACCGCTTCGTCGATCCCGCCGACCATGTAGAAGGCGCTCTCGGGGAGATGGTCGTATTCGCCGTGAACCACCGCCTTGAACGAGCGGACGGTGTCTTCGACCTGGACGAACTTGCCCGAGATGCCGGTGAACACTTCGGCGACGTGGAAGGGCTGCGACAGGAACTTCTGGATCTTGCGCGCGCGGCTGACGGTCAGCTTATCCTCTTCCGACAGCTCGTCCATGCCGAGGATAGCGATGATGTCCTGCAGGCTCTTGTACTTCTGAAGCACTTCCTGGACCGCGCGGGCGGTTTCGTAATGCTCCTGGCCGACGACCGACGGGGTCAGCACGCGGCTAACCGAATCGAGCGGATCGACCGCCGGATAGATGCCGAGCTCGGAGATGGCACGCGACAGGGTGGTGGTCGCGTCCAAGTGGGCGAACGAGGCGGCCGGCGCTGGATCGGTAAGATCGTCGGCGGGGACGTAGATCGCCTGCACCGAAGTGATCGAGCCCTTGTTGGTCGAGGTGATCCGCTCCTGCAGCTGGCCCATGTCGGTCGACAGGGTCGGCTGGTAGCCCACGGCCGACGGAATACGGCCGAGCAGCGCCGACACTTCCGAGCCGGCCTGGGTGAAGCGGAAGATGTTGTCGACGAAGAACAGCACGTCCTGACCTTCGACGTCGCGGAAATATTCGGCCTGGGTCAGGCCCGACAGGGCGACGCGGGCGCGCGCTCCCGGCGGCTCGTTCATCTGGCCGAACACGAGCGCGACCTTAGAGCCTTCGCTGATCGGGTTGCCGTCAGCGTCGCTGGCGATGACGCCGGCTTCGAGGAACTCGTGATACAGGTCGTTACCCTCGCGGGTACGCTCGCCGACGCCCGCGAACACGCTGACGCCGCCGTGGCCCTTGGCGATGTTGTTGATGAGCTCCTGGATCAGCACGGTCTTGCCGACGCCGGCCCCGCCGAACAGGCCGATCTTGCCGCCCTTGGCGTAGGGGGCGAGGAGGTCGATGACCTTGATCCCGGTGACCAGGATCGAGGCGTCGGTCGACTGGTCGACGAACAGCGGCGCATCGGCATGGATCGGGGCCGACATGTCGCTGCCGATAGGGCCGCGCTCGTCGATCGGCTCACCGATGACGTTCATGATGCGGCCAAGGGTCTTGGGGCCGACGGGAACGCGGATCTGCGAACCGGTGGCGCGGACCGACTGGCCGCGGGTGAGGCCTTCGGTGGCGTCCATGGCGATGGTGCGGACCATGTTCTCGCCGAGGTGTTGCGCGACCTCGAGGACCAGTCGGTTGCCGTTGTTGTCGGTCTCGAGCGCCGAGAGGATCGCCGGCAGCTCGCCGTCGAAGGAGACGTCGACGACCGCGCCGATCACCTGGGCCACGCGGCCGGTAAGGTTCGAAGCGGTACCCGTCGGGGTGAAGATGGTGTCGGCGGCGGTGGCCATGGCTGTCTTCCTTGCCTTGTCGTGTTCGTTAAAGCGCTTCGGCGCCGGAGATGATCTCGACCAGTTCGGTCGTGATCGCAGCCTGACGCTGGCGATTGTACTGGATGGAGAGGCGATTGATCATGTCGCCGGCATTGCGGGTGGCATTGTCCATGGCGGTCATCTGGCTGCCGTAGAAGCCGGCCTGGTTTTCCAGCATCGCGCGGTAGATCTGGATCGCGACATTGCGCGGCAGGAGTTCGGCCAGGATGGCTTCCTCGTCGGGCTCATATTCGACCGCGGCCGAAGCAGCCGGAACGCCCGCATCGTTCGCGGCGCGCGGCTTGACTGGGATGATCTGATCGACCGCCGGCTCCTGCGCCAGGACCGAGCGGAAGTTCGAGTAAGCGAGGTGTGCAACGTCGAATTCGCCCGCTTCGAACCGGCGCATGACCTCGGCGGCGACGGCCTGTGCGTCGGCATAGGTCGGGTTCTTCATTTCCGACGTGTCGTGCTGCCCGACGATCCGATCGGCGCCGAAGAAGCGGGTCAGGACCGGACGGCTCTTGCGGCCGACGATGAAGAAGCGGACGTCCTTGCCCTCGGCGACCAGTTCCTCTGCCTTGCGGCGGACCGCACGGACGATGTTGGTGTTGAACGCGCCGGCGAGGCCGCGATCGCTGGACGCGACCACGATCAGGTGGCGCTGGTCGGCGCCGGTGCCGGCGATCAGCCGCGGCGACTGCGGACCGACGGTGATCCGGCTGGCGAGGCTTGCGACCACGTCGGACAGGCGCTGCGAGTAGGGACGGCCCTGCTCTGCATTCGACTGCGCACGGCGCAGCTTGGCCGCGGCGACCATCTTCATCGCCTTGGTGATCTTCTGCGTCGACTTCACCGAGCCGATGCGGATCTTGAGGGCTTTAAGCGATGCCATCTTGGTTCCTTTTCCCCTCCCGCAAGGGGAAGGGACCTAACTCAAGCGAACTGCTTGCCGAACTCGCCCAGTGCGCTCTTCAGCGAGGCGGCGGTTTCGTCGTCCAGCGCCTTGGTGTCGCGGATCTTGGCCAGGATTTCCGGCTTGTCCGAGCGCATGTAGCTGAGCAGCGCGGCTTCATAGCGGGTGACGTCGTTGGTCGGCACGTTGTCGATGAAGCCCTGGGTACCGGCGTAGATCGCGACAACCTGCTCTTCGATCGGCATCGGCTGGAACTGACCCTGCTTCAGAAGCTCGGTCAGGCGGGCGCCGCGAGCCAGCAGCTTCTGGGTGGAGGCGTCGAGGTCCGAGCCGAACTGCGCGAAGGCAGCCATTTCGCGATACTGGGCGAGCTCCAGCTTGATCGAGCCGGCGACCTTCTTCATCGCCTTGGTCTGCGCGGCCGAGCCGACGCGGCTGACCGAGAGGCCGACGTTGATGGCCGGGCGGATGCCCTGATAGAACAGGTCGGTCTCGAGGAAGATCTGGCCGTCGGTGATCGAAATCACGTTGGTCGGAATGTAGGCCGACACGTCGCCCGCCTGGGTCTCGATGACCGGAAGGGCGGTCAGCGAACCGTTGCCGTTGGCATCGTTCATCTTGGCGGCGCGCTCGAGCAAACGAGAGTGCAGATAGAAGACGTCGCCGGGATAGGCTTCGCGGCCCGGCGGACGGCGCAGCAGCAGCGACATCTGGCGGTAGGCGACGGCCTGCTTGGAAAGATCGTCGTAAACGATCACGGCGTGCATGCCGTTGTCGCGGAAATATTCGCCCATCGCGCAGCCGGTGTAGGGCGCGAGGAACTGCAGCGGGGCCGGCTCCGAAGCGGTCGCGGCGACGACGATGGAATATTCCATCGCGCCATTCTCTTCCAGCGCACGGACGATTTGGGCGACGGTGGAGCGCTTCTGGCCGACCGCGACGTAGATGCAGTAGAGCTTCTCGTTCTCGTCGGTGCCCTGATGGGCGGCTTTCTGGTTGATAAAAGTGTCGAGCGCGACGGCGGTCTTGCCGGTCTGGCGGTCGCCAATGATCAGCTCGCGCTGGCCGCGGCCGACGGGCACAAGCGCGTCGAGCGCCTTGAGGCCGGTCTGCATCGGCTCATGCACCGACTTGCGCGGGATGATGCCCGGCGCCTTGACCTCGACGCGGCTGCGCTGGTCGGTGACGATCGGACCCTTGCCGTCGATCGGATTGCCCAGCGCGTCGACCACGCGGCCGAGCAGGCCGCGGCCGACGGGGACGTCGACGATGGTGCCGGTGCGCTTGGCGGTCGAGCCTTCCGAGATGTTCGAGTCCGACCCGAAGATCACGACGCCGACATTGTCGGCCTCGAGGTTGAGGGCCATGCCCTTAACGCCATTCTCGAATTCGACCATCTCGCCGGCCTGGACATTGTCCAGCCCGTGGATGCGGGCGATGCCGTCGCCGACCGACAGCACCTGGCCGACTTCGGAGACCTGCGCGTCAGCGTCGAAGTTCGCGATCTGGTCGCGGATGACGCGGGAGATTTCAGCGGCGCGGATATCCATGTTCAGCCTTTCATAGCCGTAGCTAGAGTATTGAGTTTGGTGCGGATCGAGGCGTCGATCATCTGGCTTCCGAGCCGGACGACGATGCCACCGAGGATCGAAGGATCGACGCGGGCGTCGATGCGGATGTCACGCCCGACGCGGGCGCCGAGCTGGGCCTTGAGCGCCGCCGCCTGATCGTCCTGCAGCGGACGGGCGGTGGTCACTTCGGCAGTGGTCTCGCCCCGATGGTCGGCGGCGAGGGTCGCGAAGATGCGGATTACCTCGGGCAGCTGGCGAAGGCGGCCGTTCTTGGCGAGGACCGCCATGAAGCGGGTGGTTAGCGGATCGAGGCCGAGTGACGGGGCGACCGCGCCAAGCGCCTTGCCGGCGGCGTCACGCGACACCAGCGGGCTCGACACCAGACCTTGCAGGTCCTTCGATTCGGCCAGAGCCGTCTTTAACCGTTCGAGGCTCTGACCGACATTGTCGATCTGGCGCTCGTCACGGGCAAGGTCGAACAGCGCTGACGCATAGCGTCCCGCTAAGCTGGCCCGAATGCCGCCGGAATTCTCCACGCGCCCAAAGCTCCGTCAAATATATGCAAAGCGGGGCGGTGTGCGACCTTGCGATCGCTCGCCCCTGCGGATTGGCCGCGCCCCTAGCAGGGGGTCCGAAATGATGCAAGGCGGGTCACAGCTCCAAGCACAGGAAACGGGTGAAATCGCTGGCCGGGTAGCCGCCGAACTGACCACATTCGGTGAATCCGGCGCGGTCGTAGAGGTGGTTGGCGGCGGCGAAATGCTCGCTTCGGCCGGTTTCGAGCAGCAGGCGGGAATAGCCGCGCGAGCGGGCTTCGGCGGTGATGGCGGCAAGAATGGTCCTGCCCACGCCCCCGCCGAGGGCCGAGGGGGCGGTGCGCATCGACTTGATCTCTCCTTCTCCGCCTCCAAGTTCCTTGAGCGCGCCGATCCCTAGGAGGCGGCCAGCTTCGCGCGCCGTGAAGAAGGTGATCGCCGGGTGGGCGAGGGCGGAGCCGGGCAGGACGTGGCAGGCTTCGGGCGGGGAATGGGCGTGCATGGCGGCGACGTGGAGGGCGAGCAGCGCCTGCACGTCCTCCTGGTCGAGTTCGCCGAGGTGGATGCTGATCGACATCCGGACAGGGCTAAAGGGCAGGGACGGACAAGGCGAGGTGAAGCTTTGACCGCAACTTTCGGGACGCGCGGTCGGCACGGCTTTGGTAAAGCGTGTTCATGATCGACGAACAGTCAGCCTGGGACGCCTTCGAGCGGCGCGATCGCTCTGCCGACGAGCGGTTCGTGGTCGCGGTGACGACCACCCGTATCTATTGCCGGCCATCCTGCCCCGCGCGACGTCCGCGGCGGGAGCATGTGCGGTTCTACGCCGATGCCGCGTCGGCGGCGGAGCGAGGCTATCGCTCCTGCCTGCGTTGCAAGCCCGACGAGGTCGCCCGCGACAAGCAGGCGGTCGCGGCGGCGCTTAGACTGCTCGAGGAGGCGGAAGAAACGTTGCGCCTGGAGGCCCTGGCCAGCGCGGTTGGCTACGCGCCGCACCATTTCCAGCGCCTGTTTACCCGCGAGGTCGGGGTCTCGCCTGCCGCCTGGCAGCGGGCCCGGCGGCTCGGCGAGGCGGACCGGCGCCTCGCCGAGGGCGCCAGCGTCACCGAGGCGATCTATGATGCGGGCTACAGTGCGCCGAGCCGCTTCTACGAGGATGCAAGGTCGCTCGGCCTGGCGCCGGCCAGACCGGCAAAGGGAGGACAGGGGATGGTCATCAATTGGGCTGTGGTGGACTGCCAGTTCGGCCCCTTGCTGATCGCCGCCACCGAGCGCGGTTTGTGCCGGGTCAGCTTCCAGGAGGACGCGGCTGCCCTCCAGCGCCGCTATCCGGCGGCCGAGCTGGTCGAGAATGGCGAAGCACCGCTGATCAAGGCCGCACTGGCGGCGATCGAGGATCCTGCGCTTGCCGCCGCGTTGCCGACCGACGTCTCGGGCACTGCCTTTCAGCAGCGGGTGTGGGCCGAGCTGCGGCGCATCCCGCCGGGAGAGACCCGCTCCTACCTCGACATCGCGCGGGCGGTCGGCGACGCCAATGCGACGCGGGCGGTGGGCACCGCCAACGGGGCGAACCCGATCGCGATCATCGTGCCGTGCCACCGGGTGGTGCGCAACGACGGATCGCTCGGCGGTTATGCCGGCGGTCTGGAGCGCAAGAAGGACTTGCTCGCCGCCGAAACAAAGCTGGCGCAAGGTTCGTTGCCCCTATTGTCTTGAACCCGTCCCTTCCTCTTCTCGCCTGGGCCAATCGGGCAGCGGCCAAGGCCCCGCCGGTGACCCTCGACCCGCAGGAGATCGAGGCGTTCGTGCGCCGCCGCACCGGCACCGAGCGGATCGGCGGCGAGCATTGGCGGCCGTGGTTCGCACTGCTGGCCGAACAGTTGGAGCAACGCGCGGCGCTTAGCCCGCTGGGCCGGATCATCGCCAACGGACAATTGGTCGGGCTGCTAACCGCGCGGGTGCGGGCAGAACGGCTGCTGGCGCGCCGTCCCGAGATCGCGCAGATGCCGATCCGTCGGCCGATCATCGTCATGGGGCCGATGCGATCGGGCTCGACCCGGGTCCAGCGGCTGCTGGCCTGCGACCGGCGATTTGCCTGGACGCGCCTCTACGAAGGCTTGTTCCCGGTCCCTTATGCGCGGGGCGATCGCCGCAGGATCGTGGCGGCGGCGTGCGTCCACCGGCTGCTCCGGAGCCTGAACCCGGCGGTGCAGCAGATTCATCCGTCGGGGGCGACCCAGCCCGACGAGGAATTCGGCCACCTGTCCTTCTCGATGACCAGCGCGCAGGCCGCGGTGCAATGGCATGTGCCGGACCTGGTCGCCGCCGAGCGAACCCGCGACTGGTCGCCGGTGGTCGCGGAACTGGCGACCCTGCTGCGGCTGAATGTTTGGGCGCGGGGCGCGAAGGGGGAGAAGCGCTGGGTGCTCAAATGCCCGGCTTATGGTGACATGGCCGACGCCCTGTTCGACGCCTTTCCCGACGCCAGCGTGATCCATCTCAGCCGCGACCCGCTGAAGGTGGTGGCGTCGAGCGCCAGCCTGGTGTTCGAGCAACGCCGAATCCACAGCGACGCGGTGGATGCCGAGGCGATCGGCGCCGAATGGCTGGAGCGAACCCTGCAGCGGCAGCGCAGGCAGGACGCGGCGCGGCAATGCCGGAGTGATGTGGCGGCGTTCGATCTTCCCTACGAGGACGTGTCGGGCGATTGGCGCGGCGCGATGGAGCGCGTGTATCGCTTCCTGGGCGAGCCACTAACCGCGGAAACGACCACGGCGATGAAGCGCTACCTGGCGGGTTCCAGTGAGCATGAGGGTCATCGCTATGATCCACAGACTTTCGGGATCGAGGAGCAGGCCTTGCGCCGGGCCTTTGGCGAGCGGGCCGCGCCGACAGTTCGCGGGTTCGGACCGCGCAAGCCGGCTCCGAGCGTACCGGCCTTGGCCGCGAAAACCGCCTTCAGCTACTCATAGGGGCTGCCGGGCACGGCCCGGGCCCATCCTGGCGCGGCGCTCTCCAGACTATCGAGGAAGCGCCTGGCTTGCGCGCGAACCTCGGCCTTGGTCTCCTCGCCGAAGCGGTTCCAGGTGGCATAAGGCTGCCACATCCGGCGGTTGCCGCGCAGCTTGGCCTCGTTGCGGTCGAGGAAGTCCCAGTAGAGCGCGTTGAACGGGCAGGCATCCTCGCCGACCCGCTGCTTCACGTCGAACCGGCAACCTTTGCAGTAGTTGCTCATCCGGTTGATGTAGGCGCCCGACCCGGCATAGGGCTTGGTCCCCAGCCGACCGCCATCGGCGAACTGGCTCATACCGAGAACGTTGGGATGTTCGACCCACTCGTAGGCGTCGGCATAGACCACGAGATACCAGTCGGCGACTTGCGAGGGGTCGATCCCGGCCAGCATGGCGAAATTGCCGAGCACCATCAGCCGCTGAATGTGGTGGGCATAGGCATTGTCGCGGGTGTTGCGCACGCTGTCGGCGCAGCAAGCCATGTCGGTGGCACCGGTCCAGTAAAAGTCGGGGAGGGGGCGGGTGTTGCCGAAGAAGTTCACCTCGTCGAGCCCCGGCATCTCCAGCCAGTACATGCCGCGGATATATTCGCGCCAGCCGATCATCTGGCGGATGAAGCCTTCGGCGGCGTTTAGCGGAACCGTGCCGAGGCGATAGGCAGCCTCGGCGGCCTGGCAGACTTCGAGCGCGGTCAGCAGGCCGCAGTTGAGGCTGGTCGACAGCCGCGAATGGTAGAGGAAGTCGGCGCCTTCGAGCATCGCGTCCTGATAGGTGCCGAAGCGCGGCAAGCGTTCGTTGACGAAGTCGTCGAGCAGGGCGCGGGCCTCGGCCGCGGTGACCGGCAGGGCGAAGGCGTCGAGGGTTCCGAAATGATGGCGGAAGCGGCCTTCGACCAGCGCGATCACCTCCTGCGTGATCGCATCCGGGGAAAAGCGCTGCGGCTCGCGCAACGGACGACCCTTGGGCGGCGGGGCGCGATTGTCCTTGTCGAAATTCCACTGGCCGCCGGTCGGCGTGTCGTCGGGCTCCATCAGGAGTCCGGTGCGGCGGCGCTGCTGGCGATAGAAGCTCTCCATCACCAGTTCGCGGCGGCTGGCGGCCCAGGCGAAGAAGTCGGGGAGGGGGCAGATGAAGCGGTCGTCGGCGACGATCTCAACCGGAATGCCGAGGCTTTGCGACCAGCCTTCGATCGCCTTCTGCACCCGCCATTCGCCGGCCTCGACGATGCGCAGGAAGGAGGGGCGAAGGCGTTCGACCGCGCGGGTCACCTCGCCGGTAAAGCTGCCGGAGTTGTCGGGATCGTCGAGCCGGATGTAGTCGACCTGCCAGCCGTCCGCCCGCAATTCGTCGGCGAAGTGCCGCATAGCGGACAGGATGAGGACGATCTTCGCCTTGTGATGGCGGACGTAGGTGGTCTCCTCCGCCACCTCCATCAGCAGCAGCCGGGCGTCCGCCTTTTCGACCCCGTTGAGCGAGGCAAGGCCGTGACTGAGCTGGTCGCCGAGGATGGGAATCAGGATCATGTGCCTGCCTAGACGGATGGGGCGGCCGCTTGGATGCAGCTTTTGGTCCAGCGGGATGGCCTTGAGCGCCGAGTTAACGGCGGCGGCTTGTCAGCATCGCGCATCATTTCGGCGCTAACGGCGCTAATGCTACTCCCGGTTAAGAGGTTGTGCGGCAAGGATCAATTCGATGTCTTGCCGAATCCCGCTACTTCTTGCCCTGGCCCTGCTGCCGGCAACCGTTCCCGCTGCCGCCCAGTCGTGGGAAGCGCAGGCGCTGGCACTCCACAATCGCGAGCGCGCAGCCTTTCGCGTCGCGCCGCTGGCATGGGACTTCGGCCTGGCCGGGGCGGCCGATGCCTATGCCAACGAGATGGTCCGGACCGGGCGCTGGGGACATAGCCCCAAGGCCACGCGTCCGGGGCAGGGCGAGAATTTGTGGATGGGAACGGTCAACGCCTACCGGATCGATGAGATGGTCGGCGGCTGGATCGGTGAGCGCCGCTTGTTCCGCCCGGGCGTGTTCCCGGAGGTCAGTGCGACCGGCAACTGGATCGACGTCGGCCATTATACGCAGATGGTGTCGAGCCGCAGCACACGCGTCGGCTGCGCGATCCGCTCGGGCGGCCGGTGGACCTACCTCGTCTGCCGCTATTCGCCGTCGGGGAACGTCGACGGGCGGGTGATGCCCTAGTCGGTCGAGCGGCCCCGGCCGGCCCGGTAATCCTCTTCGATCGCGGCCAGCGCACCGGCGGCGTCGCGGGCCTGCATCTTCTGCAAGGCCTCGAGCAGCTTGGGGCGCTTTTCGATATCGATATGCGGATTGGCAACGATCGGGGCGAAACTGCGAAGCGCAGCGGGAATCTCGCCGTCGGTCAGCCGCTGGCGAACGACGTTGAAGCGCAGGCCCATGTCGTGCGGGGCGAGCAGGTGGGCGTAGTAAAGGCCTTTGATGGCATCGGGCGTGGGCTTCTGACCGGCCACGACGAAGCTTTGGTAGAAGAGGTAGAGCGGCTCGGCATTTTCGGTGTCGGCACGGTTGGCCCGGATCAGCCAGCGCCGCACTTCGGTATAATCGGCCGAACCGCCCTTGCCGCGGGCCTCGTCCAGTAAGGCGCGGCCCTTGGTGATCATCGCGCCGATATTCTTCGGATCCCGCGCGAGCGCCTTGTCGGCGGCAGTGATGGCGGGCCAGTAGCGCCGGGCGCTCAGCTCCACCTCGGCGAGCGCCGCCTGGACCGCGGGGTCTTCGGGGTGGCTCCCGGCAATCTCGCGCGCCTGCGCCGCGACGCCCTCGACGTCTGCCGGCCGCAAGCCGCGGTCGACCCGGATGCGGACCGGCAGGATCGCCGATTCGCCCGGAGTCAGCGGACGAATGGCCACCGCCTCCGGGGCCCCGGCCGGGACCTCGAGGGCGGGGAAGGTCTTCGTGGCGTAGAGGTCGATCTCCCGGTCGAGTTGCTTCAGGTCGCCGAACGCGGTCTGGGCGGCCGTGGCCGCTGGCTCGCCTCGTGCGAGCCCGTCCAGATAGCGGCTCAGCTGTCCGCTTCGCGCCTGGTTGAAGGCGAGATAATGGGTCAGCAGCCAGCCCTTGGCGTAAATCGAACTCCGCTCCATGTCGGTGCGGGCGCGGGCCCCGGACAGGAGGTCTCCGGCGCTGAACCCGAGGTCACGGAGGATCGTCGTCTGGCGACCTTGCGGCGGGAAGCCGATCTTCACGTTGCCGTTCTTTTCGACCACGGCCGTACCGAAGAATTCCGCGGTGCCTTCGACCAGCCAGGCGGCCAGCGGGCTGTTGGGATCGGTCAGCATCAGGTGATGCGTATATTCGTGCTGCAGCAGCTGGTCTGAATCGAGTGTCTGGCCAGCCGCGAGATCCTTGCGACTGACAAAGGCGACGGCGCCCGATGCGCGGGGGATATAGAAGCCGGCGGCGTTCATCTGGCGCGGCAGCAGCTTCCGTACGGCCGCGACCGACGGCAGGTCGAAGATGGTCAGCCGCGCGCCATCGGTCAGTGGCGGGTCGGCATAGCCGCGCACCTTGCGCACAGCCGCGTCAAAGCGCTCGAGCCGCTCGGCGTAGGATTTGAGCTCGGCCGGCCGTTGCTCGGAATAGATGATGAAATGCTTGGTTCGCGCCTCATGCCAGGCGGCGACGGCGGGGCTGCCCGCGAAAAGAGCCACCGCCACGGCGATGAAGAGCCGGAATGGCATCCTAACCGCGACCCTTCTTGTTCTTGTTCTTCTTATCCCCCTCGTCGAGGGTGGCGAGCGCCTCCTTCGACTTTCCGGCTTTCATCTCGTCATAGGCCTTGGTGATGGCGGGCATCTTTCGCCCGTGAGCATCGAACACGATGGTCCCGAACAGGTTGGACGCTTCCGCGCTGTTGTTGTCGGCGAGATGCTGGCGCACGGCCGCCAGCCGCAGGCCATCGTCCTGGGGAGCGAGCGCCTGTGCGTAATGCAGACCCTTGATCGCTGCGGCGGTGGGGTGCTGCCCGGCCCAGGCGAAAGTCTGATAGTAGAGGTAGAGCGGCTCGGCGTTCTCGAGATCGGCGCGGTTTGCCTTGATGAACCAGCCTCTGACTCCCGCCCAATCGGCCTTGGCCGGCTCCCTGCGGGCGATCTCGGCCAGCGCCATCCCCTTGTAGATCATGCCCTGGACGTTCTTGGGATCGGCGGCGAGGGCGCGGTCGGCGGCCGCGATCGCGCCGGGGTAGTTGTCGACGTCATATTCGGCTTCGGCGAGCGAGCTTTGGACGAAGGGGTCGCCGGGGAAGCGCGCGCCGATCTTGCGCGCGGCCGAGACGATCGTGCGGGCGCTCTGCGCGTCGATCCCGCGGTCCGAGCGGAGCCTGTACTGCATGATCTCGTCCTCGCCCGGGCGCAGCGCGCGGATGGCGACGGCCGGGGTGGGGATGGGCTCGACGCGGATCGCACTGAACTTCCGGTTGGCGGCGTAGCGATCGATGCTGCGATCGAGGGCGCCCAAATCACCGAATGCGTCCTGGGCGGCGACCAGGGGCGCCTTTCCGCCGACGATGCCGCGCATGTAGGTCGCAAGCTTCTGCTGCCCGCCAGGCGTGAAAGTCAGGTAGTGGCTGAGAAGCCACCCCTTCGAGTAGAGCGACAATTGGTCAAGGCCGTCCTGCGGACGCGCCTGCGACAGCAATTGCCTGGCGTCGAAGCCGATATCGGCAAGGACCGTAGATCCGCGGCCGTAGGGCGGCGCACCAAAGGACACCGACCCGTCCTTTTCGATCACCGCCGTGCCAAAGAATTCGGCGCCGCCTTCCACGATCCACGACGGGATCGGCCCCTTCTGCTCGGACAGCATCAGGTGGTGCAGATATTCGTGGAAGAAGACGAGGTCCGGCTGCTTCATCTGCCGGTTCTCGAAGCCGGAACTGTCGGGACTGACGTAGGCGACCGAACCGGACGCGCGCCCAAGGTAGAAACCCGCCACCCCGCGCTGGCCGGACAGCGATTCAACTGCCTGCTGCGTATCGAGGACGTAGACCGTCAGGCGCGAGCCGTCGGTGAGGTCGGGGTCGGGCATCGCGCGGACCTTGCGGACCGCCGCGTCGAAGCGCTCGAGCCGTTCGGCATAGGCCTTGAGATCGGGCGGCGTCTGCTTGGAATAGATGATGAAGTGGCGGGTCTTGGCCTGGTGCCACTGGGCGGAAGCAGGTGCCGCGCATGCCATCAACGCCGTCGCGGCCGTAAGCAGGAAACGCACTAGAACACCCCTGATTCCCAACGATTTACCGCATTAAAGGAAAGAATAGGGGTCCACGTCAACCGCGACCCTGACCTTTGCGGACCATTCGACCCCGCCGAGCCATTTGCGGATCACGTCCTGGACGTCGAGGCTGCGGCGGGCGTGGACCAGAAGGCGGAAGCGGTGGCGGCCGCGCAGCATGGCAAGCGGGGCGGGGGCGGGGCCGTAGACCGCCATTCCCTCGACCTGCGGCGCCCGGCGCCCGATCCGGTTGGCGGTCTGCTCGGCTTCTTCCTTGTCCTCGGCGCTGACGACGATGGCGGCGAGGCGGCCGAACGGCGGCATGCCCGCTTCTTGGCGCGATTCGGTTTCGGCGGCAACGAACTGCTCAGTGTCGCCGCTGACGAGGGCGGCGATGACGGGGGCGTCGGGCTGGTGGGTCTGCACCAGCACCCGCCCGGGCTTGCCGCCGCGTCCGGCCCGGCCGGCGACCTGGCTGATCTGCTGGAAGGTCCGCTCCGCTGCGCGGAGGTCGCCTCCGGACAGGCCAAGGTCGGCGTCGATCACTCCGACCAGGGTGAGGTTGGGGAAGTGGTAGCCCTTGGTGACGAGCTGCGTCCCGACCACGATGTCGATCTCGCCCTCCTCCATCTGGCGGACGAATTCGGCGGCGCGGACCGGGCTCCAGATGGTGTCGGAGGTGACGATGGCGGTGCGTGCATCGGGGAATAGCGCCTGCACCTCGTCGGCGATGCGCTCGACGCCCGGGCCGCAGGCGACCAGGCTGTCCTTGTCGCCGCATTCGGGGCAGGCCTCGGGCTGCGGGATGACCAGCCCGCAATGATGGCAGGCGAGGCGGCGCATCAGCCGGTGCTCGACCATCCAGGCGGTGCAGTTGGGGCATTGGAAGCGGTGGCCGCAAGTCCGGCACAGGGTCAGCGGGGCGAAGCCGCGGCGGTTGAGGAAGAGGAGGCTCTGTTCGCCAGTGGCAAGGTTGGCCTCGATCTCGGTCACCAGCTGCGGCGCGATCCAGCGCCCGCGCGGCGGTGGGTCGGCGGTGAGGTCGAGGGCGGTGAGGCTTGGGAGTTGCGCGCCGGCGTGCCGCTCGCGGAGCTGCAGTTCGCGGTAGCGGCCGGTTTCGACCATGTGCCGGGTTTCGAGCGCCGGGGTGGCGGAGGAGAGGATGACCGGAATATCCTCGAACCGCGCCCGCATCACCGCCACGTCGCGGGCGTGATACTGGACGCCATCCTCCTGCTTGAACGAGGCTTCGTGGGCTTCGTCGACGACGATCAGGCCGAGGTTGGCGTAGGGCAGGAACAGCGCCGAGCGGGCGCCGACCACCACTTTCGCTTCGCCGCTGGCGATCCCGCGCCAGGCGCGGCGGCGCTGCGAGGAGCGGAGGTCGCTGTGCCAGGCGGTGGGCTCGCAGCCGAAGCGGGCGGCGAAGCGCTTGAGGAAGGGCTGGGTAAGGGCGATCTCGGGGAGGAGGACGAGCACCTGGCGGCCCTCACGGACGGCTTCTGCCACGGCTTCGAAATAGACTTCGGTCTTGCCCGAGCCGGTGATCCCGTCGAGCAGGACGGGATCGAAGCCGCCGCCGATGGAGGCGACAAGGCTATTCGCCGCGGCCTGCTGGTCCTCGCTGAGCTTGGGCGGGGCGAAATCGGGGTCGGGGCAGGAGAGCGGCTGGTCTGCCTCGACCTGGATCCGCTCCAGTGCGCCGCTATTCACCAGCCCGCGCAGCACGGCGTCGCTGACCTCGGCATGGGCGGCGAGTTCGCGGATGGTGCCTTGTCGCCCTTCGAGCCGGTCGAGCGCCTGGGTGCGCTGCGGGGTCAGACGGCCGGGGCGTTCGCCGGTCAGGCGATATTCGGTGAGCTGGCGCGACCCTTCCAGCGCGGAGGACGACGGCAGCACCATCCGCAGCACCGAGGCGAGCGGCGAGAGATAATAATCCGCGGTCCATTCGCACAGGCGGCGAAGTGGGGCGGGGATGACGGGGACGTCGATCAGCCCGGCGAGCGGTCGGAGGCGGTTGTCGCCCACCTCTTCACTCGGCAGCCGCTCGGCTTCCCACGCCACGCCGACCAGCTGGCGCGGGCCCAACGGGGCGATTACCACGCTGCCGGGCTCGACCGCCATGCCATCGGGTACGCGATAGTCGAGCGGCCCCAAGGCAGCGTTCAAGGTGACGACACGGGCGCGGGGGAGAGGCACCCGCGCGCTCTAGGCGAAAGGACCGGGTGGAACCAAGGGCCTGCAATCGCTATCTAAGGCTCATGTATACCACCGATCTCTCAAAGCCCGGCAGCGCCAAGGTTCAGCCGATCGGCCCCGCCGAGGATCCCGCCCTGCTCGAGGCGTTCGAAGCGCGCGTCGCCGCGGACGAGTTCATCGAGCCCAAGGACTGGATGCCCGAGGCTTATCGCCGCACCCTGACGCGGCAGATCAGCCAGCATGCGCACAGCGAGATCGTCGGGATGCTGCCCGAGGGCAACTGGATCACGCGCGCGCCGTCGCTGCGGCGGAAGGCGATCCTGCTCGCCAAGGTGCAGGACGAAGCGGGGCATGGCCTTTATCTTTACTGCGCGGCGGAGACGCTCGGTACGAGCCGTGAGCAGATGATCGAGGCGCTGCATTCGGGCAAGGCCAAGTACAGCACCATCTTCAACTATCCGACGCTGACCTGGGCCGACATCGGCGCGATCGGCTGGCTGGTCGACGGCGCGGCGATCATGAACCAGGTGCCGCTGCAGCGCACCAGCTACGGGCCCTATGCCCGCGCGATGGTCCGGGTGTGCAAGGAAGAGAGCTTCCATCAGCGCCAGGGCTATGAGATCAGCATGCAGCTCGCGCGCGGTACGCCTGAGCAGAAGCGCATGATGCAGGACGCCTTCAACCGCTGGTGGTGGCCGAGCCTGATGATGTTCGGGCCGCCCGACGACAATTCGCCCAATACCGCGCAGTCGATGCGTTGGCGGATCAAGCGCGAGACCAATGACGAACTGCGCCAGAAGTTCGTCGACATCACCGTGCCGCAGGCCGAGTTCATCGGGCTGACCGTTCCCGACCCCGATCTCAAGTGGAACGAGGAAAAGGGCGGCTACGACTTTGGCGCGATCGACTGGGAGGAATTCTATTCGGTCGTGAAGGGCGAGGGCCCGGTCGCCAAGGAGCGGATCACCGCTCGCCGCGAGGCGTGGGAAAAGAACGCCTGGGTGCGCGAAGCGGCGCAGGCGCACGAGGCGAAGAAGCAGGCGCGGAAGGCGGCGGCTTGACGTTATTCGTCGCCCCGGCGAAGGCCGGGGCCTCAGGCGATGTGGCCTGAACGCTGAGGTCCCGGCCTGCGCCGGGACGACGGAGTGTTTGGATGTCGGACTGGCCATTGTGGGAAGTTTTCGTGCGGACCAAGGGCGGGCTCGCGCACCGTCACTTCGGAAGCGTCCACGCGCCTGACGCCGAAATGGCGCTGCGCCACGCCCGCGACACCTACACCCGCCGCCAGGAGGGCGTCAGCCTGTGGGTGGTGAAGTCCTCCGAGATCGTCGCCAGTGACCCCGCCCAGGCCGGCGAACTGTTCGAGCCGGCCGCCGACAAAATTTACCGTCACCCGACGTTTTATGAGATCCCGGACGAGGTGAAGCACATCTGATGCCGAGCCTTCCAACCATCCAGCCCGAAGACGAGGCTGTCGCCGACAAGGTGCGCCCGGCCGGGGCGTTCGATGCGCCGTCCGATTCACACGATCCGGTTCGCGGCGGTTATCTGCTGCGGCTCGGCGACGATGCGCTGATCCTTGGCCAGCGACTGGGCGAATGGACCGGCCATGCGCCTTCGGTCGAGGTCGATCTGTCGCTCGCCAACCTGGCGCTGGATCTAGTCGGCCAAGCCACCTTCTTCCTCGGTGCGGCGGGCGATGCCGACGAACTGGCGTTCACGCGCGACGTGCTCGACTTCCGCAACTGCCTGCTGGTCGAGCAGCCCAACGGCGATTTCGCCCGCACGATGATGCGGCAGCTATTGTTCTCGACCTGGCAGCACCTGCTCTACCAGGCGCTGGCCGACAGCCGCGATCAGGCGATCCGCGAGGTCGCTGCGAAGGCGGTCAAGGAAGTCGCCTATCACCGCGAGATCGCGGGCGAATGGGTGATCCGCCTCGGTGACGGGACCGAGGAAAGCCGCGCTCGGAACCTCGACGCGCTGGGGTGGTGCTGGCGATTCGTGCCCGAACTGTTCGAGGTCGACGCGGAGCTCGAGGCTGCTATCGCCGTCGGCATTGCGGTCGACCCGCGCGCCTTCGAGGCCGAATATCGCGGCGCCATCGCCGCGATCCTGACCGAAGCGACCTTGCTGGTGCCGGACGACCAGCGCGCCATCCTTGGCGGGCGGCGCGGGCACCACAGCGAGCATCTCGGCCACCTCTTGGCGATCATGCAATATCTGCCGCGCACCTATCCGGACGCCGTCTGGTGATGCCTTTTCATCCGTTCGTGCCGAGCGAAGTCGAGGCACCCTCGCGCCACGGCCCCTCAACTTCGCTCGGGGCGAACGGGATGGAGGAAGCCTCTTGAGCGAGAAGCACTTCCATGCGCTCGAAATAGCGGAGATCGTCGAGGAGACAGCCGACGCACGCTCGATCCGCTTCGCAGTCCCGCCCGAGCTCGCCGACCTATTCCGATATCGTGCTGGCCAGCACCTGACCCTTCGCGCCGAGATCGGTGGCGAGGAAATCAGGCGCAATTACTCGCTGTGCACCGCGCCGCACGAAGGCGCGCTCAAGGTCACGGTGAAGCAGATCGCCGGTGGGGCCTTTTCGAACTGGGTCGCGCGCGAATTGAAGGCCGGTGACCGGCTGGACGTGATGCCGCCGCATGGCAGCTTCACGTGCCAGTTCGATGCTTCGGCGAGCCGTTGCTACGTCGCCTTCGCCGGCGGGTCGGGGATCACCCCGATCATGAGCCTGGCGCGGACCGCGCTGGCGGAGGAACCCAGCAGCCGCTTCACACTCTTCTACGGCAACCGCGACGCCAGCAGCATCATCTTCCTTGATGCGCTGGCCGAGCTCAAGGACCGTTTCCTCGGCCGCTTCGAACTGTTCCACCTGCTGAGCGACGAAGAAGGCGACGTCGAGCTGCTGAACGGCATGCTCGACCGCGAGACCTGCGAACAGGTCATCGACGCCTTCGTGCCCGACGTGGCCGAGGTCGACGCCTTTTTCATTTGCGGTCCCGGTCCGATGATGGACGCCGCCGAAGCCGCTTTGCTCGATGCCAAGGTCCCGGCCGATCGCATCCACATCGAGCGCTTCACTGCAGGGCGCCCCTCTGCCGCCCTCGCCGCCGAAATGGCCGAGCTCAGCCAGAAGGCGGCCGGGCAGACGATGAGTGTGACCATCGATGGCCGCACTCGGCGGGTCGCGTTCGACGGCGCCAACATTCTTGATTCGGCACGTGCCTCAGGACTGCCGGCGCCGTTCGCCTGCAAGGCCGGGGTCTGTGCGACCTGCCGGGCGCGGGTGACCTCGGGCGAGGTCAGCATGGCCGCACGATACGGCCTGTCGGACGAGGAAATTGCAGCCGGCTACGTGCTGACCTGCCAGTCGGTGCCCAAGGGCGAAGGCGTGGCAGTGGATTACGACGCCTGACCGCGCTAATCGCCGCTTCATGTTGACCAGCCCAGCGCGCCGCGGCCTAGCCGATCTGCCCCCCATCGTCAGCGATACGCTGCTGGCGCTGATCGCCATGGTCAATGCCGACACCCGAGCGAACAAGATCGACGTCGGGGTCGGGGTCTATCGCGATGGCGCGGGGCGGACCCCGGTCATGCGGGCGGTCAAGGCTGCCGAGCAGAAGCTGCTCGATGGGCAGCACAGCAAATCCTACCTGGGCGGTGCAGGCGATCGCGGTTTCGCCAAGGCGCTGCGTCCGATCGTTCTGGGGCGCCATTCCGGCGACGAGCGGATCGTCGGACTCCAGACCCCCGGCGGATGCGGCGCCCTGTTCCTGGCGCTCAAGCTGGTCGCGGCGGCCAATCCCGATGCGAAGGTCATCATGGGCACGCCGACCTGGCCCAATCATCCGCCGATGATCGCCGGGACCGGGCTGCAGATCACCGACTATCGCCACTACGATCCGGCCGCCCGCAAGGTCGATTTCGCCGCGATGGCCGAAGCGCTTGAGGCTGGTCGTCCTGGCGACGTCGCCCTGCTTCACGGCTGCTGCCACAATCCGACCGGCGCCGACCTGTCGGAGGACGAGTGGCGCCAGGTCGCCGAGATCGTCGCGCGGCGCGGCCTGCTACCGCTGATCGACTTCGCCTATCAGGGGTTCGCCCGGGGCCTGGAGCAGGACCGCTTCGGTGTCGAGCTGCTGCTTGATGCCTGCAACGAAGTGCTGATTACGCAGAGCTGCGACAAGAATTTCGCGGTCTATCGCGACCGGGTCGGCTGCCTGTTCGTCAAGGCGGTGACCCTCGACAATGCGAAGTTCGCCTTCACCCACCTGCTGCAGATCAGCCGCGAGGCCTGGTCCATGCCGCCCGACCACGGGGCGGCCACCGTCCGCACCGTGCTGGAGGATGAGGCGCTGACCGCTGACTGGCGCGCCGAACTGGACGAGATGCACGCCCGCATCCGCATGGTGCGCGAAACGATCGCGGGGGCCGACCCGCGCCTCGCCTATATCGCCGCGCAACAGGGGATGTTCTCGATGCTGCCGCTGTCGGTCGACCAGGTCAGGCAGATCCGCGAGACCCACGCCATCTACATGGCCGACAGCGGGCGCGCGAACTTGGTCGGGATCGCCGACCATGATCTCGAGCGCTTCTGCGCCGCGGTGGTCGAGACGATGAATGGCTGAAAAGGACCCTGAGTTTACGGTCGGAACGGATTGGGAAGAAGTCGCGAGGCTGGTGCTGACCAGCCGCGAACTCGACCGGCTGGAGGAAGAGGAACTCGTCCCTGCCCGCCAAGTGCTCTACCAGTTCAGCGCGCGCGGGCACGACCTGGCGCAGGTGCTGCTGGGCCTGAAGCTCAAGGACGGTGACGCGGCCTGCGGTTACTACCGCTCGCGGCCGCTGTTGCTGGCGCTGGGCGTGCCGCTGGCCGATGCGCTCGGCTCGGGCATGGGACGCTCCGGCGGCTATTCGGGCGGGCGCGATATCGGGGTCGTGTTCAATTATCCTAACCCGGGCGGCGCCCATGCGCTGCCGATGTGCGGCGGGGTGGGCGCGCAATATACGCCGGCCGCCGGCTGGGCGCAGGCGATCCGCTACAAGGCCGAAGTGCTGAAGGACGGCGGGCGTGGGAACATCGCGCTGGTGCTCGGCGGCGACGCCAGTTGCGCGACGGGCGGGTTCTGGTCGGCGTTGACCATCGCCACCACGCAGAAGCTGCCCTTGCTCTTCTACGTCGAGGACAATGGCTACGGCATCTCGGTGCCGTCGACCTACCAGACACCGGGCCAGAATATTGCGGCGAATCTTGCCAGCTTCTCCGGGCTGACCATCTTCAACGGCGATGGCACCGATCCGATCGAAGCCGCGCGGCTGATCGAGGCGGCGGTGGCGCATGTACGGAGCGGGGAGGGGCCAGCGCTGCTGCGGCTGACTGTCCCGCGCCTCGAAGGCCACAGCTACCAGGATACGCAGACCTACAAGAGCGAGGCAGAGATCGCCGCCGAATGGGCGCGCGATCCGCTGCCCAAGCTCAAAGCCCATTGCGCCGCGCTGCAGATCGGCGAGGGGCGCTGGGGCGAACTCGAACAGGCCGTCCATTGGGAAGTCGCCCGTGCCCGCGAAGAGGCCGAAGCGCGGCCGGTCCTCGACGGCGACAGGGTCGCAGACGACGTCTTCTTCTCCGGCAACCATGCCGAGGTCGGCGGGCAGGCCGGCCTCTCGCTTGACGGCACCCACGACGAGCCGCGCCCCGAGGGCCAGCGGATCAACATGGTCACGGCGATCCGCAAGGTGCTCGACCAGGAGTTGGGAGCCAATCCGCGGATGTGCGTGTTCGGCGAGGACGTTGGCCCCAAGGGCGGTGTCCATGCCGTGACACTCGGCCTGCAGGACAAATACGGTCACGACCGCGTGTTCGACACCAGCCTCAACGAGGAAGGCATCGTCGGCCGCGCGGTGGGGATGGCACTCGCCGGATTGCTGCCGGTACCCGAGATCCAGTTCCGCAAATATGCCGAGCCGGCGACCGAGCAGATCAACGACACCGGCACCATGCGCTGGCGCACCGCCAATCGCTTCGCGGCGCCTATGGTGCTGCGGGTGCCCGGCGGCTTCTTCAAGTGCGGCGATCCCTGGCACAGCCAGACCAACGAAGTGCAGTTCGTCCACAATCCGGGCTGGATGGTGGCGGTGCCGAGCAATGCCGAGGATGCAGTTGGCCTGCTCCGCATGGCGCTGCGCGGCAACGACCCGGTGCTGTTCTTCGAACATCGCGCGATGCTCGACGACAGCTGGGCGCGGCGACCGTGGCCGGGCGACGCCTACGTGCTGCCATTCGGCAAGGCGAAGAAGACCCGTGAGGGCAACAAGATCACGATCGTCACCTGGGGCGCTATGGTGCCGCGCTGCGAGGCGGCGGCCGAGGGCATCAGCGCCGACGTGATCGATCTGCGCACGCTCAACCCGTGGGACCGTGAGGTGGTGCTCGACAGCGTCCGCCGTACCCGCCGTTGCCTGATCGTCCACGAGGATTTGCGCACCGGCGGCTTCGGCGCGGAGATCGCGGCGGTGGTGGCGGACGAAGCGTTCCTCGACCTCGACGCGCCGGTCGCGCGGGTGACCATGCCCGACATCCCGAGCCCGCATCACCCCTCGCTGCTGGAGGCCGCGGTGCCGAGCCTGGCGCGGATCCGTGCCGAAATCGACCGTCTGGTGGGGTTCTGAGCGTGATCGATGTCCGCGTTCCCGACGAGCAGGAAGGCACCAAGGCCGTCGTCCGCGCCTGGCTGAAGCAGCCCGGCGACACCGTGGCGATCAACGATCCGCTGGTGGAGCTAGAGACCGACAAGGTCACCCAGGAAGTGCCGTCACCGGCAGCCGGGGTGCTGGCGGAGATCCTGCTCGGCACCGATGCCGAGGCGGTGCCCGGCGCAGTGCTGGGGCGCATCGATGCAGAGGGCGGCCAAGCCAAGCCGTTTGTGCCGAGCGAAGTCGAGGCACCTCGCGCTGCTCCTGATCGTCCCTCGAATTCAGTCGGGGCTAGCGGGGAGGCGGAGACGCGTCTCTCCCCTTCGGTTCGCCGCGCACTTCTCCAGCACGACATCGATCCCGCGCGTCTCACCGGCACGGGCCGCGACGGACGCATCACCCGCGAAGATGTCGACCGCGCAGTGGAAACGGCCACCGTCAGCCATGTCGATGGCGGTGCCAAGCCGATCGCCCAGCCGCGCGTGGCCGAGGCGAACTGGCAGGACATCCCCCACGACCGGATGCGCCGCGCCATTGCCGACAACATGGTTCGCGCGGTCGCCGAAGCGCCCCACGTCACGGCGTTGTTCGAAGCCGACTTCACCGCCATCACCGCGCACAAGAAGGCACTGGCGGCGCAAGGCACCAAGCTCAGCTATACCGCTTATCTCCTCAAGGCCGCCGCCGAGGCGATGGCTGTCGCTCCGGCGGTGAACGGCCGCTGGGCCGAGGACCGGATCCTTGTCTCGCCCACCGTCGACATCGGGGTCGGAACCGCGCTTGGCGACAAGGGACTGGTCGTGCCCGTCGTCCGCGACTGCGGCGGCGCCAGCCTCGAGGAGATCGGCGCCCGCCTCGACAATCTCACAGCCCGCGCCCGCCTCGGAAAGCTCGAGCGATCCGATGTGGCGAACGGTAGCTTCACCATTTCTAATCACGGCGTCTCGGGCTCGCTGCTCGCCGCACCGATCATCCTCCACCAGGGGCAGGCAGCGATCCTGGGGGTCGGCAAGCTCCAGAAACGAGTGGTGGTCCTTAGCCAGAATGGCGCCGACGTCATCGCCATCCGGCAGATGGCCTATGTCACCCTGACCATCGACCACCGGGTGATCGACGGCCACCAAACCAACGCCTGGCTGAGTCGCTTCGTCGAGATCATCGAGCACTGGCCCGAAGCGCAGCCGAAACAATAGGAACGGCCTCTCCACCTGCCCGTTGGCGAACCAGGGACAGGAGAATGACGTGGTCCGAACCAATGACACCGATGCCGTGGCGGACGAAGCCGCCCGGCTAAACGACGAGGCGCTTCGCCAGGCGAAGAACGGCCCGGCCGCGCGCCAGGCGAACCGCAAGCTGCCGGAAGTGGACGAGGACGACCGGGTCCGGATTCGCGACGGCAAGGGGCGGCGTTCGTCCGGAACCGGCTCGAGCAGCGGCGCGCTGATCGGACTTGGCCTGACGCTGGCCACCGCCGGCGCTGCGGCCTTTCTCTTCGCCAAGGCCAAGGCCGCCGACGACGGGCCGGACGGTCCGCTGCTGAGCGATGCGCCCGACCATGTACTGCGCGGCAAGGCGTTAAAGCGCGCGCGCAACCAGGAAGATGGCCGTTCGCTGGTCGGACGGACGGTCACCATCGGCAAGCCCGCGCAGGAATTGTACGCCTTCTGGCGCAAGTTCGAGCGCTTTCCCGAATTCATGGACAACGTCCGCGAGATCAAGCGCATCGACGACACACGTTCCGAATGGATCATCGAAGCGCCCGGCGGAGCTACGGTCTCGGTCAAGGCGCGGATCGTCGAGGACGTACCGGGCAAGACGATTGCCTGGGTCAGCGAAGCGGACAGCCAGGTCGAGCATGAAGGCCGGGTCGAATTCGCCGACGCGCCTCCGGGCCGTGGCACCTACGTCCGGTTGCTGCTGCGCTACACGCCGCCCGCGGGCGAGCTTGGAAGGCTGATCGCCAAGGTCATGCAGCGTGAGCCCAACGTCCAGGCTCGCCGCGACCTGCGCCGGTTCAAGCAATTGATGGAAACGGGCGAAGTGCCCGTCAACGCCTCCCCCTCGGGCCGCAAGAGCGAAGACCCGAGCAAGCCCCACATCTAGGAGCCACCCGCATGAAAGCTCTTACCTGGCACGGCCGCCACGACGTTCGCGTCGAGCGGGTGCCCGATCCCGAAATCGTCCTTCCGCGCGATGCGATCCTCAAGGTGACCTCGACGGCGATCTGCGGGTCGGACCTTCACCTTTACGACGGCTACATCCCGACGCTTCGCGCCGGCGATGTGCTCGGCCATGAATTCATGGGCGAGGTGGTCGAGGTCGGCTCCAGCTCAACCCTCAAGAAGGGCCAGCGCGTGGTCGTGCCCTTCACCATCAGCTGCGGCGAGTGCTTCTTCTGCAAGAAGACCCAGTTCAGCGCCTGCGACAACAGCAACCCGGCGGAGACCTCGGACGCGTCCGAGACGCTGATGGGTCACGCGATGGGCGCCGCGTTCGGCTACGCCCACCTGACCGGCGGCTATGCCGGCGGACAGGCGGAATATGTCCGCGTGCCGTTCAGCGACGTCGGGCCGATCGTCATCCCGGACCACCTGGACGACGACAAGGTGCTGTTCCTGTCGGACATCCTGCCGACCGGCTGGCACGCGGCGGTCAACGCCGACATCGAGCCGGGCGACACGGTGGCGGTGTGGGGCTGCGGCCCCGTCGGCCTGTTCGCGATCCAGAGCGCCTTCAAGCTGGGCGCACACCGGGTGATCGCGATCGACCATTATCCCAGCCGCCTGAAGCTCGCTAAGCAGATGGGTGCCGACATCCTCGACTATCGTGAGGTCGAGGTGCTCGAGGCGCTGAAGGAAATGACCGGCGGGATCGGCCCGGACGCAGTGATCGACTGCGTAGGCATGGAAAGCCATGGCCTCGCCATCGACAACCTGGTCGACACGGCCAAGGCGCACCTGTTCCTCGGCACTGAGCGGCCCCATGCCCTGCGCCAGATGATCATCGCCTGCCGCAAGGGCGGGCGGGTTTCGATCCCTGGCGTCTATGGCGGTTTCGCCGACAAATTCCCGCTCGGCCAGTTGATGGAAAAGGGCCTGACCGTGAAAGCGGGACAGACCCCCGTCCAGAAGTACACCAAGGAGCTGTTGGCGCTGATCGAGAAGGACGAGCTCGATACCACCTTCATGATCTCGCACCGGGAGCCGCTGGGCGATGCCGCCGACCTCTACCAGAAGTGGCATGACGAGCAGGATACCTACACCAAGATCGTGCTGAAGCCGGGCCTGGACCAGAAGCCGCAGGTCGACCTCGTCGCTGCGCGCCAAGTCGAACCGGCCGAATAAAAGAATATGGACGAAAATCATGAGCAAACTTGCCGTCATCACCGGCGCCTCGTCGGGCATCGGCCTGGAAATCGCGCGCCTGGCTTCGGCCGAGGGCTATGATCTGATCGTCGCCTCCGACACCCCGATGGTGGACGCGGGTGCCGGGCTGGAGGGTGAGGTCAATTCGCTCGAAGCCGACCTCGCGACCGAGCAGGGCGTGCGCCAGCTGCTTCAGCAGATCGGCGACCGCCAGGTCGACGTCTTGGTTGCCAATGCCGGGCACGGCCTCGGACACGGGTTCCTCGATCAGGCGCCGGCCGAGTGGCGCCACGTGATCGACACCAACATTACCGGAACGCTGTTGCTGATCCAGCCGATCGCCAAAAAGATGGCTCAGCGGGGGGAAGGCAAGATCCTGATCACCGGGTCGATCGCCGGGCACGTGCCCGCCGCGTTCCAGGCGGTCTACCATGCCAGCAAGGCGTTCGTGGACAGCTTCGCCGCAGCGCTCGGCAACGAGCTCAAGGACACCGGCGTGACGGTCACCTGCCTCAAGCCGGGAGCGACCGAGACCGAGTTCTTCAGCCGCGCCGACATGGAGGATACCAAGGTCGGTCAATCCAAGAAAGCTACCGCCGCCGACGTCGCCAAGACCGGGTGGGAAGCGATGAAGAAGGGCGAGCATGCGGTCGTCCATGGCCTGATGAACAAGGCGCAGGTGCTGGCGGCCGGGGTGCTTCCCGAAAGCGTATCGGCCGAGCAGGGCCGCAAGATGAACGAGCCCCGCAGCGGCACCGAGTGATCCTTTCGGAACCGTAAGCACCCTCCGAGCGTCAGTCGGGCATGAATCAAACCGTCATGCCCGACACGCTCTTCATTCGTCGCACCCTCATTGTCATTGCGCTCGCCGCGTTGACCTTCCTTGCGTGGGAGCTGCGCGAAGTCCTGCTGATGGTGTTCGGGGCGGTGGTTGTCGCCACCCTATTCCAGAGCATTGCCGGGGTGTACCGCAAGGCGCGTATTCCCGAGGGGCTCAGTATTGCGCTGGCGGTGATCACCGTCCTTCTGGTGGTCGCGATCTGCCTCGCCCTGTTCGGCGCACAACTGGTCAGCCAGTATGAGCAGATCCGCGAGACCCTGCCCAAGGCCTGGGCGGCGGTCCAGCAGCGACTGGAAGGCTTTGGCCTGTCGGGACAGCTGGAGCAATTGAAGGGCGGCGGCGGCGGCGGCTTCGCCTCCACCGCGGGCAACTTCGTGATGAGCCTTGGCAGCGGGCTTGCCGACGCCCTGCTGATCATCGTCGGCGGTGTGTTCCTGGCCGCCTCGCCCCGCTTCTACCGGGCCGGGCTGGTCAAGCTCGTCCCCGAAGGGAAGCGTAACCTGACCGCCGACGCGATCGGTGACAGCGGCACGGCGCTCAAATTGTGGTTGAAGGCGCAGCTGGTCACAATGGCCGCGGTCGGAATCGCGACCGGTGTTGGTCTGTGGCTGGTCGGGGCAGACAATGCGCTCGCCCTCGGCCTGCTTGCGGCCCTTCTCGAGTTCATCCCGTTCATCGGCCCGATCCTTGCCGCCGTTCCCGCCATCCTGATTGCCGCCGCCGTCGATCCGCAGATGGCGGTGTGGGTGGCCGGCGTTTACCTCGTCGTCCAGCAGCTCGAGGGCTACGTCTTCTCGCCTCTGCTCCAGCAATGGGCGGTCGATCTGCCCGGTGCGGTGCTGCTGTTTTCGCTGCTGGCCATGGGGACCCTGTTCGGCGCGCTCGGCGTGGTCTTCGCAGCGCCGCTGACGGTGGTGCTCTATGTGCTGGTGAAAAAGCTCTATGTCCGCGAGGCGCTGGACACCGACACTCCGATCCCCGGCGAGGAACAGACCAACCAGGACTGACGCGGCGCGCCCTGACTTGCTAAGGGCGCCTGATGCGGGTCGCCAACAACAAGCTGCTTGCGCGAAGGCATTGGGGCACGCTTGTCGAAGCGAGCCTCGCGCTCGCGGCGGCGTCGGCCGCCACGCGGCTGCTGCCGTTCAAGCGCTACATCGGGCTGGGCGCGCGGCCATTGCCGGCGAAGAAGGTCATGGCCACACCCGAGATCGGCCGCATCGTCGATGCCTTGGGCAGACGGCTACCGTTTCGCGCGGTGTGCCTGCAGCAGGGGATCGCGCTGCAATGGATGCTCCGCCGCCGCGGGGTCGAGGCGATCCTTCATTATGGCGTGCAGCTTCCCAAGCCGAGCGGCGAGATCCGGGCCCATGTGTGGGTCAGTGTCGGCGGGCAGGTGCTGATCGGCGCGCCCCAGCACGCGGACTATACCGAGGTCGCTCACTATCCCGCCGGGAGCGCGCTTCCGCTTCGCTGAAGGAAGCAATCGGGCAGATCGACTTGGCTACCGATCGCGCCGGCGGGCGTTGGGTCGCCAAGGGAGCTGCGCAAGGTATCATGAAGACGGTTACACTTCCGGGCGGCGAGCAGGTGCCCGTGCTTGGCCAGGGCACCTGGAAAGTCGGTGAACGGCGGGACAAGCGTGCCGACGAGATCGCGGCGCTGCAGGCCGGTGTCGATCTCGGCATGACGCTGATCGACACCGCCGAAATGTACGGCGAGGGCGCCGCCGAACAGCTGGTCGGCGAGGCGCTGGGGTCGCGGCGGGACAAGCTGTTCCTGGTCAGCAAGGCCTATCCGCACAATGCGTCGCGAGACCGGCTTGCCCAGGCCTGCGAAGCAAGCCTCAAGCGCCTCGGCACCGATCGCATTGATCTCTACCTCCTCCATTGGCGCGGATCGGTGCCGCTGGCCGACACCGTCGAGGGGATGGAACGGCTCAAGCGGGAAGGAAAAATCCGCTACTGGGGCGTCAGCAATCTCGATACGGACGACATGGAGGAGCTGCTTGAGGCGGGCGGAGCCGGCTGCGCGACGGACCAGATCCTCTACAATCTCACCCGGCGCGGACCGGAGCACGATCTGCTGCCGTGGCTCTCGCGGCGCGGCATCCCGGTGATGGCCTACAGTCCGATCGAGCAGGGACGATTGCTCGGCAGTCGTTCGCTCGCCGCGATCGCGGAAAGCGTCGGGGCAACCCCGGCGCAGGTCGCCCTGGCCTGGACCATGCGCGGGGAGCAGATCATCGCCATTCCCAAGGCCGGCACCGTCGCGCACGTCGAGGATAATCGCGCGGCGGCCGATCTCATTCTCTCCGGCGACCAGGTGGCAGCGCTGGAGGCTGCCTTCCCACGTCCGCAGCATCCCACGCCGCTGCAGATGCTTTAAGAGTAGCTGTCGGGAATAATTGAGGCTGGCGCACCCGACAGGATTCGAACCTGTGGCCTCTGCCTTCGGAGGGCAGCGCTCTATCCAGCTGAGCTACGGGTGCCTGACGCTGGCCCTAGCGGCCCCGTGCGGCGCCTTCAAGCCATGACAGCAGCGGCGCGTGCAGCGTCCGCGGGGCGTCGCGGCCGACGATCATGCCGACATGGCCCGAAGGCGAGGAGATCTGCTGGCCGGCCGCCGCGGTGGCCGCGGGGACGATCCGGTCCCCGGCGGCGGTGACGTGGAGCATGGGGCAGGTGGGGAGGGGGGCGAGCGCAACGTCGGCGCCGAACAGCTGCTCTACCATCTGGCGGGCAGCGGGGAGCGGCAGCGGCTCGCCGCTATTGGCCCATTCCTCCATGGCGATGAACCGCTGCGCCTCGGGCAAAGTGGGATCGGCATCGACGAAGCGGGCGAACTTGGCCATCAGCCGCCCCGGGTCGATCTGCCAGAAGGCGGCCTGAAGCACCTCCATCGGCAGGAAGCCGAGCTGCTCGGCCGCCGCCTCGCTCGTTTTCCACAGGCGGAGGAGCTGCTTCCTGGCGCCATCGTCATACGCGGCGAAGCGATAGGGCGAGGCGAGGGTCACCACCGCTTCGACCTGCGAATTGCCCGACGCCGCGGCCAGCGCCAGGGTTCCGCCGAGGCAATAACCGATCAGTGTCACCGGCCCGGCCGCCTCGATCAACGGAACCAGCCGGTGCGCGACATGGCCACCGAGGCTGAGGTCTTTGCGCTCGGCCGCCACACCCCAATCGAGCAGCAGAACCCGATGCTGCACTGCAAGCGCGTCGGCGAGCGAGCAGGCAGGGTCGAGGTCGAGGATGGTCGGTGGATTGATCAGCGAGGGCACCAGCACCACTGCCGGTCCGCTTCCGCCGCAGTCGCGCAGGCTTGTTCCGTGCACCGAATGCACTACCGGTCGGTTGCGCCTGGGCGGGGGAGGCGGCGCCACCTGATAGCGGCGAAGGCCTTCCAGCGCCTTTTGCCCCAATTCGGGATCACGTGCCGCCACCTGCCGGAGGAGCTCGACGAACAGCGGCAGCGGACGCGGCCCGCGCGATTGTTGCGGTGCAATAGACGGCGGTGCTAGGTCATGAGACACGTCGCGTCGAGGACTGCCCATGAATGCCCCTTCCCACAAGATCACCATCAAGAAATACGCCAACCGGCGGCTCTACGACACGGAAAGCTCGACCTACGTCACGCTCGACCGGCTGGCGCAGATGATCCGCGAGGGGCGCGATTTCGTGGTGGTCGATGCAAAGACCGGCGAGGACATCACCCATCAGGCGCTGACGCAGATCATCGTCGAGGAAGAGGCACGGGGCGGCGCAACCATGCTTCCGGCGGGCTTCCTTCGGCAGGTGATCGCGCTCTATGGCAATTCGATGCAGACCATGGTACCCGGCTATCTCGACGCCGCGATGCAGAGCTTTTCCAAGAACCAGGCGGCGTTCAAGGATGCGTTCGGAAGCAATCTGTTCGCCGACATGGCCAAGCGGCAGATGGCCTTGTTCGAACAGAGCGCCAAGGTCCTGACCGGCGCCACGCCGCCGCGCGCCGCTCCGGCCGCCGCGACGCCGAGCGACGACCAGGACGAGGTGGCGGCCCTGAAAGCCGAACTCGACGCGCTGCGCACCAAGGTCGACAAGCTGGTACGCTAGGCCGAGTCGATGCTGATCCCGATCCTTGCCGCGCTGCAGGCGGCCGCCGTGCCGCTGCCGCAAGCCGCCCCCCAGCCCGCCCCCGCCGACTGGCGCATTCGCCCGATCACCGCCGGGGCGTGGACCTGGCGCAACGCTCCCGATGCCAGCGAAGCGGTGTTCTCCGATTCGCGCGGCGTCCAGCTAGTGATCCGCTGCATGCGTTCGACTCGGCGGGTGAGCTTTTCACGCGCCGGACTGCTCGCCGCCGCCCCGATTCGCATCGCCACCACCAGCAGTGAGCGGCAGCTTGGGATGGGCAACATGGTCCTCGCCAACGATCCGCTGCTCGACGCAATTGCCTTCAGCCGTGGGCGTTTGTGGGTCGGGGCGAGCGGGGCGATGCCGCTGATCCTGCGCTCGGCGGCGGAGCCGGCACGAGCGGTCGAGGATTGCCGAAGCTGACGATCTTTTCAAGGCTTGAACGAGCGCCGGAATCACGCATTCTCCGTCCTGCCAACAACGCAGCGAAAGGAGGTGATCCGATGTCTCATGGTTCAGCAGGAGGCTCGGTGAAGTTCGTTCGGGAGACGCGGGCCTGACCAGCCCGCTTCGGTGGTCTCCCGGGCTGGAACACTCCGGCCGCTGACCATGTCGAAGGGATCGTCGCGTTTCGGCGCGGCGGTCCCTTTTACGCATGGGGGCCTCCGAAGCCTTTCGAGGGAACCGTTCCGGCCCTGCATCGTCTTGTCGGCAACGTATCCAACGGGGAGAACATCTCGTGGCCAGGTCCAAGACCTCGAAATCGAACAATCAGGGTGGCAGCAGCAGCTTCACCAGCCAGCAGGACAAGCTTGGCAATGACCAGGCGGGCGCCGGCAAGTCGGCCGGCGACAGCGATTCGGATAGTTCGACCAACCTCAACGAAACGCTCGATAAGCTAGCCAAGGCGGCGATGAGCAAGGAGATGCTTGCGGCCGGTCTCGCCGCAGCGGCCGCTGCGATCAGCGCCAGCCCGTCGGTGCGCCGCAAGATCCGCGATGCCGGGCTGGACGCCGCCGACAGCGCGAGCAATGCGGCGAGTTCGATGGCCAGCAGCGTCGGGAAACTCGGCTCGCTGATCGCTGAGGCGGTCGCCGATGCAGCCCAGAAGGTGCTCGGCGGCAGTTCGTCGTCCTCTTCCTCGTCAAGCGGCAGCCGCGGGTCGAGCGCGAAGTCGACGGCCAGTACTGCCAAGCGCAGTGCCAGCCAGCGCGCCTCGAGCGCCAAGTCAAAGGCGAGCGGAGCCAGCAGCTCGACTTCTTCGCGCAGCGGCGGCTCGACCAGCACCCGCAAGAAGGCCGAGGGCGCAGCAGGTGCCGCCAAGAGCGCGGCCACAGCGCCCAAGCGTGCCGCGGCGGCCCGCACCGGCACTGTCGCGCGGACCCGTTCGACCAGCGCCCGCAGCACCGGTGCGGCCCGCCGCGGCTCGACCCGCAAGCCTTCGGGCGGGGGATCGACCAATGGCGATGGCGGCAGCAAGGACTGACGCGAAAGACACGCGATGATCAGGGGCCTCCTTCCAACCGGAACGGAGGCCCTTTCGCTTTCTCCACGCCTCTGCCACAGCCGGACCCATGAAGCCGCTTGCCGTTGTCATCCTCGCCGCCGGGCAGGGCACCCGGATGCGTTCGGACCTGCACAAGGTCCTGCATCCGCTCGCCGGCAAACCGATGCTCATGCACCTGCTCGATACCGTCGACACGCTGGACGCCGAACGGCGGGTTGTGGTCGTCGGCAAAGGCCGCGAGCAGCTTGAGAGCGCGCTCGAAAGTCATCGTCTTACGCTGGCCTTGCAGGAGGAGCAGAAGGGCACCGGCCACGCCGTCGCCCAGGCCGCCGAAGCGCTCGGCGGGTTCGAGGGCACGGTGCTCGTATTGTACGGCGATACCCCGTGCATCGAGGCGGCGACGCTGCAGGCGATGCGCGACCGGCTGGAAGCGGAGGATCGGCCAGGCGTGGTGGTGCTCGCGTCTTCTCCGGCTGACCCCGCGGCGTACGGCCGGGTGATCCTGGGGCAGGGCGACACCATCGACCGCATGGTCGAATATAAGGACGCTTCGGAAGAGGAACGCGCGGTCAGGTTGTGCAACAGCGGGATGATGGCAGTCGCTGCGGCCGACCTGTTCCGCTGGCTGGCCAAGGTCGGCAACGACAATGCCGCGGGCGAATATTACCTTCCCGACATCGTCATGATCGCCAACGCCGAGGGGCGCCACAGCGTCGCGGTGGAGTGCGAGGCGTGGCAGACCGCTGGCGTCAACAGCCGCTCCGAACTCGCATTGGTCGAACGCGAATGGCAGGGCCGTCGCCGCGCCCGCGCCATGGGGGAGGGGGCGACGCTGCTGGACCCGGATACCGTGTGGTTCAGCGCCGACACCAGGCTTGGCCGAGACGTGCTGATCGAGCCCAGCGTCTTCTTCGGCCCCGGGGTGACCGTCGCCGACGGCGCAGTCATCCATGCCTTCTCGCACCTCGAAGGCGCCAACGTCGGGGCAGGGGCGGAAGTCGGCCCTTACGCCCGACTGCGTCCGGGTGCCGAGCTAGGCGAGAAGTCCAAGGTCGGCAATTTCGTCGAGATCAAAAAGGCGCGGCTGGGACCCAAGGCCAAGGCCAATCACCTCAGCTACATCGGCGATGCCGAGGTCGGAGCCGGGGCCAACATCGGCGCGGGCACCATCACCTGCAATTACGACGGCTTCTTCAAATATCAGACCCGCATCGGCGAAGGAGCCTTCATTGGTTCGAACAGTTCGCTGGTGGCGCCGGTCAACGTCGGTGCCGGCGCGATCGTTGGAGCCGGCTCGGTGGTCACCCGCGACGTCGAGCGTGACGCCCTGGGCGTCACCCGCGCCGAGCAGAAACAACTTTCCGGCTGGGCCGCGCATTTCCGCGAGCGTCAGTCGGCCAAGAAAGGCAAGTAAGCGTCATGTGCGGAATCGTCGCCATTGTCGGCCGTGAGGCGGTTGCCCAGCGCCTGTTCGAGGGCCTCAGGCGGCTCGAATATCGGGGCTATGACAGCGCCGGCATCTGCACCCTGGTCGACGGCGGGTTCGAGCGGCGGCGGGCGGAAGGCAAGCTCGACAACCTCGGCGCGCGGCTCGCCGAAAGCGCGCTTCCGGGGATCACCGGTATCGCCCACACCCGCTGGGCGACCCACGGCGCGCCGACTGAGGCCAATGCCCATCCGCACATCGCTGGACCGGTGGCGCTGGTCCACAATGGCATCATCGAGAATTTCAAGCCGCTGCGGGCCGAGCTGATGGCAGAAGGCCGCACGCTGCTGAGCGAGACCGACAGCGAGGTCGTCGCCCATCTGGTCGCGCGCGAGGTCGAGGCCGGCCGCAGCCCGGAGGAAGCGGTCGCCGCCGTCCTGCCGAGGCTCCACGGCGCCTTTGCGATGGCCTTCTTGTTCCGCGATCATGACGGTCTGGTGATCGGCGCGCGGATGGGGGCGCCGCTGACGGTGGGTTATGGCGAGGGTGAGAATTACCTCGGCTCCGACGCCATCGCGCTGGCACCGTGGACTCGCCGCATCGCTTACCTCGAGGAAGGCGACTGGGTCGTCGTGCGCAAGGACGAAGTCCAGATCTACGACCGCGCAAATCAGCCGGTCGAGCGGCGGACCGTGGAGAGCGAGGCCAATGCCGAGACCATCTCCAAGGGCAACCATGCGCATTTCATGCGCAAGGAGATTTTCGAGCAGCCGTTGGTCGTCGCCCAGACCCTGCAGAGCTATGTCCGCGCGTTCGAGGGCGAGGTCGCCATCCCCACCGCTGACTTCGACCTCAGCCAGGTCGATCGCGTCACGATGGTCGCCTGCGGCACCAGTTTCTATGCCGGGATGGTCGGCAAATATTGGATCGAGCGCTTCGCCCGGGTGCCGGTCGACATCGATGTCGCAAGCGAGTTCCGCTACCGCGACCCGGTGCTGGAAAAGGGCGGCCTTGCCCTCTTCATCAGCCAGTCGGGCGAGACCGCCGATACCCTGGCCGCGCTGCGTCATGCGCGTGAACAGGGACAGCGGATCGCGGTGGTGGTGAACGTGCCGACCAGCTCCATGGCGCGCGAGGCCGACCTCCTCCTGCCGACGCGGGCCGGGCCGGAAATCGGTGTCGCTTCCACAAAGGCCTTCACCTGCCAGCTGGCGGTGCTCGCGGCGCTGGCGGTCAACCTGGCCCGGGCACGCGGACGGATCAGCGCGGACGAAGAGCGGGAGATCGTCGCTCACCTGGCCGAAGCGCCCGAGGCGATGGCCCGCGCGATCGACCATGACGAGGACATCAAGGCGATGGCGCACCTCGTCGCGCCGGCCCGCGACGTGCTCTATCTCGGCCGCGGTCCGGACTATCCGATGGCGTTGGAAGGCGCGCTCAAACTGAAGGAAATCAGCTACATCCACGCCGAAGGCTATGCCGCGGGCGAGATGAAGCATGGCCCGATCGCGCTAATCGACGATGCCGTGCCGGTGATCGTCCTCGCGCCCTCAGGCCCGCTGTTCGACAAGACCGTCAGCAACATGCAGGAAGTCCGCGCGCGCGGCGGCCGGGTGATCCTGATCAGCGACGCTGAGGGCATTGCTGCGGCCGGCGACGGCTGCGTGGCGACGATCGAGATGCCGGCCGTGCACGAACTGATCGCGCCTCTGGTCTATGCCGTGCCGGTCCAGTTGCTCGCCTACCATGTTGCCGTGCTCAAGGGCACCGACGTCGACCAGCCCCGCAATCTGGCTAAGAGCGTGACGGTGGAGTGATTGCGTCGTTCTACGCGTCGAGCCAGCTGCGGTAGGGCAGCCAGCCGTGGGCATTGGCTGCGAAATTCAGCCAGATGTAGAGCACGGCCGCAGTGTAGGCGCCGATCAGGAGCTTGCCGAAGTTACGACTTAGAAGTGTCCCAGGGATGCGGGCCAGGATGATGAACTGGAGCGGCAGCAGGTAGAGCGAGATCCGGTCGACCGCGGTTGACGAGGGCGACAGGAAAAGCGCCACCGTCGCGCCGATCGCCACCAGCGAGAAATTACGCCACAGCTTGGCATCATTCTCGTTGAGGCCAAGCCTGCGCTGGAAAGCCATGAACACGATCGCCGGCAGAAGCGACATGGAAATGCGGATGGCCGCCCCGCTCGAATTGTAGCGCGCCTCGACATAGTTGCGGAACAGGCGATCGACGCTGTCCTGCAAGAACAAGGTATAAAGCCCCAGTGCCGATGAGGTGAGCAGGGCGAGATCGATGATCTTGCGGCGATCCCCGGTGAACGCCACCAGCGGCAGACAGACGACGGCAGACTTGTGGAACAGCGTGCCGACCGCGGTCCACAGCACCATCCGTGCAATGCTGCCGGTGTTGAGCAGGCTCGCCAGGCCAACCATGACCAGGCCGAGCGCCGCAGCCTGTCGCGTATAGCCCATTCCGACCACGATAATCAGGTAGGGGACGGCGATCAGCAGTGACAACCATGGCTGCGGCTCCCGCCGAGCCAGTGCAAAGGTTCCCCATACGGTCAGCAATCCGCAAACCAGGTTGATCAGCCACACGTCGTAACCGAGTTGCTGGGTCGCCCAGTTGAGCAAGGCATAGCCAGGATCGCTCTGCAGGATGGTCTGGTCGAACGTCCTGAAAGCGCTTCGCTTGAAGATTTCTTCGTAGTTCAGCCAGTCACCGCCGACCTGGTAGCGGAAGCCGATCATCAGGGTCAGCACGATCAGTCCGACGGACATTCCAATCGATACGCGCGGGGCGTTGGCGGGAACCGGTCCGGCCGCCTGCGGCTGAACCTGCCGTTGCGACAGGATCACACCCAGAAAGAAGAAGGACCACAGGAGCCAGTAAGGGATCATCTACCACCTGCCGGACGGCAGGCGGATTCCGACATTGCGCTCGCTTACGATCAGGTTTGCCGCGCCCATAAGGGTGCGGCGTAGCGAAGGCGCCTGGGTCAGTGAAGGAGATTCTGTCACCATCCGACTATAGCCGGATCTGCCACGACTAGGCACGCGAGCGTCGTTCATCGAGCGCCTGCCGGGACAGGTAGAGCAGGGTCAGTAAACTCCAGATCTCCAGCGGCAGGGTGGTGGCCGCGATCAGGGTGATCAGGGCCACGATCGGCCCGAGCAGCAGCATCTGCACCAGCGCGAAGCGCGGCTGGCGGCGGTCGGCGATGCGCAGGAGATCCTTGCTGTCGAGATAGGCGAGCCAGCGCAGGTAGACGTAGAGCAGCAGCGCAACCAGCATTGCCAGCGGCAGCCGGGCAGGCTCGAGGGCGCCGATTATCGGCACGATGAAGCGCAGCAGCCCCAACTGGACGAAGGTCGCGCTGCGCGGTGCGGTGGCCTCGATCAGATTGTGCAGCGCAAACACGACGGCGAGGCATGCCGTTGCGGCCAGCCAGACCGGATCTAGGATCCAGCCCGTAGCCCAGCCGATCAGTGTCCAGACGCCGACCCGCAGGATGATGAAGGCCGTCACGAACGCGGTACCGCTGGCTCCGCTCCAGCGCTTGCGACCGCCGGGGCGGCGGGCATCGAACAGGTCGTTGGCGAGGTAGCCCAGTTCGTAGACCGCGATGAAGGCGAGGTAGCCGAGCACGAAGTTGGTCGTCGCCTCGATCATCCCCTGTCCGCCCAGCCTGACCAGCATCCACCAGGCCGGAAGGAAGCTGGTCGCAATCAGATAGATCAGGTCCTGCGCGCCCTTGACCCTGCTCAGGAGGAAATAGCCCCCGGGCATCAGGGCGAGGAGCGACCGGGCGCTAGAGTTGGATGTAGCTGACATCATCGCCTGCCCATCGCGACTCCTTGCCCGCCGCCGGTAGGATCACGAACCCCTCGTCGGCCGACCGGAGGAGTGCCTCATCGGTGCGATTGTCGCTGTAGACGATCATCCGCTCTCCGCTTGCCCGAAGCTGCGCAGCGATTCTTGGCTTGGCGCCGGTCAGGTCGTCGGTGATCCGCCCGGTACATTGTTCCGCGGCCGTGAAGCCAAGGGTTGAGCCACGTCCCTCGACGCCGAGCCTCCCCGCAATCGCCTCGACCACCGGAGCGAGGCTGCTCGACACGATGGCGACCCGGTCACCGCGCCCGCGGTGCTCCTCCAGCCGCTGGAGGACGGAAGGGTTGGATCGACGGTCGGCAAGCGTTTCCGCATAGCCGGATGCAAGCTGCTCGATCCGGTCGCGCGGCAATCCCTTCAGCGAGGCGACCAGCCGCTCTCGCGCAAGGTCGCGGCCAAGGCGTTGGGCAACGGCGCCGATCAGGAAGAACAACGGGTTGTCCAGCCAACGCTTCAGGGCTTGCGCGATTGCGGGCTCCTGCTGCGCGGCGAACCTCAGAAAGCCGACCGTCGTATTCTCTGCATACAGGGTATCGCAAAGGTCGAAGATGGCGATCACCATGGCGCCACCTCTACCGCGCTGTCGCGGTGGGCATAGATGGCATCGTAGGCGTCGATCGCGGCCGGAAGGTCGAGCAGCGGCTTCGCCCGTTCGCGCACGCCCTCGCGCGGCTCGCTCGTGAGGGCAGCGAAGCGCGCGATGGCTTCATCCAGGCTGGCCTGCCTGGTGTCCCGGAGCAGGTGGCCGCTGGTCCGCGCGATGATCGCTTCGGCATCGCCGATGCCGCGATTGGCGATGACCGGCAGGCCGCAGGCGAGATATTCGGCATGCTTCGTCGCCGACACGCCGAGGCTGGAGTAGGTGGGCGTGATCAGGCACGCGCCGACGTCGGCGGCTCCGACCAGCGCCGGTACTTCCGGGCGGTCGGCAGCGGCAATGACCAGTTGCTCGGCAGCGATGTCCAGGCCCAGTGCGGCTGCCTTTGCAAGCAAGGCGGGGCGGTCGTGGCGGCCGATCAGGAGCAACCGCGCGTCGGAATGCTTGCTCGCAAGGGTAGCGAAAAGGCGAAGCAAATCGTCTTCGAGATAGACCGTGCCGAGCGACCCGAGGTGGCACAGGACCGGCGCCTCGGCCGGTATTCCCAGTCTCGCGCGGACCGCCTTCTTCTGCTCCGCACTGCTGACGGTGAACAGCGAGAAATCGGCGCAACAGGGGACGACCGAGATCGGCACCCCGCGGTACGAAGCCCAGCGCGCCACTTCCTCCTTGGCGGCCTTGGTCAGCACTACGAGGTGGGCCGAGCCCTCGAGCAGCCGGCGCTCCTTGCGCTTCCAAGATTGGTAAAGCTGCCGGCCAAGCAGGCTGTCGTCGCGCCAGCGGCCCCCTTCGCGGCGCTGATCCGGCCAGAACCCGCGCAGGTCGAACAGCAGGGGCAGTCGATGCCGCCGAGCAGCGCGAAGCCCGGCCACGGCCGCCACGTAGCTGCGCGCGTGGATCATCTCGCTGGCAGGGGCCAGTCGCATCGCCGCTCGCGCCATGGCGCGCTGGTCGATCAGCTTCGACAGCACCGGCGGCGACGATCGGAAGGGTTGGGGATGCCATTCCATCCCATGCGCGGCGCAGATCGCTCGAACCTGCCCGGCCCCTGCGGCGAAGCGGTCCGGCTTTTCGAAGCTCACGACGGTGATCCGGTGTCCCGCCGCGGCACAACCGGTCAGGTAGGGCAGGACCTGCGACTGTCCCAGCGGATCGGTCAGGCCGTCGTAGGTAAGGTAAAGAACGGCGCGGCCGCGAACAGTCGACATGGCAGCCCTCTAGACGTTCTGTTCGGGGCAAGGCAAAGGTCTGGGCCAGATCCCGCAAGGAACCGACACCAGATGAAGCGCAGTTATTCCGCCCGCCGCCGGGTTCTCGTCACCGGGGGCGCTGGGTTTCTTGGCTCCCACCTCATCGGCAAGCTGCTCGAGCGTGGGGACGAGGTGCTGTGCGTCGACAATCTGTTCACCGGCACCCGCGACAATCTCATCGACTATCGCGATCATCCGCAGTTCGAGTTCCTGCGCCACGACATCACTTGGCCGCTCTATGTGGAGGTCGACCAGATCTACAATCTGGCCTGCCCGGCCTCGCCGATCCACTATCAGCACGATCCAGTGCAGACGACCAAGACCAGCGTGCTGGGCGCGATCAACATGCTCGGGTTGGCCAAGCGCTGCGGGGCGCGGATCTTCCAGGCGTCGACCAGCGAGGTCTATGGCGATCCCCACGTCCACCCCCAGCCCGAGGGCTATTGGGGCAACGTCAACCCGATCGGCCCGCGTAGCTGCTACGACGAGGGCAAGCGCTGCGCCGAAACCCTGTTCTTCGACTATCACCGCCAGCACGGGATGGAGATCAAGGTCGTTCGCATCTTCAACACTTACGGCCCGCGGATGCACCCGGCGGACGGCCGCGTGGTGTCGAACTTCATCATGCAGGCGCTCAAGAACGAGCCGATCACCATCTACGGCGACGGCAGCCAGACCCGCAGCTTCTGCTACGTCGACGATCTGATCGCCGGGTTCATCAAGCTAATGGATTCGCCCGCCGAGCTGACGGGGCCGGTCAATATCGGCAATCCGTCCGAGTTCACGATGATCGAGCTGGCCGAAATGGCCATTCGCCAGATCGGCAGCACGTCCGAAATCGTCCGCATGCCGCTGCCCGCCGACGATCCCAAGCAGCGCCAGCCCGACATCGCGCAGGCCCGCGACAAGCTGGGCTGGGAGCCGACCGTCCCGCTCGAGCAGGGCCTCGCCCGCACCATCGACTATTTCCGCCGCTTCGTCTGAGCCTGTCCGGCCGGCCATGCCCCCTCAAAGGAAGGTTGCCTTCTTCCTGCCGGACTTGGGTGGTGGCGGGGCCGAAAGGGTGCAGGTGGCGATCATTCGCCACCTCGTCGCAGCCGGTCATCAGGTCGACCTGATCCTTGCGTTTCACGGCGGCGTCCTGCTGCCCCTGCTTCCGCCCGGGGTACGGATCATCGAGCTCCGCGCCAAGCGCCTCGCTGGCGCGTTCCCGGGGCTCGTACGCTATCTCAGGGCCGAACGGCCGTGGTCGCTGCAGGCGATCATGTGGCCCTGCACGGTGCTGGCGGTCGCTTCGAAGATGGCGGCGCGAACGTCGACCAAGCTGCTGCTGAGCGAGCATATTGCGCTCAGCAAGCAATATCCCTCGTCCCTGCAGCAATTCATTCTCCGAGCAACCCTCAGCTTGTTCTATCCACGCGCGCAATCCGTCGTGGCCGTCTCGCAAGGTGCGGCGAGCGACGTGGAGGCCCTGGCGGGCATGCCGACCGGCGCCGTCGAAGTGATCTACAATCCCATGGATCTTCCGCCGCTACCTCCGCCCAGCCAAGCGACAGATCGCGATCCTGGCTCTGGTGATCCGCTCCTGATTACTGTTGGCCGACTTTTCGACCAGAAGAACCACGCGCTTCTGCTTAGAGCCTTCCGCCGCGTGCTTGTTCGCCTGCCTCGCGCAACTCTGATCATCTTGGGCGAAGGTGCGCTGCGCGGCCAGCTTGAGAGCCTTTGCAAAGCACTTGGTCTTGAGGGGCAGGTCAAACTGCCCGGCTTTGCAGCCGACCCATGGCCGCTGCTTCTGGCTGCGGATCTGTTCGTCCTATCGTCCGATTATGAGGGCATGTCGCTCGTTCTGGTCGAGGCCATGCACGCTGGATTGCGAATAGTCAGCACCGACTGCGTTGCCGGCCCCGCCGAACTTCTCGAGAATGGCCGCTACGGCAGATTGGTCCCTGTTGGCGACGAGGTCGCGCTTGCCGAAGCGATCCTACGGGAGCTCGACATGCCGCGAAATCGCGACCGCCAGCGGGCCCGGGCGCGTGCGATTACCGGCCGACCAAACCTCCGCCGCTACGAAGAATTGCTCGTCGGCTAGAGACTGGAGGGTCGAAGCAGGGCTGCGAACCTGTTCCCAAGCCTTGTTGACGGCCCAGCTACTCCGGCGACGAGAACCGATGCGCGTCCTATGACGTCGCGTATGCGTGCGCCGATGGATTCTATCCGAACGGTCGAACGATAAGGCCAGCCCGTCTCCCAAACTTCGAATCGGTCGATCTTGTAGCCCAGTCGCTCTTCGAAAAATGCGCGCTGCGCCCGGGCGTTGGTCTGGAACAGATGGTAAGGCGGGTACGTCCCCACCGCCTGTCTGCCCAGATTTGCACGTACGCTGCCGAATAGGACTCCGGCTGTCCGCACCAGGCTTGGATTGGTTTCGAGTGGTCCTTCGAGAAAGAATTGCCCGTTCTTGCTGAGCAGCGCTTCAAGTGCGCGCATGGATCCAGCGGGATCCGGCAGATGCTCGAGCACGTCGCCGAGATGAATGACATCGAAGCGTTGGCTGCCTTGTTCCAACTCCTCGAGCGCATGCACCGGACATCCGCTCGCCTGTGCGGCTTTGAGGCGCACGACGGGATCAATTTCTACACCCTCCGCCCGAAAACCAAGTGCTTTCGCCGCCTTCAGGAATTGCCCACTGCCACACCCGAAATCCAAGAGGGTGTGCGGTCCGTCGCCGGTTGCGGAAAGGAATGAGTCAAGCACGGTCGAAGGTTCTTCTTCCGGCTGGTCGTAGAAAACGCCGTGATACTCGTCTTGCCGGTACATGGCGGCAAGTTCGTCCGGTCCAGGGAGCGGGTCGATGGTCGAACTCCCGCAGCGCACACAGTTTCGATAGCGATACGTGCGATCGTTGAAGCGGGTGGAGTAGGGAAATACGTCATTTCCCAGCTCACTGCGGCAGAGGAGGCACTCAGACATTGGTTTGTCGCTAGAACGGCAAGACGATCGCCGCAATGCAATGCAGCCTATCGCCGCTTCCTGCCCGCTCCTCCACCGGCTAAGCCGCTGCCGTGATCGACGTCAGCATCATCATTCCTACCTATAATCGAGTGCAATTCCTGGGGCCTGCGGTCGATAGCGCACTGGCACAGGGCGACGGCATCGAGGTGATCGTGGTCGACGACGGCTCGACCGACGGCACTGCAGCGCTGCTGGCCAGGTACGGCGACAGGATCCGTGTCGTGCGCCAAGCCAATCGGGGACCAAGCGCGGCACGGAACCTTGGCGCGGAGCAGGCGCGCGGCGACCATCTGTTCTTTCTCGATTCCGACGATCTTATCGAGCCTGGCGCGATTTCCCCGCTGCTTGCCGCTGCGGAAGCGTTGGAGAGCGTACAGGTGCCCTTCGGCCGGGCCAGCATCATCGACGAGGCGGGCAGGCCCTCGACTGGCGTGGCCTATGGCTATCCCCATCTCGAGCCCGGCCATCGGCTGTCGCTGGCCGACCTGCTGACCGGCGTCATGCCCTTGTGTCTGCCCCTGCTGCAGCGCGAGCGGTTCCTTGCCGCAGGCGGCCTCGACCCCGATCTTCGCCTCGGCGAGGATCACGAACTGGCCATCAGATTGCACGACGCGGGTCTGCGCTTTGTCGCGACCGGCATCCCGGTGATCCGGGTCCGCGTGCACGGCAAGCCTCGTTTGTCGGGGGGCGACGATCGTGCCTTTGCCCGGCAATTGCTTCGGGTGTGGCAGAGAGTTTCTGGGCTGGTGCGGGACCGCCCGGATTTCGATCGTCGCGCGCGGGAGGCGCTGTCGCGGGTGATCTGGGTCGCCGGTCGCGACGCCGCGCGGGCAGAGGATCGCGAAGCCGCCGAGGCCTTGTTCGGCCTTGCACGCGAACTCGACCCACGGATCGAGCGGATCAGTCCGTGGCCGCTTCGTCTTGCTTCCAATATGCTCGGCCCGTTCCGCGCAGAACGCTTCGCTTCTGTCCTCAAGCGATTGCGGCTGGTTTAGCGCCAGTGCGCCAGCGCTCTTTGACACCGCAGTCTCGCTCGACGCATGAGGGAGTACTACCCCATGCGCCCGTGGTGTTTTCCACGCTACTCGCGGCAGCCCGGGGTCACGCGTCGTGCGGATAATCCGATTGTTTGCGGGTAGCGCCCTGATCCAGGTCCTCGGGATGGTCTTCACCCTGGCGCTCGGTGTGCAGCTGGCCCGGTATCTCGGACCTGCAAGTTACGGGGTGTACGGGGTCGTGATGGGCGCGGTGTCACTGCTGCTCGTGCCGGCTCAACTCGGCATGCCGCTGCTGGCCCTTCGCGAGGTGCCCGTCGCGTTCACCAACCCTGACATCAATCTCGCATCGGTCTGGCGGTGGCACATGGTGCGACCGCTCCTTGCCGGTTCGCTCGTTTTTGCCCTTGCGGCGGCTTCGGCGCGGCTTCTCGACGACGGCGGAAAGATTACGTCCAGCACGGCGTCGATGGCGGCGCTGCTCGGCGTTTCGCTGACGCTTCTTCCCGTCAGTGTCGGTCTGCTGCGAGGCCTGGGCCGCAACGTGACCGGCCAGATGATCGAGCTGACGCTGAAGCCCGCCCTTACTGCTGCGGCGCTGGCTGCAGTCTTCCTCGCGACTAGCAAGCTGACGATCGAAGGTGCCCTGTTGGTCCAACTCGCCGTGACCTGCCTATGCCTGGCATGGGCGGGGGGCGCCTTCTTTCGCGTCCGGCCTCACGAACGATCGGGGACAGAACCCTATCGCCTGACGTCCTGGATCCCGGTTGCCGCCGCGCTGTCCGGTAACCAGCTGTTTGCCGCGATCAACGGCAATTACCCCATCCTGGTGGCGAGCTTCTTTGTCTCCCCCGAAGGGCTGGGAATCCTGCGGGTCGCGCTGTCGAGTTTCGCCATCGTCGCTCTTCCGACGGCGATCGCCAGCATTGCCGCCGCCCCCGCGATCTCGCAGGCACTCACGGCCGATGCCCGATCGCACCTCGACGACCTCCTGTCCTTTGCAACGCTTGCCGGTTTTGCCGCGACACTGGTCGGGATGGTCGTCCTCCTGCTTGCCGGGGAGGCCCTGATCGGATGGGTGTTCGGCAATGAATACCGGCCGGCGATCCAACCGCTCCTGATCCTCGGTGTGTCCCAGATCGTCGTGACCGCCTTCGGCGTGACGGGCGTGTACCTGGCCATGAGTGGACGCGAGCGAGTCGTGCTGAAGGCGTTCGCTGTCGCGGTCCCCGCGGGCATCCTCACGTCGCTGCTGCTGGTTCGCGATTTCGGCGGCGCCGGAGCGGCCTGCGGCACAGTCGCCATGGCCGCGGTCTGGCATTTCTACGTGTTCGTCGTAGAGCGCGAGGCGATACGAGGCGCTCCGCTTTCCCTGGTCGGCGCGATCCGGCACTTGCTGACAAGAACGGGCACACCCCATGCGAAACCTAGCTAGACGAGTGCTGGAGCCGATCCGCAAGAACGGCATCCTCGATGTTCCCACGGCTGTCGCGAAGGGAAGAGTCGAGCAGCGCCATTTGCGCGGCAAGGACGTGCGATGGCTGATCACCAATCGCAATGACGAGGTCCAGCTCAGGCAGCTTGCCGAGGGTTTCTACGAGGCCAATGAACTCATCCAGTTGGCGGAGGACGTCGGACCCCGGGCCAGGGTGCTCGACGTCGGAGCCAATATCGGCAACCATTCGATCTTCTTCCACCAGCACATGGAAGCCCGATCGCTGACCCTGGTCGAGCCGTTCGCGCGGGCCCGGACCCATCTCCTCGCCAACCTCGCGCTAAACGCTGCCGAGGTGGCGCACATCGACCTGCATGCGGTCGCGCTGGGAGCACGGGACAGTCGGGGCGAGATCGTCGAGCCGAGCCATTTCAACCTCGGCATGACAAGGGTGGCCGAGACCGCCACCGGGGACATCATCGTCCGGCGCGGCGACGACCTCTTCGGCGAGCGCGAGTTCGATCTGGTCAAGATCGATGTAGAGGGCAGCGAAGTCGAGGTGATCGACGGCCTCGAGCAACTGCTTCGCCGCTGCCGACCGGCGATCTACGTCGAGGTCGGCAATCCGCTTCGCGACATCGTCGTCGACAAGCTGATCGGGCTGGGTCTTCGCCTAGTGCGGGAAAAGGAAGCCTATGGCTCCCAGCGCAACCTGACGTTTGCGCGCTGAGGCCTGATCCGGCGGGTAGTTCTAGCGGTCGAAATGGCTCCGGAACCACTGCACAAACTGCGGCACGCCCTCGTCTAGGCCCGTACGGGCGGCGAAACCCGTGTCGCGGGTGGTGATCGCGGTGTCGGCATAGGTGTCGACCATGTCGCCCGGCTGCATCTCGGCATGCTCGACCAGTGCGCTGCGGCCGGTCGCCTTCTCGATCAGCGCGACCAGCTTGCCGAGTTCCTCCGAGCGGCTGTTGCCGATGTTGTAGACCGCATGGGGCGAGAAGCTGCCGCCCGGCTTTTCGGCTCCGTCGGCGAGCGGTGGCCGGTCGATGACACGGATGATGCCGTCGACGATATCGTCGATGAAGGTGAAGTCGCGCCGCATCCGTCCGTGGTTGAATAGGCGGATCGGCCGTTCGGCCAGAACTGCATCGGTGAACAGCCACATCGCCATGTCGGGCCGCCCCCACGGCCCGTAGACTGTGAAGAAGCGCAACCCGGTCTGGGGAAGGGCGAACAAATGGGCGTAGCTTTCGCTAAGCAGTTCGTCCGCCCGCTTGGTCGCGGCGTAGAGCGACAGCGGCCGGTCGGCGCGCGCGTCGACCGACATCGGCAGGGTGCTCCCGCCGCCATAGACCGAGGAGGAACTGGCATAGACGAGGTGATCGACCTTCCGATGCCGCGCCAGTTCGAGGATGTTGGCGTGGCCGACCAGGTTGGAACGGATGTAGGTGGCGGGCGATTCGAGGCTGTAGCGAACCCCGGCCTGCGCCCCGAGGTGAATGATGCGATCGATCTCGACCCCGGCCAGCGCCGCGTCCAGCGCTTCGGCGTCGGCGAAGTCGAGGCGGTGGAAAGTGAAATGGCCGCCGGCTTTCTCGAGTTCGGCCAGCCGCGCCAACTTCAGCGCCGGATCGTAATAATCGTTGAGGCTGTCGACACCGACCACGCTCTCGCCGCGGGCCAGCAGCGCACGGGCGACGTGCATGCCGATGAAGCCCGCGCAGCCGGTGACGAGGATCGGCACCGCAGCCGCCTCAGCCTTGAAGCTCGCCGCGCCCGATCCCGCGGTAGGTCAGCCCGGCGCGAAGCACGTCCGAAGGCTCATAGACGTTGCGCAGGTCGACCAGGTGGTTGCCCCGCATCACGGCGGCAATGCGCCTCAAGTCCAGCGCGCGAAATTCGTCCCATTCGGTGACCAGCACCAGCGCATCGGCGCCAGTGGCGACCGTGTAGGCGTCCTCGGCGAAGGTGACGCCCGGCAGCATCGGCTCGGCCTGCTCGCGGCCAACCGGATCGAAGGCGACCACTTCGGCGCCGCCTTCCTGCAGGCGCCGGATCAGCGCCAGGCTGGGAGCATCGCGCATGTCGTCGGTGTTTGGCTTGAAGGTCAGGCCGAGGACGCCGACCTTCTTGCCCTGAAGCTCGCCGCCCAGCACGTCGCGGACGCGGTCGGCCATCGCCGCTTTGCGGGCGTCGTTGACCTCGACCACCGAGCCGACGATCCGCATGCCGACGCCTTCCTTTTCGGCGGTCTGCAGCAGGGCCAAAGTGTCCTTGGGGAAGCAGCTGCCGCCATAACCCGGGCCAGCATGGAGAAATTTGGGACCGATCCGGTTGTCGAGGCCGATCCCGCGGCTGACTTCCTGGACGTCGGCGCCGACCGCTTCGCACAGGTCGGCGATCTCGTTGATGAAGCTGATCTTGGTCGCAAGAAACGCGTTGGCGGCGTACTTGATCAGCTCAGCCGTGCGCCGACCGGTGAACAGGATCGGAGCCTTGTTGAGGAACAGGGGGCGATAGACCTCACGCAGCACGTCGCGGGCGAATTCGTCCTCGGCGCCGACCACGATCCGATCGGGGATCTTGAAGTCGCGGATCGCCGCGCCCTCGCGCAGGAATTCGGGATTGGAAGCGACGCTGGTGCCCTCGGGCGCGCCGTTTTCGTGCAGGATGCGGGTGATCTCGTCGCCAGTACCGACCGGGACGGTCGACTTGGTGACGATCACGGCCTTCCTCGTCAGCGCGCCGGCGATCTCCTTGGCGGCGGCGTAGACGAAGCTCAAATCGGCATGGCCGTCGCCGCGCCGGGCCGGGGTGCCGACCGCGATGAACACGGCGTCGGCGTCGCGGATTCCCTCAGCAAGGTCGGTGGTGAACTTCAACCGGCCATTCCCGGCATTATGCTTGACCAGTGCCTCGAGCCCCGGCTCCCAGATCGGCATGCGGCCGGCGAGCAGGCCCTCGATCTTTTCGGGTACCTTGTCGACGCAGGTCACGTCATGGCCGAAATCCGCGAAGCAGGCCCCCGAAACCAGACCCACGTAGCCGGTGCCGATCATGCAGATGCGCATATGCTTTTCACTCGTCCCTGAACTTGCCGCCGCGCACTAGCGGGGCAGCCCGCCGATGGCTAGGCCGCAGCCCAACCGCCCGCGCTTCCCACCCGTAGCCACCCACGGTAGAGGCTCGGTCCATGTGCGGTATCGCGGGAATACTTGGCCCCTCAGCAGGCGACGAATGGCTTCTGGAAGCCATGGCGGGACCGGTCCGGCACCGCGGCCCGGATGCCGGGGGACTGTGGTCCGACCGCGAGGCGGGTATCGGCCTCGCCCATCGCCGCCTGTCGATCGTCGACCTCAGCCCGCACGGCGCCCAGCCGATGGCCTCCTCCGACGGGCGGCTGGTGCTGAGCTACAACGGCGAGGTCTACAATCATCGCGAACTGCGCGCCGAGCTGGAAGCGGCCGGCGCGGCGCCGCCCGGGGGGTGGCGCGGCCATAGCGACACCGAGACGTTGGCCGAGGCCATCGCTCATTGGGGCCTCGCCGCGACGCTCGAACGGGCGAGCGGCATGTTCGCGCTGGCGCTGTGGGACAAGAGCAGCCGCACGCTCAGCCTTGTACGCGACCGGTTCGGCGAGAAGCCGTTATATTACGGGTGGATCGGCAAGGATCTTGCGTTCGGGTCGGAGCTGAAGTCGCTTCGCGTGCTGCCGGGCTTTGCCGGCGAGATCGACCGCGAGGCGGTGGCGGGGCTGTGCGCGCGGTCGTACATTCCCGCGCCGCTTTCCATCTATCGCGGAATCTTCAAGCTGCTTCCGGGCTGCATTCTCGAAGTGACCCCGGGCGCCGCGCCACGTCGGTCTGCACCCCGTGTCGGCGAAGCGGGGCAGGGGCTTCGGCTGACCCGTTATTACGACTATCCGGCGGTTGTCGCGGCCGGGCTTGCCGACCCGATCGCCAGCGAGGCGGAGGCCCTCGATGCCGCGGAAGCTGCGCTGCGCCGGGCGATCTCCGACCAGGCGGTGGCCGATGTTCCGGTCGGCGCTTTCCTGTCGGGCGGGTTCGACAGTTCCGCCGTGGTGGCCCTGTACCAGCAGGTCTCGAGCGGCCCGGTCCGGACCTATTCGATCGGCTTCACCGAAAAGGGCTTCGACGAGGCGCCGCACGCCCGCGCGGTCGCCGCCCACCTCGGAACCGAGCATCACGAACTGTACGTCTCGCCCCGCGAGGCGATGGAAGTGCTGCCGCTACTCCCGGCCATGTATGACGAACCGTTCGCCGACAGTTCGCAGATCCCGACCTTCCTGGTCAGTCGCTTTGCCAAGCAGGATGTGACGGTGGCGCTGACCGGGGATGGCGGCGATGAGCTGTTCGGGGGCTACAACCGCCACGTCATCGGCCCGGCCATGTGGAAGCGGCTGGCGCCGATCCCGGCCCGAGTTCGCGCTCTGGGTCGGCCGCTCGGCAACCTGCCGCAGCGCTGGTTCGAATTGCTGGTGCGAAGCGGCCCGCGCGGCAGCGGCGCGGCGCGCATCGCCAAGGGCCTTCGGGTGGCGACCAGCGCCCGCTCGCCCGACGACGTCTACCGCGCCTTCATCGACGAATGGGCCTTCGAGCGCAGCCCGGTGCTCGGCGCGGCGCCGGTGCCCGACATCGGCTTCGCGCTCCACGGTGCCAGCCCGGCGGAACGGATGATGCTGGGCGACGCGCTCGGCTATCTGCCCGACGATATCCTGTGCAAGGTCGACCGGGCGTCGATGGCCGTCAGCCTGGAGACGCGGGTGCCATTCCTCGACCACCGGCTGGCGGCGGTGGCGGCGCGGATCCCGATCGGAATGAAGATCGCCGACGGCCGCGGCAAGCTGGTCATCCGCAAGATGCTCGACCGTTACGTCCCGCGCGAGCTGACAGATCGGCCCAAGGCCGGCTTCGGAATCCCGGTCGGCGAATGGCTGCGCGGGCCGCTCAAAGGCTGGGCCGACGACCTGCTGTCCGAGGAGCGCTTGCGCCGCGGTGGGCTGTTCGACGTCGCGGCGATCCGCCGCCGCTACCAGGCGCACCAGGCCGGGCACCGCGACAGCACGGTCGCCTTGTGGTCGGTGCTGATGTTCGAAGCCTGGCTAGAAGCGCAGGACGCCGGCTCGCTGTCACGCGCCGCCTAGGCGAGACGACCCGACTCGAGGCGGACGATCCGGTCGCAGCCGGCGAGCATGGTTTCGCGGTGGGCGATGAGGAGGATGGTGGTGCCGCGCTCCTGCAGGCGGTCGAGCGCGCGCAGGACATGCGCTTCGCTACCCGGATCGAGCGCACTGGTCGCCTCGTCGAGTATTAGCAGCGGCGCCGGCTGGTAGAGCGCGCGGGCCAGCGCCAATCGCTGCCGCTGACCGCCCGACAGTAACTGGCCTCGATCACCGACCCGGGTCGCAAGACCGTCCGGCAAGGCAGCGACGAGGTCCTCGAGGCCCGTCAGCCGCACTGCTTCGTCCACCCGGCGCCTGTCGGGCTCAGGATCCATGAATGCGATGTTCGCTAGCAAGGTGGTGTCGGCGACGAACGGCGCCTGCGGGACATGCGCGACGTTGCGCTGCCATGCCGGTATCAGCTCTCGCGAAAGCGGGGTGCTGTCGATCAGCAGCCGCCCGTGCGAAGGCTGGAGCAGGCCCATGACGAGGTCGGCCAGCGTGCTCTTGCCGCTGCCATTGGGGCCGACCAGCGCGACTCGCTCGCCGCGGCGAATGTGGAGGTCAATCCCCGCCAGCGCCGGCTGGTCGCGGCCGGGATAGGTGAAGCTGACCTCCTCCAGCCCGATCCCGGTAGCGAACGGCAGGGTAGGGGGCGGGGGCGAGAGATCGAGGTCGGGCTCGGCCAGCAGGGCGGCCATACGCTTCTGGATTGCCCCGGTCGCCGTCAGTGCGTTGACGCTCAGATTGACCACCTGCAGCAGCGGAAGCAGGCGCTGGGCGCCGAGGCCGAGCGCGGCAAGCGTCGGCAGCGCCGCGGCGATCCCGCCCTCGCGACCAGCTAGCCACCACGCGACCAGAGCAAGTGCCACGAGGCCGACGCTTTCGACCAGGATGCGGGGCAGTCCCGTCGCGATCAGCAGGCGGGTCCGTGCTTCGGCCATTCGGCGGTCGATCCGCCGGAATCGCTCTGCCGCCTGGCCGCGCGCACCGGACAGGATTAGCTCGCGCATTGCACCGACATTCTCCTGCACCGCCGCGATGCGATTCTCGAACCCGTCGCCAAGCTCGTCTCCGGCCTGCTTCAGGCTGCCCCGGACCAGCAGGTTCGACGCCAGGAACAACAGGGTGAGCAAGCCCGCCGCAGCCAATGCCGCGGGGGCGTCGAACCACAGCAGTCCGGCGAGGATGCCAAGCGCCAGCACCGCGGCTCCGGCGGCCTGGAGCAGCGGCAGCAGCACCGAGTAGAGCCACTGCTCGCTATATTCGATCGCGGCGAGGGGCCCGCTGGTCCGGGCCGCGACGTGGGTCGGCCAGTCACGCCCCAGCACCCGCCGCTGGACGGCGACAATCAGCCGGTGGCCGGTATCGAAGGCCAGCCGCTGGGTCAGGGTCAGCAGGGCATAGCGGATCGCGCCGGCGGCCAGTGCTGCGGCGACGAACAGCAGCGCGGCGAGCCCGTCGGTGCCGCTGCCGGCGCCGTCCAGCCAGTCCCTGATCAGGGCGACGAGCGCCGCCAGCAGTGCGAATTCGAACAGGCCGCCGGCAATCGTCGCCAGCGCCAGCAGCCACAGCCGCCGCTGGCCGTCGGCCGGCAGAGCGGCGAGGACCAGCCGCAGCGAGGTGAGCGGGGTCATCTGCCCCGGCCGCTCATCAGCCGCGGCCGACACCTTGCCGCCCACAGCAAAAGGGTGGGGAGCAGCATCGTCCCGACTAAGTCGCGCAGGCCTTCCCCGACTTGCAAGCCGAGCGAAGGCCAGCGTTCGAACCACAGGTCATAGGCTTCGTTGGTCAGTTCCATTCCCAGCACGATCAGCCACGGCCACTTGCTGGCGAGCGAGGTACGGAGCAGCGCGGCAAGGACCATCTGCAGGATTACCCCGCCCATCACGTGCAACGTGTCCATCGGCCAGCCGGTGGCGTGTCGCACCAGCTCCTTGACGTGGAACCACACCGCCGGGTCGAAGCTCATCGATTGGTGAAGCGGTCGGCAAGTGCCTGCAGCGACTTGTCATGCGTGAGGTCGAGGTGAAGCGGGGTGACCGAGACGTAGCCGTCGCCGATCGCCTCGAGATCGGTCTGGTGGCCCGGGGTCTCGATCGACGGGCCGAGCCCGAACCAGTAATAGGGGTAGCCGCGCGGATCGATGCGCTGGATGATCCGGGTCCGGCCGTAATCGCGGATGCCCTGCCGGACGACCTTTACCCCCTTCACCTCTTCAGGCGCGAGGGCGGGGAAGTTGACGTTGACCAGTGTGCCCGGGTCATGCGGAACTTGCAGCAATTGTTCGAGCACGCGCGGGGCCCAGTGGGCGGCGGCGGCGAACGGCACGGTGTCGCCCATCCCTTCGCGGGCATAGACCTGGCTGAGCGCGATGGAGCGCACGCCCGCCAGCGCACCCTCCATCGCGGCCGATACGGTGCCGCTATAGGTAACGTCCTCGGCGAGGTTCGCTCCGCGGTTGATTCCCGAGATGATCAGGTCGGGCCGCTGGTCGGGCATCAGGTGGAACAGGGCCATCAGCACCGCATCGGTGGGCGTGCCCGCGACAGCGTAATGGCGCTCGCCGAGTCGGCGCAGGCGGACCGGACGGGTCAGGGTCAGCGAATGGCCGGTGCCCGATTGCTCCTCGGCCGGGGCGACGATCCACAGGTCGTCCGTGAAGGCGCTCGCCACCTCCTCCAGCAATTTCAGGCCCGAGGCGTTCACGCCGTCGTCGTTGGTGAGGAGGATGCGCATGGCCAAGGCTATGCGCGAAGCCCTTGCCGCCCTGCAACCTACTGCCTGAAGAAGAAGGTTGCGTTATTTTGGCAACATGGTGCGGGAAAGGAGTTTCACCGCTTGTTCAGCCCTGCGCCGTTAAGTACAGGCGCCGCAGGGGAATGAGATCGACTTTTGCGGAACTTAAGTTCCAGAAAAGTCTAGTGATCGCCGCTTGTTGTACTGCGTTTGGGGCAGGGCCAAGCGGCGGGTGTGCTTTGGGTTGGTACCGGCGCGCCATGTTGGACATGCCGCCGGCTTTCCGACCCATTTGGGGAGGATGAGATGGCTACCGCGCTTAGCGACGTCTACGACACACCAGAACCGTTCGACCGTATCATCCTTCCGGAGGGCTATCGCCCTGGCGACCAGGAAGAATTCATGGGGCCGATGCAGCGGGCCTACTTCCTTGGAAAGCTCCGGGCCTGGAAGGAAGCTATCGTCGAGGAAAGCCGGGCAACCATGGCCCAGCTTCAAGTCGACACACTTCGTGAACCCGACATCGCCGATCGCGCGTCGAGCGAGACCGACTGGGGGATCGAGCTTCGCACCCGTGACCGCCAGCGCAAGCTGATCGCCAAGATCGACGCCGCCATTCGCCGCCTGTACGCGGGCGAATATGGCTATTGCGAAGTGACCGGCGAACCGATCGGCCTCGGCCGGCTGGAAGCCCGCCCGATCGCGACCATGACGCTGGAATCCCAGGAACGTCATGAACGAATCGAGAAGGTCAGCCGCGACGACTGATGCCGCGTCGCCCCGGCGCCATGCCGGGGCCTCAGGCGAGCGGGCGATGCCTCACGACCGAGGCCCAGCTTGCGCCGGGACGAAGCAGCCGATCAATGCACCGTCAGGCCGAGCATCTCGTCCTTGAGGCGGAGTTTTTCTTTCTTGAGCTTGTGGAGAAGGATGTCGTCAGGGTTGGGCCGCCGCTCTTCTGCGTCTATCTGCGACTGGACAGCGGCATGCTTATTTTCGAGTGCCTCGACGTGAGCCTTTTCCATCGTGCGTCATTCCCTTTCATTGGTGTGACAGCCAGGTGAGAAAACCATGAAACGACCCGTTTGTCCCGTCCAATTTGCGCCACTGGCCGCGCCGAGCCCGCAATCCGCCGTGAACCGCATCCCCAATTCCGCGTCTAGCCGTCCATGAACGACGATCAGCCTACCAATCGCGTGGAGGCACTTCGCGCCGAACACCGCCAACTCGACGCTGAAATCGCGGCGCGGGTGGCGAGCGGCGACGAGGATCTGATGACGTTGGCCCGGCTCAAGAAGCGCAAGCTGCGTCTCAAGGACGAGCTGCAGATGCTTCACGATGCCGCCGTTCCGGACATCATCGCCTGACTCGGCTGCCCGACCTTCGCCGTCTCGGAACGGGACGAGAGGGAGCCAAGCTGGCCGCGCCGCTGTTCCCCATTGAGGCGAAAGCATTATGGTAGACAGATCATGAAGGATGTTTCGAACCTCGAACCGGCTGGGGGAAGCCGGATCACGCCGCGCCTGGTGGAAACCCTCTATACGGAGGCGATGCTGCTGGCGGACGAGGCGCGAACCTATTTCGATATCGGCAGCCGCGCCGACCGCGACTTGCTCGAGCCCTTCGTTCGGGTCGGCTTCGCCTGCGAGTCGCTCAAGGTCACGACCCGGCTGATGCACATCATCGCCTGGCTTCTGACCCAGCGCGCGGTCGAGACCGGGGAGCTTAGCGTTGCCTCGGGCCGGCGCCCGGAACGTCGCCTGGGTCACGCTGGTGCCAGCGACCCCTCGGTCGTCGAGCAGTTGCCGCCAGCCGCCCGGACTCTGATCTCAACCAGCATCGACCTTTATGAGCGGGTTCGCCGGCTCGACGAGGAACAGCTCAACGACCAGCCGGTGCCAAGCCCGGCGCGGGCATTGATGGGTCGGCTCGAACGCGACCTCATCTGGAACAGCAACCGCTGAGCCGCTAGGGCTCGGCGGGTGACTCCAGCGCAAATCCTCCACCCCGGCCCGCGACTTCTGATCGGGCACGGCCGCGCGCCCGAAATTGCCGAACTGCTCCCCGACGGACCGGTGCTGCTGGTAACAGATGGCGCGGTGCGAGTGATGGGCCTGCTCGACCCGCTGGTCGAACAGCTGCAACGGAGCCGCGAAGTCATCCTGTTCGACGCGGTCGAGGCCGATCCCAGCAAGGCGACGTTGCTGGCCGCGGTCGAGGCCGGGCGATCCGCCGGCGCCACGTCGGTGATTGGCTTTGGCGGCGGAAGCCCGATGGATGTCGCCAAGCTGGCCGCCTACCTGCTCGGCTCGGGCGACGATCTCGACACGATCTGGGGTGTTGGCCTCGCCCGCGGGCAGCGCCTGCCGCTGGCACTGGTGCCGACGACCGCCGGGACCGGCTCGGAGGCGACGCCGGTCGCCATCATCACCGTCGAGGGCGCCGAGAAGCGCGGGGTCAATGCCGCGCCGCTGATCCCCGACGTCGCCGTGCTCGATGCCGCGCTGACGCTGGGCAAGCCGCGCGCGCTGACCGCGGCGACGGGGGTGGACGCAATGGTCCACGCGATCGAGGCCTACACCTCGGCCAAGTCTAAGAACCCGGTGTCCGACATGCAGGCGCGCGAAGCGCTGCGGCTGCTGTCGGCCAACCTGCTGACGGTCTGCGAGGAGCCGAGCAATATTGCGTCGCGCGAAGCGATGCTGGTCGGGGCGCACCTTGCCGGGCTGGCCTTCGCCAATGCGCCGGTCGCGGGTGTCCATGCGCTGGCCTATCCGCTGGGTGGGATCCATCATCTCGCGCACGGCCTCAGTAATGCGCTGATGCTGCGCCCGGTGCTGTCATTCAATGCCGAAGCCGCGCGTGAGCCCTATGCCGAGCTGGCCGCGATCCTCGATCCGTCGGCAGCTTCGCTTGGGTCGCAGGCCGCCGCGGCCCGGCTGGTCGAGCGCTTGGAAGAGATGGTCCTCGCCACCGGGCTCAAGCCGCGGCTGCGCGACCACGGGATCGCGCGCGACGAAGCGCCAATGCTGGCGCGCGAGGCGATGAAGCAGACCCGCCTGCTGGTGAACAACCCGATCGAGATCACCGAGGAGGACGCCCGGCGCCTGTACGAGGTCGCCTGGTGAGTCGCCCGGTCCCGCCAGGCCGCGATGCCTTCCGGCGGTGGCACGACGTCACCCTGCGCTGGGCCGACAATGACGCCTACGGGCACGTCAACAACACGGTCTACTACCAGTGGTTCGACAGCGCGGTGAACGCCCTCCTGGTTGGCGAGGGCCTGCTCGACATCGCTGCCGGCGACCCGATCTGCCTGGTGGTCGGCACCTCGTGCGACTATTTCGCGCCGCTCAGCTTTCCGGGCAAGGTGGAGGTGGGGCTGGCGGTGACCGAACTGGGTCGCTCCAGCGTCCGCTACCGGTTGGGGGTGTTTTCAAAGGGTGCTGAGGAAACGGCGGCGGCAGGATCGTTCATCCACGTCGCGGTCAGCCGGGCCGAACGCCGCCCGGTGCCGTGGCCCGACCAGTGGCGCAAGGTACTGGAACGGGTCTGAGCGCCTAGCCGCAGACCCGCGCCTTGGCCGCGCGATATTCCTCGGTCCACCGCGCGACCAAATCGCCCGCCGGCTGCACCCGGTCGACCGCGCCGATGCCCTGGCCCGATCCCCAGATGTCCTTCCAGGCTTTCGCCCCCGCCGCCCCGCCGAAGCTCATCGCCTCAGGAGAGCTTTCGGGCAGGTTGTCGGGATCGAGGCCAGCCTGCTCGATCGAGGCGCGCAGATAGTTGCCGTGGACCCCGGTAAACAGGCTCGAATAGATGATGTCCTTTGCCGAGCCTTCGACGATGCCCTGCTTGTAGCCGTCGCTGGCGCGCGCTTCGTCGGTCGCGATGAAGGGCGAGCCGATGTAGGCGACGTCGGCGCCCATCGCCTGCGCGGCGAGGATCGCCCCGCCGTTGGCGATCGAGCCCGACAGCGCCAGCGGGCCGTCGAACCAGCTCCTGATCTCCTGAACCAAGGCGAACGGGGACCAGCGCCCGGCATGCCCGCCGGCCCCCGCCGCCACCGCAATCAGCCCGTCGGCACCCTTTTCGATCGCCTTGCGGGCGAAGCGGTCGTCGATCACGTCGTGGAGGGTGATTCCGCCCCAGCCGTGAACCGCCTTGTTGAGTTCCTCGCGCGCGCCGAGCGAGGTGATGACGATGGGCACCTTCCATTTGGCGCAGGTCGCCATATCCTCTTCGAAGCGGGTATTTGAACGGTGAACGATCTGGTTCACCGCGAACGGCGCGGCCGGTGCGTCGGGGTTGGCACGATCGTGATCGGCCAGCGCCTCGCCAATCTCATGCAGCCATTCGTCGAGTTGGCTTTGCGGGCGGGCGTTGAGCGCCGGGAAGCTGCCCACCACCCCCGCCTTGCACTGCGCGATGACCAGTGCGGGCGTGGAAACGATGAACAGCGGCGCGCCGATCACGGGCAGGCGAAGCGGCGCGAAAACGGGCGGCAGTGACATGAATTCCCCCGGCAGTGCAGAAATGCTCCGCCAAGCGCTAGGTCCGCCCGCAGGCTGGTGCAAGCCTACCCTTTGCGACGTTTGCCAATCGTTCGGGCGCTCGGCTATGATGCCGGCAGGCCGTGAAAGACCGCTGCAGGATGGATGCCCCGACGACTCCTGGGACTGAGCGGTTGCCGCCGGCCCTGTGGCGAGACCTTGCCGATCAGCTTCCGCAGCTGACCTGGATCACGGATGGCGAAGGCCAGGCGGTCTGGTTCAACAAGCGCTCCGTCGATTTCCTCGGTGTACCGCTAAAATCCTTGCTGGGCAGCGGATGGGGCGCTTCGATCCACCCCGATGCGCTGCCCCGGGTCCTTGCGGCGTGGCGGCAGGCGGTGGAGAGCGGCACCAGCTTCGAATGCCATTATCCGCTGCGGGGCCACGATGGCCGCTTTCGCGACTTCCTCGCCCGTGCCGAGCCGCATCGCGAGCCGGATGGCCGGATCAGCTATTGGTTCGGTACCAGTACCGATGTCACCGACCAGCGCGCGACCGAGGAGGAGGCCCGCGCGGCCGCCGAGGAGCTGGAGGCGATCTATGCCACCGCGCCGATAGGGCTGACGATCCTCGACCGCGACATGCGCTTCGTCCGGATCAACGAGCGGCTGGCGGAGACCAACGGCAAGCCGGTCGCCGAGCACCTTGGCCGAAGCGTCCGCGAGGTCCTTCCCGACCTTGCCGACCAGGCCGAGGATGCGCTTCGCCGGGTGTTCGCAGGCGAGGAATTGAGCGGCCTCGAGATCAGCGGCGAGACCCCGGCCCAGCCCGGCGTTGTGCGGACCTGGCGCGAGAATTGGTTTCCGATCCGTGCCGCCAGCGGCGAGATCACCGGTGCCGCTATCTCGGCGGAGGAAATCACGGCGGCGAAGGACGCCGAACTCGCTCTGGCACGCTCCGAAGCGCAGTTCAGGACCCTCGCCGACGCGCTTCCCGGAATCCTGTTCATCACCGCCGCGGAGGGCGGCAACAGCTACGTCAACGACACCTTCGCCAAATATACCGGCCTGCCGAAGGACAAGCTGCTCGGCACCGGCTGGACCGCCGCGCTTCATCCCGACGACCTCGGTCGCGTATGGGACTCGTGGAACGAGGCCGTCCGTAACGACAGCCGCTTCGACACCGAATATCGCATCCGCCGCCACGACGGCGACTATCGCTGGCAGGCCGTTAGCGCTCTTCGCGTTGACCTGCACGATGAAGGGCCCGAGCGGCGCTGGGTCGGGACCTGCATCGACATCCACGATCGCAAGCTGGTCGAGCAGGAGGTGCAGGAGGCCGAGGCCCGCTATCGCGCAGTGTTCGAGCAGGCCGGGGTCGGGGTGGCGCGCGTTTCTCCTGACGGCGTCTTCCTCGAGGTTAATGATCGCTATTGCCAGATCGTCCGGCGCAGCCGCGAGGATTTCCTCGGGTCAAGTTGGCAGCAGATCACCCATCCTGACGATCTTGAAGCCGACCGTTCGAAGGCCGACGCCATGCGTCGTGGCGAGATCGGCGGCTATTCGGTCGAGAAGCGCTATCTTGCGCCGGACGGGAGCGACACCTGGATCAATCTGACGGTGGGTGCCGAGTATGACGAGAAGGGGCAGTTGCTGTTCTTCATCCCGATCGTCGAAGATATCGGAGCTCGCAAGGCGGTCGAGGCGGCGCTGCGATCGAAGGAGGAGCGCTACCGGGCGCTGTTCGAATCGATGGAGCAGGGCTTCTGCACTATCCAGGTCACCTTCGACGACGCGCAGAACCCGATCGACTATCGTTTCACCGAACTCAATCCAGCCTTCAGCCGCCACACCGGTCTTACCCCTGACGTCCTCAACCGCTCGGTTCGCGAGGCTGTCCCGGGCCTCGAGCAAAGCTGGTTCGAACGCTATGGCAACATCGCCCGAACCGGCCAGCACGAGCGCTTCGTCGAACATTCCGAAGCGCTCGGTCGCTGGTTCGAAGTCTATGCCTTTCCGATCGGCGACAGGTCCGAGAACAATGTCGCCATACTGTTCAGCGATGTCACCGAGCGGGTCGAACAGGAGAAAGCCCTCCGTCAGAGCGAACAGGAACTTCGGCTGCGACTGAACGCCATCCCGCAGATGGTGTGGTCGACCTTGCCCGACGGCTATCACGATTTCTACAACGACCGCTGGTACGAATTCACCGGCACCCCGCTCGGGTCGACCGACGGCGAGGGGTGGAACGGGATGTTCCACCCCGAGGACCAGCCCCTGGCCTGGCAGCGCTGGAACCAGTCGCTCGCCACCGGCACGCCCTACGAGATCGAATATCGCCTGCGCCACCATACGGGCGCCTACCGCTGGGTGCTGGGACGAGCCCTGCCGATCCGCAACGAAGCGGGCGAGATTGTGCGCTGGATGGGAACCTGCACCGATATCGACGACCGGATCGGGGCCGATCGTGCGCTCCAGGCAAGCGAGGCACGTCTGCGCGCGATCCTTGAAGCGGTGCCGGTCGGGCTCATGTTCTCGGATGCGGCCGGCAAGCTGACCGGAAGCAATCATCAGATCGCCGAGTTCCTTGGCCATTCGCTGGTCGAAAGCACGGACGTCGGCTCGTACCGCGACGATTACGTCGCTTATCACGGTGATGGGCGTCAGGTCGAAAGCAACGAATATCCGCTCTCTCGCGCACTTGCCGGGGAGGAGCGGCCCGAACTCGAATGCCAGGTTCGCCGCGGCGATGGAAACCTGCGCTGGCTACGCTATGTCGCCGCCCCGATCCGCGACGATCCGGACGGGCCGATCACCGGCGGCGTCGTCGCATCGATCGACATCGACCGCGAAAAGCGCCTGACCGAGGGCCTGGAGCGTGAGGTCGAGACGGTGATCGCCGAGCGTGAGGCCGCGCAGGAGGCGCTTCGCCAGAGCCAGAAGCTGGAGGCGATGGGGCAGCTGACCGGCGGCGTCGCGCACGACTTCAACAACCTCCTCACCCCGATCATCGGCAGCCTGGACCTGCTTCAGCGTAAGCAAATCCTCGACGAGCGCACCGGAAGGCTGATCGACGGGGCGCTCGCCTCGGCCGAAAAGGCGAGGGTGCTGGTCCAGCGCCTGCTCGCCTTTGCCCGTCGCCAGCCGCTCAAGCCGCAGGCGATCGACCTTCGCCGGGTCGTCTCCGAGATGAGCGAACTGGTCGAATCGACCTCAGGTCCGCGGATCCGGGTCGTCACCCAATTGCCGCCCGAGTTGCCCGCCGCGCTGGCCGACGGCAACCAACTGGAAATGGCGCTTCTGAACCTCAGCGTGAACGCCCGCGATGCGATGCCGGAAGGCGGCACGCTCAGCATTGCCGCGCGTGAGGAGGCGGAAGGCGCGGGCCGGCGGCTCGGGCTGCCCAGGCGCCCCCATGTCGTGCTGTCGGTCAGCGACACCGGCCTTGGCATGGACGAGGACACGCGTCGCCGCGCGATCGAACCCTTCTTTTCGACCAAGGGGATCGGCAAGGGCACGGGGCTGGGCCTCTCGATGGTTCACGGCCTCGCCGCACAACTTGGCGGCGCGCTCGACATCCGCTCGGCGCCGGGTCTCGGCACCAGCATCGAACTATGGCTGCCGCTGGCGGAGGAGGAAGCCTTGCACGGCCTCGGCGTCGCCACTGAGGCCGAGGCGCAGGGTGCTGGCACGGTGCTGCTGGTCGATGACGAGGAATTGGTCCGCGCCTCCACCGCCGGCATGCTTGCCGACCTCGGCTATCGCGTGGTCGAAGCCGACAGCGGGGAGGCGGCGCTGGCGCTGGTAGGCGAGGGGTTACGGCCCAACCTGCTGGTTACCGACCAATTGATGCCCGGGCTGAGCGGGACCGACCTCGCGGTCCGCCTGCGCGAACAATTCGATGGGCTGCCGGTGCTGGTGATATCGGGCTATGCCGATCTCGACAGCCTGTCGCCGGCCTTTCCCCATCTCAGCAAGCCGTTCCGCCAGTCGGAGCTGTCGGCGGCGCTGGAGAAGGCCACTTCCTGAGCCGATTGTCTCCTGCGCCGCGGCGCTTATACCCCGGCCCCCATGAGCAGCAGCAACAAGATGTGGGGTGGGCGGTTCGCGGCCGGCCCGTCCGAGGTCATGCAGGCGATCAACGCCTCGCTGCCGGTCGACCGGCGGATGTGGCGCGAGGATCTCGCCGGATCGCGCGCCCATGCCGCCATGCTGCGCGACCAGGGCATCATCGGAGCCGAGGATGCCGCGGCGATCCTGTCGGGGCTCGAGACCATTGCCAGCGAATTTGAGCGGGACGGACCGCCGAGCGACGTGGCCCTGGAGGACATCCACATGGCGGTGGAGAGCCGCCTTGCCGAGCTGATCGGCTCGGCGGCTGGGCGCCTTCACACTGCCCGCTCGCGCAATGATCAGGTGGCGACCGCCTTCCGCTTGTGGGTGCGCGGGGCTTGCCGCGAAGCAGCCGAGGCAATCGTCAGGCTGCAATCGGTGCTGGTCGCCCGCGCCGACGAACATGCCGACACCCTCATGCCCGGCTTCACCCACCTTCAGGTCGCGCAGCCGGTGACGCTCGGCCATCATCTCTTCGCTTATGTCGAGATGCTGCAACGTGACGTGTCACGCTTCTACGCCGCCGACGAGCGGGCGGGGGAGTGCCCGCTTGGCGCTGCGGCGCTGGCCGGCACCGGCTTTCCGATTGATCGCGAGGCAACAGCCGCTGCACTCGGGTTCGATCAACCGACCGCCAATAGCCTCGACAGCGTCTCGGACCGCGACTTCGCGCTCGATTACATGGCCGCCGCCGCCCAGTGCAGCCTGCACCTGTCGCGCCTGGCCGAAGAGCTAATCAACTGGGCCAGCCCGCCATTCGGCTTCGTCCAGCTCAGCGACCAATGGTCGACCGGAAGCTCGATCATGCCGCAGAAACGCAATCCCGACGCGGCGGAGCTGGTGCGCGGCCATTCGGGGCGTATCGTCGGCCTGTTCACCGGGCTTATGATCACCATGAAGGGCCTCCCGCTGGCCTATTCGAAGGACATGCAGGACGACAAGGCGCCGACCTTCGAGGCGCACGACCTGCTGGCGCTGAGCCTCACCGCGCTGGCCGGCTCGGTCGAAAGCGCCACCTTCAAGCCCGCCCGGATGCGCGAAGTCGCGGCGCAGGGCTTCGCCACCGCCACCGACCTCGCCGACTGGCTGGTCCGTGAGGCCGGCGTGCCTTTCCGGGAAGCGCATCACATCACCGGCCGCGCGGTAAAGGCGGCGGAGGATGCGGGGTGCGACCTTGCCGACCTGCCGCTGGACGCGCTGCAGCAGATCGACCCGCGCATCGACGCCACCGTCTACGACGTGCTCAGCGTCGAAGCCTCGGTCGCCAGCCGCACCAGCTATGGCGGCACCGCGCCGGCCTGCGTACGCGACCAGGTCGCGCGGTGGAAGGAGCGGCTCGCCTAGATTCAGCGAGCGACTTTCTTGGCCCGCTGCGCCGCAATCCGCAGCCGCAGCGCATTCAGCCGGATGAACCCCGCCGCGTCGCGCTGGTCGTAGGAGCCCGAACCTTCCTCGAAGGTCACCAGGTCCTCGTCGTAGAGCGAGTAGGCGCTGTCGCGGCCAATCACCGTGGCGTTGCCCTTGTAGAGCTTCATCCGTACCTGGCCGCTGACCATCTCCTGGCTCTTGTCGATCAGCGCCTGCAGCATCTCGCGCTCGGGGGCGAACCAGAAGCCGTTGTAGATCAGGCTGGCGTAGCGCGGCATGATCGAGTCCTTGAGGTGCATCGCCCCGCCGTCGAGCGTGATGCTCTCGATACCGCGATGCGCGGCGAGCAGGATGGTCCCGCCCGGCGTTTCGTACACTCCGCGGCTCTTCATGCCGACGAAGCGATTCTCGACGAGGTCGAGGCGCCCGATGCCATTGTCGCGCCCGAGCTCGTTGAGTTTGGTCAGCAGCGCCGCCGGTGACAGCGCCACGCCGTCGATCGCGACCGGATCGCCACGCTCGAAATCGATAGTGATTTCGGTCGGGGTGTCGGGCGCATCCTCGGGGGAGATGGTGCGCTGGTGGACATATTCGGGTGCCTCGACGCTCGGATCCTCGAGCACCTTTCCCTCGCTCGACGAGTGAAGCAGGTTGGCGTCGATCGAGAAAGGGCTTTCGCCGCGTTTGTCCTTGGCGATCGGGATCTGGTTCTTCTCGGCGAAGTCGATCAGCTGCTCGCGGCTGGCGAACTCCCATTCGCGCCACGGGGCGATGACCCGGATGTCGGGCTCCAGCGCATAATAACCGAGCTCGAATCGGACCTGGTCGTTGCCCTTTCCGGTCGCGCCGTGACAGACGGCGTCGGCGCCGACCTGACGCGCGATCTCGATCTGGCGCTTGGCGATCAGCGGCCGCGCGATCGAAGTACCGAGCAGGTACTGGCCCTCGTAGACGGTGTTGGCGCGGAACATCGGGAAGACGAAGTCGCGCACGAACACTTCCTGCACATCCTCGATGAAGATGTTCTCAGGCTTCACCCCGAGCAACTCGGCCTTGCGCCGTGCCGGCTCGACCTCCTCGCCCTGGCCAAGGTCGGCGGTGAAGGTCACCACCTCCGCGTCATACTCGGTCTGCAGCCACTTGAGGATGATCGAGGTGTCGAGCCCGCCCGAATAAGCGAGTACGACCTTGAGCTTAGCCATGGTTGTTCAGTCCTGCTGCAAAAGCCACATCAGCGCGCCGCGCGCCGTGTGCATCCGGTTTTCGGCCTGGCGCCAGATCGCGCTCCTCGGCCCGTCGATGACCCCCGCGGTCACTTCCTCGCCGCGCCGCGCCGGCAGGCAGTGGAGGAACCAGGCGTCCGGGGCCGAGGCCATCAGTGCTTCGTCGACCTGGTAGGCGGCAAGGTCGGCCATCCGCCGTTCTGTTTCGCTGTCCTGGCCCATCGAGACGAAGACGTCGCTGTAGACGATGTTGGCGCCAGCCACGGCCGACTGGTCGGCGGTCTGGATGATGCCGTCGGGCGCGTCGGAAAGCTGATAGCCCTCCGGCGCGATGATGGTCAGTTCGGCGCCAAGCGCGGCGCAGCCCTGCGCCAGGCTGCGCGCGACATTGTTGTCGCCGTCACCGACATAGGCGACCTTCAAGCCCTCGATCCGGCCGCACAGCTGGCGGATGGTGAGGAGGTCGGCGAGGCCCTGCAACGGGTGCTCGGTGCCGGACAGCATGTTGACCACCGGCACTGGGCTCGCGGCCGCCAGCGCCTGCAGGAGGCCGTGATCGAAGACGCGGGCGCAGATCACGCCGTGATAGCAGGCCAGCGTCCGGGCGACGTCCTCGACGCTTTCCCGGGTGCCGATGCCGAGCTCGCCCGCGGTCAGGTAGATCGGGTGGCCGCCAAGCTGATGGACCGCCAGCTCCATCGAATTGCGGGTCCGCGCGCTGGGCTTCTCGAAATAAAGCGCGGCGCCCTTGCCGGCGAGCAGCGGGGCAGGGGGCGCTTCGGCCAGCGCCAGCATGTCCTCGATGTCGGCGCGGGACAGGCCGGCGAGGGTCAGGAGGTCGCTCACCAGCTCTTTTCCTTCTGGATCATGGTTCCGATCCCGTGCCGGGTCAGCAACTCGATCAGCAGGGCGTGCGGCACCCGCCCGTCGATGATGTGGGCGTAGGGCACGCCGCCCTCGACCGCGTCGAGGCAAGCGGTAAGCTTGGGGATCATGCCTCCGCCGACGCTGTCGTGGGCGATTCGCTCGCGCAGTTCGGCGGCGGTCAGGCGCGGGACCAGGCTGGTCTCGTCCTTGGCATCTTCCAGCAGCCCGGGCGCGGCGGTCAGATAAACGATCTTCTCCGCGCCCATCGCGATGGCGATCGCCTTGGCCGCTTCGTCGGCATTGACGTTGAACGGCTGGCCGGTCTCGTCGGCGCCGATGGTCGAGACCACCGGGACCATCCCGCTGTCGAGCAGACGCAGCAGATGCTCGGCGCGGACCTCGGTGACATCACCGACGAAGCCGAGCGACGCGTCGCGCTGGGTGACGCGCAGCAGGCCGGCATCCTCGCCCGACACGCCCAGGGCGACCGGTTCGGCGCCCGCCTCGCCGTTGATCGTGGCGACGAGGTCGCGGTTGATCTTCCCGACGAGCACCATGCGGACGATTTCCAGCGTCTCGGCGTCGGTGACCCGAAGGCCGCTGCGGAATTCTGGTTCCTTGCCGACCCGGCGCAGCATCGCATCGACCTGCGGCCCGCCGCCGTGCACCAGCACGCAGCGCACCCCGACCGAGCGGAGCAGCAGGACGTCCTGCGCCAGCGCGCGGTCGCTTTCGGGATCGATCGCCGCGCCGCCCAGCTTCACCACCACCGACTTGCCGGCGAACTGCTGGATGTAGGGCAGCGCTTCGACGAGGATCTCGGCGGTGCCAGTCGGAGTGACCAGGCCATTCGCCAGCCCGTCGCCATGGCTGCTCGCCGTCGCCGGCACGTCGAGGGACAGGACTTCGCTCATGAGGTCACGCTATTCTCTTTGATGTAGCCGGGGCCGAGGTCGACCCCGATCACCCGCGCCTGGCCGCTGCCGGCGCCGAGGTTGACCTCGATCCGGAACTCCTGGCCCAGCATATGCTCGGTCAACGCCTGCGCATCATGCGCGCAATTGGTGCCGCCCTGCGCGACCTTGATCCCGCCATAGCTGACGAAGCTCTTGTCGACGTCGAGCGCGACCCCGGCCGAGCCTGCCGCCGCCAGCAGCCGGCCCCAATAAGGGTCCGCGCCGTACCAGCTGCATTTGACGAGATTATTCTCGGCGATGTTTTTGGCCGCGGTCCGCGCCTCGGCGTCGCTGGCGGCGCCGGTGACATGGAGGTGGGCGAGGCGGGTCATGCCCTCGGCGTCATGCGCCATCTTCAGCGTCAGCTGACGGCAGGCTTCTTCGACTGCGCGGCCGAAGCCGTCGAGGTCGGACGGGGCGCCGCACCGGCCGCTGGCGAACAGCATCGCGGTATCATTGGTGGAGGTAGCGCCATCGACGTTGAGCGTGTTGAAGGTCGCGTCGCTGGCCGTCTTCAACATCGCTTGCAGCGTCTCGTGGGGAACGTCGGCGTCGGTTGTGAGGAACGCCAGCATGGTCGCCATGTTCGGCGCGATCATGCCGCAGCCCTTGGCCATGCCGCCGATCGTCCAACCATCGCCCTGCACCACGAATTCCTTGGCGACATGGTCGGTGGTAAGGATGCCCTTGGCCGCCTCGTCGCCGCCCTCGACAGACAGTGCGGCGCCGAGCTTCGGAATGGCCGGCAGGATCACGTCCATCGGCAGCGGCGTACCGATGATCCCGGTCGAGCAGACCAGCACCCCCGCCGCGTCTATCCCCAGCGCTCGTGCTGTCGCCACGCCCATCGCCCGCGCGTCATCGAGCCCGGCGGCTCCCGTGCCCGCATTGGCATTGCCGCTGTTGACGACCACCGCCGCCGCACGGCCGCCATTGGCCTGCAACAGATCGCGGTCGAGGCTGACCGGCGGGGCGCAGAACTTGTTCTGGGTAAAGACCGCGGCGCAGGTGACGGGCTGCCGGTCCTCGGTCGCGAGCAGCGCCATGTCGGGCCGCGACTTCTTGATGCCGGCGTGAAGCCCGGCAGCGACGAAGCCCTTGGGAACGGTAACGCTCATGGAAACACTCCTTCGGCCGTCAGCCCGGCGGTCTCATCGAGGCCCAGCATCAGGTTGGCGCATTGAATCATCTGCCCGGCCGCGCCCTTGCCGAGATTGTCTATCGCCCCCAGCGCCAGCACGCGTCCGGTGCGCGGGTCATAACGGGCGGTGACGACGGCGCCGTTACTTCCCGACACCCACTTGGTCGCGGGGGGATCGTCACTGACCCGCACAAAGGGCTCAGCGGCGTAGGCGGCGCGAAGCGCTTGCAGGGGCTCGTCCGCCGCCATCGCTCGCGTCGCCGTCGCATAACAGGTGGCGAGGATGCCGCGGGTCATCGGCGCCAAGTGCGGGGTAAACAGCACGGTTCCGCCCAGCGCCTGCTCCATTTCGGCGGTATGGCGGTGGTTGAGCAGGCCATATGCGGCGAAGCTTCCGTCGACGGTGTTGAAAGCGGTGCCTTCCTTGACTGCCCGGCCAGCGCCGCTGACCCCGCTTGCGGCGTCGACGATTAGACTGACCGGATCGACCAGCCCGGCATCGACCAGGGGCTTCAGTGCGAGAATGGTTGCGGTCGGATAGCAGCCGGCCGCCGCCACCGCCCGAGCCGAGCGGATCGCCTCGCGGTGCAATTCGGGAATGCCGTAGACGAATTGATCGAGCAGCTGCGGCGCCTGATGCGCTTCGCCATACCAGGTTGCATAAACCTGCGGATCATGCAGGCGGAAATCGGCCCCGAGGTCGACCAGCCGGGCCCCGCTGGCTAGAATCGTCTCGGCCCAGCGCTGGCTTTCGCCGTGGGGGAGGGCGGCAAATACCAGGTCGATGCCGTCCAGCGCTTCGGGCTTGAAGCGCGCGACTTCCAATGCCGCCGTCACTCCGCCGATGTGCGGGTGTACCGAGCCCAGCCTCTGCCCGGCCTTGCTGTCCCCGAACAGGCGCGTCGCCCTAATTCCCGGATGACGGGAAAGAAGCCGGAGCAGTTCGCCGCCGACATAGCCGGAAGCGCCGAGGATGGCGGATCGAATCATGGGAAAGGGGCTATGGTCGCGTTTGCATGACTATGCAAGTTCATGCATAAGAATTGCATGACGGGTGCTCGAAACAAACGCCTGGCGGCACTGACCGCCTTGCTCCGACGACATAGCCTGACCCGGCAGGACGAGCTCGTCCTCGCCCTGCGCGAGGCCGGCCATGAGGTCACCCAGGCCACCGTCAGCCGCGATCTCGACCAACTCGGTGCGATCAAGATCCGCCGCGGTGGGGAAACCCGCTACGCGCTGCCCGATCAGATCGACACCGCCCGTTCCGACCAAAGACGGCTCCGGACTCTGTTCGCCGAATGGGTCCGCGCGGCCGAGCCGGCCGCCAACCTGGTGGTGCTCAAGACCCCGCCGGGCTCGGCCCACCTGGTCGGCGTCGCCCTCGATTCGGCCCCACCCTCCGCGGTGGTGGGAACCATTAGCGGCGACGATACCCTGTTCATCGCCTGCCGCTCACCGGCCGAGGCGGCGGCGCTGGCGGCCGAATGGCAGAGCTGGCTCGGAAGCTAAGCGCCGTACTCTTTTATGCTGCACTGCAGCAAAATGTCTCCTGAAGTGTTATATGGGATGCCAGGTTCGGCACAGGAGAATGATTATCCCCGGTCTTCACGACACAATTACGCGCCTGACCGCGCTTCGGAACCGCCTGCCGGCCATGGCACATGACCAGGCGGACGAGCGGCTGACGGCGTTCACGGAGTTCGGCTCGAACCCTGGTGACCTGCTGGCCCATTCCTATGTCCCGGCGGGGCTCGATGCCGGAGCGCCGCTGGTGGTGGTGCTCCATGGCTGCACCCAAACGGCCGGCGGTTACAATCGCGGTGCCGGCTGGACGAGCGCTGCGGACGAGAATGGCTTTGCATTGCTCTTCCCGGAGCAGCAGCGGGCGAACAATCCCAACCTGTGCTTCAACTGGTTCTCGACCCCCGATACCGGTCGGGGAGGGGGCGAGGTGCTCTCGATCGTCCAGATGATCGAGGCGCTATGCGCACGCTACCAGCTTGACCCGGCGAGGGTGTTCGTAACCGGCCTGTCGGCGGGCGGCGCAATGACCGCGGCGCTGCTGGCGGCTTACCCCGAAGTCTTCGCGGGCGGCGCGGTGATCGCCGGCCTGCCGTTCGGCACCGCATCGACCGTGCCCGAAGCCTTCGAGCGGATGCGGACAAAGTCGGCTTTCGGGTCGGAGCAGCTGGCCGCGCTGGTGCGGTCGGCGTCCGATCATTCCGGGCCGTGGCCGATCCTGTCGGTTTGGCACGGCGGCGCCGACCGGACGGTCGATTCCGGCAATGCCACCGCGCTGGTCGACCAGTGGCGGGGCCTGCAGGGCCTGGCAGCAGCGCCAACGGCCTCGCAGCAGGTCGCCGGCCATCTCCGCCGTGTGTGGAGCAATGCTGAAGGACAGGAAGTGATCGAGGAATATGTGATTGCCGACATGGGTCACGGTACCCCGGTCCACCCCGTCGCTGCCAACCAGGGCGAGACCGCCGGCCGGTACATGCTCGATGCGGGCATTTCATCGACGCGCCGGATCGTGGCCTTCTGGAAGCTGGACGGCGGGGAGCGCCGCATCAAGGCAGCCTCCGCGCCGGTCGCGGACGCAAGGCCGGCGAGCGCGCGGCCGCACGGGCGAAAGTTGCCGTCACCGGCGTCTCCACTGCGCGCAAAGCCTGCCAGCAAGGTTCAGGACGTGATCGAGAAAGCCTTGAGAAACGCCGGCCTGATGCGGTGATCCAAAGGTCGGGCAACTTGCGCTCGAAATAGTCGGGTATCGGGGATCAAGTTACCGGAAGGTCATCCGGATTGATGTTTGCGCGACCCGCCTGCTTCGTCATACTTGCGGCATGCCTTCGGCTCTCGAAACCATACTCGCCCAATATCTTCCACTGACCTTTGCCGAGCGCGATGCTCTGCAATGGCTCGAACGCCGCGACCGCCATTATGAGGCCGGCGAGGTCGTCGTTCACGAGGGCGAGGCGCTCGATTCGCTATACATCGTGGCGTCCGGCTGGCTGCATGGGTCGGTCCGGATCCACGACGGCGGCCGGCAGATCCTGCGTTTCTATTTCGTAGGCGACATCACCACCATGATTGCAGGGAGCCGTATTGCCCGGTCGATCAAAATCGCCGCTGGCGCAGCTTACCGTACGCAGTTTGTCTTCCAGTTCGGGTCCGGCGACAAGCTTGCAACCAGGCTCGGCGGTCAGGACGGCGAATGGTTTCATCCTGTGGCCTGTCGTCGGCGCATCAAGCGCTCTAGCGGCCCGGCCGAGGCCTTGCGAACAGCTGAACTGATCGCGTCGACCTAGAACTTCCCGACCGCACCACGAACACAGCCGATCATTGAACGAGCGCCCGGAAGCGGATGCTGAAGGAGCCGTTCGTCACCAGGTGATTCTTCAGCCTGACGCGGAAGAAGGTGACGGCCGGATCGATGCCGTCGACGTTGGGCGTCGGGACATAGCCCCAGTCCGACGCCGCGGGCGCGGCCGCGGTGGTGAATTCAAGGTCGTCGGTCGTGCTCGGCAGAGCGACGTAGCTGTAGGTGAGGCCGCTCGGGCTGGCGCCATCGACAAAGGCAATCGGGCCCCTTCCGGCCACGCCGAAGTCGCGGACCATCATCCTGGTATTGGCGGGAATGGCGTCGCTCAGCACGACGCTGTTGGTGTCGGTCGGCTGGCCGCTCGGGTTGGCGACGGTGATCGTATAGGTGACGATCGCGCCGGGAATGTTCTTGGGATTGGTGAAGAGATTGATCGGGTCCCAGTAGACCTCGCCCGCCTTGGTTGCGGTGAGGGGCGCCAGGACCTTGAGCGTCGCGGTTGCGGAGCTGAGCGACGCCACGGTTTGCGTTGCATAAGCGACGGTCAGTCCGCCTGCCGGGATGGTGTTGACCGCATCGCCGGCGCTCTTGCCGGTCACGTCGGCGGCCACCGTGCAGGTCGAGGCAGCGGCCACGCTCGCGCCGCTGAGAGCCAGCGACGGGCCGTTCGCCGCCGCCGCCACGCTGCCGCCGCATGCCGTGGTCGGATTGGGAACGGCGGCATTGGCGATGCTGGTCGGATAGGTGTCGGTGAAGGCGACGGCGGTCATGGCGAGCGTCGGGTTGCGGTTCTGCACGGTGACCGACAGTCGCGAAGTCTGGCCGATCCCGATCGGCGAGACCGAAAAGGCCTTGCTGATGACCGGCGTGCACTCCGCCCCCGACGACATGCCTGGGACGGCCGAAGTGATGATGGTCGCGCCGCCGCCGCCGTTGCCGCCCTGCGCGCCATAGGAGGCCCCGAAGGTGCCGCCATTGGCGGTGGTCCCGGCCGTCCCGCCGGTGACGGTCGCGCTGACCGTGACGCTGCTGGCGACAAAGCCGCCGCCGCCGCCGCCGCCGGGGCCATGAGCGGCGCCGCCCCCGGTGTTGGTCCCGCCATTGCCGCCGCTGGCATTGACGGTCACGCTGGCTCCGGTGGCATCAAGGGCGCTGATCAGCGCGCTTCCGCCAGCGCCGCCGCCGCCGCTGCCATCGTTGAGGACGCTGTTGTTGGCGCTCGCGCCGCCGACGTTGATGGTGCCCGATCCGCGCAGCTTGTCGGCGCGGACGATGACGATGCCGCCGCCATCGACTCCGCTCGACGCGAGGCCGGAGGCCGGAGTTCCGGTACCGTTGTTGTTGGTGCCGGCCCCGCCGCCGCCGCCCATGATCAGCCGGTCGACGCCAAGGCTGGTGACGGCGCGACCGCCGATCCCTCCGGTCTGCGGGCAGGCGGTCGGCGCGGTACCACACCAGGCGTGTCCGCCCAGCCCGCCCGCGCCATAGCCCGCACCGCCGCCGCCGCCGGTATTCTGGTCATTGGCGAGCGGCGCACCGTCGGTACCGCCGCCGCCGCCGGTGGCAGGAGCACCGCGGCCGTAGCTGCCGTTGGCATAGCCTTCGACACCGGTGTCGAGCAGGACGTTGTTGTCGTTGAGGTAGCGCGGCGTGCCGGCGATGCCTTCGCCCTTGCCGGCGTTGGCGGCGTTGGTGGCCAGCGTGCGATAGTCGGTGTTGAGGCCGGTGCCGCCTGCGAGGTGACGTCCACCGCCGCCGCGAAAGCCGAGCGCGGCAGCGCTGATTGTCCCGCCGTTGAGATTCAGCGTGCCCGCGATGTCGAGCACGACGACCCCGCCGCTGGTCCCGTTCCAATCGGCCCCGGTGACGGTCCCGCCAAGCGTGAGGTCGGCATATTGCGGCACGCGGATGACCTGGAAGCGGCGCTGGCCGACGGTATTGAAGCCGGCATTGGTATAGGCATTGGCCAGCCCGCCGCCGCCGCCACCCACCAGGGTCAGCGTGCCGCCGGTCAGCGCCACGCCGTTTGCGGCGCGGACGAATTCGTAGCGGCCGCTGTTATTGATGGTCGCCGTGCCGTAGGCGGCGGAGTTGGTGGTGTCGATCGTCGCGTCCTGCATCTGGATCACCAGCAGGAGGTCGCCGGCGGCGATCGGGCTGGCCGCCCCCTGCGCTGTGCCAAGCGTGATGCTGGTCGCGCCGACTCCGGCCGAGGCGGTGGCGGGATAATAAGTGTTCACGATGCCCGACAGGCCGCTGACGATCCCGGCGCGCGACGGGACCGCGCAATAATTGGCGGCCGCGGCCTGCCCGAAGGCGAGGGCGCACAGGGCGAGGAGGAGCCTGGTCAATCGAGTCACGTCACTTGCCCCCGGCCCGGCCGAACAGAGCGGCGGGCGTATCCTGGTCGAACTTCAAGCGCAGCGTCACATAGGGACCGGCGCGGGTATAGCGGGCGTCCGAGAAATCGCGGTCCCGGAAACCCTTGATGTTGTAGCCGAGGCTGACCCAGCTGTTACGGACCGGCGAGATGCCGACCGACGGACCGACCAGATAGTCGGCGGTGCCAGACGAAGCGACATGACGGACCGCGGCATTGAGGCTGAGGTCGAAGCGCTCGCTGAGGTCGCGGCGGACCTCGAGCCCGACAAGGTTGCTGAAGCCGGCATAATCGTCGGCGCCGAACGTATCGAACACGTACTTCGACCCCCAGTAGAGCGACAGCTGATAACGCTGATACGCGCGCTCGGGCGTGTCGCGGTCGTCGATGCCCGACCATCCGACGAGGTTCACCGCAAGGTTGTTGACGACCCGGCGGGTACGGGCGTCGCCGACCACCGCCAGGCCGTCGAAGCCAAGCAGATTGCCCGGCGCGGTGGTGGCGCCGCGACCGTTGGCGATTTCGTCCCAGCGCAGCTCGAGCTTGTCGAGCACGGCCCAGCGCGACCACAAAGGCCGCCAGGCGAACGAACCGTTGGCGAGGCCGAGCGTGGCGACGGTGCCGTCGGCGCTGCGGATCCGGCTGAAGCGAGCGGCGGCGGCCATGCTGATCCCGTCCTGGGTCTGGCGAAGCAGTGCGGTCGAGAGCGCGATGCGGTCGTCGAAATCGCCCCGGCGCACTTCGCCGCGTGCGGTCCAGCTCAGCACCGGAGTGCGGTAGGTGGCGCCCGCGCTGACCGCCCAGAAATCGTCGCTGATCGTCTTGCCTTCGTCGAGGTAGCCGCCGGCGGCGACCGGGTGGTTGAGGTTGACGATCTGGTCGGCGGTGATGGCGCCTTTCAGGGTGCGGCTGCCGTCGACGGCCAGATCGACGCTCCAGCGCGGGCTGAGGTTGAGCGACTGGCTGATGCCATAGAGGCCGAAGGTGCGACCGCCATATTCGCCCATGCCCTGCTGGTTGACGGTGGTCGCCAGCCGCATCCCGCGCCACGGCGAGGCTTCGATGCCGAGGCTGGTGGTGGCGGTATCGACCTTCGCGCCGTCGGTGATCTCATGGCTGGCAAGCAGGCGGACGTCGGGGCGAACGGCCCACGAAAGGCCGGCGCGGTAGCGGTCGGGGAAGTCGAGGCTTTCGCCCTTGCCGGCCAGACCAACCGCCGCGTCGGCGTCGAGCTGGAGGCGGTTGCCGAACAGCTGCTGCGAACCGCCGACGGTGACCTGCTGGCTGACCAGCTTCTCGCCCGAGGGAACCTCGTCACGGGCGAACTGGTAGCCGCCGCGAAGCGAGGTGCGGACCGCGCGATATTCGATCTGGCTGCGCAGCGCGTCGCGGCTGGCGCCGGTCGCAAGCATGTCCTCGTGCCAGCCGCCGACGGTCAGCGACAGACCCTGCGCGCGGCCGAGGCGGAGGTCGGCGCCGAACTTGCGGGTGCCCGCTTCGGCCCGGTTGAGCTGGCCGACCCCGAAGCCGAGGTCCTGCTGGCGGAAGTAGGCGAGGGCGTCGAGCGTCTCGCCGCGATGCTCTGCTTCGAGCAGATAGGCCTGGCCCTGGCGCTTCTCGCCCGCGGCGTTGGTGCGGCTGGTGGCGAGTTCGGCGCGCACTTCGGTGGCGGCGCCGAGACGGGCCTTGGCATCGATCGCGGCAAGGTCGCTGGTCTGCGCGGGGTCGGCATCGCGCAGCGCGGTGGCGCCGATCTCGGCGTGGCCTCCGGCGACCCGGGCGACGGCGCGCAGGCCACCGTTCCAGCGGCGAGTGCCTTCGCCCCGGGTTTCGTAATCGACGACGATGAAGATCGGATTGCCCTGGCCGTCGCGGCTGGCGATCGGCTGGCGGAAGCCGATGCTGCCGGCTTCGTAGCTGATGTCGTAATCGGCGTGGCGGGTCAGCTCGCGCGCCGAGAGGATGAGGTTCGAACGCAGGCGATCGCGCGTTTCGACCCGGACCTTGTCCGAGTTGATGACGATGTCGGTGCGGCTGAGCCGGTAGAGCGAGGCGAGGCCCGAGCCCTGGATCTCGTCGCGGGCGAAGCGGAAGCCGGTGTCGGCGGCGAACGCCTGCACCGCCAGCTTGTTCGAGCGAAACTCGCTCTTGAGGCCGGTCAGGCTGCGGCTGTAGCGGGCCAGCTGGGTGTCGTTGAAGCCGGTCTCGAGATCGCCGAACAGCGCATAGAACTGCGGGCGTTCGAGCCGGAGATAGACCTTGCGGCTGCTGGCGGCGTCATAGGCCTGCTCGTTGCCGTCGGCATAGAGGTCATAATAGCGCTGCGGATCGATCACGCCGCCGAGCGGGCGGCGGGCGTCGCGGCCGGTAGCCTTGTCGCTGTCGTAGGCCATGGTCAGCAGCCATTTGCCGAGGATCCGGCCCTTGGCGAAGAAGGCGACCTGGCCATCGGTGAAGCGCTTGGGCGCGCCCTTGCCGCCGAGCCGCTCGGCATGGTCGTCGAGGACGTTGAAGCCCGCGGTGCCAGCGGCGAAGCCGACCACCACCCACGGCTGGTCGCCCGGCGCCATCCAGCCGCGCACGATCTCGCGAACCTGGCGGCGTTCGACTTGGTGGGTGAAGGCAAGCTCGATCGAGCCGGCCTGGGTGGTGGGGGCAAGCTCGATCAGCGCGATGCCGTCGTCGGTCGACACCTGCCAGGTAGGTTGGGCACGGTCGGCGCCGGACAGCTGGCGGGCTTGCTGAAGGTCGAGGTCGCTGGCGACGCGATAAGGGGCGGTCAGCTGGAAGGTGCCGGTGACGCCCTTGCGGACCGGCTTGCCCGCGCGGTCGGTCAGGCGGATCGCGACGATCGCGCGGGTGCGGCCATCGGCGATCAGCGTCGAGCGCGACGGCACCAGTTCGGCGCGAGCGACGCTGTTGGCGTAGTGGAGCGTGCGGGCGAACTTCTCGAACAGCGCCCCACCGGCGCCGCGCACCTCGACCTCGAGCCGGTTGTCGCCTTCGTTCAGCGGCAGGCCCTGATATTGGGTGACGAGGAAGCTCTTGTCGGGGCTGATCACGCTGGTGTCGAGATTGATCTCGGGCACCGCGACGCCGTTCATGCGCAGCTTGAGCGTGCTTCCGGCAACATGCTTGACGACCACGCGGACCGCCGGCGAGGCCGGGTTGAAGTCTTCCGCCGGGGCCAGCAGCGCGTTGCCGCTTTGCTGGCCGTCGAACCAGTTGATGGCGGGAGCGGCCAGCGGCAAGGCGACCGCCGGCTGGACGGCGGCGGGGGCGGCAACCTTTGCGCCGGTGCGGCGGAGATGGAAGTTCGTGCGCCACAAGGCGCCCCCGCGCATCTCGGCAAACTGCGAAATGGCGCTGCCGCCGTGGCGGGTGTCGCGCAGGCACTGCACAGGCTCGTAGCCTTCGGGCAAGCTGGCGACGTCGAGCTGGACCACGTGGGTGCCGGGGCGGACGCCTTCGAAGTGGAACAGGCCTTCGCGATCCGACAGGACGTAGCTGCCGTCCTCCATCAGGATCCGGATGCCGGGGACGCCCGCCATCTTCGTCTCGGGCGCGTCGCAGCCGCCGTCGAACACGCGGCCGATCAGGGTCGCGGCGTCGCTCATCAGGAACGGGCGGATCGCGACCAGCGCGCGAGCCTCGTTGCTGGCGGCGACACCGTTGGCGGTCACGACGACCTTGTTCAGCGCGTCGCCAGTCGAAGCCGCGCCCGTGACTTGGACGACGTAAGTGACGACCTTGGTCGAGCGCGCGGCGACACTGCCGAGCGCGAGGCGAAAGCCGTTGCCCGATGCGCTTACCACCGGGTCGGCAGCCGGTTTGCCGTCGATGCGCAGCGAGCCCGACTTGAAGCGCAGGCCCTGGCTCATGCTGTCGAGCAGCACCGTGGCGTTCATGGCGGCGGCCGGATTGCTGTTCTCGACCGTGACGCGATACTGGACGAGGTCGCCCGTGCTGGCTTCGCTGACCGAGGCAGTCTTGCGGACCAGTAGCGGAAGCTGGCGCGGATCGAGCGGCAGGTCGATGCGGAACAGCGCAAGGCCGTTGACCACAAACGGCAGCAGGTAGGAGCCCTGCGGATCGATCTTAAAGACGCCGTTGGGTCCGGTCAGCTGGCGCAGCTGATCGGCGGGAACCTGACTAGCGGCCGTGTAGCCGGCGGGAGACACGACCTTGAGCTGGTAGTTGCCGGGCGCCACCACCGGAAAGCGGAAGCCTCCGGCGGGCAGGGCGTAGCTGCGGCCGGCGGAATCGGTCACGGTGCCGCCGCTGATGACGGTCGCCGGGAAGCGGCTGCTGCCGTCATCGCCGAACACCAGGGCGGGCTGGCCGGTGGCGCGATCGATCAGCGTGATCTCGGCGCCGTTCAGGACCGCGCCGGTCTGGCTGTCGAACACATAGTGGATCGGGTCGCTGATGATCGTCGCGCTCGACCTGTCCGAGCGATAGCTGGCGTCGGTGTAGCTCGCCTGCAGCGAGGCGCCGGTGTCGACCGACAGGATGCAGTCGAAGCGGGTCGCGGCGGGGGGGGCGCCGGCGGTCACGAATTCCGCCGCGAACAGTCCGGTGTCGGGACCGGTCTCGCGCAGGCGGAGCAATTCCTCGTCGCCATTGCTGCTGGTGAGCGTCACCTCGACCCATTCGCGCGTGGTCGGATCGGTGTTGCGATTGGCGTCGGCCAGCGAAACGATAAGGGTGTCACCGGCATGGGCGTCGGCGGCCTCGATCGCCATCGAGCGCTTTTCACCCGCGGCCGCCGAGCGGTTGGGCGCGCTGCCGCTGAAGCCGCCGTTGCTGTCGCGGCACTGGCCGCCATCGGTGACCACCGGGATACCGCCGCTTGAGACGCTGCGCAGGAACATGACGGTGGAGGGCGAGGGGGGCAGCAGGCGGTCGGCGACCACCGTGTTGGAAAGGTAGGTCTTACGGACACCGCCAAGCTGGAGTGACAGGCTGGCGCGGTTCTCGATCGGTGCCGCCGCAGCCGGCTCGCTCACGCCAAGCAGGATCGCCGCAAGGGCGATCAGGCTGGCGAGAAAGAGGCGGGCGAAGCGGGTCATCGAGTATCCGGTGGAGGAGGAAGAATGGATGGTCCGCCGGGTGCCGGTCAGGAGCGGCAGCCGGCGGGATCGGGGCCTAGTTGATCGTCACCCGGAAGCGGATCGCGGAGGAAGCGCCGCCGTTGATCGTGCCGAGGTTGGAGGTGACGGTGTTGGAGCCGAAGTTGCTCTGGTCGCCATCGGACGCGTCGGTCTGGAGCGTGCCGTCGCTGTTGCAGGTCCCGCTGCTGACCGTCACGCCGGTGAAGATCGACCCGCCGAGGTAGGTCACGCCCGAGACGCTCGCCAGATTATCGCTGATGATCGCCGAATTGGCCGCGCCGGCACCGGTGTTGGTGGCGACGATGCAATATTCGGCGGTCGCGCCCGGGATACGCTTCGGGTTGGTGGTGCCGTTGAACGGATCGGAGATGATCCGGCTGGTCTTGGCGAGCACCAAGGTCGGGGCGACCACCTTGTAGGTGTCGTCGGCCGACGACTTGCCGTCGCGCAGCGCGTCGGTCTTGCCGGCGATGTCGGCGAAGACGATGTCGACCACCGCGGGGTTGTCGGCACCGGCCGTCTGGACGAGGTCGCTGCCCTGCGCATTGGCAGTACCGCCGGCGGCGGCAGTCGCGGTCAGGACCACGCCCGCAAGGCTTGCATCGGCCTGGCCGGCCGGAGTGTCCGACACGATGAACACCGTGCGGGTCGCGTCGGCGGCAAGCTCGTCGACATAGGTCGCGACGTCGACGCCGGAATCATATTGGCCGTTGTTGTTGCTGTCGACGAAGATGCGGACGTTGTTCTGGTTGAAGCTGTCGGTGCCGCCGAACGCCACCGTCTGCCCGTTCGCCAGCTGGCTCGACAACAGCGAGAAATCGAGCGTCGCGTTGGACGTGTTGGTGACGGTGAAGGTCGTCACGAAATTGAGGCCGCCGGGCGAGGTCGGTGAAACTAGCCCGCCGACTTCGGCGACGGTCAGGTTGACCTTCTGGTCGACCTTGAAGGTGGCGATGTTCGAGTTGACGGGGGCCTGGGTGACCCCGCCGGTCGCATAGCCGATGGTCGCGGTGTTGTTGACGTCGGTGCCGGCGGGCGTGCCGGCCGCCGTCGCGGCGGTCGCGAGCGACAGGGCCGAAGCCGTGCCGAGCGCGAAGTAGAGTGTCTTCTTCATCATGATCTGTCCCTGTTGCTAGGATGGGTTGGCTGAATGGTGAGGGAGGAGGTCGGTGAAAGCCGGTGCGGCGAACCGGCTATTTGAGGCGCGCCTTGAAGAGCACGTGGCCGCTCGCCCCCGGGGCGATGGACGCCAGGTTCCAGCGCACGTGGGTGACGTCCTTCGGCGCGGCGGGGCGCTGCGTGCCGTCGGCGTCGGCGACCTTGAGCGAGGTCAGGACGGCAAAGGTCTTGCCGCCGTCGACCGAGACGAGCGCGCTGTCGCCCGAGACATATTCAAGGGTCGCCGGAACCGGATTCGTCAGCACCACCTGCTCGGCCGGCTTGGCGCCGCCATTGGCGTAGCTGAGGTCGTAAATGACCTCGTCGCCGGGGGTGACGTTGCCCGCCGGGACTAGCAGGACGCGCTTCACGCCGGCTTCCTCAACCGTCTTTTCCTGAAGGACGTGGGCCTTGAGGGTGACGCCCTGCGCCTGCGCCGCACCGGCCAGAAGACCGCTGGCGAGCATTGAAACGATGAGCTTCTTCAACATGATACAACTCTCCTGAGCTTAGCTGTTCACACGCACTTGAAAGGAAATGACGGCGCTGGAGCTGGCCGACAGGGCGCCGATGGCGACGCGGATCCCAGCCGCGCCAACCTCGCCCGCGTCGCCATCGGCGGCGTCGGTGAGGCCCATGCCGTTGAGCTTGAGGGAGCCGGGAACGTAGCTGGTCCCGGCAGGGATCGGGTCTTCGACAAGGGCGCCGCTGGTTGGAACCGAGCCTCCGTAGGAAGCGCTCAGCGTGTAGGTGATGAGCGCGCCCGGAAGCGCTGAGCTCCCGCCGTTGGGATCGACGATCTGCTGCGCCTTGGCGAGCTGCGGCACGGCCAGGCTGGCGACGAGGCTGCCCTGGGTGACGGCGGTGGCGGTGGTCCCGCCGACCACGGCATCGGTGCCGCTTTCACCGCGGCCCGCGAAGACGGTGCCGGGCGAGCCGCTGCCGGTGACCGCGGTCGCACGCAGCGAAGCCAGGCCGACCGCCGCATCGGCAAGGCCGGTGGGAACGGTGCCGAGGACGAACACGGTGACGCTGGCGTCGGCCTTCAGCAGGGGATCGTCGACACCGGCGCGATAGGTCTGGTCGACCCCGGGATCGAACAGGCCATTGCCGTTGGTGTCGAGCGCGAGGCTGGTGATCGCCGGATCCCACTGGTCCCCGCCGATCGCGCCGATCGCGGACAGGACGAAGGCTTCCGGTGCATTGCCGGCATTGACGACACGAAAGGACAGCACCCGGTTCTGCTCACCGGGGGCGACCGGAACGCTGCCGCCATCAAGCCACGCGATCGCGACATCGATGCGCTCGTCGACCTTGAGCGAGGCTGGGTTGGACTGGACGGTGCGCTTGTCGCCGCCATCGATCCAGCTCAGCTGCGCGACGTTGACGATGTCGGTCCCGGCCGGCGTGCCCTCGGCGAAAGCCGCGGCAGACGCGGCGCACAGGGCGACCGACAGCGCGATCCGCGCCTGCCGTCCGATCCGTCCTTCCACCTGCCTCGTCATTCCAGTGCGCTCCTTCAAAGGATGCGCAGGACCGACCGAAAGGCCGCGACCGCAAGCGAGCAGGCGACAGGCGAAGGGGGAAGATGACGCCGGTTGTCTGCGCTCTCGTGGACTAGCTTGTCGCCGTGAGGAGACAGCCAGACCTGCGCGACACCCCGATTAGCGACATGACCGCATTAACGGTCATCAACAGTTGTAAATCGGGCGGCGACGGACCCTCTTTTACAGCTGTTTACACGGCGATCCGACTTTACAGTTGTTTACGCGGTGCCCGCGCGAAAGCATGTTAGCAGCGGACTTCATGGTGTTTGAAATCTATCTCGATTCCGACGACCGGTTCCGCTGGCATCTGCTTGATCAGAAGGGCCAGATCGTCGCGCTTGCGGCCGAGGCGCACCGCGACCTCGACGAGGCCGTACGCAGCTTGGCCACGGTGCGCGACAGCAACCGCGCCGAGATCCGTCACCCTCAGGGCTGAGCGGCGCGGTAGCGAGCGCGGATGTCCTCGGCGAGGGTCAGCGGATCGAATGGTTTGGCGATGACGTCCATTGCACCGGCGACCTTCAGCGCCTTGATCCGGTCCGGCATCAGGCTGGCAGTCATGAAAATGGCCGGGATCGCGGCACTCTGCGGTCGCTCGCGAAGCTTCGCCAGAAGCTCCTCGCCGGTCATTTCGGGTAAGCGGAAATCGAGCAGGTAGAGGTCGGGCACCATCGCCGCCTGGTCGGCCAGCAGGGCAGGGCCGGACCCGTAATGGGTGACCTCGATCCCGCCGATCTCACGCAAGGCAAGCTGCGCGAGGACGGCGATGTCCGGATCGTCTTCGACCAAGACGATGGTGCGCAGGTCGTTCATGCTGCCGGCAACTCGATCCAGAAGCAGGAGCCGCCGCCGTCGCGAGGCTCGTAGCCGATCCGCCCACCATGCTGCTCGACGATCGCGCGGCTGATGGCGAGGCCGAGGCCTGTCCCACCATTGCCACGCCGCTTCGCATCGACCGCCTGGGAAAAGCGCTCGAACAGGCGATCGACGAAATGCTCGGGTACACCCGAGCCACGGTCACGCACCTCGATCCGCGCCAGTCGGTCCCGGCGCAGGCCTTCGACCTCGACCACCGATCCCGGCGGGCTGTGCCGGGCGGCGTTGGAAAGGAGGTTGGTCAGGACCTGCAGCAATCGCCCGGGATCGCCGGTCAACGGGAGGGGATCGCCGGGAAATGCTTCGAAGCGAACGTCCAGCCCCTCGGCGAACGGGCCGTTCTGCTGGACGGCATCGTGGATCACCTCGTTCATGTGCAGCGGCACCAGCATGTAGCCGGTCTGACCGCGGGTCAGCCGCTCGATGTCGAGGATGTCGTCGATCAGGGTGCTGAGCCGGGCGGCATTCTTCTGCGCCATGTCGAGCATCTGCCTGGCCCGGTCGTTGATGCCGGTGCCGAGGCTTGCGCCGAGCAGCGCGATGGCCCCGCGGATCGCGGTCAGCGGGGTGCGCAGTTCATGGCTGATGGTCGAGATGAATTCGTCCTTCGCGCGATTGGCGATCCGCTCGGCGGTAAGATCGCGCACCGACACGATGAAACCCTGCCCATCGTCGAGACGCAACCGTACGGAATGAAGCGTGCGCCCTTCGCGTGTCGTGATCTCGGTCTCCGAGCGGGCGGTGGTGCGGATGTTGTCGAGCATCGCCGGCAGCATCGCCTCGGTCGCCTTGGGTCCGAACAGCCCCCAGCGAAGACTCTTCTCAAGCATTTCCTCCGCATCGGCGCCGCGCCGCTTCATGTCGTCGCCGAAGCCGTGAAGTTCGAAGAACAGGTCATTCCACAAGGCGAGCTTCAGGTCGCCGTCGAAATAGGCGATGCCCTGGTCGACGCTGTCGAGCATGACCCGCAGCAATTGGGTCTGGCGCTTGAGCTCGAGCTCGCGCTTCTCCGCGACAAAGGTGCCGAGGCGGGTTTCGATGAGGTTTGCCGCAACCTCCCCCAGATCCTCCAGCTGCCGGCGTTGTACGGCCGTCATGGTGCGCGGCTTTGTGTCGATGATGCAGAGCGAGCCGATGGCGACACCGCCGATGGTGATCGGCGTCCCGGCATAGAAGCGTATGAACGGTGGCCCGGTCACCACGTCATGGTTGGCGAAGCGGGGATCCTCGAGCGCATCCTCGACGACCATCACCGAAGGCTGGCGAACCGTGTGGCCGCAGAAGGCGCTCTCGCGGTCGGTGCCGCTGTCGGAGAGTCCGCAAACCCCCTGGAAGATCTGTCGGTCGCGGCGGAGCACCGTGACCAGTGCAATAGGCGTGTCGAAGATGCTGGCAACGGTCTGGCTCAGCTGATTGAAGGCGGCTTCGTCGCTCTCGCCCAGTCCGTAGCGCGTGATGACGCGCTGGCGCAGATCTTCCTGCGTGTCGATCATCGCGGCAAGCCCCGAAGCCCCGCGACCAGCGCGGCAATCGCCTCCTTCACTTGCTCCAATCCCCCCTCGCAGCTTCGATCCAGATCGCGCGCTAGTCGGGCGGCGTGGTCGAATCCATAGCTGCCAAGCGTGCCGACGAGCCGGTGGCTGCACTGACGCAGGGCATGAAGGTCGGAAGGGTCGGCCGCGAGCAGCCAGTCGGCGGTGTCTTGCATCCGGTCGATGCACGCACCCCTGGCCAGGGCGAGGCGGAACTGCAGAGCCGGACTGATGTGCATGCCGTTCGCACTAAGCGGCAAAGGTTACCAAGAGGGTAACCATGACCGGCGATGGCCGATAGTGATTTCGCGGTAACAGGATCGATACGGATATTAGACCTCAATGAAATTCGTCTCTCCCTTGGGTATGGCCCGTCGGGAAGGGAGTTCGCGTGCGTATCGCTTTGCTCGAAGATGACCCATCGCTTGCCGACCTGGTGTCGGCGACGCTGGAGACTGCCGGTCACACTTGCCATCATTACCCCGACTGCCGTTCGGCCAAGGTGGCGTTCCGGCAGGAGAGCTTCGATCTCCTGCTGATGGACTGGCACCTGCCCGATGGGGAGGGCGTCGACGTGCTGCGCTGGGCGCGGCAGAACCTCGTTCCCTGTCCGCCGGTGATCATGGTCACCAGCCGGACGGAGGATGAAGCCGTGGTCGCGGCGCTCGACGCCGGGGCCGACGATTATGTGGTGAAGCCGATTGTCCCTATGGTCCTGCTCTCAAGGGTCGCCGCGCTGTTGCGGCGAACCTACAAGCCGGTCGCGACCGTCGGCGGGGTCGAAACCCATTTCGGGGTGGCCTTCGACCATGGCGATTGCAGCGTGTCGATCGGGGGCGACACCGTGGCGCTGACCCACAAGGAGTTCGGGCTCGCCCTGCTGCTGTTCCAGCACGTGCACCGCCCGCTCAGCCGGACCTATCTTCTGGAAGCGGTGTGGGGCCGTAACCCCGACCTCCCGACCCGGACGCTCGACGTCCACATCTCGCGCCTCCGCTCGCGCCTTGGCCTCACCGCCGCCGGGTTCAAGCTGAGTTCGATCCAGAGTTTCGGCTATCGACTGGAGATGACCAGCCTGCAGTAGGGGCGTCCGCGCCGGCCCGATCGTCAATCATCGTCAATCATCGGCAAACCATCGTGCCATCATCATCCCCCATCGGCCGCCCGATCCGTAGGCGAGGGCCATGGAGTCGGTCGCGGATCTGCGCTTCCGGCTTCTCATGGTCAGGAAAGGATCGGACCGATGAAGCAGCAGAATTGGACGGTGGCCGGGCTTGCCCTCGGCATGGCGCTAGGGATTGCGGCACCGATATCGGCGCAGGTGGTGCAGACCGGGTACAACGATCTGACCGGCACCCAGCAGGTGACGTTCGGCGGCGTGGCCGGAGGGCCGGTGCCAGGCACCAACTACAACGGTATCCTGGTGATCGACGGGGTCGCATTCGGCGAGCGCTTTGCCGGTCAGACGGTGACCGCCAATGGGGTGTATGACCAGCTGGGGGGTAGCCCGACCGGTCCGTTGACGCTGCTCGCCGGCGCGGCGGGGCAGAACCTGTCGGTCTTCAACAGCCCTGCCGGACCGGTGCTGGCCGGGCTCGGCCCGCTGGGCTTTCCAACGAATGATGCGATCGGCGAGGGCGCCATCTCGATCCTCTTCCCCACCTTGCAGTCCGAATTTGGCCTGCGGCTGACGGGAGGGAACGGAGGAAGCGCTTTCGTCAGCTTCTTCGGCGCGGATGGAAACGTCCTTGGGTCGACCACTTTGTCCGACCTGCCCTTGCTGTCTTCGTTCGGTTTCGCGCGGGCGGGCGGGGTGGCGGACATTCGCGGCGTGTCGTTCTGGAATGCCGACGTGACCGGCCTGGGGCTGGCGGGGATCCGCTTCAACGTGGCGACCGGCGTGCCCGAGCCGGGCACCTGGCTGATGATGCTGCTGGGGTTTGGCGCGATCGGCTCGGCCCTGCGCCGCCGTTCGCGGGGCGTGATCCTTCCGCAGGCGGCGTGATGCCGGGCGCAGCAGGGGCGCAGCTTGCCAAAGGCGGCAATCTACAGTTCTCTGGCCCGGACTTCAGAGGGAGTCGCGTGTGATCATCGAACTGGCCACTGCCATGTCGTTCGCGCACGCCGCGCTGCAAGCGGCACCCCCTTTAGCGCCAGGCGCCGAGCCGCCGGATGGTGCTGGGGAGATCGTCGTCACCGGCGAGCGGCTTCCGCGGCGCCTGCGTGACACGCCGTCGAGCGTGGCGGTCATCGACAGCGAGACGATCGAGGCGGGCGGGGACGACCGCATCGACCAGTTGCTCGCCGCGATCCCCAACGTGCAGCAGGGCTCGGGCGAAGACGGACCCGCGATCCGCGGCCAGGATTCGACGGGCGTAAGCCGGGGCCTGTTCGCCTTTCTGGGCGGCACCCGGCCGCGCGTCACGCTGCAGGTCGATGGCCGCGCGGTCAGCTATTACGAATATGTCTCCAGCTCGACCCCGGCGTGGGACATCGACCGGATCGAGGTGTTCCGCAGCCCGCAGACGACCACCCAGGGGCGCAATTCCATCGCCGGCGCGATCTTCGTCGAAAGCCGCGATCCCGAATTCAGCTGGAACGGCCGGGCCCGGCTGATCGCAGGGGAGATCGGCACCCGGCAGGCGTCGGCGGTCATCACCGGTCCCTTGATTCGGGACCAGCTTGCGGTGCGGATCAGCGGCGACGTCAGGCGCGGCCGGATGGCGAGCAAGATGTTCGACGGGATCGCCGGCGCCGACATCGACCGGGACGATTACAGCCAGGCCCGGGTCAAGCTGCTCTACCGGCCGTCGGCGATGCCCGGGCTGCGGGTCGAGACCACCGCCGTCCATACCCGCTCGCAAGCACCGCAGTTCGAAGCCGTGGCGGCCCCCTTCAAGCGGCGCGAATATTCCCTTCCCGAGCGGACCAACGGAATCCTGCGCGTGACCGCCAACAGCCTGACGTCGCGCATCATCCTGCCGCTCGGTCCTGAGCTGGCCGCCGAGGTCACCCTGTCGGGCGGGGACGCCAATGTCCGGCGCTTCGGGCTGCCGGGCCTCGGCAATACGCGGGTGGACAACAAGGATGCCTCGATCGAGACGATCCTGCGCTGGACCCCCGGAGGGGCGGTAGGGCTGATTGCGGGCGCGTCCGGCGGCCTCAACCGCCAGGAGCAATGGATCGATGTCGTCGGGCTCGGGATCGGCTCCGGCGGCTTCGACGATCGCCAGAGCAGCGTCGGCCTGTTCGGGGAAGCCAGTTGGAAGATCGTGCCGCGGATGACCCTGACCGGGGGGCTGCGCTATCAGGGGGATCAGCAACGGCGCAGGGGGATGGTGGGAAGTCCGCCGGCCGGGATCGCCCTCGACTATCGGGAATCCTTCGATGCCTGGCTGCCCAAGCTGTCGCTCACCTATGCCGTGAGCGAGGCGGTGAACGCCGGCGTTCTGCTTCAGCGCGCGCACAACCCCGGCGGCATTTCTGTCAGCCTGCTGCGCCGCGTCGGTGACCCGTTCGATGCCGAGCGGCTGACCAATCTCGAAGGCTTCGTCCGCGCAATCTTCGCGGGCGGGCGCGGCACTCTGTCCGCCAACCTGTTCGCCAACTGGATCGAGAATTCGCAGCGCCAGCTGTTAGTGCCGGTGACGCTGCCGAACGGCGGGACGTTGCTCACGACAGAATATGCCAATGCGCCGGAAGCGACCAGTCGCGGGTTCGAGGCGCAGGTCGGCTGGCGGCTCAACCGCCAATTGTCCGCCCGGCTCGGTGTCGGGTTCCTCAGGACTAGGCTGGAGCGCACATTACTTCCGAACGATCCCACGCTCGGCAAGCAGTTCCAGCGCTCGCCGCGATGGGGCGCGAGCGGCGGGATCGACTGGCGTCCGGCGGCGGCGTGGCGACTGTCGGCCCAGGCGCGCTATCATGGCCGCTATTTCAGCGACGATGCGAACAGCCCGGCGCGCCAGGTCGGCGCGGCGGCGATCGTCGACCTGCGGGCGGCCTGGGAAGGCCGGCGGGCAAGCCTGTTCGGCTATGCCCGCAACGCCTTCGACAGCTTCGCGCTCACCTATCTTTTCTCCTCCACCTTCGCGACTGCGGAGGATCCGCGCGAGGCGGGCGTCGGGGTGGAACTGCGCTTCTAGCGCACCGGTTGCGCGAGGAAGTCGGGGCTCACCCCGCGCTGATCCCAGTAGTCCTGCAAGCCGATGTCGCGCATCAACGGCAGGAAGCGCGAGTCCTGCTGCATCGGCACGCCCAGGGGAGTGAACAGCATGTTGGTCTTGCGGCGGCGCTGGTCGGGAACGAACGGCTGACCCGGTCGCCAATTCAGCGCCGCGATCACCGGTCCGCGCTCGAGATAATAGGCCTCGGCCAGGCCGAACGCAGCATCAAGCGACTTCATCATCTGCAGGAGCATGAAGGCATTCACTACCGCCGAGACACTCGCACGAACGCCGCCCAGCACCTGTTTGGTAGTCGCCGCGACGACTGCCGGATCCCCGCTTAGCGCCGCCCGGTGGGCACTGCGCAGCGCCGCGAGCATAGGTGGGGGAAGGTCGGGATGGCCCCGCTCGTTCTCGATCTGCTCAAGCGCACGGTCGGTGCGCCCGGTCCCGTTCAGCAACCACAGCCGCGCAAACCAGACGGGGGCGAAGCGCGGCCACATGTCGAAAGCACGCTGGGCCGCCTGGTCGGCCTCGGTGATCTGGCCGAGGAACCAGTGGCAGTAGATGGAGCGATATTGCAGCTGGGCGTCGTAGAGATCGTCGGATGCCAGCGACAGGCGCATGCGCGCGCTTTCCTTCATCCGGCCGACCGCGCCCAGCATGAAGGAGTAGGAATCCCGGGCATAGGGATGGTCGGTATGGCGGGCGAGAAACTGCTCGAATTGCCGCTCTACCGGCAGCCAGCTGCCATAGTAGGGAAGGGCGATGATCCGCGCGGCGGCGGCATCGGCATTGCCTGGATCGAGTGACAGCGCGCGCTGCGCCGCATCGTCGACTTTCGCCGCAGAGGTCACCGGGCGCGCGAAGACATGTTCGTCGACCCGCGCCACGGCAAGGGCGAGCTGGCCCCAGGCATTGGCATTGCCAGGTGACCGCTTCACCGCTTCGTCGAGCAGGGCGATGGCCTTGCGCTGGCCCTCGGCAGTACCGGTGCGCAGCGATTGCTGAGCCCTGGCGAGCAGCGCGTCGGCAGGATCGGGCGTGGGACGGTTGCCGGCCCACCAGGCTACGCCCGCGGCCGCCCCAAGCGAGAGCCCACCGGCGAGCAGGGCCCGGCGAGACCAGCTCGCGCGCCCGGTGCCCGGCTCCACCTCCCCCGCGGCGGCCTGGCCCAAGCCGTCTCCCGTCAAGCGATATCCCGTCCGTGGTACGGTATCGACGGAGAAGCTGGCCTCGACGCTGGCAAGTGCGCGCCGGACGCCGGCCACCGCCCGATTGAGGCTGTCGTCGCCGACGTACACATTGCCCCAGCAGCGCGCGAACAGGAGATCGCGGGTGACCACGGCACCCTCGGCGTCGGCGAGGGATACCAGCACCTGCATGACCCGCGGCTCGAGCTGAACGCTGCCGCCGGGTCCCGACACGGTCCGGGTGCCCGGATCGATGCTGATCGTGCCGAGCTGAAAGCATGGCCGCGCCGCCAGCTGCCCGCTCGTCAGTAATGAGTCGACTGGTCCGTGCACCGTCCGACCTCCCTCCTGCGTGAGGATCATCGGCAGACCGTCAGGTCATCATCATTCCCCGGCGCATCGCCAGGGCAGACCATGTGCATCCAACCGGCGACACCTCGCTGATCGTCCGGAGGATAGCAGATTGCGCGCTCGCCGTAACGGTCGAGTTCGTGGCTGCCCAACCAGGAATGGGGAATGATGATGAGACATTTCGCAGCTTCTCTTCCGGCGACCCTGACGCTGCTGCTATGCGCCTGCGGAGGCGGCGGCACCACCGGGAGTGTGCAGTCGATCCCGGCTGCGCCGATCACCCCGCCCACGGCATCAACGCCGCCCGCCCCTATCACCCCGCCGCCTTTGCCGAATGGTCCGCTTGGGCTGTCGGCGGGGCCGTTCGTCACGCAAGCGGCCAATTGGGATGGCATAAGCGGCGAGTGGCCCAAGCAGACCACCGAAAGGCTATTGTCGGGGCCCGACCTGGTCAGCATCAGCTATTCGGCGGCGGACAACAGCTACACCCTGACCTTGCCGGATTTCGGCACCGGTACGCTACGTCCGGTGAACGGCAGTGGCATTTTCAATGCCGGCAGTACCACCTGGAGCAAGCTTAATGCCGTAAACTACGCGCTGGTGCAACCAAACGGTATTGCCGCCCCGGTCACTGTGGCGATGGACTATGCTCCCGACAGCGGGTTCACCTACACGTCGACCGGGTTCTGGAGCGACGGATTGCAGGGCAATCCGAAGCGGGCAGGGGTATTCGCCTACGGACAGGCCACGACTGACTCGGCGATGCCCGTCAGCGGTACCGCCAGTTTCGGCGGCGAGGTGCGCGCCTACACCCGTACGTTCAACGACGTATGGGGAACGGTCGATCTCAGCTTCGATTTCGGTGCGGGCACGCTGTCGGGCAAGATGGTGCTCGATACCAGCGACGGCTGGGATCCGCTCCCACTCGGCACCTTCCCCTTCCAGAACACCGTTTATTCGAAGGGGAGCACCAGCTTCAGTGGTGCGATCGCGGCCCCCAATGCGGAAACCTTGGGGAGCTTCTCGGGTCAGTTCACCGGGCCCGGCGCGCCGGAACTGCTCGGCAACTTCCGCACCCCCGCCTTCAATCCCCTGCTCAAGAGCTGGGACGAGATTGCCGGCGTGTTCGTCGGCAAGCGGAAATGATCGTCTGCGTCTTCGCCTGCCTCGCGGGAACGATCGACCTTGTCCCCGGGCAGCCGGCGATCGAGCAGCGGGTCGGGGGCCCGCAGTTGCTCCGGCTGGCGCAGGCGGCGCAAGGCCGTGGGGATACCGGCTTTGCCGAACGGGCCTACCAGCTGTTGCTGGGGGACAAGCAAGCCCACGTCCGCAACGAGGCACGCTTTCGCCTGGCGCATCTGCATGCCGGGCGCGGCGAGTGGACGAACGGCGCCCGCCTGCTGCGCGCGATCCTCGACGAGCAGCCCGAAAGCCCGCGCGTGCGGCTGGAGCTTGCCGGAATGCTGGAGAAACTGGGCGACGAGCCGGCCGCACGCCTTGAGCTTCGCACCGCGCAAGCCTCGCGCCCGTCGCCCGGGCTGGCGCGCCTGATCGACCGTTATGCCGCGGCCTTGCGCGACCGGCGCCCGTTCGGTGCCGAGATGCGGCTGGCGGTCGCCCCCGACAGCAACATCAATCGCGCCACCGCCGACGATCGGCTCGCCACCGTGCTCGGCGACTTCGGCATCGACCGGTCGAGCCGGGCGAGGTCGGGGCTCGGCCTGTCCATGGAGGTCGCCGCCTTCGGCCGCTTGCCGCTTGGCGAGGATATGTCGCTGGTCGCGCAGGCGGGGATGCAGTCGACGCGCTACAAGCATGACGAATTCAACCGAATGGGGGTGGCTGCCCGGGTCGGGGTGCAGATGGCGTCAGGCCCCGATCGCCTGGACGTGGCGATCGCCCATCAACGCTTCCATCTCGGCTCTCGGCTGCTGCTGGACAGCACCGGGCTGGAGATCGACTGGACCAAGTCGCTGTCACCCCGCCTGCAGGGGCGCCTGAGTGCAAGCGCGGCGCTGATCGACAACCACCGCAACCGGCTCGAGGATGGCCGTGCCTATGGTCTGCGCGGCGGACTGGATCTTGCGCTGTCGGCGACCACCGGCGCCAGCCTGTCGCTGGGCGCCACCCGCCGAACAGCCGCCGACCCGGCCTACTCGCTGCGTTCCGCGGACCTGGGTGTCGAGGTGTGGCGCGACCTGGGCAGCGTCACTGCCGGTCTGTCCGCTACGGCTTCGGTTCTCCGCGCGGACGACAGGCTCCTGCTTCTCCCGGCCAGGCGCCAGGACCGAGGCTGGGCGCTCGGCGCGAGCCTGACCTCCCGCCGGCTCCAGTGGAAGGGGCTGAGCCCGTTGCTCCGCGTCACGATCGAGCGGAACCACAGCAACCAGGCCTTCACCAACAATCGCCGCCGCGCACTCGAGCTGGGTGTGATCCGCTCCTTTTGACGCTGGCGAAGCGGCTGACAGCGTCGACGGCGCGAGCATCGGTGGACAAGCATCGGACCGGTCCCTAGCCTCCGGAGCACCCAGGGGAGGGCAAAATCGACATGGCTCGTGACCGTAACTTCAGGCTGCTTGCGCTTGCGCTGACGGCAGCGGTGCCACTGACGGTTCACGAGGGTGCCAGGGCCCAGGCCCAGCCGATCGAGCCGGTCCTGTTGCCGGTCAAGGCAGATACGGCGACCGGCAAGATCGTCGCCACCCTGCCCAAGCCGGGACCGGACGGGACTTCCGGTCGCTACATCTACCTCAGCCAGCTGGAAACGGGGGTCGGTTCGGCGGCGATCGGTCTCGACCGATCCGCCCCAGGCGCCTCACGCATCCTAGCGTTCCGCCGGCTCGGCAAGAAGGTCGTGGCGGAGATCGAGAACAGCAAGTTCGTGGCGAGCCGCGGGACCCCTGACGAGCAGCAAGCCGTCCGGGAATCGTTCGCCACCTCGATGATTTGGATGGGCGAGGTCATCGACACGCGAAAGGACGGCAGCTTTACCGTCGACCTGTCGTCGTTTCTCGCCCGGGACGACATCGGTATCGCGCAGGCGTTGAAGGACGGCGGCGGCGGGGACTTCAAGTTCGTCGCGGAACTGAGTGCTGCCGACCCCAATTTCGTCAAGCTGTTCCCGAAGAATGCCGAATTCTCGGCCCGGCTGACGTTCCGCTCGGACGAGCCCAGGGCGGAAGTGACGAACATCATTCCGGGCTCGAATACGGTGAGCGTCGCAGTGCGACATTCGCTGGTCGCGCTGCCCGAGCCGGGCTTCCTCCCGCGCACCGATCCGATGGGCTTTGCGATCGGGCGGCAGCAGGTCGACTATTCTGCCCCCCTGGGGTCGGCGATCGTCAGCGATCTTGCGCGGCGCTTCCGGCTCGAGAAGGTCGATCCCGCCGCAGCACGTTCGGCCGTCAGGAAGCCGATCATCTTCTACATTGACCCGGGCGCACCCGAACCCGTTCGCACCGCGCTGAAGGAGGGCGTGGGATGGTGGGCACAGGCGTTCGATGCCGCCGGCTTCATCGATGCCTTCCAGGTCGGGATCCTTCCCGCAGGGGCAGATCCGCTCGACGTTCGGTACAATGTCGTGAACTGGGTCAATCGCGCCACCCGCGGCTGGTCCTATGGCAGCGCGATCGACGATCCGCGCACCGGCGAGATCATCAAGGGCGCGGTGATGCTCGGTTCCCTGCGCGCGCGGCAGGACATGCTGATCTTCCAGGCCTTGGTCGGGGCAAGGCTATCGGGAACCGGGGATCCCAACGATCCAGTGACGGCAACGCTCGCACGGCTGCGGCAGCTTGGCGCCCATGAAGTGGGGCACGCGATCGGGCTTTCCCACAATATGGCGGGAAGCTCGCAGGGACGTTTCTCGGTGATGGATTATCCGGCGCCGCGAGTGACCCTCGAGGGCGGCACGCCATCGCTGCGCGACGCCTATGGCGCGGGCTTGGGCGAGTGGGACCGGTGGGTCATCAAATGGCTCTACGGCGCCCGAACCGATGTCGCGGCGGGGCCGATGCTGGCCGAGGCACGCGCCAGGGGCCTGCGCTTCGTGTCGGACGGTGACTCGCGGCCGCTGGGATCCGCTCACCCGAACGGCGCGATCTGGGATGATTCCGCGGATTCGATAAGCGAATTGCGCCGCATGATGCAGGTCCGGCGCGTCGCGCTGTCACGCTTCGGCGAAGCGGCGCTGCCGCGGGGCGAGTCGCTGTCGGGCCTCCGGCGCGCCTTCGTGCCGCTCTGGCTGCTGCACCGCTATCAGGTCGAAGCGGCGTCCAAGAACCTCGGGGGCGTCGATTTCCCTTACGCGCTTGCGGGGGAGGGGCTGAGGGCCACCGCCGTCCCCGGAGCGATGCAGCGCAGCGCGCTCGACGCACTGCTCGAAACCCTCCGCCCCGAAGAGCTGACTGTTCCGGAGCGGCTCCAGCTGACCATGTCGGCAGGCTTTGGCGGAAACGATGACCGGCAGACCGATATCGAAATCATCGCGACCGCAGGCGGCCCGGTGTTCGATCCGCTCAAGGCCACCGAAATCGGTGCGGTACAGACGTTGAAAGCACTTCTCAGCCCGCAACGGCTGAACAGGCTCGAAAGCCAGCATGCCTCCGACCCCAGCGTGCCGTCGCCATCGGAACTGGTCGAGCGACTGACCGATCAGGCCTTTGTTTCGACCGATCGTGAGGTCGGGCGTCGGATCGCCACCACGACAGCCCTCGCGCTTGCCCGGGTCCAGCGCAACGCCTCACTCTCGCCGACGATCGCCCTGGCGATGTCGTCGCAGCTCGAGCGTCTTGCGGAGCGGCTGCGCAGGCAGCGCGGTACGGACATGCGGGGCGACTGGAGCCGAGGACTGGCCGCGCTGCTGAGCGACCGCGAGGCGCTCGACACGGCAATCGCCGATCCGGCACGGCTTCCGAGCGTACCACCGGGAATGCCGATCTGACCGGATTGCGCGAGCTCGACCAATCCACTCGCAGGTGTACCCATCCCGACGCCTCCCGCGTTATCCGGACCCGCTTTCTTTTGGAGCAGCCCCATTGCCACGTAAGACAAACTACGATTTCGAGCGTCGCGAACGCGAACGAAACAAAGAACTCGAGGCGGCCAGAAAGGCGAAGGCCAAGGCCGACCGGAAAGCCGCGGAGCAGGGGTCGTCCGACATGATCGAAGCTGGTGACGCTTGAGCGCGTCGCGGATCGCCTCTCAGGAATGACGAACACTCCCGGCACGCCTATCCTGTTTGAACTCGGGTGGAATTCCTTCTTCGGTGACCAATTGTCGGAGGACGACGGGCGCGGAGGGCAGCCGGTCCGGGTCATGTCCGTTCATCGCGGAATGGTTTCGGTCGCGGGCGACGGATTTCAGGACTCGATCTCCTCGAGCGTGCCAGACTCGAAGGGTTCCGAAGACCGGCCGACGGTCGGCGACTGGCTTCTGATCGACCGCGACGATCACGGCATCCTTCGCATCCTCGACCGGACGAGCCTGTTCAAGCGGCCGGCGCCGGGAGACGACCGCCGGCTCCAGCTCATCGCGGCCAACGTCGACACCCTCTTCGTGGTCACGTCCTGCGACCAGGACTTCAATGTCGCCCGGCTCGAGCGCTATCTGGTTCTCGCCGGCGAGGTCGGCGTCAGCCCCGTGATCGTGCTGACCAAAGCCGACCTCTCGCCCGATCCGTCCGCCTTCGTCGAGGCCGCGCAGTCCCTTCAGGCCGGGGTCGAGGTGCGCCTGGTCAATGCGCGCTCGGCCGAAAGCGTGGCCGGCCTTGCGGACTATTGCAGGATCGGCGCGACGGTGGCCCTAGTGGGCTCGTCCGGGGTCGGCAAATCGACCCTCGTCAACACGCTGACGGGGTCCGACGCCACGGCGACGCAGCCCGTCCGCGAAGAAGACGGCAAGGGCATGCACACGACCACCGTGCGGCAGATGCATCGGATCGGTTTCGGCGCGACCGGCGGCGGCTGGCTGATCGACACGCCCGGCATGCGCGAAATCCAGATGTCCGAGGTCAGCGGCGGCGTCGCTGAAGTCTTCGACGACATCGTCGCGATCGCGCTGCAATGCCGCTTCACCAACTGCATGCACAACGACGAGCCGCAATGCGCGATCCGCGCCGCTTCCGCCGCCGGGACGCTCGACCCGGCCCGCCTCGCGCGGTGGCGCAAGCTGGCCGGCGAGGATGAAGTGAACAGCGGGATTGCGGCGCGAAGGCGCGCTCGTCCACGCAAGACCAGGGAAAGAGGATAAGCCGTGGCCGATCTTTATCGCAAGGGAATGGAGGCTGAGCGCCGCAGGCTGTGGGCCGAATGCCGCCTCAAGGGCCTCGCCAAGGACACACCCGAGCGGCTTCGCATCGTCGAACTCGACAAGCTCTTGAGCGCGCACGCCGCGAAGTCGGCGGACCGCTGACCGCAGAAAGCAACACCTGTTCCGGGCGATGACGAACGTGGACGAAGCAGCACCGAACTCGATGGCTCTTGGAGTTCGCACGGGAGTGGCGGAGGAGGTCGCCTATTTACGTCCGCGATACCCGGCCAGCGAATGGCGATCGCATGAGAACTTCGGCGAACTGGCCAATTTCTGGCTCCAGGTCCATGCCAGCCTGCGCAGCGAAGGCAGCCAGGTTGTTCGGATCGTGGATGCTTTCCGCGGTCAGGAAATCGATGGAATGCAGTTGCAGCAGGCCTTCGTGCCGCAGCTCAATTCCTTTCTTCAGCACCTCGACCACCACCACAGGATCGAGGATCACGTCTACTTCCCCAAATTTCGGCAATTGGACGGGCGTCTGATCGTGGGATTCGATCTGCTCGAGGCCGATCACGAGCTCATCCATGAGAGCCTTGTCCAGACGGTCGAGCACGCACGGGAACTGCTGGTAGCGCTGTCGCAAACCTTCGGTGAAGAACGCCAGGCCGCCGACATCTTTGCTGACAGGATCGGGCATCTCCTGAGGCTTTTGCAGCAGCATCTCGCCGACGAGGAGGATCTCGTCGTTCCGGCCCTCCTCGAGTATGGCGAGCAAGCGCTATGATGAGGCGATCAAGGCTGGGGGAAATAGCTTTCAGCGTTTCGCCCGGCCGACCAGCCCGAAGCGCACTTCGCCACCAGCAGCCGACAGGCGTCCCAAGAAGCTGTTCTGGGTTTGCGCTTCCCGCGCAATCTGTGAGGAAGAATGGTGGACGCACTTGGGCTCGAACCAAGGACCCGCTGATTAAGAGTCAGCTGCTCTACCAACTGAGCTATGCGTCCATGCCATGAGGCAGGCGCCGCCGCGTGGAAGCGGGGCGCGGGGGAGCCTCTAGCTAGGCGTCGGGAGCTTGGCAAGTGCGTTCGGCCCGCCTTCCTTGCAATGTAGGATTTTCCCTGACAGCCTCTTGCCTCGTTCGCTCTTTGACAACGCCGATCAACCTCGTCTTTGACGCCTGTGACCTTGTTCAGGTTTGACGTTGCCGGACACCGCGCCACCAGTGACCTTCGTGACCTTGTTCAGAAAGGTTAACGCGATTCAGCTGAGGCGCGAACTGGTCCGCTGCTGCCGCTCGAAGCTCATCAGCAGGCCGAGGCAGATCATCACGGTCATCACCGCCGACCCGCCATAGCTGATCAGCGGCAGGGGAATGCCGACCACGGGCGCCATGCCCATCACCATCAGCAAGTTGATCGCGAAATAGCTGAACAGCACCGCCGTCAACCCGCCGCAGCTCAGCCGGGCGAAGCGGGTCGGGGCGTTGGCGGCGACGCCCAGGCACCAGCGCAGCACCAGTAGGTAGGCGATGATCACCACCGTCCCGCCCAGCATCCCCCATTCCTCGGCAAGGGTGGCGAAGGCGAAGTCGGTATGGCCCTCGGGCAAATACTGGAGATGGCTCTGGCTGCCCTGGAGGTAGCCCTTGCCGAACAGCCCGCCCGATCCGATCGCGATCTTGCTCTGGGTGATGTGATAGCCAGCGCCAAGGGGATCGCTTTCGGGATCGAGGAAGATGTCGATCCGCTTGCGCTGGTAGCCGTGGAGGAACTGGTAGACGATCGGGATGGCTGCGGCGACGGTGAGGCCCGGGACCAGGAACCAGCGGAGCGGAACGCCGGCAAGGAACATGACCGTGACCCCGGCGAAGGTCACCATCAGGCCGGTCCCGAGGTCAGGCTGGAGGATGACGAGGGCGGCGGGAATGCCGAGCAGCAGGGCGGCCGGCCAGACCGCGCGGAACTTGCGGATTTCGCCCGCCGGAAGAAGCTCGTAGAAGCGGGCAAGGGTGAGGGCGATCGCCGGCTTCATGAATTCGGACGGCTGGAGCCGGATGAACCCAAGATCGAGCCAGCGCTGGGCGCCCTTGCCAACGAAGCCGAGCAGGTCGACCAGGATCAGCATGATCACGATCGCGCCATAGATGGGGAAGGTGATCTGCTTGACCGTCGCTTCGCGCACCTTGGAGATGAAGATCGCCACTGTCAGGAAGAAGCCGAAGGCCATCCCCTGGCGCAGCGCCCAGGGCTCGATCGAGCCACCTGCGGCCGAATAGAGGTTAATCAGGCCGAACAGGCCGATCCCCAGCACCAGGAAGATCAGCCGCCAGGGTAGGCGGGCGAGGGGCTGGGGGATGATGGCGCTGGAAATCATGTCAGCGGTCCTCGGGCGCCGGCGGGGGCAGGTTGACGCTGGGCGGGATGGGCGAGGGCGCCGCAATGGGGGCTGAACGGGCGGCGGCGGCCTGGGCGGCGGCCGCCTCGATCGCGGCGGAGCGACGCGCCATCCGCTCGGCCAGGGTGCCGCCCCATTCGGCTTCCAGCCCTTCGAGGCGTTTGAGCGCCTGCGGCCGGTCGAACAGATAAGTCAGCACATCCTTGGCGACCGGAGCGGCGGCGCGAGCCCCTCCCATGCCATGCTCGATCACCACCGAGCCCGCATAGCGCGGCTTGTCGAAGGGCGCGAAGAACACGAACAGGCCGTGGTCGCGGTAGCGCCAGTCGCCGCCCTGGCCGCGGCTTGCGCTGGCCGACAGGCGACGGACCTGGGCGGTGCCGGTCTTGCCGCACATCTCGATTCCCCGCACCTGAAGCCGCGAAGCGCCCGCGGTGCCATCTCCGTTGACCACCTCCCACATCCCGCCGCGAACCGCCGCCAGATGCTCGGCCGGAATGTCGAGCGGCGCGGCCGGCTGGTCATGCTTGCCGAGCAGCAGCGGGCGGATGTTGCGTCCGCTGGCGATGCAGGCAGCCTGAACCGCCAGCTGTAACGGGTTCACGATCACGAAGCCCTGACCGATCACCGCGTTGAGGCTGTCCGATCGAGTCCAGTCGGGCCGCTCCACCAGCCGCTTGTTGCGCTCGAAGCGGCGGCGCTTCCATTCGCTGTCGGGGATGGTGCCGTAATTCTGGCTGACCAGGGGCAGGTCGAACTTTTCGCCGAGGCCGAGCAGCCGAGCCATCGGCGCGATCGCGTCGTAGCCGATGCGGTTGGCCATGGTGTAGAAATAGGTGTTGCAGCTCTTGGCGATGGCGCGGTGCATGTCGACCGTGCCGTGCCGACCGAGGCAGCGGAAGAAGCGATTGCCGAGCTGATAGCCGCCGCCGCAGAATACCCGTTCCTTGGGGTCGATACCGGCCTGCTGGATCGCCAGTGCGGCCATCGGCTTGAGCGTGGAGCCCGGCGGATAGAGGGCGTTCACCGTCTTGTTGACGAGCGGCTTGCGCGGGTCTTCGGACAGGGTCTTCCACTCGGTCCGACCGATCCCGTCGGAGAAGCTGTTGGGATCGTAGCTCGGCATGGAGGCCATGCAGAGGAGGTCGCCGGTCTCGCAGTCGAGGATGGTGCAGCTGCCGCTTTCCTCGCCCAGCCGGCGGGCGGCATATTCCTGCAGGCCGGCATCGATCGACAGCTGTACGGTGTTGCCCGAGCGGTCGGGCTTGGGGGTTAGCTCACGGATCAGCTTGCCGCGGGCGGAGACCTCAACCCGCTGGCCGCCCGGAATACCGCGCAGCCGCTGCTCGAGGACGGCTTCCAGTCCCTCCTTGCCGATCTTGAATCCCGGCGTGATCAGCAGGGGGTTCTTCTCCCGCTCATATTCGCGGGCGTTGGCCGCGCCGACATAGCCGATCAGCTGCCCGACCGCCGCGCCCGCGGGGTAGAAGCGGGTGAAGCCGCGGGCCGGCTCGATCCCTGGCAGCTCGGGCAGGCGGACGGTGATCGCGGCATAGCGATCATAGGGCACGTTCTCGGCCACCTGCACCGGCTGGAAGCCTTTCGCGGCGCGAACTTCGCGGGTGATGCGATCGACCTGGTCGGGACCAAGGGCTAGCAGACGGGCGAGCAGCGCCAGTTCGCGCTCCGGATCGTCCATCCGCTCGGGGATGAGGTCGACCCGGAAGTCGGACCGGTTGATGGCGATCGGCTTGCCCCCGCGGTCGACGATCCAGCCCCGCCGCGGAGGGACGATGATAAGCTGGACCCGGTTGTCCTCGGACAGCAAATTGTAGCGTTCGTTTTCCTTGATGGAGAGCCAGCCCATGCGGCCGATCAGCGCGCCGGCGACACCGATCTGGGCCCCGCCCAGCAGCAGCATCCGGCGCGAGAAGACAAGGTCGGCCTGAGCGTTGGTGAACCGGCTCACCGCCCCAGCCTCCAGTGATCGATCCGGCTCGCGGCCCAGGCGGCCAGCGGGAAGGAGAGGGCGGAGATGGCGGAAGCGGGAAGGATGGTAGCCAGCGGATAGCGCGCGCCCATGGCGCCATCGACCTGCCAGCGAATGACTTCGGCCAGCACGATCAACGCGACGGCAAGCAGCCATTCCAGCCAATAGTCGCGCCACATGGTGCGGCGGTCGAGCAGGTCGAGAAGGATCATCGATCCGCTGAAGATGACCACCGAAAGCCCGATCGGATGACCGAGCACGAGGTCGTTCCACAGCCCCAGCGGCGCTGCCCACCAGGCCGGGATCACGTCACCGCGCAGCAGCCGCCAGGCGAGTAGGAGCAACAGGCCGGTGTCGGGCATCCAGCCCACTTCAGCGACGACCGGGGCGAGAGGCAGGAGCGAGGCGATCCCGACCGACATGGCAGGGATGGCTCGCGCCAGCCGCTTGGGCCGCCGTTCGAGCGCATTGGGGCGGCCAAGGGCAAAGCGGACCATTCGCCTTAGCCGGCGCCTGCAGGAGGAGTAGCTGCCGGTGACTCGGCAGAGCTCGGAGCAGCCTCGGGAAGCGCGGCTTCCTCATAGGGCCGCCCGACCACGGCGAAGCTCACCTTGGCGGGATCGGCCATCGGCAGGGCGATCGCTCCGTCGTCGTCGAGCCGGATGACCCGCGCGATCGGCACGTTGGGGGGATAGAGTCCGCCGGTCCCAGAGGTCACGATCAGGTCGCCGCGCTTGAACGGATTACGGCCGACCTCCAGCGGGCGAAGGTCGATCGTCCCGTCGCCGCGCCCGGTCGCGATCACCGGCTGGCCGCCGCGCAGCAGTCGAGCAGGCACGATGTTGGAGCGATCGGAGACGAGGAGGACCCGGCTTGCGGTGAGGCCCGAATCGATCACCCGGCCGATCAGCCCCTCTGCGCTGCGGACCGGCATGCCGACCGACACCCCGTCACCGCTTCCGGCGGTGATCACCGCGAAACGCCGCTCGCTTTCGAGGCTGGATCCGACGATCCGCCCGGTGGCGACGGTTGCCACTTCCTTTTCACGCAGGGCGAGGACGGCTTTCAATTGCGCATTTTCCCCGAAGATCGCGCGGGCCTGGATCGACTGGCGGCGAAGCTTGCCGTTTTCTTCGCGCAGCGAGGAGTTCTGCCGTGCAGCGTCCCAATAATTACCGGCGCCGGTGAACAGGCCGGCAACGGTATCGGTGACGCCCCGCAGAGCCCCGGTCACCGGTGCCGTCACATCGAGCGCCGCTCCGCGAACGCTCGCGTAGGCGGTCGGCGCGACAAGACTGAGCGCCAACAGCGCTAGGCCGATCAGCAGTCCGGCGATGGCCGCCAGGAAGCTGAAGAACAGGCCATATTGCGCCCGCCTCGACCAGCCCGGGCGCGCCCCTGGGCCTGGCGCCACCGTCTATCCTCCCTGAAGCTCAGGCGGTTTGAAGAACACCGCGGAACTGCTCTTCCTCGAGCGCGCGGCCGGTGCCGAGCGCAACGCAGGTAAGCGGATCCTCGGCCACCGTGACCGGCAGCCCGGTCTCGTCGCGCAGCACTTCGTCGAGGCCCTGCAGCAGCGCGCCGCCCCCGGTCAGGACGATGCCCTGGTCGCAGATGTCGGCGGCGAGCTCGGGCGCGGTATTCTCCAGCGCGATGCGGACGCCCTCGACGATGGTGCCGACCGGTTCGCTGAGCGCTTCGGCGATCTGCCCCTGGTTGATCGAGATTTCCTTGGGCACGCCGTTGACCAGGTCGCGGCCCTTGATGTGGACGGTCTTTCCGATGCCGTCGACCGGCGGCTTGGCGATGCCGACCTCCTGCTTGATCCGCTCGGCAGTCGCTTCGCCGATCAGCAGGTTGTGATTGCGGCGGACGTAAGAGGAGATCGCCTCGTCCATCTTGTCGCCGCCGACGCGGACACTGGTGGTGTAGGCTAGGCCGCGGAGCGACAGAACGGCGACCTCGGTGGTGCCGCCGCCGATGTCGACGACCATCGACCCGACCGGCTCGGTGACCGGCATGTTGGCGCCGATCGCGGCGGCCATCGGCTCTTCGATCAGATAGACCTGGCTGGCGCCGGCGTTACTGGCCGCATCACGGATGGCGCGGCGCTCGACGCTGGTCGAGCCCGAAGGCACGCAGATCACGATCTCGGGGAAGCGCAGGGCGCGCAGCTTGCCGCCGCCATGCACCTTGTGGATGAAGTGCTTGATCATCTGCTCGGCGACATCGATGTCGGCGATCACGCCGTCGCGGAGCGGCCGGATGGCCTCGATCTGGTCGGGCGTCTTGCCCATCATCAGCTTGGCGTCTTCACCGACGGCCTTGACCTTCTTGACGCCGTTGATGGTCTCAATCGCGACCACCGATGGTTCGTTGAGGACAATTCCGCGACCACGAACATAGACGAGCGTATTCGCCGTCCCGAGGTCGATCGCCATGTCATGGCTCATCCACTTGAACCAGCGCGTCCAGAACATGCCCGCCCACTTCTTGAAAAAGGTTTAAGTCCAGCGACGTAACGACCGTTTAACCGGCTGGTCGAACAGCGTCTCGCCCGCCCTGTGCGATTGGGCTAGAGCCCTCCCCATGTCAATAAGAAGGCTGCCCTCGCACCTCGTTGATCGCATCGCCGCGGGCGAGGTGGTCGAGCGGCCGGCGAGCGCGCTCAAAGAACTGATCGAGAACAGCCTGGATGCGGGCGCGACCTCGGTCAGCGTCCGGCTGTCGGGCGGGGGCACCGGCCTGGTCGAGGTGACCGACGATGGGCTGGGGATGAGCCCGAGCGAGATGGCGCTGGCGATCGAGCGGCACGCCACCTCCAAGCTGCCCGACGAGCGGATCGAGGAAGTCGCGAGCTTCGGCTTTCGCGGCGAGGCCCTGCCGTCGATTGCCAGCGTGGCGCGGTTCACGCTGGAAAGCCGCGAGCGCGGCGCCGACGGCTGGCGGCTGGAGATCGATCATGGGGTGAAGGTGGGGGAGGGACCTGCCGCACTTCCGCCCGGGACCCGGGTGCGGGTGGAGGAATTGTTCGAGCGGGTGCCGGCGCGGCGCAAGTTCCTGCGCTCACCACGGAGCGAATATGCCGCTTGCCTCGATATCGTCCGGCGGCTGGCGATGGCCCGTCCGGACGTCGCCTTCACGCTCGAGCATGACGGACGGCGAGTGCTCTCTGTCCAGCCCGCGCCGCTGCCGGGCAGGGTCGCCGAACTGCTCGATCCGGGCTTGGCCGAGAATGGATTGCCGATCGACCTGCAGCGCGGGGAGGTGAGCCTGGGCGGGGTGGTCAGCCTTCCGACCTTCACCCGGGGCGCGGCGGACCAGCAATTTCTGTTCGTGAACCGCCGTCCGGTGAAGGACCGCCTCCTGGTGGGCGCGTTGCGCGCGGCCTATCAGGATCTGATCGCGCGTGACCGGTCGCCGATCGTCGCCCTGTTCCTCGATCTGCCGGGGAGCGAGGTCGACATCAACGTCCACCCGGCCAAGACCGAGGTCCGCTTCGCCGATCCGCAAGGCGTGCGCGGGTTGATCGTCGGCGGGCTGCGCTCCGCGCTCGACCAGGCGGGGCATCGCAGCGCCGCGCGGGTGCAGGCCGCGGCACCGGTGCGGTGGACGAGTGCGTTCGACGCACCTTCTTATGCCTCGCCGGCAAGCAGGGTGGATGGAGCCTATCCCGTCACGCCCGCCACGCTCGATCATGCTTCGCAGGTGGCCGAGGCCCATGCCTTGTTCTCCGGGGCGCCTTCGGCGCGGGCCGAACCGGCGACGGCTCCGGTCAGCGACCATCCGCTGGGGGTCGCCCGCGGACAGGTAGCGGGGACCTATATCGTCGCCGAAGCGGAGGACGGGCTGGTGATCGTCGACCAGCATGCCGCGCACGAGCGGCTGGTGCTCGAGCGGTTGAAGCGCGGCGCGGGCGCTGGCGGGGTGGCGGTGCAGGCCCTGTTGCTGCCGCAGGTGGTGGAACTGGACGAGCCCGAAGCCGACCGCATCGAGGAGGCTGCCGCCGAGCTGCTGCACTATGGCCTCGACGTCGAACGGTTCGGGCCGGGCGCAATCCTGGTCCGGGGCACGCCCGCGCCGCTGGGAAACCTCGACACCCCGCGGCTGGTCCGCGACCTCGCTGCGGAGATCGCCGACATGGGCGGTCCGCAGGCGCTGAAGAGCCGGCTGGACCTGCTGGCCGCCACCTTCGCCTGCCACCACAGCGTGCGCGCCGGGCGGGTGCTGTCGGTCGCCGAAATGAACGCCCTGCTGCGCGAGATGGAGGTCACGCCGCACAGTGGTCATTGCAACCATGGCCGCCCGACCTGGGTGAAGCTCGCCCATGGCGACATCGAACGTCTTTTCGCTCGCCGCTAAGCCCTTGAAATGACGCGGAGCGGGGCCATCTTCTCGCCATCGTCAACAGATCGAAAGGAGGTGGTCAGATGTCTCATTGTCCCAAGTCGGTGAGCCCTGCCTCCAGTTTTGAGGTAGTCGCCTAACGGCTCGGTTCACCGAGCAAGACAATGGAAAGGCCGCTGAAGCTCAGGCTTCGGCGGCCTTTCTTGTTCGTGCGGCAGCGCCGCCGACGGTCAGCCAGGCGACCGCTCCGGCGCTTGCGCTGACCACCGCGGCGACCAGCAGGGCAGTGTGGAAAGCGCCGACCAGCGCTGCGCCCTCGGCTGCGAGGACCGCGCCCAGTAGGGCAGTGGCGATCAGGCCGCCGGTTCGGGCAACCGCACTGTTGAGGCCGCTGGCGGTGCCGGCATGGCGCTGGTCGACCGACGCTAAGACCGTGCTGGTCAGCGGTGTCACGGCAAGCGCCATGCCCGCGGCGAGCACCACCACGGCGGGCAGCACGGTCAATGCGTAGCTGCCTTCGGCATCGATGCGGGTGGCGAGCAGCAGGCCTGCCGCGACGACCACCGGGCCGGCCGTCAGCGGCAGCCGTCCGCCGATCCGCGCCGCCAGCTTGCCCATCAGCGGCGACGCCACCGCGATGATGACGGCCAGCGGGGTCAGGGCGAGGCCTGCCTGGAGCGGCGAATAGCCTCCCGCCTCGATCAGGACGTAGGGGATCAGAAGCATCACCGCCCCGAAGGCCCCGTAGAGCAGGAAGGTCAGGAGGTTGGTGCCGGTGAAGCAGCGATCACCGAACATCGCCAGCGGCATCATCGCGGTATCACCGCGACGCGCCTCGACCCACAGGAACAGGCCGAGCAGGACCAGACCGGCGAGCCCTAGTGCGATGACCCGCGGGTCGACCGTCAGCTGCACCGACCACAGGGTCAGTGCATAGGTCACCCCGAGCAGGCCGAGCGTCGCCAGCATCGCGCCCGGGAAATCGGTCCGGGCTGCTTCCTCGTTGCGGCTTTCGGCGGCGAAGCGGGCAGCGATCAGGATCGCTCCCGCGGCGAGGGGGAGATTGATGTAGAAGATCGCCGGCCAGCCGACATGATCGACCAGCCAGCCGCCGATCAGCGGCGCGATCGCGGCGGCGCCGGCCCCGACCGAGGCCCAGATGCCGATCGCCCTTCCGCGCTCTTCACCGGTGAAGGAGGAATTGAGCAATGCCAGGCTATTGGGCAGCAGCAGCGCCGCTCCGATGCCTTGCAGCACACGGCCGACGAGTAGCCAGGCGAGGTCGGGGGCGAGGGCGCAAAGAAGTGACGCGGCGGCGAACAGCGCGGTGCCGATGATCAGCAGCTGCTTGCGGCCATGCTGGTCGCCCAGCGCTCCGCCGAGCAGCAGCAGCGCCGACAGCGGCAGGAGATAGGCGTTGACGACCCACTGGACCTCGCTTGCCCCCGCGTCGAAACTGCCGCGGATGGCGGGGAGGGCGACGTTCAGCACCGAGCCTTCAACGAAGCTCAGGCTCGAGGCGAGGATGCAGGCGGCCAGCGTCCAATTGGGGTGCGGCGACTTCGCGTCCGATCGCACCGCCGCGTTGGCACTCACCTGCGATCGTCTTCGGCGTCGGCGATGCTGGCCTCGACCATCCGGGTCCAGGTGACGGGGTCACCGACGCTGGCGCCGCTGGCGTCCGTCTCGCGGATCGCCTTGAGCACGGCCAGCGCCTGGTTACGGTGGGTCATCCAATGCTGGTCGACGTGCGACGAGGCATGCTCCTCCGACCCTTCGGCGTTGGCGCTATGTTGCGACCCGCACAACACGCGGGCGATCCGTTCGACGAGGCTGGTATGACCGCCTTCGGGCATTTGCTTCTCCCTTGTTTCGGTTGTGCAATGCGCGAAACTAGCTTCGGTTCAGAACCCGTCGGACGAGGCGGCGGGCGGAGAGGATCAGCCACAGGCTGGCGAGCACCAGGATCAGCGCGATCAGCGCCGCCGCGATCGGGTTGGCGATCGCGAGGGCCAGCAGCCCGGCGGTGGCGATATCCTCGCCGGTCGAGACGACCATGTTGCTGACGGGTTCGGGCGAGGTGTTGACCATCGCCCGGGTCGCGGCCTTGCCCGAATGCGACAGGAAGGCCGCGCCGCCGCCGAGGAGGAAGGCGGCCACCTGCCATACGGGATCGCCCGGATCGACGATGGCAAGCGACAGCAAAGCCCCGCCCAGCGGTCGGATGGCGGTGTTGATGCCGTCCCATAGGGTATCGATGAAGGCGATCTTGTCAGCGAAAAATTCGAACAGGGCGGCGGCGCCGGCGATGACCAGCACCCACGGATTGGCGAGTACGTCGAGCGCGGCAAGCTTTTCGGGCAGGGCGATCCAGCCCAGCCGCATCGACAATCCGGTGACAAAGGTGACGAGGTAGAGCCGCCAGCCAGCCAGGAGACTGGTGGAGGCCGCAAGGGCCAGCAGCTCTACCCCGCCCATGTGGGTTAGAAGACTTCGAACAGGCCGGCCGCGCCCATGCCGCCGCCGACGCACATGGTGACGACGACATATTTGGCGCCGCGGCGCTTGCCTTCGAGCAGCGCGTGGCCGGTCAGGCGCGCGCCGCTCATGCCGTAGGGGTGGCCGATCGAGATGGCGCCGCCGTTGACGTTGAGCAGCTCGTCAGGGATGCCGAGCTTGTCCTGGCAGTAGAGCACCTGCACCGCGAACGCCTCGTTCAGCTCCCACAGGCCGATGTCCTCGACCTTGAGGCCGAAGCGGCCGAGCAGCTTGGGCACGGCATAGACCGGGCCGATGCCCATCTCGTCGGGCTCGGTGCCGGCGACCGCCATGCCGACATAGCGGCCGAGCGGGGTCAGGCCCTTCTTCTCGGCCAGCGCGCTGTCCATCACCACGCAGGCCGAGGCGCCGTCCGACAGCTGGCTGGCGTTGCCGGCAGTGATGATCTGCTCCGGCCCCATCACCGGCTGCAGCTTGGCGAGATCCTCGAGCGTGGTCTGCGGGCGGTTGCCCTCGTCCTTGGCGAGGGTGACTTCCTGCATCGAGGTTTCGCCGGTCTCCTTGTTCTTGACCGCCATCTTGGCGGTGACCGCGACGATCTCGTCGTCGAACCGGCCCTGGGCCTGGGCGGCGGCGGTGCGCTGCTGCGAGCGGAGGGCATATTCGTCGCAGCGTTCGCGGCTGATTCCGTAGCGATTGCCGACCACTTCGGCGGTCTGGATCATCGGCATGTAGACGGCATTGTGCATGCTCAGCAGCTCGGGATCGGAGCCGAGGCGCATTTCGGGGGTCTGGACCAGGCTGATGCTTTCGACGCCGCCGGCGACGCAGACGTCCATCCGGTCGACGATGACCTGCTTGGCGGCGGTGGCAATCGCCATCAGGCCCGAGGCGCACTGGCGGTCGATCGACATGCCGGCCACCCCGACACCCAGCCCGGCGCGAAGCGCGGCGGTGCGGCCGATGGTGGTCTGGACGCCCTGCTGGAGCGCGGCGCCGATAACGCAATCCTCGATCTCGTCAGGGGAGACGCCGGCCCTCTCGACCGCGGCCTTAATGGCGTGGGCGGTGAGGGTGGGCGAGGGGGTCGCGTTGAAGGCGCCGCGATAGGCGCGGCCGATCGGGGTGCGGGCGGTGGAGACGATGACGGCGTCGCGAACGGTGGACATGGATGCTCCTAGGCTCCCCTCCCGCTGGCGGGAGGGGCTGGGGGTGGGCGTGTCGCGAGTTGCCTAACCCACCCCCGACCCCTCCCGCAAGCGGGAGGGGATATTGGTTCACGCGAAGACCTGCCCGATCCAGGTGGCGATCAGGGCGGGCTTGTCCTCGTCCTCGATCTCGACCGTGACGTCATGGACGAATTGATACTGGCCGGGACGCTTCTCCTCGAAGGCGACGAGGGTGAAGTGGCCGCGGACCCGCTTGCCGGCGCGGACGGGGGCGAGGAAGCGGACCTTGTCGAAGCCGTAGTTGACGCCCATCCGGGTCGTCTCAGGCGCCAGCATCACGTCGGCGGCCATGCGCGACAAGAGCGAGAGCGAGAGGAAACCGTGGGCGATCGTCCCGCCGAACGGGGTCTGCGCGGCCAGTGCCTCGTCGACGTGGATGAACTGCTGGTCCTCGGTCGCGTCGGCGAAGAGGTTGATGCGATCCTGGGTCACCTCGATCCAGTCGGAGGCGCCAAGCTCCTGCCCGACCTTGCTGCGGATGGTGTCGATGCTGGCGACGGGCATGGGCTTCCTTCTGGCTGGCGAATAGCGGGCGACCGAAGAAGAAGCGCGCCCGCGGGTCAAGCCCGCGGTGACGAATTGGCATTAACGATTATGAACAAGGTCACAAAGGTCACTGGTGGCGAGGTATTTGCGCGAAGGGTGTGACGTTCGGCTTGGGCGAAGAATGACGGCGCTGAGAAAGAGCATGGCAGGGAACCGTTGCGGTTAGTCCAGCAGAGGAATTCCTACTTTGCAAGCGGGAACGCCAACGTCGCCAATGGGTGGAAAGCGGACCTAAGCTGCGCATTTCCCAGGTTGCGGAAATTCCACAGGTAAGTTCTGCTGCTTTGGTCTCGGGCGAAGGATGGCCCAAAGGAGCAGTGCAAGCATCCAGCCCACGCTGCTCAAGAGAGCCAACGCTCCGTGTAGAAGCGAGGCTTGCTCCGCAGCATTTTCGTTGAGATCGGTGAACCTGACCCGCTTAGCGTGCGCACTGTTAAGGAGAAGCCTTGCCACATCCGGCTGGTAAACGTTCGAAATTTGCGCGTCTGCTGTCATAAGCCAGTCTAGCGGATAACGACGAGCAGCAATCTCTTGATTTGCATCGTATACCCACCACTGACCTTCGATTTTAATAGTAGGCAAGAAATGTCCGCCCAGATTTTCCTGGCCATTGATCCTTACCGATGCGAATTCGAACCCTAGACGCTTGGCAATCTCCTGGAAAACAATTGCCTGCTGGCTGCAGGCAGCGCGCCTGAATTTCAGGATGTCGTCCGGACGTACTGGCGCTGCAAGATCATCCCAGACCGGTCGCAGAAATGCCGCCATCCAGTTTTGCTTCATGCGGAAGTAACTGTAACCGTGCACGAACCTCTTGCGCAGCAAAGCGTCTGCGGCATCGAGCTTCTGCAGCTGAGTGGCATTGGGATTGGCGCTGTTGAGAGTAGTCATGACCTCGTCGACGCTATCCAGGTGAGTCAGGCCAGGCTCGAACTCTTCTATGGTTGGCGGCAACGCCGGCGGGGGCCATAGTGGGAGATGTGCCAACGCGGTGGCGCACGCCATAAGTCCGCCAACTGCCAAGGTCATTCGTGCGAGCGTCGACCGGCGAGCGTTAACCCAGTTGAAAAAAGTAAAAACGACGCAACTCCCCCGCGAGAGCCGCCGTCTACAATGATGCTAAGTTGTTTCAACTGGTATATCCGCAAGTAAACAGTGAAATAACCTCCAGAACGGATCAATTGTGGAGGTCGATCCGATGCCCGCAATTGAGCACTCGGACGTTTTTATTTGCTTGTCTGCGAAGGGTCGTAAACGAACATTATACGCCCGCCATTCTCCGCTTAAACATCTTTCTGCAGCACCGGCGGGTTCGTCGCATAAGGCATGACCAGCGTCCCGTCGGGCGCGGCGGTGAAGGTGGTCTGGGTGGGATAGGCGAAGTCGATGCCTTCTTCGGCGAAGCGGCGGAGGAGGGCGATGATGATCGCGGCGCGCTTGGCGAACAGGATGTCGGCGTCGAGGCCGGTGTGGCGGAACAGCAGCTCGTGGTCGAGGCTGGAGGAGCCGAGCGCGACCAGCACGCAGCGATGGAGGGTGCAGCCTTCCTGGGCCTCGACCACCTCGCGGGCGATGTCGGCGACGCGCTCGAGCTTTTCGGGCGGGGTCTGATAGGTCAGGCCGAAGCGCAGGGTCTCCTGCCGTTCGTGGCCGGCGGCGAGGTTGCGGACCTCGCGCTCGAGGAGCTTGGTGTTAGCCATGATCACCTGCTCGCCGGTCAGGCTGGTCAGGCGGGTGGTCTTGAGGCCGATCTTCTCGACCGTGCCGGTGGTGGTGTCGAAGCGGATGGTGTCGCCGCGGCGGAAGGGCTTGTCGAACAGGATGGCGAGGGCGGCGAACAGGTCGGAGAAGATGCCCTGCGCGGCAAGGCCAATGGCGATGCCGCCGATGCCAAGGCCGGCGACCAGCGCGGTGACATTGACCCCGAGATTGTCGAGGATGACGACCATCGCGATGGCGAACACCGCCACGCTGACCAGCACGCGGATCACGCCCATCGCATTGCCGAGCGTGGTCTCGCCCGGCCGCTCGCCGACGCGGGCGCCGATCACGCCGAGGATCAGTTCGCGCGCCCACACCGCGGCTTGCAGGGCGAAGGCGATGATGAAGGCGTTGTGAAACAGGTGGGCGACGCCGGCTGGCGGCTCGGCATAGTTAAGGACGATCTCGAGCGCAGCGGCGGCCATGAACAGCACGCCGGTCCTGGAAAGGACGCGGCCGACGACCCCCTTCCAGGTCGTCGCGCCAGGGTCGCCGGCGACGATGCGGTGGCCAATCGCGCGGGCGATCAGCATCACCCCGACGAGCCCCAAAGCCACGGCGAGGCCAAGGGCCAGCGATTCAAGGTTCGCGGTGAGCCAGTCGAGGAGGTGCGTAAGCTTGGCGTTCATGGCCGCGCAGATGGCGGAGGGGCGGGGCGGGGGTCAAGCGCGCCCCGGGCAGGCGGTTGCCTCAGGCGGCTGCCGCGACCTTTTTTGCCACGGCATCGACCTTGGCCATCGAGACGTCGGCGGCCTTGACCGCGGCGTCGACATTGGCCTGGGCCTCCTTCGCGCTGCCCGACTTCTTCTTGCCCTTCATCAGCCAGGCGATCAGCCCGACTTCCTCGCTGGCGAGATACTTGCGGGCGCGGGGCCGCTCGATGGGGCCGAGCGGGCGCTTGGGATTGTCGCGGGTGGCCTCGATCAGCTTGGGATGGACGTAGGACTTGCGGCTGATCGCAGGGGTGTTGCCGAGCGCTTCGGCGACCGGTTCGAGCACGGTCTTGAGGCTGATCTTGCGGACTTCCTCTTCCTGCGCGGACAGCATCTGGTCGAACGCGATCACGCTCGCGCTCCAGGTGCGGAAGTTCTTGGCGGTGAAGTCGCCGCCGGTCGCCTCGCGGATATAATCGTTCACGTCCGAGGAGGCGATGGCGCAGGTCTCGCCGTCGTCGGTGACGTATTGGAATAGGTTCTGGCCGGGCAGCTCGGTGATCTTGGACACCACCCGCTTGAGCTTGGCATCGGTGATCGCCAGTTCGCGGGTGATGCCATGCTTGCCCTTGAACTTGACCAGCAGCTTGTTGCCCGAGCGGGTGAGGTGGCGGCTGCGCAGGGTGGTGGCGCCGAAGCTCTTGTTGTCGCGGGCGTAGCTTTCGTTGCCGATGCGGATGTGTTCGGTGTCGAGCAGGCGGACGACCGCGGCGAGCACGGCCTCGCGGCTGGTCGGCTTGCCGCCGAGGTCTTTTTCGACGCGGCGGCGGAGCTTGGGAAGGGCGGAGCCGAACTCGACCGTGCCGAGATACTTCTTCTTGTCCTGGCGGCCACGGAAGGCGTCGTGATAGCGATATTGCTTGCGCCCCTTGGCATCGCGGCCGGTGGCCTGGATGTGACCGTTGGGGAAGGGGCAGAACCAGGCGTCGGTGTAGGCGGGGGGAAGCGCGATCCCGTTGAGGCGGTCGATCTCGTCGCGGTCGGTGATGCGGTCGCCGTCGGGCGAGAAATAGGCCCACTTGCCCTTGATCTGCTTGCGGGTGATGCCCGGCTGATCGTCGCAGCAGTGGCGGAGGCGGGCGGGGGCGGACTGTTCCATCTTGAGGGAAAAGCGCCGGAGCCGTAACGCTTGTTCCCCATGCAGACCAAAGTCCTGATCATGGCGACGAGCGGGTTCGAGGAGGACGAGCTGTTCGTGCCGCTCGAGCGGTTGCGCGCGGCAGGGTGCGACGTGCGGCTGGCGGCGCCGTCGCGCGAGCCGATCCGGGCGACTGTGATGGACGATCCGGGGCGGTGGATCACGCCCGACCTGACGATCGCCGAGGCGGATTCGGCCGAGTGGGATGCGTTGCTTCTGCCGGGCGGGCTGATCAATCCCGATCACTTGCGCACCGACAAGGCGGCGGTGGCGCTGGTCCGGGCGTTCCTCGCCGCGGGCAAGGCGGTGGGGGCGATCTGCCACGGGCCGTGGCTGCTGGTCGAGGCCGACGGGGTGCGCGGGCGACAGGTGACCGGGTGGCGCTCGATCCGGACCGACCTCAGCAATGCCGGCGGCGTGGTGAGCGACGGGCCGGTGGTGCGCGACGGCAGCGTGGTGACGGCGGTCGGGCCGGAGGACAGTGCCGCTTTTGCCGATGCGTTGCTGGCCGCGGCTAAGGAAAGCCTAACCTTTCGCGCCTAGCGGTGGGGCATGGACAGGGGCGGCGACGAACTGATCGGGTGGAGCATCGACGGGGTGGCCGCAGGGCTGCTCGGGGCGGCGCTCGGCGCCTGCCTGTTGCTGTTGGGGATGGCGCTGCCGGCGGTGGTGGCGGCCAGCGCCGGATGCCTGCTTGCGCTGGCAGCGCTGCGCCAGGTCCGGCCCGAACCGCGACGGTTTCGCGTGCCGGCCTTTGCGCTGGTCCCGGTCGAGGTCGCGCCCGCCGAGCCGGCGGTGCTGGAACTGACCGAGGTCCTCGGCCCCGAACCGCTTGAGCTCGAAGACCGGCTGGACGATCCGGCGACCGACAGCCGGGTCGTGCAATTGTTCGCCCCGCGTCCGCTTCCGACGCCGGGTGAGCTTGCCCGGCGGATCGAGCGCCATCTTGGCGGCGGAAGCGGCGGCGAAGAGCGTGGGGGCACCGTCCTCGACCTTGAGGCTGATGCCTCCGCCGCCCTTCGCCAGGCGCTTGGCGAGCTGCGCCGGAGCCTCGCCTAATCGTCGAGCGTAAGCGCAGCGATCTCGACTTCCGCCATGCCATCGTCCCGCAGGGTCGGCGTTCCGATCACCTCGATATCGGCTACGAAGCCGCGGGTCATGGCGAACTCGGCTTCGGACAGGCCGGCCAGCCACAGCGCCGCGAAGCGCAGCGGGTCCGGCCCACCGACGGTGAAGCTGGCGCGGTGGCGCTCACCGTCGAGGGTGAGTGAGTTCCATTCGACCGTCTTCCACTCGCTGAGAAAAATCCTGTTGCAGTCCTCTCCCGCGCGCTGCAGAAGAAGGCGGAGGAGGACATTGGCATACGCCGTCATGCGAGGCCGGTTCATCCTGCCATCTCCAGATAAGCTTTCACCTTTTCAACGGTTTCTGGTCGGGGCTCGCGGCCCCGGCGAAGATCGAACACGAATCGCGGATCCCCCATCGCCTCTCGTCCAAATCGCGCTGCACTGAAATTTTCGGCATTCAGAAAGCGCTCTACATCTCTGAGTAAGTACATCTTTCACGTCCCCGCACCCCGACGACTCGGCAATCACGAACCTTCCAATTCGCATCCTACATGTCTAGGGATAAATCCTATGGTAGATAGGAAATTAACTACGGACCCGCGCCAGGTGCTCGAACAACTGTGCCGTGAGCGTGAGCAGGACTATGCCAGCCTGTCGAGAATGGTCGGGCGCAATAGCGCTTACATCCAGCAATTCATCCGCCGGGGGACGCCGCGGCGCCTGCCCGAGCAGGAGCGGCGCTTGCTCGCGCGGCATTTCGGAATTGCCGAGCAGTTGCTCGGGGGCTCCAGCCACTCGGCCGCCACCGCCGGGCTGGTGCCGATTGCCTTGCTCGATCTGGCGGTGTCGGCAGGTCCCGGGACGGAGGGGGGAAGTGAAATGCCGGTGGCGCAGATCGGCTTCGACCCGGCCTGGCTCAATCGCCTGACCTCGGCCGGGCCCGACGAACTCAACCTTGTGCAGGTCGACGGCGATTCGATGGCCAACACCTTGCTGCCCGGCGACGACATCCTGGTCGATCGAAGCGACGGCGAAGCGCGGGTCCGCGACGGGATCTACGTGCTGCGGATCGAGGACAGCCTGCTGGTCAAGCGCCTGACCCTGCATCCGGTGACCCGGCGGGTGACGGTCCAATCGGACAATCCGGCCTATGCCGACTGGCCGGACCTGTCGCTGTCGGACATCAAGCTGATTGGCCGGGTGATCTGGACCGGGCGGCGGGTCGCCTAGCCCGAGCGGGCGCGGAGCCAGAGAAGAATGGCAAGCACGGCGGCGGCGGCGACGCCGAGGATCGCCCCGAGGCTCGGCTCGTCATAGGCGATGCCCGCGGCCGATCCGACCAGAAAACCGATGAAAATCAGGAGGCCGCCTGCGTACAGGGCCGTGGAACCGTCGCGTTGCATCGCGGTGCCATAGGCGAGGGCGAATGGCGCGCCAACCCGGCCGCGCCATGACAACAGACAGGGTGAACGGCGCGTCAACCGTGTCTGGTGGCCGGTCGGTGAACCCCTCGCTGCTAGGCCGGAGACATGACGACCTTTATCGCTTCGCGTGACGCCCTCGACGATGCTTGCAGCCTGATCGACTCCTTCGGCGCCGATGCGGCGCTGGAGGCCGCGGTTCGTGCCGAAGGCGCGCGAGACCGCGGCAACGTGCTTCGCTTCTGCCATTGGCGGCAGATCGAACGGGTGATCGTGACGCTGTCCGACCAGGAGCCGAGCGGGACGGTGCACTGACCGACCCGGGCTTCGGGTTGACGCACCCGCGGCCTTCCGCTTCGTTCGGGTCCATGAACAACTGGACCTACCGCAAGAGTGTCACCGCCCACGACGAACTGGCCGAGCATCATCGCCTGGCGCGAACCCTGTCTTGGCCGCACCTGGTGGCGCTGGGCGTCGGGGCGATCGTCGGCACCGGCATCCTGACCCTGATCGGGGTCGGGGCGGGCAAGGCGGGTCCGGCGGTGATCCTGAGCTTTGCCATCGCCGGGCTGATCTGCGCCTGCGCCGCGCTGGCTTATGCCGAGGTGGCGACGATGATCCCGGCGTCGGGATCGGCCTATACCTATAGTTACGTGGTGTTCGGCGAGCTGATCGCGTGGATCATCGGGTGGAGCCTGATCCTCGAATATAGCCTGGTGGTGAGCGCGGTGGCCGTCGGCTGGTCGGGCTATGTGTCGGGGTTCATGGCGAGCCTGGGGTGGGCGCTGCCGCAGGCGTGGATTGCGGGACCGCATGCTGGCGGCGTCCTCAACCTGCCGGCGATCCTGATCATCGGGCTCGTCGCGGCGATGCTGATGGCCGGGACCCGCGAAAGCGCGACGCTCAACGCGATCCTGGTGCTGGTGAAGATGGCGGCGCTGGCGCTATTCATCCTGATCGCGCTGCCGCACTTCCAGGCAAGCAATTTCGAGCCATTCATGCCGTTCGGCTTCCCGCGCTCGGGCCCGAGCGGAAGCGAAGTCGGCGTGATGGCGGCTGCCGCGATCATCTTCTTTGCCTTTTACGGTTTCGACGCCATCGCAACCGCGGCGGAAGAGGCCAAGAACCCCGGACGCGATCTGTCGATCGGGATCGTCGGATCGATGGTGGTGTGCGTCGCGATCTATATGGCGGTGGCCGCCGCGGCGATCGGCGCGCTGGCCTACACCCGCTTCGCCGACAGCCCCGAGCCGCTGGCACTGATCCTGCGCGAGATCGGGTCGGGGTGGGGCGCGCAGCTGCTGGGCGCGAGCGCAGTGATCGCGCTCCCGACGGTGATCCTGGCGTTCTTCTACGGGCAGAGCCGAATCTTCTTCACCATGGCCCGCGACGGCCTTCTGCCGCAGGGGCTGGCTCGGGTTTCGCGCCGGGGCAGCCCGGTGCGGATTACCCTGTTCACCGCGGCGGTGGTGGCGGTGATCGCCGGGCTGTTCCCGCTCGACGAGATCGCCGCGCTGGCCAATGCCGGGACGCTGGCTGCGTTCGTCGCGGTGTGCGCGGCGATGCTGGTGCTGCGCCGCCGCAATCCGGGTGCCGAGCGCAAGTTCCGGGCACCCGCCGCCTTCGTCATCGGCCCACTGGGGATGCTCGGCTGCCTGTACCTGTTCTGGAGCCTGCCCGCGCAGACCCGCTGGTATTTCCTGCTGTGGAACCTGATCGGGTTGGTGGTCTACCTGCTGTGGGCGCAGCGGCAGGCGGCGCGGAGCCGGGCGACGGCTTGAGCCTGCTGCTCGCCCTTGCCGCCGCAGTGACGCTGCCGACCCTGCAATGGGAAGGGCGCGGTCGTCTAGAACGGCAGGCGCGACATCGCGATCGCGGTGAGGACGCGGATGGAAAGCGGAAAAATCGTCAGCGAGGGCTGGCCGGTCGCCGAGGGCGAAGCCAAGGGACTGAGGCGCCTGATCATAACGGATGTCGATAAGGCCACGCTCGAGCGTGGCGGCAAGGTGACGGCGATGCCCGCCGCCTTTGCGACCGAGGAGCGAGCGCAGTTCGCTTTCTACCGCCAGTTGCAGGAGGCGGCCCGCATCTGCGCGGCACGGCCTGCGGGGAAGGTGATGTCGGAGGCGTTCGTCGTCGATGGACGGACCTCGTTCCGCTGCCGGGGCAACGAGGTCCGCACCGCAGCCAACTGGGTTGCGGCCGAAGGAGCGCCGGTGCGGCAGGAATTCCGCATCGTCGGCCTGGGGCGCAGCAATGCGACGGTGTTCCCGCGCCGGCTGGAGATCAGGCCCGACGGTCAGCCGTTCTTCGATTTGGAGGTCACTAGCTTTTCGGCAGGAGCCGCCGACTAGCGCCGGCGAATGGCGCTGCGGGTGCTTTCCAGCTGGCGTTGGAGCCGGCCGAGATCGGTTTGCGTCCAATGCCCTTCCCAGGGACTGTTCGCATTCGCCTTGTCGCGCAGATAGTCGGGCGCTTCCCAGCCCGATGTCGCGACCTGCGGCCTAGCGTTGGCCAGCTCGGCGAGGTCGAAAGGCGAGTGGAACAGGAGCCCGGCCTGATCGCCGCGCGACCAGGTCACGGTCGCGAAGATCGTCCCGGCCTGACCGAGATCGAGCAGCACTTCGACGCCTACCGGATAGAGGGCGGCGCTCTCGATCAGGGCGCCGCTGGACGAGATGTTGCGCAGCCGCACGGGCGCGCTGTCGTGGTCGAAATGGACGATGCCCGACCAGATCAAGGGGTGGCGAAGTTCACGCTCGGCCTGGTCGCGGCCGTCGCTTCCCGGGGGTGTCTCGGCGGTATCGGACGGAGCGCTGCCCGTCTCCGGAAGGATCGAGGCCACGTCGGGAAAGGATTTGGCGATCACCGCGAGCAGGGTCGCGGCCAGCTCCTCGTTGCCGGTATCGATCCGCGTTTCCTGGGCGAATTCGAGGCCGAAGCGGGGGCCGCGAACCCAGCGCACGACCGCATGGAGATTGGCGGTGCCGCCGAGCCGAAGCTCGACCCTGTCCCACAGCTTCAATCCATCCACGCCCTCGATCATCGCGCCGCCGCCCGAGAGGTTGATCAGCGAGACCTGCTGCGTGCGGCCGTTCCGGCTGAGTTCGACGGTTTCAGAATCGAGCCGGTGACGATCCGCATCGCGATGATTGGCCTGGCGCCTGGCTTCGCGTCCGATCGCCAGTTCGGCCAAGGCCTTTTGCTCGGCAGTGGTGCTGACCTCGACACGCGGCAACTTGGCCTTGGCGCGAAGGAGAGGGTCGCGGAGGGGCTTGCCCGCCAGGATGCGGTCCCGGAATTCGTTCATGCCTGCCTACCGTCCTTGCGCTCAAGAAAGGCAAGACTAGGCGCCGAGCGGTTACCAACTGGTTGCCGGTGCCTTAACCGGCGGCGAAAAAAGGCGTCGTCCCCGCTCCGGCAGAGACGACGCCAGGTGGCTCAGCTCGAATAATACATGTCGAACTCGACCGGGCTGGGGGTGGTTTCCCAGCGCATGACCTCGTCCCACTTGAGTTCGATATAGGCGTCGATCTGGTCGGCCGAGAAGACGTCGCCCTTGAGCAGGAAGTCCTTGTCGGCGGACAGGCTGGTGAGCGCTTCGCGGAGCGAACCGCAGACGGTCGGAACGCTGACCAGCTCGGCCGGCGGCAGGTCGTAGAGGTTCTTGTCCATCGCCTCGCCCGGATGGATGCGGTTCTGGACGCCGTCGAGCCCGGCCATCAGGATCGCGGCATAAGCGAGATAGGGATTGGCCATCGCGTCGGGGAAGCGGAATTCGACGCGCTTCGATTTTTCGCCAGTGCCGTAGGGGATGCGGCAGGAGGCCGAGCGGTTGCGGCTGGAGTAAGCCAGCAGCACCGGGGCTTCGAAACCGGGGACCAGGCGCTTGTACGAATTGGTGGTCGGGTTGGTGAAGGCGTTCAGCGCGCGGGCGTGCTTGATGACGCCGCCGATGAAGTAGAGCGCAGTGTCGGACAGCCCGGCATAGCCGTTGCCCGCGAACAGCGGCTTGCCATCGCTCCACAGCGAGAAGTGGGTATGCATGCCCGAGCCATTATCCTGCGCGATCGGCTTGGGCATGAAGGTCGCGGTCTTGCCGTAGGCGTGGGCGACCTGATGCACGACGTACTTGTAGACCTGCATCCGGTCGGCGGTTTCGACCAGCGTGCCATAGGTCAGGCCGAGCTCATGCTGGGCGGCCGCAACCTCGTGGTGGTGCTTGTCGCAAGGCAGGCCCATTTCGAGCATGGTCGAGACCATCTCACCGCGGATGTCGACGGCGCTGTCGACCGGCGCGACCGGGAAGTAGCCGCCCTTGGCGCGTGGACGGTGGCCCATATTGCCGCCCTCGTAGCTGCGGCCGGTGTTGGTCGGCAGTTCGATATCGTCGAGGTGGAAGTAGCTGCCGTTATAGTCGTCGCCGAAACGGACGTCGTCGAACATGAAGAATTCGGCTTCCGGCCCGACATAGACGGTGTCGGCGAGGTTGGTTTCCTTGAGGTAGGCCTCGGCGCGGGTCGCGGTGGAGCGGGGATCGCGGGCGTAAAGTTCGCCGGTCGCCGGCTCGACCACGTTGCAGCAAAGGATTAGCATCGGAGTGGCGCTGAACGGGTCGATGTAGGTCGCGCCCAGATCCGGCATCAGGATCATGTCGCTCTCGTTGATCGCCTTCCAGCCGCCGATCGACGAGCCGTCGAACATGAAGCCGTCTTCCAGCATGTCCTCGTCGATGGCGCCGGCGGCCATGGTCAGATGCTGCCACTTGCCCTTGGGATCGGTGAAGCGAAGATCGACCCACTCGATCTCCTCCTCTTCCAGGCGTTTCATGATGTCGGAAGCGGTCACCTTGTCGGCCATGGGAGAATCGTCCTTGCGCTTGCTTGAGAGTTGCGCGGACACCGATTCCAGCCGGGGCGCTCAAGGCCAAGGGCAGGGTGAAATCTTCGCGGGAACCTTGCGGTCAGCCGAGTATCAGACCGGGACTGGCCGCCGCCAGCACGACGCTGGGCAGCAGGCCGAGCAGGGTAGCGAGGGCGAAAGGCGTGCGGTTCATGGAGGTGAGCGCAGCGCCCGCCGTAATCAGCGGACCCGGCGCACCGGCGACGCGCAAGCCGGCGACCGCATAGGGTCCAAGCCGGGTCAGCCGCTCCTCGAAGGGTTCGAGCCGGCTGCCGAAGCGGCGGCGCAACCGCTCGGCCCCGAACCGGCGGGTCAGGGCGAACAGAAGCAGGCTGCCGGTCACCGCCCCGGTCGCGACGGTCAGAACCGCCAGCCACGGTCCGAGCAACAGACCGCCGGTCAGGCTCATCGGGATGATCATGCCCGGAACGGAGCAGGCGGTGAGGGTTGTCGCGAGAAGGTAGAGGAGCAAGGCGCCGCCGATCGTCCCGCCGATCGCCGGCAGCAACGGGGCCAGTTGAAGGTGCAGCGCGGCGAGTTCCATGCTTGATAGCCAATGAACGAAGGCACGGAGCGTTCCAGCCTGACGCCGATGCTGCCCTCTATCGAACACGCCGTTGCCTCCGCGCAACGCGGCGTTATGAGCCATTCCATGGCAAGCGAGGGTAACGTGCGTATCGAGGCGCTGGAGCATCAGTTGATGCGGGCGTGGCTCGAGGGTGACCGCAAGGCGATGAAGAAGCTGCTGTCCAGCCGCTTCCGCCTGGTGGTCGGAGCCAAGTCGCCGGTGCTGCTCGACCGCAAGAGCCTGATCGAAGCGGCCGGCACCGGGTGGCGGCTGAACGGCTACCGGGTCGGCAACAGCGTCTACTCGCGCACCATCGGGCCCTCGGCCCTGTTCGCGGCCGAGCTAGAGCTCAAGATCGAGATCGACGGGGTGGACCTGTCGGGCTCCTGGTGGATGGCCGACTATTGGCGCCGTTCGGGCATCGCCCAGCGTTGGCAGCTGGCCGATCGGCAAATGGCGCGGATCGACGAGGGCTCGCCCTTCCCCGACGCGGTTCGCGGGCTCCAGCTCTGGCGCTAGTAAGCGCGGCGCTGGGCCGCGACCAGCATCCGAAGCAGCATGGCGACCGGACGCGGCACGCCGACCTTTCCTTCCAGCCATAACGATACGGCCGAACGGCTGACGCCAATCGCGGCGGCAAGGTCGTTCTGGGTCCGATAGCCGAGCGCGCGCATGTGGCTGCGCAGCTCCTCTGGCGCCATCGAGGCGAGGCGCGGATCCGGGGTGGTGACGTCGGTCATCGGGCGGGACTCTTAAGCAACATCGTACAGCGCGGGTCAGATCGCATCCGCACCCTGATCCCCGGTGCGGATCCGGATCGCCTGATCGACCGGCGAGACGAAGATCTTTCCGTCGCCGATCCGGCCGGTGCGCGCGGCGCTGGCGATGGCTTCCACCGTGTTGGCGACCAGGCTGTCCTCGACGACGACCTCGATCTTCACCTTGGGCAGGAAGTCGATGACATATTCGGCGCCGCGATACAGCTCGGTATGGCCCTTCTGACGGCCGAAGCCCTTGACCTCGGTCACGGTCATGCCGCTGACCCCGACGTCGTGGAGCGCGTCCTTCACGTCGTCCAGCTTGAACGGCTTGATGATCGCTTCGACCTTCTTCACGTCAACTTCTCCCACGCCCTGCCGGTCCACCTTAGACAGCGTCTTGGCTTTGCCGCAATTCCCCGGCAACCGCACTGGCCATGCGTCAGGCAATCATCCTGTCGGCGGGACAAGGCTCCCGGCTCGGCCAACTCACCTACGACCGGCCCAAGTGCCTGATCGAATTCGGCGGGCGCAGCCTGCTGGACCGCCAGCTCGACGTTGCCGCCGCCTGCGGGATCGAGCGGGTGGTAGTGGTCACCGGATTTCGCGAGGATGCGGTGGAAGCCGCGCTCGAGCGGCGCCGGGCGGCGGGGCAGGGGCCGCAGGTGCGCACCTTGTTCAACCCCTTCTACAAGGTCGCCGACAACACCGGCTCGCTGTTCATGGCGCGCGAAGCGCTGAGCGGGGACACGTTGGTGTGGAACGGCGACACCATGGTCAGCCCCGCACTGATGAAAAAGGTAGTGGCCAACCGCCAGGAAGGGATTTGCGTCACCATCGACCGCAAGGCTGAGGGCTATGATGCCGACGACATGAAGGTGGTCGAAGAGGACGGAAGACTGCGCTCGATCGGCAAGCGCTTGGCGGATGCCGACGGCGTGAACGCGGAGTCGATCGGCCTGCTCGCCTTTCGCGGCGACGGGACCGAGCGGTTCCGGGGCGCGATCGAAGCGGCAATGCGCTCGCCCGAGGGGACGCAAATCTGGTACCTCAGGGTCATCCACCACCTGGCGCAGGATAGCGCGGTGTGGACGCTCGACATCGCCGGACAGCAGTGGGGCGAAGTCGACTTCCCCGAGGATATCGAGCGCGCCGAGGCGATGGTCTCCGGCTGGTAACCGGGGTCAGTAAGGCGGCTTGTCGAGCCCCTTGGGACTGGCGGTAAAGATTTCGCAACCGTCTTCGGTGATCCCGATCGAATGTTCGAATTGCGCCGACAGCGAGCGGTCGCGGGTCACCGCGGTCCAGCCGTCGTCGAGCATCTTGCAGTCGGCGCGGCCGATGTTGATCATCGGTTCGACCGTGAAGAACATGCCGGGCTTGAGTTCGGGGCCGGTACCGGGGCGGCCGGCGTGGACAACCTCCGGGCTGTCGTGGAACAGCCGGCCGAGGCCATGGCCGCAGAAATCGCGCACCACCGAATAGCGATGTTTTTCGGCATGCTGCTGGATCGCGTGGCTGATGTCGCCGAGCCGGTTGCCGGGACGGGCCTGATCGAGCCCCAGCATCAGGCATTCGTAGGTGACGTCGACCAGCCGACGCGCCTTAACCCCGACGTCGCCGACCATGTACATTCGGCTTGAATCGCCGTGCCAGCCATCAAGGATGGGGGTCACGTCGATGTTGATGATGTCGCCGTCCTTGAGCGGCTTGTCGGCCGGAATGCCGTGGCAGACGACCTGGTTGATCGAGGTGCAGCAACTGTGGGTATAGCCGCGATAGCCAAGGGTCGCCGGCACCGCGCCCGCTTCGCGCATCAGGCGGAAGACCGTGTCGTCGATCTCGCTGGTGGTGACGCCCGGCGCGACCAAGGGAACGAGCGCGTCGAGGATCTCGGCGGCGAGGCGGCCCGCGGCCCGCATGCCGGCGAAGCCGTCTTCGCCATGAAGCTTGATCACGCCGCTACGGGCTTCGCTGCGGTCCTCGGCGGCGACGGTAATATACTGAGTCATCAAGGGCCATATAGCCGCGACCGTCGGAAAAGGTTAGCCCGACCCCAATGACAAGCACCCGCACCTGGACCGCCGCACTCCTCATCATCGGTGACGAGATCCTGTCCGGACGGACGCAGGACCGCAATGTCGCGCAAGTCGCGACCTGGCTCAACGTGCAGGGCATCCGGCTGGCCGAGGTGCGGGTGGTGCCCGACGTGCTCGAGAAGATCGTCGCGGCCGCCAACGCGCTGCGCAGCGAGAACGACTATTTGTTCACCACCGGCGGGATCGGGCCGACCCACGACGACATCACAGTCGATGCGATCGCCGCCGCGCTGGGGGTCGAGGTGGTGATCCACCCCGACGCTCGGGCCATCCTCGAGCGCTATTACGAAACCCGCGGCGGAGTGACCGACGCGCGTCTGCGGATGGCGCGGGTGCCGGACGGGGCGGAACTCATCGTCAACAAGGTGTCGGGGGCGCCGGGCATCCGTCATGGCAGCATCTTCATCCTTGCCGGCGTGCCGCACATCGCGGCGGGCATGCTCGATGCGCTCACAGGGACGCTGGAGGGCGGGTTGCCGGTAGTTAGCGTTACGCTGGGCGGGATGGTCCCCGAAAGCGAGGTCGCCGACCTGCTGCGCGAGACCGAGCGCGCCCACGAGGGCATTGCGATCGGCTCCTATCCCTTCTTCCGCGAGGGCCGCGTCGGGGCCAATTTCGTGGTTCGTTCGGAAAGCCGGGAAGAGGCGCAGGCGGTCGCCGACCTGCTCCAGGCCAGCATGGAAAGCGCCGGCTATCAGGTGGTGATGGGCGGGGTCTGAGCGGCCCACCAGTCGGCATAGGGCGTGTTCTTGGCCAGGTGCCGGTTCCAGTCGCGCGCGCCATCGTCCCACCACACCGGGCCGCGCTCGCCCAGCGCCCGCTTGACAGCGTCGACCCGGGCGCGATGACGTTTGCGGCGGGCGTCCATCAACTCGCGCACCAGTTCCTCCCGCCGATCGGGAGGGAGGGCCGGATTGCTCAATCGCCAAAGACGCCCGCGCACCACGAAGTAGCGGCCGTCGGGCGTCCTGGGATAGTCTTCGCTCAGGAGTCGACCACCGCCTTGGGCGGCACCACCTGGCTGTGGTGGACCACGGTCCAGTCCTCGTGCCCGCGGCGCATCAGGGTCGAACTGGCGTAGCAGCGATAGGTCTCCTCGCCGCGTGTCGCCTCGACCTGGTAGCCGATCACGATCAGCCCTTCGTGCGGGCGGTTCACCCTGGTGTCGGAGAAGTTCACCTGCTCCCACCGCGGCGTGTCCTTGACCGCGGCCTTGGCTTGGTCGCGGCTGAAAATGAATGGCTCGGCCGGCAGGCTCATCACGACATTCTCATCGACCAGCCGCTCGTAGACCTCATCGCTGCCGTGCCAGAGCTTTTCTTCCATTGCCCAGATGCGTTCGTCTTCCATCGTCTCGCTCTCCTTGTTGATCGGGGGAACGGGCGGGAACGAGGGAGGTTCAAAGCGTTGATTTAGTAAGTAACCTTACTATACGGCGGGTATGGAACAACTAGCCTGGGATATCGGCGAGACCTCGCACGCCTTGCGCAGGGCGTTCGATCGCCGCGCCGCCGAACTCGGCATCACCCGTGCGCAATGGCGGGTGCTGGCGCACCTGGACCATCAACCGGGGCAGCGGCAGGTCGACTTGGCGGAGCGGATGGACATCGAGCCGATTACGCTCTGCCGCATCGTCGACAAGCTGGAGGAGGCCGCCCTGGTCGAGCGGCGGCGCGATCCGGGCGACCGGCGCGCGTGGCAACTTTACCTGCGGGACAGCGCAGCGCCGCTGGTCCTCAGGCTCCACGCCCTGGCCGAAGCCTTTTCGGCCGAGGTGTTCGGCAATCTCGACCCCGCAGAACTGGAACGCTCGCGCGCGTTGCTCGCGACTATTCGCAACAACATCAGCGGCATGGCGCCGCGTTCGAAGGCATCGGCATGAACCAGGAAACCAAGATCACCGGCACTCCGATCGAGGATGAACCGGTCGTCGAGGCGGGCGAGGTCGCCGCCACGGCGCCGATCAAGAAGCCCGGCAAGGCACGGCGCTTGCTGCTGTTCCTGATCGTGCCGTTGCTGCTGCTCGCTGCCGGCGGATGGATGTGGTGGTCGGGCCAGGGCAAGGTCGAGACCGACAATGCGCAGCTGAAGCAGGACATCACCTCGGTCGGCGCGCAGGTCGGCGGACCGATCGCCGAGGTGCTGGTCAAGGAAGGCCAGCAGGTCCGCGCCGGGCAGCTGCTGTTCCGGATCGACCCCGCCCCCTATCGCGTCGCCCTGCTGGCCGCCGAGGCGCAGCTTGCCGCGGCGCAGCTGGCCGAGCGTCAGGTCGTGACGGCGGCGGCCGGCACCACCGCCGACATCAGTGGGGCGCAGGCCCAGCTGGCGATCAACGAGCGCGCGCTAGCGCGGCAGGCCGAACTGCTGAGGCAGGGCTTCACCACCCGCGTCCGTTATGACGAGGCGCTGGCCGACGTCACCGCGTCGCGCACCGCGCTGGCCGATGCCCGTTCGCGCGCGGCGAACGCCGGTGCAGCGATCGCGCAAGGTGGCGAGCAGCCGGGTGAGGCGGCGGCCCGTGCCGCCATCGCCAAGGCGCAGCTCGACCTCGCCCGCACCGAAGTGCGCGCGCCGACGTCGGGCACGGTCTCCAACACCGACCGCCTCTTGACCGGTCAGCAGGCAGTACCTGGGATCGGCCTGCTGAGCCTGGTCGCTTCCACCGAGGCGTGGGTTGAAGCCAATTTCAAGGAAAAGGACCTGGCGCGGATGGCTCCGGGGCAGCGTGCCCATATCGAAATCGACGCCTATCCTGGCCTCGAGCTTAGCGGACGGGTCGCCAGCATTGGTGCCGGCACCGGCAGCGAGTTTGCGATCCTTCCGGCGCAGAATGCCAACGGCAACTGGGTCAAGGTGACGCAGCGCGTGCCGGTCCGGATCCGCTTCGACGGCAAGCCGTCCAAGCCGGTGATCGCGGGCCTCAGTGCCACGGTCACGGTGGATGTGGAGTAAGCGCCGAGGCTGCCGCCTGGTGCACCGTTCATGACCACCGATTTCAAACCGCTCGATCGCACGCAGCACCTCCTCATCACCATCGCGGTGATGCTGGCGGTGCTGATGCAAGTGCTCGACACGACCATCGCCAACGTTGCGCTGCCGCACATGCAGGCCAGCCTCGGGGCGACGCAGGAGAGCGTGAACTGGGTGCTGACGAGCTATATCGTCGCCTCGGCCATCGCGATCCCGATCGCCGGCTGGCTGTCCGAGCGGATCGGGCGGCGGCGGCTGATGATCATGGCGGTGATCGGCTTCACCGCCGCCAGCATGCTGTGCGCGATCGCCACGTCGCTGCCCGAGATGGTCGCGTTCCGGATCGTCCAGGGCGTCACCGGCGCCTTCCTCGTGCCGCTGGCGCAGGCGACGATGTTCGACATCAACCCGCCGGAGAAGCACGCCCAGGCGATGGCGCTGTTCGGCGGCGGGATCATGATCGGGCCGATCATGGGCCCGGTGCTGGGCGGGTGGCTGACCGACAGCTTCGACTGGCGCTGGGTGTTCATCGTCAACCTGCCCGTCGGCGTGCTGGCGACGGTGATGCTGTGGCGTACCATGCCGGAAAGCGAGACCAGCCGGAGGCGCTTCGACCTCCTCGGCTTCGCCCTTCTCGCGCTGGCGCTCGGCTCGCTCCAGATGTTCCTCGACCGCGGCGAAAGCCAGGACTGGTTCGAGAGCTGGGAGATCATCATCGAGATGGGCCTCGCCATCGCGTTCGGGTGGATGTTCGTCATCCACACGATGACCGCCAAGGCGCCGATCTTCGAACGCGGCATGTTCGCCGATCGCAATTTCGCGACGGGGCTGCTATTCATGGCGGTGACCGGTGTGCTTTTGCTCGCCGGGCTCGCGCTGCTGCCGCCGCTGCTCCAGCATGTCTATGGCTATAGCGTCTTGCAGTCGGGTATGCTGACTGCGCCGCGCGGGGTGGGGACGTTGATCTCGATGCTGGTAGCGGGGCGCCTGGTCGGCAAGATCGACAGCCGCCTGCTGGTGGTTGCCGGAATCTCGCTGATGGCGACCAGCCTGTGGATGATGACCGGCTTCGCGCTCGACCAGCCGTCGGGGCCGGTGATCTGGTCTGGCGTGGTCCAGGGTCTCGGCATCGGGCTGATTTTCGTCGTCATGCAGAGCCTGGCCTTCGCGACGCTGGCGCCGATGATGCGCACGTCCGCCGCCTCGCTGCTCAACCTCAGCCGCAATATCGGCGGATCGATCGGCATCGCGGTGGTCGGATCGCAGCTGGTGCGGATGACCCAGGTCGCCCATGCCGACATCGCCAGCCACGTCACCGCCTCGACCATTCCGACCATGGACCCGATGCTGCTCGAGCGGATCGGGCAGGAAGGCGACATCGCGCTGGCGGTGATCAATGCCGAGGTCACGCGGCAGGCGGTGTTCATCGCCTATCTCGACGATTTCTGGCTGATGATGTGGATCACGCTGGCGGCGCTGCCGCTGGTGCTGCTGCTGAGGAAGGAGAGCGCGCCGCAGGGCGGGCCGGCGGCCCATGCCATCGCCGACTAAGTCGGCTAAGGCGGCGGCATGAGCGATATCACCACCCACCACTGGACCGCCTCCGACGGCGTCGACCTTGTCTGGCACGAGACCGGTGCCGGCCGCCCGCTGATCCTGGTACACGGGCTGTTTTCCGATGCCGCGATGAACTGGATCAAGTTCGGTCATGCCGCCAGGCTTGCCGCCGCTGGCTTCAGGGTGATCATGCCCGATCTTCGTGCGCACGGAGCGAGCGGCAAGCCGCATGACGCTGCCCTCTATCCCAAGGGCGTGCTCGGCCGCGACCTGGTCGAGCTGGTCGCGCAGCTGGGCCTGAGCAACTACGATCTCGGCGGCTTCTCGCTCGGCTCGCGGACGGTAGTGCAGGGCGTGGGGCAGGGGCTTGCGCCCCGTCGCGCGATCCTGTCGGGCATGGGCCTGGAAGGGCTGATGGGGTGGAAGCAGCGCCATGCCTTTTTCATCGAAGCGTTCGAGAAGTTCGACGCGGCGGTGCGCGGCGACCGCCACTGGTTCGCGATCCAGTTCATGAAGAGCCAGAAGGTCGACCGCGTCGCCACCCGCCTGCTGCTCGAGAGCAATTCGCCGGTCGACGAGGCGATGCTGGCGACATTCGCGATGCCGACCCTGGTGCTGTGCGGGGCCGATGATCACGACAATGGCTCGGCCCAGGCGCTGGCCGAGGCCTTGCCCGATGCCACCTATGTCGAGATCCCGGGAACGCACACCACGTCGGTCACGCAAAAGTCGCTGGGAGAGGCGATAGCCACCTTCTTGACGTCTCCGTGACACAGGAGCAACGACGCTTCCATTCCTTCCGGTGAAAGGCTGCAAGCGTATGAAATTGGCTGCTTCCGTCTCCCTCGTTGCACTCGCTCTCGGGGGATGCATGACGGCACCTTCCGGTGCGTCGCGCTTGTCGCAGGCTGAGCTGAAAGAAGCCATGTCCGTTGACGATGGGACTGCCGGAGGCTCGACCTCGGCTGCGGTTCCGATGGGGTCGGCGGAAGCCCGCACCCCTGAAGCCGCGCGGGCCTTTATCGCTCGCGTCGAGAAGGACCTGTTCGACCTGTCGACCATCTCGTCGCGGGCACAGTGGGTGAACGCCACCTACATCACCGACGACACCGACGCGCTGGCCGCTTATTTCGGCACCATCGGTACCGAAAAGGGCGTCGCCTACGCCAAGGAAGCGGCCGAATTTTCCAAGGTACAGGGCCTCGATCCCGAGACCGCCCGCAAGCTCAACATTCTGCGCGGCGCGCTGGTGCTGGCCGCGCCCTCGACGCCCGGCGCGGCGGCCGAGCTCAACACCATTTCAACCCGCCTGTCGTCGACCTACGGCAAGGGCCGCGCGACGCTGGACGGCAAGACCATCACCGGCGACGTCGCCGAGGAAGCGATGGGCGAGCTGCGCAATCCGGCCAAGACCGCCGAGGTGTGGACCAGCTGGCACACCAATGTCGGCCGCCCGATGCGCGCCGACTATTCCCGCATGGTCGAGATCGCGAATCAGGGCGCCAAGGAACTCGGCTATGCCGACAGCGGCGCGATGTGGCGGTCGGGCTACGACATGAGCCCCGAGGAATTTTCGGCCATGTACGACCGTTTGTGGGGCGAGCTGACCCCGCTCTACAACCAGCTCCACTGCTACACCCGCGACCGGCTGAACGCGAAATATGGCAACAGCGTCCAGCCCAAGAACGGCCCGATCCGCGCCGACCTCCTCGGCAACATGTGGGCGCAGGAATGGGGCAACATCTACGACGTGGTCGCGCCCAAGGGTGCGGGCGACGTTGGCTATGACATCACCGACCTGCTCAAGGCCAAGAAGAAGACCCCGACCGACATGGTCAGGATCGGTGAGGGCTTCTACACCTCGCTCGGCCTCGCCCCGCTGCCCGAGAGCTTCTGGCAGCGCAGCCAGATCGTCCGTCCGGAAGGCCGGGAAGTGATCTGCCACGCGTCGGCCTGGGATCTCGACAATAAGGACGACCTGCGCATCAAGATGTGCACCAAGGTCAATGGCGACGACTTCGTCACCATCCACCACGAGCTTGGTCATAACTACTACCAGCGCGCCTACAACAAGCAGCCGTATCTCTATTTGAATGGCGCCAATGACGGCTTCCACGAGGCGATCGGCGACTTCATCGCGCTGTCGGTGACGCCGGAATATCTGGTCCAGATAGGCTTGCTCGACCGCAACAAGGTGCCCGACGCGAGCAAGGACACAGGCCTGCTGCTGCGCCAGGCGATGGACAAGGTCGCCTTCCTGCCGTTCGGCCTGATGGTCGACAAGTGGCGCTGGGGCGTGTTCGACGGCTCGATCGGCCCGCAGCAATATGAAGCCGGCTGGAACCAGCTGCGGCTGCAATATCAGGGCATCACCCCGCCGACCCAGCGCAGCGAGGCCGACTTCGACCCGGGCGCGAAGTACCACATCCCGGCGAGCACGCCTTACGCGCGCTACTTCCTCGCCCGCATCCTCCAGTTCCAGTTCTACAAGGCGGCCTGCGACATGGCCGGCTGGAAGGGACCGCTCCACCGCTGCTCCTTCTACGGCAACAAGCAGGTCGGCCAGCGGCTGAACGCGATGCTGGAGATGGGCGCGAGCAAGCCGTGGCCCGACGCCCTCGAAGCCTTCACCGGCAGCCGCGAGATGAGCGGCAAGCCGATGCTGGAATATTTCGCCCCGCTGCAGCGCTGGCTGGAAGAGCAGAACAAGGGCAAGACGTGCGGCTGGCAGCAATCCTGATTGCTGCAGCGTGGGGCGGGGTGGCTTCGGCCGCGCCGCCTCCACCGCCCGTCCACCCGCCGGGGTTGGCGACTTCGCTCGAGGGCTACGACCTGCGCGGACTGTACGCGAGTTACTTCCTGTGGCTGAACCGAAGCCGCGAAGGCGCCATTCGCGCGGCGATCCCGTTCCAGTTGACGTGGAACGAGCGAACCTACTGGAGCACGGTGGCGCGCAGCCACATCGACGATTACGACTTCGGCACCGTCCGCGCCGACGTCCTCGACCGTTATTGCAAGGGGAAGCGCTTTCGGGGGGAGCAGGCCACCGACTGCCTTTACCGTTATCGCTTCGCCTTTGTCCCTTTGTTTCCCCTCAGCGAAGAGCGGGCTGCGAAGATTGCAGGAAGCTTCAGGCCGGCCAAGATCGTCGCCGCGCTCAAGCGTTCCGGCATCGCTGCCAAGTCACTCTATCCGTGGGACCCGAAGGTCGTCGCGGTCTTCGGCGAAGTGACGGAGCCGGACGATTTCTACCGGGGCGAGATGGAAGTGCATGACGTGTCATCCGCTCGATGCGAGGGCCTGGAAAAGGCAGTCGCCTTGCTCGACACCGTTCCGGTCAACCTCAACGCCTCGGCGAGGCGGAACGGGCCGGGTGACATCATGCCGCCACACGGGGCCATGACGCGGATCGAGGTGAATGGCGCCGACCCGTCGGGCGGCGAGGTGTGGCTCAAGGGAGCGACCGCGCTCCAGCCGCTGATGAAGCCGATCTGGGAAGCAGTGGAGGCCTGCTCCCCGTCCAGCTTCCTGAAGGCGAGTTCGGCTGGCTGAGCCTCAGCTCATGCCCGCGGCCCTGATCCGCCGCTGCGCTTCGGCAGTGCCGATGTCGCGGTTTTCTTCCTTGGCCCACAGGAACAGCGCACCCGCCGCGACCGAGCCCAGGACCGCAGCGGTGGCGAGCGGATGCATCTGCGCTTCGAGGAACAGCGAAGTCTTGCGCTTGAACGGCTCCTGATTGCCCTCGACCCGGCCGTCGCGACGCGGTTCGAACAGATTGTCGGCGGTACCCGGCGCGGGAGGGACGTCGGTGGTCTGCATCGCCTCGCCGCCGACCAGTTCCATGCCCTTGTCGGCGAGGCGCGGAAGGGCTGGGGCAAGGGTCGTGAGGGCAAGCCCACCGCCGCCGACGATCAGGCTTCGCCGCTGCTTCTGCGCGGCGAAGCAGATCGCCTTGGCAACCAGTTCGGCATCGTACAGCGGCTGGGGCAGGCGGGCGGGCTTGTCGAGCTTGTTGCGGGCATGTTCGGGATACATGGTGTCGATCGCCGCCGGCTTGATCAGCGTGACGCTGACCGGGGCGCCGTCACGCTCCAGCTCCATGCGCAGCGTGTCGGTGAATTGCATCACCGCCGCCTTCATCGCGCAATAGGGCCCCTGCAAGGGGATGGCGCGGTTGGACAGCACCGAGCCGATGTTGATGATCGCGCCGCCATTCGCTCGCAGATATTTGGCGGCGACCAGGCTCGCTTCGACCAGCCCGAAATAGCCGACGTCGAAGACCCGGCGATGCTCTTCGAGGGTGACGTCCTCGACCCGGGCGTAGAGGGCGGCGGCGGCATCGTTGACCCAGGTGTCGACCCGTCCGAACGTCTCGATCGCGTGGACCAGCAGGCGCTCGGCCGCGCCTTCGTCGGCGATGTCGAGATCGAGCGAGCTTGCCTCTCCGCCCTTGTTGCGGATTGCGACCACCGCCTCGTCAAGCGCTTCGCCGTTGCGGGCGGCGAGCACGACCTTGGCCCCGGCGGCGGCGGCCCGGCGAGCCGCGGCGAGACCGATCCCGCTCGATCCCCCGACGATCACCATCACCTGGTCGGAGAGAGGTTTGAGGGAAACGGCCATGGAAGCATTCTCCAATACGAAAAAGGGGCGCCGGACGTTCTGTCCCGCGCCCCTCATCAATCCTTCAGTGCCGCTTAGGCTCCGTAGGCGATCGCCCCGACCTTGGTCTCGGTCTTGGCGGCCTGGTTGAGCCCGGCGTCAGCGGACTTATTGTTGGTGCCAGCGTCCGCAGCGCTGCTCTTGGCGCCGGTGCCCGGGGTCGTTCCGGCGTTGGTACCGTTGGGGGTGGCCGACAAGCTTGCCGCGCGCACCGCCGACGGGCTCGTGCTGCCGGTGCCTGCGCCAGTGCCGGCACTGCTGCTCGGGCTGGTCGAGGCCGTTTCGAGACTGCGGTCGCTGGTGGTCGAGCCCTGCTGCTTACGAGCGCTGCTGTCCATCACCGTGTCGCCAGTGGTGTCCTGGCCCCAGTTCATCAGCGGCTTGTCGCTCTTGCTGCGGGTGAGGAAAAAGGCTGCTGCGCCGGCGGCCACGGTGGCAAGGGCCGCAGCGGCGTAGGGCCGCTCCTTGACCGTGTTCACTACCGCGTCACGGCGACGATCGCGATCGGCGCCTGTCGCGCGATTGCTGTGGGTGTTGCTGCCCTGGTGGCTGCGGGTGTTGTCGTTCTTGGCCATGCCCTGTCCTTCTCGTTACGCAAAGGGATTAGGCGCTCAACGAGTGGGGAAGGGGGTTGTTTCGGCCAATCAGGCAGGCTGCGCCGCGACGTGCCGCGGAAAAGCCGGGGCGCCGGCGATGCCGGGCCCGGCCTTCCTGACGTCAGACGGGATTAAAGCTGCTCGAGCAGGGTCTCTGCGCTCGATGCGCGATATTCGCCTGGCGCCTCGACGTTCAACTGCTCGACCACGCCGTCATTGACGATCATCGAGTAACGCTGCGACCGGACATTACCCATGCCGAACTTCGACCCGTCCATGGTCAGGCCGAGCGCGTCGGCGAGCTGGCCGTTACCGTCGGCGATCATGGTGATGTCCTCGCTGCCCTGGTCCTTGTTCCACGCGGCCATGACGAAGGCGTCGTTGACGCTGGTGCAGGCGATCTCGTCGACGCCCTTGGAGCGCAGATCGCCGGCCTTCTCGACATAGGAGGGAAGGTGCTTGGCCGAACAGGTCGGGGTGTAGGCGCCGGGCACCGCGAACAGCGCGACGCGGCGGCCGCCGAAATAGTCGCCGGTGGTGGTCGGCTTGGGGCCTTCGCCGGTGGCGATGGTCAGCGGTACGTCGGGAATGCGGTCGCCGATCTGGATAGTCATGGGCGGGCTCCTTGGTTGGGCGTGGCTGATGGTCTGTGAAGGCGCTCTATCCGTCGAGCGGAGCGTCAACAAGGCTTGTGCGGCGGCCAGCACATGGCATGGTGAGGCCATGGGGGACGCGCCGTTTCTTTCCGGAAAACTGTTGCTCGCCATGCCGGGCATGTCCGATCCCCGTTTCGAGCGAAGCGTCACCGCGCTGTGCGTCCATGACGAAAATGGCGCGGTGGGCATCGGAATCAGCCACAAGCGCGCCGGGGTGAGGCTTCGCAGCCTGCTCAAGCAGCTCGAACTCGATCCGGGCGAGGCGCCCGACGCGCCGATCCACCATGGCGGCCCGGTCGAGCCGGGGCGCGGCTTCGTGCTCCATTCGGACGATTGGGGCGGCGAGGATACGCTGCAGGTCACCGGCGAGGGTGGCAAGCTGTGGGCGATGACCGGCACGATCGACGTGCTTCGCGCCATTGCCGAGGGGCGCGGGCCGGCACGCTGGCTGGTCGCGCTGGGCTATGCCGGCTGGGGACCCGGGCAGCTCGATGACGAGATGACCCGCCACGGCTGGTTTGCGAGCGAGGGGACCGCGGCGATCCTGTTCGATACCCCGACCGACGAGCGCTGGGCCGCGGCCTTCAAGCTCGAGGGGATCGACCCGCGCCTGCTCGCCAGCGAGACCGGCGCGGCCTGAGCCCTGTCTGCCGCAGGCAGCGGCGTTTAACTCACCATTTCAGCCACACACGGAAAAAGGGCCCCGGTTTCCCGAGGCCCTTTTCCGTTACCGCTTCAAGTCGATCAGAGCTTGAAGTTGACGTTCGCGAAGAACGAACGACCGACCAGGTCATAACCACTGTAGATCGGCGAGTTGCCAACCGTCGTGAGACCGAAGTTGGTGATCCGCGGCGGCGCCTTGTTGAACAGGTTACGGACACCGACCGTGAATTCGTAACGGTCGGCGACGTTGAACTGAACCGACGCATTGTGGAGGAAGTAATCCTTCACTTCCAGGAACGCGAAGTCACGATACTCCTGGACCAGAGCCGGATCAGTCTCGCCCGTCAGGTTGTCGAAGGCAAAGAAGTTGTAGGTCCGGCTCTTGTCACCGCCGACCCAATCCAGGCCGTAGCGGAAAGTCACCCGCGGCGTGGCGTAGATCGCGTCGAAGTTGCCGACCCAGTCCGGCTGGGTGATGATGCCGTTGGCATCAGCCAGGAACTCCTCCGGGAACAGGCGGCTCGACTGCTCGGTGTACTTGGTGACATTGGCATTGAGCGTCAGCGTGCCCGGCCCGACAATCTTGGTCGAGAAGCGCCCGTTGAATTCAAAGCCCTTAACGATGCTTTCCGAGAGGTTCACGAAGCTGCTGGTGACCTGCAGGATGTTGTTCGTATCGCGGGTCACGAAGCGGCAGAAGCCCGCGCTCGGATCGAAGTTCTCAGCTGCATAGCAGCGGTTGAGAATGGTTCCGCCAGCAAGATCCGAGACGCCGTTCTCGACCTTGATATCGAAATAATCGAGCGCCAACGAAAGCGAGCCGATCGAAGCAGGGATGGGAGGCCGGGCAACAACGCCGACCGACCAGTTCTTGGAGGTTTCCGCTTCAAGGCCAGCTTCGGCGCCACCGACCCGGAAGACGGTGATTCCGCTGCGCTGTTCGAAGTCGGCCGGGAGGCCGATCGAGGCGCAGTTACGGGCGACGATCTGCTCCGTCGGCGACTGGTCGCCAGCAGCAGGAAGGGCGCTGCACGGATCGCTGTCGCTGCCCAGGAAGCCGCTGGTGGCTCCCAGGAACTGCTCGGCCAGGGCCGGAGCGCGATAGGAAGTGCCGTAGCTGCCGCGGAAGCCGAGGCCGCGGAACGGCTCCCACTCACCCGCGATCTTGTAGGTCGTGTCGCCGCCGTAGGACTTGTAGTCCGTGTAGCGCACCGAACCGTTGACGTTCAGGCGATACAGGAACGGCAGGTCGCGGACGATCGGGACGAACACTTCGCCGAATACTTCGCGGACGCTGTCCGAACCGACCGTCGGGGTGCCGGCGGTCAGGCCAAACAGATTGCCGCGGACCGAATTCGCGTCGGGCTGGTCGTTGATCTTCTGCTTGCGATACTCGGCACCAAGCGCGAGCTGAACGGCACCGCCGGGCATCTGGAACAGCGGACCATCGACGCCGAACGCCAGCGTGGTTTCACGAAACTTCGTGTTCCCGATGGTATTGTCGACGATGTAGTCGCGGAAGGCAGCCGGCAGGTTGCCACCGATCACCGCGGCGGTGAGAGCCGGAGCAGCAACGCAGTCGCGGTTGGAAGCCTGAGAAACGCAGCTGAAGCTGCCGTTCGCGTTCTGGACGACGTTGAGCGAGTTGGCGAGGCGATCCGTCAGGAACGACTCGATGTCGTAGGTCGCGTCATTCCACGACTTGCCGGCGTACAGATCGTAGCGCCAGCCGCTGAGGAAGAAGTCGCCACGAAGGCCGCCGGAGGCACGAACATAGTCAACCTGCTGGCTGGAATCGGTCAGGCCGTAGCCGATGAAGGCACGCGCGGCGATCTGCTGCCCGCTCGACGTCTCGGTCGGGTTGGCAAACAGGCCGTTGCGGATGTTCTCGGGAAGCAGCGGGCTGCCACGCAGGTAATCGAGCGAAAGCTGACGATAGAGCGGCGACGACGACTTGCGGCGGGTCGCGAGGACTTCGCCGTAGATCTCCGAGTTGCCGAGATAACCGAAGTCATAGGTGCCCGAGAGATAACCGGTCAGGATTTCGGTGCCGGTGATGAGCGGCTCTTGCTCCTGCAGCGGATCGAAGGAGTCGCGATCGTAAGTACCGACGCCCAGGTAGCCCGGGAACGGGCCGGTCGTCTGGCCGGGGGCAGGGACGAAGCGGTTGAAGTTGCCAGGAAGGCCGCTGGTGCGACCGATGCCCTGGCGGGTCGGCAGACCCAGGGTGTTGATGGTCACGCCGCCATTGTCGAGCGTGAAGCACTTGGGCTGGCCGGTCGCCGGATCGATGAAGTCGTCCGAACCAAGGGCGGTGCCTTCACCAGCGAGGAAGCCGCCGATCGGGCAGCGGAAGAACTCGCTCTGGTTACGCGCCAGCGCATCGCGCTTGCGATACTCCACCGAGCCAACGAGGCTGAGGCGAGGGATCTGGATGCCGAAGCTCGCGGCAACGCGGCGATCGACGCCCGCGCCGATCTCCGGCACGTTGACCTGCGCGTCGATGTTGAGACCGGTAAGCTTGCGGTCGGTGATGATGTTGACGACGCCGGCGATCGCGTCCGACCCGTAGATCGACGAGGCACCCGCCTTGAGCACTTCGATCCGCTCGACGATTGCGGTGGGAAGTACGTTGAGATCGGCCGCGAGAACCGAACCGCGGCTTCCGCCGGGCGCCAGTCGGCGACCGTTGAGGAGGATCAGGGTACGCGCCGGCCCGAGGCCGCGGAGGCCGAGGGTGTTGGCGCCGGTGCCGCCGTCGGTGACGAAGCCGCCGTAGGCATTGGTGATCTGGCTGGCGCCCTGCGTCACCGCGCCGCTCTGAAGGGCATCGGTCGCACTGTTGAAGCCCGACTGGGTGATTTCCTGCGCGGTGATGACCGTGATCGGCTCAACCGTGCTGTACTCGTCGCGGCGGATGCGCGAGCCGGTGACCACGATCTCGCCATCGGTCTGGGCGCTGGTGTCGGCGTTGTTGAGCGTCGCCGCGGGATCGCAGGTTCCATCCTGGTTCTCATCCGGGCAATCCGGGGTCTGCACGGTCGTCGGAGCATCCGTGACCGGCGTGGTCGCCTGGGCTGCGGCATCCTGTGCGTGCGCCGGAACGGCAAGCAGCGCGCCGAGCGCAAGTGCCAATGAGGATGTGGTGATGGTCAAGCGAGCGTTCCGCATTCGTAACTATCCTAATCGCCTTAAAGGGATGCGTCCCCCTACCGGCTGACCTCTGTCGGGCAAGGAACTTTGTTAACCTTTGGGACAGGTTGCCAAGCGGCTGTCACAACTTTGCAACAGCAAGCCGTTGCACCGCATAGAGAAAAGGCCCCGTCCTTGCGGACGAGGCCTTTTATTTGTTTTGGTCGGAACCTTTATCAGTACCGATAGTGTTCCGGCTTGAACGGACCCTGCTGCTTGACCCCGATATAGCTTGCCTGCTTGTCGGAAAGTGTCGTCAGCTTCACGCCCAGCTTGTCGAGATGCAGCGCGGCGACCTTCTCGTCGAGGTGCTTGGGAAGGACATAGACGTCCTTTCCATATTGCTCGGCCTTGGTCCAAAGCTCGATCTGCGCCAGCGTCTGGTTGGTGAAGCTCGCGCTCATTACGAAGCTCGGGTGGCCAGTGGCGTTGCCGAGGTTCACCAAGCGGCCCTTGGACAGGATGATCAGCTTCTTGCCGTCGGGGAACTTGACCTCGTCGACCTGCGGCTTGATCTCGGTCCACTGCATATTGTTGAGGGCAGCGATCTGGATCTCGCTGTCGAAGTGGCCGATGTTGCAGACGATCGCCATGTTCTTCATCGCCCGCATGTGGTCGAGTGTGATGACGTCCATGTTGCCGGTGGCGGTGACGAAGATGTCGGCGCGCGGAGCGGCTTCTTCCATCGTCACGACCTCATAGCCTTCCATCGCGGCCTGCAGCGCGCAGATCGGATCGACCTCGGTCACCAGCACGCGCGCGCCGCCGTTGCGGAGCGAGGCGGCCGAACCCTTGCCGACATCACCGAAGCCAGCGACCACGGCGACCTTGCCGGCGAGCATGACGTCGGTCCCGCGACGGATCGCGTCGACCAGGCTTTCCTTGCAGCCATAGAGATTGTCGAACTTCGACTTGGTGACGCTGTCGTTGACGTTGATAGCGGGGAAGGGGAGCTTGCCCTGCTTGGAGAGCTCGTACAGCCGGTGCACGCCGGTGGTGGTCTCCTCCGACACGCCCTTGATCGTCTCAACGGTCTTGGTGAGGTAGCCCGGACGCTCCTTGAGGAAGCGGTTCAGCGTTGCGACGAAGACTTCTTCTTCCTCGTTGGTCGGGTCGAACAGGGTCTCGCCGGCCTCGACGCGGGCGCCCCACAGCGCGAACATGGTGGCATCGCCGCCATCATCGAGGATCAGGTTGCAGGTCTCGTCCTGGCCCCAGTCGAAGATGCGGACGACATAGTCCCAATATTCCTCGAGCGTCTCGCCCTTCACGGCGAACACCGGAACGCCGGTCGCGGCGATCGCGGCGGCGGCATGGTCCTGGGTCGAATAGATGTTGCAGCTCGCCCAGCGGACAGTGGCGCCGAGCGCGGTCAGGGTCTCGATCAGCACGGCGGTCTGAATGGTCATGTGGAGCGACCCGGTGATCCGCGCGCCGGCCAGCGGCTTCGACGCACCGAATTCGGAGCGGAGCGCCATCAGGCCCGGCATTTCGGTCTCGGCGATCTCGATCTCCTTGCGGCCGAAATCGGCGAGGGAGATGTCCTTGACGAGGAAGTCGCGGGAAAGGGTGTCGGTCGGCACGTTGGGATTCTCCGGAGACATTGGAAGGCCGTCATGACGGACGGACGCGGGCGCTCCCTAGCGGAGGTCGCCGCTCAAGGGAAGCAGTGGGAGATTGGCGGCAGGCCTGCCGCCGGCCCGTCATAACGAAAAGGGGAGGCGCCTTGCGACGCCTCCCCCATTTCCTGTGCAGGACGATCGCTTAGAAGCGAACGCGTGCACCGGCGTAGAAGCTACGGCCGCGGAACGAGTAGATGGCGCTGCCTGCGCCGGTCGCCGTTGCAGCGCCCTTCGGAACACCCTTGTCGAGGACATTGTCGACGCCAATGGTGAAGTTCAGGTTCTTCGGACCCTGACCGACGTCAAAGTCGGCGCGAAGATCGTGATAGACGACCGGGTCGAACTGGATGTCCGGGAACGCGTCGACATTCGCGCGCGGCTGACCATTGAGCTCGAAGAACGAGTTGTAACCGGCGAAATACTGCTTGCCGATGTACCGCATGCGATAGCCGAGCGTCAGCGGCTTGAACCCGAGGTTCACGTCCCAGCGGAATTCCGTTTCCGGATCGCCAAGCTGTCCGAGAACCCGGGTTTCGAAGTTCGGGTTGGTCGGATCCTGGTAATTGCTGTTCTCGAAATTCTGAGTGAGCACCAGGCTGGTGTCCAGGCCCATCCTACCGATCTGACGCCGCAGCGACACGTTCACGTCGATACCGCGCCGGATACGATTGGCGAAGTTGAGCGGCGCGCTGATCAGTGAGTTGGCGAGAACGACACCCGGACGCTCGCCGGCTGGACCGTTGGCGTCGGTCAGGTTGCGCTGGAACTGGCCGCAGAAGATGTTGTTCAGCGTCGGCGAGTCATAGCACTGGTTGACCACGGTCTGCGGAGCAACGCTGGCGATGACGCCATCGACCTGGATGTCATAGTAATCGAGCGACAGGCTCAGGCCCGGAAGCGAGGCCGGCTGAACGACGACGCCGACGGTGTACGAGTCGGACGTCTCCACATCCAGGTTGGGGTTCGAACCGCTGACAATCGCAAGCGACTGGGCCGCGGTGCTGATGTTCGGCAAGCGCGAGGCACCGATTTGCGCGGTGCAGTTCGCGGCGCGCGTGCTCGACCCGTTATTGATGGCTACCGCACCGCACGGATCGACAAATCCGTTGGAGAAGTTCGGAACCAGCGGGAAGCCGGTTTCGGACACGTTCGGCGCACGAACCGCGCGGCTGTAGTTGGCGCGGAAGCGGATGTCGCGAACCGGCGCCCAATCGACACCGGCGTTGTACGAATAGACCGTACCCGCCGAGCCCTGGTAGTCGGCTACGCGTCCCGCCCCGCTCAGGGTCAGTTCGTACGACAGCGGCGATTCACGCAGGATCGGGATACGGACTTCACCAAAGGCTTCCTTCACCTTGAAGGCGTCCGGCTTGAAGGTCGGGATCGACACCGCGTTGGTGAAGCCGTCGGCGACGAACTGGTCCTGGTTGAAGTAGGCTTCCTCGCGCCGGTATTCGGCGCCCACCGCGATGCTGATCGGACCGCCGGGCAGTTCGAACAGCTGGCTCGTGTCACCCGAAACGAAGCCCGAGAGGATGAACTGGCTGAGCGACGCCTTGTTGACGTAGTCGCGGCTGAAATAGGCGATGGCCGCAGAATTGTCCTGTCCGCCGAACGGATTGTAGGGGACGCACGCAGCGATGTCCGCCGCGAGCCGGGCCGAATTGGCTGCCTGCACTTTCGCCAGGGCGTCGCCCGACAGGCCGTTGGTGCTCTGGAGGCGGACCGCAGAGGCCGGATCGAACTGCGACCGGCACTGTATCTGACCGGTTACCGGATTGCGGCCGGCATCGATCGACAGTCCGAAGCGCTGACGGTCGAGGAAACCGTAATTCTGCGTAGTTTCCTTGAACTTGCCGTAGTTGGCCGAGAGTTCGTAGGTCCAGTCTTCGTTGAAGGTTCCCCGCAGGCCGCCGACCACGCGATAGGTGTCGCGTTCGAAGCGGGCGTCGCGCAGACCGGCGTCGAGCAGGTTACGCGCAACAACGAATCGGTAGCTGCCGTCGGCGATCTGTGCGCGCTGCGCGTCTGTCAGGTTTCCAGGAATGAAGATGGGAGCGGCGGTCGTGCCGATATTGGTTCGTTCGGGGCAGGTAACCAACAGATCGGTGTTGCAGTTCGAAGCCAGGATCAGATTGGCAAGCGTGGTCCGATCCGCAGGATTGAGGAACGGGTTGTCGATCCGCGTACGCTCACGAAAGTCGGTGACGTTGCCGGTTTGGATGAACGACGGTCCGGCATTGTTGCCCTGGGCAATGACCCGGTTCCACTTGCCTTCGACGAACACTTCGGCGGCCGGCGTGATCTCGAACCGCGACAGCAGGTTGAAGTTGTAGCGTTCGTTGGACGGCAGGACGGAAACCGTCCGCCCCTCGCGGCCAGTCTGGCCGTTGCCGCCGATGATGGCCGGGTTGATGCCGGTGCCGAAGCGGCCGAGCGCGGTCTGCTGGACCAGCCGCCCTTCCGGCGTGAAGAGGTAGGTGCAGTTGAAGGCCGGACCCGTGGTCGTCGGTCCGCCGTTGTTGGAAATAGTGGCGTTGCCGCAGATGCCGGTATTCGGAATGTTGCGCTGATTGATCGGAACCAGGCCGTTGAAGTAGATGGTCGAGCTGCGGATGTCGTTGACGAAGGCGGCATCGAAGACCCCGTCACCACCGTTGAACACGCCGGTGTTCACACCGCTGTCCGCGTCGACGGTGATGAAGTTGTCGTTGCGGCGGAAGGCCGGGACGTTGGAGGCGAACACCCGGTCGGAACGCGAATATTCACCATGGACGGTGATGTTCGCGCGGCCATCCAGGAAATTCCTGCCGGCAAGAGCCGAGACATATTGCGAGGCACCGAAGCCCTCTTCGGTCACTGCCGCCTGGCCACGGATCTGGAACCCGTTGTAGCTGCGACGAAGCACGAAGTTGACCACGCCCGCGATGGCGTCCGACCCGTAGATGGCCGAATTGCCGCCGGTGACGATGTCGATCCGCTCAATAAGATCGCTCGGGATCGTGTTGACGTCGACCGACACGGCATTGTTGAGGATGTCGGACGACACGTGGCGGCGACCGTTGACCAGCACCAGGGTGCGCTGCGTGCCGAGGCCGCGAAGATCGAGCAGGTTGAGGCCGGCGATGCCGATACCCAGGCCCGGGTTCTGCTGCGCGAAGGTGCTGCGAAGCTGGGGAAGATCGTTGAGCGTGTCGCCGACGCTGTTCTGCGCCTGCTGGAAGATCTGTTCGCCGGCGATCGACGTGATCGGAACCGTCGATTCGAGGTTCGGGCGGCGAATGCGCGACCCGGTCACCGTGATCGACTGGCTGCTATCGTTCGAGGCGGCTTCGGGGGCCGGGTTGCTGTCGGGCAGCGGGCACTGCGCGTCGGCTGCGATCACGCTCCCGTCCGAGCATTCCTGGGTGGGAGGAGTCGCGGGAACCGCCGTTTGCGCCGACGCCGTGCTGGCGAAGGCAAAGGCTGCGCCAAACAGCGCGGTGTGGAGCGCAGTCGCGCCCAACAAGGTCTTCCTGTTCATTACGACACTTTCCTCTGGAGGGGAGAATCCAGCCTTGTCATGCCGCCTTGGTCGGGGAAGGCAATCGTCCGTTCACCTGCCATTAAAATTCAGCTGACGATGTCGCAACTTTGTCACAGATGCGGAATGGCCGCTTTCGAGTGTCACTAAACTGCGAAGCGGCTGGCCCCCTTTGCTCCCAGGATGCCTGAACCGCTGGCGCACGGTCGCCATTGGCTCTACCTGTTGGGTCGATGGGGGCAGACAGCGTGATCTTCGGCCAAAGCAGCGCAATCCTGGCGCTGCTTGCACTTGCCGCCCTGTGGTTCGCGGTCGGCGCCTTCCTCGCGGTCCGGGGTATCGGCGAACGGCGCCGGGCGACCCGGCTCGGCAGTCATGCGAAGGCGATCGGCGCGCTTCTGGCGGCCGCTCCGGTCAGGCCGCTGCTGGTCCATCGCGATGGCCGGCTGGAGGCCGATCCGGCGCTGCTGGGCGAACTGTCCGCCGAAGGAGCGGAGACCTTCGCCGACCTCGCCAATGGAAGTGGTTTGTCGCCTGACGATTACCAGGCGCTTTCCGCCAGCCTTGGCGAAGCCGCGCTTGGCGTAGCGACGATCGAGCGGGCAGTGACCATCCAGTCGTCCGGCCGTCGCCTCGACGTGCGCGGCGGGCCGGCTCCATCGCCCTCGCCGCCGGGATCGGTCCTGCTGTGGATCGGTGAAAGCAGCAGCGCAGAGCGGGACCGCGCCGCCATGGCCGAGCAACTCGGCGCAACGCAGCGGGCGATGGGTGCGCTGACCCAACTGATCGAGGCGGCACCGTTCCCGATGTGGGTGCGGGAGACCGATTACGGCCTGGCACTCGTCAACCGCGCGTTCGTCGCCGCGGTCGAGGCGCCGGATGCTGCAACGGTGGTCGAGCGCGGGATCGAGCTGGTCGAAGGCGGTGGCGAGGCCGGGGCCAGGGCCGGCGCCGAACAGGCGCTGAAGGAGGGGCGGGCGATCGAGCGGATCCGTCCGGCTACCATCGGCGGCGAACGGCGCACGCTGCGCCTGGTCGACGTGCCGCTGCCCGGCGGGACCGTCGCCGGCTATGCCTTCGACATCCAGGAGCTGGAGGATGCCCGTTCCGAGCTGGAACGCCACGCGCTCAGCCAGCGCGAGCTGTCCGACCGGATGACCGCCGGCGCGATCCAGTTCGATCCCGACCGCACCTTGTCCTTCTACAACCGCCCATTCGCGATCCTGTCCGACATTGAGCATGAATGGCTCGACGATGGGCCGGAATTCGACCGGCTGCTCGAACGGATGCGTGAAAACCACCGCTTGCCCGAAGTGCGCGACTTTCCCGAATGGAAGGCCGAGCGGCGGGCATGGTTCACCTCGGCCGAGGAAGTGCATGAGGAGGAGTGGATCCTCGCCAACGGGGATCATCTGCGGGTGGTCGGCCAGCCGCTGCCCGACGGCGGCCTCCGCATCATCTTCGAGGATCGCACCGAGCAGGTCCGCCTGTCGAGCGCGCGCGACACCCTGTTGCGCGTCCGCACCGCCACCTTCGACAATCTGTTCGAAGGGGTGGCGGTGTTCGCTTCCGATGGTCGGCTGACGCTGTGGAACCGCCGCTTCGGCGATTTCTGGAGCCTCGACGAAAGCTGGCTTGCCCAGCACCCACGGGTCGACGAACTGGTGCCGGCCTTTGCCGGGCGGCTGGTCAATCCGACCGCCGCGGCCCGGCTGCGCGAACTGGTCCGCGGCGCGACCGGCGAGCGGCGGGCCGAGCAGGGCCGTCTCAGCCTCGCCGACGGCCGCCACTTCGCGTTCGCCGCGGTTCCGCTGCCCGACGGCAACGCGCTCTTCACGATGATCGACGTCACCGATTCGAGCCGGATCGAAGCCGCCCTGCGCGAACGCGCCGAGGCGCTGGAGCAGGCCGACCGGGTGCGGACCGACTTCGTCGCTAACATGAGCTACGAACTGCGCACTCCGCTGACCTCGATCGGCGGCTTCGCGGAGATGCTTCGCGAGGGCTATGCCGGGGCTTTGTCGGGACCGGCCAAGGATTATGTCGCTGCGATCCTCGAAAGCGTGTCGCGTCTGTCGCGGCTGATCGACGACGTCCTCGACCTGACCCAGGGCGCCAAGGGCGACGTCGTGCTGGAGCGCGAGCGGGTCGACCTGGCCGGCTTGATCCGTACCGTCACCGTGCAGATGGAGCCCGCCGCCAAGGCCAAGGGGCTACGCTTCAAGGTGGTGATCGGGGAGGGGACGGGGAGCATGTCGGGCGACCATCGCCGGCTGCGCGAAAGCCTTGAGCATGTGCTGCGTAACGCGGTCGCTTATACCGACAAGGGCGAGGTACGGCTGATCACCCAGGGCGGTACCGAGAATGTCGAAATCCTGATCGCCGACACCGGGCGCGGGCTGGCCGAGGAGCATCAGGCCCGGGTGTTCGAGCGCTTCACCCGGTTCAGCGAACGCCGCGGCGAGGCCGCGCTGGGGCTCGGCCTGCCGCTCACCCGCCAGTTCGTCGAAGCGCATGGCGGGACGGTCCAGCTGAGCAGCATCGAGGGCAAGGGCACCAGCGTGCTGATCACCCTGCCGCGATCGGGCGGCCGCTAGGATGTGGCAGCTCGACGAGCCGGCCATGGCGCAGGCCGGTGCGGCGTTGGCAGGCGTGTTGCAAGCAGGCGATGTGGTGATGCTGTCGGGGCCGCTCGGCGCCGGCAAGACGACGCTTGTACGGGGCGTGCTCGCAGCGCTTGGCCATGAAGGCGAAGTGCCCTCGCCGACCTTTGCCATCGTCCAACCCTATGACGCGATCCGCCTGCCGATCGCCCATGCCGACCTGTACCGGATCGAGGATCCGGCAGAGCTGGAGGAACTGGGGCTCGACGACCAACTGCTCGATGGCGCGTTGCTGGTCGAATGGCCCGAGCGCGCGGGTGAGGCGGCCTGGCCACATGCGCTTCGGCTCAGCCTGCAACCGCTTCCCGATGGCCGACGCGCCTTGACTTGGGACGTGCCGAAGTCATGGGAAGGCCGATGGCCACCGCCGCAAAACCCCACATGATTCCGCCCGCCTCCTGCAATCGCTTCCTGGCCGAAGCCGGCTGGGAGGGCGCCCGGGTCGAGCCGCTGGCTGGCGACGCCAGCTTTCGCCGCTATTTCAGGGTCCTCCATCCGGACCATGGCGCCGCCGTGCTGATGGATGCGCCGCCCCCGCACGAGGATCCCCGGCCGTTCATAGCGGTTGCCGAATGGCTGGTCGGCCACGGCTTCAGCGCGCCCGACATCCTGGCCCGCGACCTCAACCAGGGGTTGCTGCTGCTGGCCGACTTCGGTGACGTCCGCCTGCGCGAAACGCTGGACGAGGCGCCGGACGAGGAACTGCGACTGTACGGCGCCGCCACTGACCTGCTGGCCGACCTCCACCGGCACCCGCCGATGCCGGGCCTGCCGCCGCACGGCCTCGCCGAATGGCTGGCCGAGCTCGAGCTGTTTCCGGACTGGTATGCGCCGGCGGTCGGTATCGAGGTCGATCGCCCCTCCTACCTCGCCGCTTGGCGCGAGGTGCTGGCGCCGGTGGCCGACGACGGGCTTGGGCCGGTCACCGTGCTGCGCGACTTCCATGCCGAGAATATCATGCTGGTCAGTGGCCGCGAGGGGCATGCTCACCTCGGCCTGCTTGACTTCCAGGACGCGCTGGCCGGACACCCGGCCTACGACCTCGCTTCCATCCTCGAGGATGCGCGGCGAGACGTGTCGCCGTCGGTCGAAGGGGCGATGCTCGACCGCTATGCCGCATCGAGCGAGAAGGGCGAGACCTTCCGCCGCGCTTACTGGGCGCTGGCAGCGCAGCGCAACACCCGCATCCTCGGGGTGTTCTGCCGGTTGTGGAAGCGCGACGGAAAGCCCGGCTACCGCCGCTTCCAGCCGCGGATGTGGGGACTGCTCGAGCGGGACCTCGCCGCCCCGCACCTGGCGCCGGTGCGCGAATGGTTCGACCGCAACGTCCCGCCCGAGGCACGGGCCGCCGCCTGGAGCGACGCCGAATGACCGCCACCATCCACCGCACCCTGCGCATCCGCCCGGACATCAGCGCCACCGTCCCGCGCTGCGCGATGGTCATGGCGGCGGGTCTGGGCAAGCGGATGCGACCGCTGACCGCGACCCGGCCCAAGCCGCTGGTCGAGGTCGCCGGCAAGGCGCTGCTCGATCACGTCCTCGATCGCCTCCGTGCGTCCGGGGTCGAGCGGGTGGTGGTCAACGTCCACTATCTGGCCGACAATCTCGAGGCGCACCTCAAGGCGCGGTGCAAGGACCTCGAGGTCGCGATCAGCGACGAACGCGAGCAATTGCTCGAGACCGGCGGCGGGCTGGTCCGGGCGCGGCCGCTGATCGATTGCGATCCGTTCCTCGCAGTCAACAGCGACAATTTCTGGGTCGACGGGCCGAGCGACACGCTGAAGCTGCTGGCCAGCCACTGGGACAGCGAGCGAATGGACGCGCTGCTGCTGTTGGTGCCCCAGGCGCGGGCCGGCAATCATGGCGGCAGCGGCGATTTCCACATGGATTCCGCCGGTCGCCTACGCCGCCGCGCGCCGGGCCGGGTCGCGCCATTCGTCTACACCGGCATCCAGATCATGGCCCAGCGCCTGCTCGACGGAGCGCCCGAGGGGCCGTTTTCCACCAACATCCTGTGGGACCGGGCGATCGAGGAAGGCCGCTGCTTCGGGGTCGTCCACCAGGGACTGTGGTTCGACGTCGGAACGCCCGGCGCCATTTCGGCAACCGAGGAAGCGCTTGCCCGCGAGTGAGCCGCGGCCCGGCCCAAGCCTTTGGTCGATACCCGCCGAAGCCAGCTTCGCCGACGCCCTCGCGCTTGAATTGATCCGCCGCCACGGGGGCGATCCGCTGGCGTTGGCGCGCGGCAGGGTGCTGCTTCCCAATGCCCGGGCGGTGCGCACCGTGACCGAGGCATTCGTCCGGGCGAGCGGGGCCGGCCTGTTGTTGCCGCGACTGATCCCGATCGGCGACCCGTCGCTCGACGAGCGTATCGGCGGCGCGTTCGAGACGCTGGAAGGGCCGAGCGTCGCGCCCGCGGTCGACCCGCTGACCCGCCAGGCAGAGCTTGCCGCCATGCTGCAGGCCGGGCGAAGCCTCGGCACGGCAGAGGCGTGGCGGCTGTCCGGCGATCTTGCCCGCACGCTCGACCAGTTGCTGGTGGAGGGCATCACCCCCGCCGATCTGCTCGCCAGGCTCGACGAAGGGGGAGAGTTGGCGATCCACCAGAAGCGCGCGCTGGAGACGTTGTCGGTGGTGCTGACGCGCTGGCCCGAACGGCAGCGGAGGGCCGGGCGTATCGACCTGGTCGAGCGCCGCAATCTGCTGCTGCGCGCGACGGCGCGGCGCTGGCAGGCGATTCCGCCGCCCGGCTTCACCGTCGCGGCGGGCATCACCACTTCCGCGCCTGCGGTAGCCGAACTCCTCCGCGTCGTTGCGCACATGCCGGACGGAAGCGTGGTGCTGCCGGCGCTTACCGACGACGCCTTGCTTGACGAGGAGCAATGGGAGGCGCTGGGGGGCGAAGAGCCGGAGGATGGCCGGCCCGAACCGACCCACCCGCAATATCACCTGAAGCTGCTGCTCCGCCGGATGCGGGTCGATCGTGCGAGCGTGCGATCGTGGCCCTCGGCAAGTGCCGCGCCCGACGGCCCCCAGCGCAGCCGGGCGGCTGCCCATGCACTGACCGCGGCGTCGTTCAGCCAAGGGTGGAGCAGGCTTGCTCCGGGGGAACGCTCGCTCGGATCGGTGCGGCTCGCGATCCTGCCCGACCCGGCGTCCGAGGCGCAGGCGATCGCGCTGGCGCTGCGGGAAGCGCTGGAAACCGAGGGGCGGACGGCCGCGCTGGTCACGCCCGATCGCCAGCTCGCGCGGCGGGTCGGGGCGCACCTTCGCCGGTGGGGGATCGAGGCCGACGACAGTGCGGGCACCCCGCTGTCGCTGCTGGCGCCCGGAAGCCTGCTGCTGGCACTCGCGGCGGCGGCGGCCGACCGGCTGGCGCCGGTGCCGCTGCTGGCGCTGCTCGGCCATCCCCTGGTGCGGGCTGGCGAAGGCCGGCGTGAGTGGCTCGACGACGTCCGCGCGCTCGACCTCGCGCTGCGCGGACCGCGGCCGTTGCCGGGGCTCGACGGGTTGCAGCGGCTGGTCGAGCAGAAAATCGAGGACAAGCGCAGCGCTGCGAGAACACTACCGGAAGTCTGGCAGCGGCTCGAGCCGGTGGTGGCAAGGATCGAGCCGTTACTGGACGGTGCGCTGACCCTTGCCGGGCTCGCTGCAGGGTTGCGCCACGGCGTGGAGATGCTGGCGGGCGAGGGGGCATGGAGCGGGCCGGCCGGGCGTGCCGCGGCCGACCTGCTGGCCGCGCTCGAAGCCTCACCAGCGACCGCCGCGCTGCCCATTACCACCAATGACGCGGTGCCGCTGCTGCGCTCCCTCCTCGACGGGGTGGCGATCCGCCCACCTTATGGCCAGCATCCGCGGGTGCGCATCCTCGGCCTGATCGAGGCGCGGCTTATCAAGACCGACCTGATGATCCTGGCCGGCCTCAATGAGGGAAGCTGGCCCGCTCCGCCCAGCCCCGACCCGTGGCTCCCGGTGACGGTGCGGCGGCAGTTGAAACTGCCGGGACCTGAAATCCGCATCGGGCTGTCCGCCCACGACTTCGCCGGCCTGCTGTGCGCGGAGGAGGTGCTGCTGACCCGCGCCCGGCGCGACGGGCGGTCGCCGACGGTCAGTTCGCGGCTGCTGCTGCGGCTCGAGGCCCTCACCGGCGGGCTGCCGCGCGACGACCGGCTGGAGGCGCTGGCGGTGGCGCTCGACGATCCCGAGCGCGAGCAGCCGGCGCTCCGCCCGCGTCCGTCACCGCCCCGGGCCGAGCGGCCCAAGCGGATCCGGGTCACCGACCTCGACCGCCTCAAGGCCGATCCTTTCTCCTTCTACGCCAAGACGATGCTTGGCCTCCGCCCGCTCGACGATCTGGGCGCGGAGCAGGATGCGGCGTGGAAGGGGACCATCGTCCACGCCCTGTTCGAACAATGGTTCGAGGAGGACCAGTGTGCACCGGCCCGGCTGCTTCCGCGGGCACGCGCATTGCTCGCCGGGAACGACATCCACCCGCTGATGCGCGCTCTGTGGGGGCCGCGCCTGATGGAAGCGATCGGCACATTGGCCGTAGAAGAAGCCGAGAAGCAGGCCAAGGGCCGCCGTCCGATCGGCGCCGAAGTCGAGGGCAAGGCCGAGGTGGCGGGGGTGCAGCTGATCGGGCGGGCCGACCGGATCGACCGGTTGCCGGGTAACGGGCTGCTCGCCATTCTCGACTTCAAGACCGGCAAGCCGCCGGCGAACAATCAGGTCGAGGCGGGCTTCGCGCTGCAGCTGGGGCTGCTCGGGCTGATCGCGGAGAAGGGTGGCTTCGGTGATCTGATGGCCCGGCCCGCCTTGTTCGAATATTGGTCGCTCGCCAAACAGGACCGCAGCGACCGGCGCGGGTTTGTCGAGGAGATCGGCCCGGCCGACCTTATCTTGGAGGAAGCGCGGCGCCACTTTAGCGAGGCGGCGGCGCGGTGGCTGACCGGCGACGAGCCGTTCCACGCCAAGCTCCAGCCGCGCTTCGCCCGCTATGGAGACTATGACCAATTGATGCGGCTGGAGGAATGGCTGGGGCGGAGCTAGCCCGCCCCGCCGGCAATTACTTCTTCTTGGCTTTGCCCGAGCGGGCATAGAGCAGCGCGGCGACCAGCGCGGCGGAGCCGACACCCACCGCGATCCCCGCTTTGAAATTGCGGTTCTCGCCGTCCTTGCCGTCGCCGCCCGGCTTGTTGCTTTCGTCCGCCACGTGTTGCTCCTCCTAGGGGGTGTTCGCGCGCCTCATAAACGCATGGCGTGGCCGAGCGGAAGCGTTATGACGGCGGGCAATGTCGCGTCCCACCGCCCTGAAGCCGCTCGACACCGACCAGGCCGCGGCGGCCGACCCGTTCATCCACGCTTCGTTGTCGGCCAGCGCCGGCACCGGCAAGACCCAGGTGCTGACCGCGCGGGTGCTCCGCCTGCTGCTCGAGAATGCCTCGCCCGAGTCGATCCTATGCCTGACCTTCACCAAGGCCGCGGCGGCCGAAATGGCGGAGCGGGTCGGCGGTCGGCTTGCCTATTGGATCGGGCTCGACGACGCCGCCCTCGGCGCCGAGCTACAGGCGCTCGGCGTCACCCCGTCGGAGGCGATGCGGGCCCGGGCGCGGCAATTGTTCGCGACCGTGCTCGACTGCCCCGGCGGCCTGCGGATCCAGACCATACACAGTTTCTGCCAGACCCTGCTCGCCGCCTTTCCGGCTGAAGCGGGCATCACGCCCGGTTTTCGTCCGATCGAAGGGCGTGAAGAGGAAGCGCTGGTCGAGCGGACGCTGGCGACGCTGGCCGAACAGTCGGATGCCGGCGACCGCGCCTTCCTCGCCGATCTTGAGACCCTCGCCTCGCGCCTCGGCGAAGGTGACGTGCGTAGCTACCTCCGGCGCTGCGCCGGATCGGTGGAGGGTATGGCCCGGTTTGACCGGCTGGAGGAGATCGAGGGCGTCCTGCGGCGGATGATGGGCCTACCCGAAGGCGACATCGAAGCGCATGTGGTGGAGAGCTGCGACGACGGGCGCTTCGATTGCGCGCTGGTCGAGCGGATCGCGCATGCGTTCCGGCAATGGGGCACCGAGAAGACGGGCATTCCCGGAGCCGATCTCCTCGACACCTTCCTCGCGGCGTCGGCGAAGGAGCGCTGCGAGCTGCTGCCGAGGGTCCTGCGCCTAGTCTTCACGGCGGACGGCCAACCCCGCAAGGATATCAAGGGCGTCTACAAGCATCTCGGCGACGACAATTCGGAGTGCATCGCCCTGGGCGAACAGGTCGCTCAGTTGCTCTTCCTCAAGCAGGCCGACCGGCTGGCGCCGCTGCTCGCCGCCGGCTTGCGCGCAGGCAAGCGCTTCGCCGATGCCTATGCGGCAGCCAAGCGCGCCGAGGGGGTAGCGGATTTCGACGACCTGATCCGCTGGTCGCGCAACCTCCTCGCTCAGGAGGGGATCGCCGACTGGATCCGGTTCAAGCTCGACCGCCGCACCGATCACCTGCTGGTCGACGAAGCGCAGGATACCAACGAAAGCCAGTGGGCGATCGTCAAGGCGCTGACCGAGGAATATTGGAGCGGGCAGGGGGCCGGGCCCGACCATCGTACACTGTTCATGGTCGGTGACTTCAAGCAGGCGATCTACGGCTTCCAGGGCACCGACCCGGCCGAGTTCGAAAAGGCCCGTAGCTACTTCCGCGATGCCGCTCTTGGCGGGGCTTTGCCCTTTCGGATGCTGTCGATCAGCCGCAGCTTCCGCTCGGCGCAGGCGGTGCTCGACGTCGTCGACATGGTCCTGGCGACCCTGTCCCACGACCGGATCGGGCTGCCCGAGCCGGCACCGCCGCACCTCAGCTTCCACTCGGGGCGCGCCGGGGAGGTCGAGGTCTGGCCGCCGTTCGAGCATGTCGATCCCGATGCGGGCGACGACGGGGAGGAGAAGTGGGAGGACGAGGCCCGCCGCCGCTATGCCAGCCAGCTCGCCGACTGGATCAAGGCCGAGATCGATCGCGCGCCCATACTGGCTTCGACCGGGCGCCCTCTCGGACCCGGCGACATCCTCGTCCTTGTTCGCAGCCGCGCCAACCTCGCTCCGTTGCTGGTCGCGAGGCTGTTCGAGCGCAAGGTCCGCACCGCCGGCCTCGACCGTCTGGTCCTGTCCGAACCGCTGGCGGTCCAGGACCTGCTGGCCGCCGTCCGCTTTGCGGTGCAGCCGCTCGACGACCTCAACCTCGCGAATCTGCTCGTTTCGCCGTTGATTGGCTGGAGCCAGGAACAGCTTTACGATCTCGCCGGGCGCGAGCGGCGGCGGCGCCTGTGGGAAGAACTTGGCCATCGCGCCGACGAGCGGCCCGACTTCCGTGCTGCCCGCGACGCGCTTGGCGACCTCCTCGGGATCGCCGGCTTCACCGGGCCGCACGTGTTCCTTGAGACGATCTTGTCGGGACCGATGGACGGCCGCCGCAAGCTGCTGACCCGGCTCGGACGGCAGGCGCGCGATCCAATCAACGAGCTGGTCGCTGCCGCCATTCAGTTCGAGGGCGGGGAGCCTGTCACGCTTCAACAGTTCCTCGGCTGGCTGTCGCACGGCGAGCTGGAAGTGAAGCGCGATCCCGAAGGCCGCGGCGATGCCGTCAGGATCATGACGGTGCACGGAGCTAAGGGCCTCGAAGCGCCGCTGGTGATCCTTGCCGACGCGACTGCCAACCCTGACGAATTGGGCGGCAACAGCCCGATCCTCGATATCCCGGGCGAACGCGGGCGCTTCCCCATCATCCGCCCCCGCAAGGACGAACTCGTCCCGCCTTTCGACGCGGTGCAGGCGGGCGAAAAGGAGCGCGACCGCAAGGAGCATTTCCGCTTGCTCTACGTCGCGTTGACCCGGGCCGGGGAGCGGCTGGTCGTCGCCGGGCTCAAGCCTGCCAAGAAGCGCATTTCAGCCGATAGCTGGCACAGCGTGGTGTCCGAAGCGATGGTCGGGCAGGGGATCGCACCTGACGCCAGCGGCATCCTGCGCCATGCGTCGGGCGAGGGTGCGGTGAGTTCAGCCGAGCAAGCGCCGCCCGCCGCCGAAAGGATTTCCGTCCCGGCCTGGGCCCGACTGGCGGCCCCGGCCGAAGCGCGGCCGCCTCGCCCACTCGCGCCGTCGCAGGCGACGGCGGACACCGACAGCCGCCCGCCGCCGACCCCCGAGCTGGCCGCGGCCGCCGAGCGTGGGCGCCTGCTTCACGCCTTGTTCGAACGCCTGCCCGCCACCGCGCCCGAGGAGCGCCGTCGCGGTGCGCTGGAGTGGTTGAAGCAGGCGGGCGGGATGCTGGACATGGCGGAGCGTGCACGGCTGGTCGATGCGGCACTGGCGATCATCGAAGCACCCGAACATGCCGAGCTGTTCTCCGCCGCCGCGCTGGCCGAGGCGCCGGTCGCCGCCACGCTGGCGGACGGAACGGTGGTCGCCGGGACGGTGGATCGCCTGCTGGTCACCGACACGGTCGTGCGAGTGGTCGACTTCAAGACCGGCCGGCAGGTTCCGCGATCCGAGAGCGCCATCCCCGCCGGGCACCTTCGGCAGATGCGTGCATACGGCCAGGCATTGCAGGTGATCTTCCCCCGTCACCGTATCGATCTGGCACTTCTCTATACCGAGGCGCCGCGGATGCTTGCGGTCCAGCTTGAGGAGTTGGCGGCCGTTACCCATATGGGCTGAAACCCGAATCAGGAGCTTTTCCCGACATGACCCAGACCATCACCGACCAGAGCTTTGCCACCGACGTCCTTGGCGCCGACAAGCCCGTGCTGGTGGATTTCTGGGCGGAATGGTGCGGTCCGTGCAAGATGATCGCCCCCGCCTTGGAAGAGCTCAGCCAGACGATGGGCGACAAGGTCACCATCGCCAAGCTCAACATTGACGAAAATCCGGACACGCCAGGCAAGTATGGCGTGCGCGGCATCCCGACCATGCTCCTGTTCAAGAATGGCGAGCCGGTCGCGCAGAAGGTCGGCGCCCTGCCCAAGAGCCAGCTGGCGGCGTGGCTGGAAGGCGTCCTCTAGTCCCTTTGCGGTGCGGGGCGGTGCGCCCTGTCTAATTGACTAGGGCGCACCCCGAACCTACATCGCCCGGCACTCGAAAACGCTCGTGCGCGGGCGCGTCTGCCCTTGCCCTGCGCCCTTAAGGAAGTCTCATGCTGCAATCGTTCGCCAAGTCGCTCTTCGGCTCGAGCAACGACCGTTATATCGCCAAGCTGCGGCGGATCGTCGACGCGATCAACGCGCACGAGCCGAGCATCTCAGCGCTGACCGACGAGGAGCTGGCCAACCAGACGGTGATCTTCCGCCAGCGGCTGGAGAATGGGACCAAGCTCGACGACCTGCTGCCCGAAGCCTTTGCGACGGTGCGCGAGGCGGCCAAGCGGACCCTCGGCCAGCGGCACTATGACGTGCAGATGATCGGCGGCATCGCGCTGCACCGCGGCGAGATCGCCGAAATGCGCACCGGCGAGGGCAAGACGCTGGTCGCGACGCTGGCTACCTATCTCAACGCGCTGCCGGGCAAGGGCGTCCACGTCGTCACGGTCAACGACTACCTCGCTCGCCGCGATGCCGAGTGGATGGGTCAGGTCCACAATTTCCTCGGCCTGACGGTCGGCGTGATCGTCCCCAACCTCGGCGAGGAAGAGCGTCGCGCGGCCTACGAGGCCGACATCACCTACGCGACCAACAACGAGCTCGGCTTCGACTATCTTCGCGACAACATGAAATACAGCCGCGACCAGATGGTCCAGCGGCCGTTCGCCCATGCCATCGTCGACGAGGTGGACTCGATCCTGATCGACGAAGCCCGCACCCCGCTGATCATCTCGGGTCCGACCGATGACAAGAGCGACCTGTATATCAAGGTCGACGCGCTGGTGAAGCAGCTGGGCGAGGGCGATTATGAGAAGGACGAAAAGCAGCGCAGCGTCGTCCTGACTGAGGAGGGCACCGAAAAGGCCGAGCGCCTGCTCGAAGAAGCCGGCCTTATCGAAGGCGCCAACCTTTACGACATCGCCAACACGCAGGTGGTGCACCACCTCAATCAGGCGCTGAAGGCGAACACCATGTTCCGCCGCGACATCGATTACATCGTCAAGGACGGCAAGGTCATCATCATCGATGAGTTCACCGGCCGGATGATGGACGGACGGCGCTGGTCGGACGGGCTCCACCAGGCGGTCGAGGCCAAGGAAGGCGTGCAGATCGAGCCGGAGAACCAGACGCTCGCCTCCATCACCTTCCAGAACTATTTTCGCATGTACCCCAAGCTGTCGGGCATGACCGGCACTGCGCTGACCGAGGCGCCCGAATTCTACGACATCTACCGCATGAACGTCGTCACTATCCCGACCCACAAGGCCGTCAGCAGGGTCGACGAGGAGGACGAATTCTACAAGAATATTAACGACAAGTTCGCCGCCATTGCCAAGTCGTTGAAGGAAAAGCAGGAGCTTGGCCAGCCGGTACTGGTCGGCACCGTGTCGATCGAAAAGTCCGAACTCCTAAGCGAATATCTGCACAAGGAAGGCGTCGAGCACGCCGTGCTGAACGCCCGCTTCCACGAAAGCGAAGCGCATATCGTCGCCCAGGCCGGCCGCCTCGGGAAGGTGACCATCGCCACCAACATGGCCGGCCGCGGCACCGACATCCAGCTTGGCGGCAACGTCGAGTTCCGGTTCGAGGACGAGCTCAGGGACATGCCGGCCGGTCCGGAGCGCGATGCCGCCGAAGCGAAGATCCGCGAAGAAGTGCAGGCCGAGCGTGAGAAGGTGCGCGAGGTCGGCGGTTTGTTCGTGCTGGGCACCGAGCGGCACGAGAGCCGCCGCATCGACAACCAGCTGCGCGGCCGTTCGGGGCGCCAGGGCGATCCGGGCCTCAGCCGCTTCTACCTCAGCCTCGACGACGACCTGCTGCGCATCTTCGGCCAGCAGACCACCTTCGCCCGGCTGATGGAGAAGAACCTTGAAGATGGCGAGGCGATCGTCTCGCCGTGGATCTCCAAGGCGATCGAGACCGCCCAGAAGAAGGTCGAGGCCCGCAACTACGACATCCGCAAGCAGGTCGTCGAATTCGACGACGTGATGAACGACCAGCGCAAGGTGATCTACGAGCAGCGCGCCGAGATCATGGATGCGGCCCACGTGTCCGACGTGGTGACCGACATGCGCGCCGACACGGTCGCAGCGCTGGTCAACGCCCATTGCCCGCCGGGCACTTATCCCGAACAGTGGGACCTCGACGGCCTCAAGGAAAGCCTGGACGCCGTGCTCGGCCTCCAGCCGCCGATCGAGGAATGGTTCAAGGAAGACGGCGTCGACCAAGAGCTGATGATCGAGCGCATCGGCGGCCAGGCCGACGAGGTGATGATCGCCAAGACCAGCGAGGTCGAGCCCGAGCGCTGGCAGGAGGTCGAGAAGACCGTCCTCATCCAGACCCTCGACCATCACTGGAAGGAGCATCTGGCGACGCTCGACGCGCTGCGCCAGGTCATCCACCTCCGGTCCTACGCGCAGAAGAAACCGATCGACGAATATAAGTCGGAGGCCTTCCTGCTGTTCGAACGGCTGTTGGTCGCGATCCGCGAGGACGTCACCAAGACCTTGATGCGCGCGCAGATCGCGATGGAGCCGCCGCCGCTGCCCGAGCTGCCGGCGTTCCTGACGCAGCATCTCGACCCGCTATCGGGGCTGGACGACACCGCCGATCTCGACGCCGCCGCACGTGGGCTGGTCGGTGGCTTTGGCCCGGGTACGAACATCCCGCAGCCCGACCTCCCGGAAGGCGCGCTGGCCGAGCCGATCAGCCGCAATGCCCCGTGCCCGTGCGGCTCGGGCAAGAAGTTCAAGCACTGCCACGGGCAGCTGGCCTGAGGATTTGAGATGAACATCGCCGTACCGGTCCGCGATGCCCTTCTCGACCGCGCGGCCGTGCGCCGCGATACCCGCCGCGACGAGGAACAGGTCGTGGCCGAGCGGCTGGAGCAGGCGCGGCTATCGCCCTCCGCTGCGCGCGAGGCCGATGCGATTGCGCGTAATCTCGTCGGCCACGTGCGCGGCGCCAAGCCGGCTGGGCTGGACGCCTTCCTTCATGCTTATGACTTGGGCTCGGACGAGGGCGTGGCGCTGATGTGCCTGGCCGAGGCCCTGCTGCGCATTCCCGACGCGCACACTGCCGATGAGCTGATCCGCGACAAATTGTCTGGCCCGGACTGGTCCGAGAAGTTGGGCGACAGCCCGTCGCCGTTCGTCAATGCCGCGACCTTCTCGCTGCTGCTGACCGGCAAGGTGCTCGATGTCGGCTACGACAAGCGCGGCACCTGGAGCGCGGCGCTGGGCCGCGCGGTCGGGCGGCTCGGCGAACCGGTGATCCGCACCGCGGTCGGCCAGGCGATGAAGATCCTCGGCGGCCAGTTCGTGTTCGGCCGCACCATCGACGAAGCATTGGAACGCGCCGCGCCCGAGCGGAAGAGGGGTCTCAGCCACAGTTTCGACATGCTGGGCGAAGCGGCGCGCACCCTGGCCGACGCCGATCGCTACGCCGAAGCTTATCGCGGCGCGATCGCCCGTATCGCGCGCGAGGCGGGGGAGGGCGTGGTCCGCTCGCCCGGCATTTCGGTCAAGCTGTCGGCGCTTCACCCGCGCTATGAACCGCTCCACGCCGACGAGGCCAAGGCCTACATCCTGCCAGTCCTGCGCGACCTTGCCGCCACTGCCAGCGCCGCCAATGTCCATCTCACCATCGATGCGGAGGAGTCCGACCGGCTCGAACTGCAAATGGACTGTCTCGAGGCGCTGGTCGCTGACGATGCGCTGTTCGCGAACGGCTGGACCGGCCTCGGCATGGCGCTTCAGGCCTATGCCAAGCGCGCGCGGCCGGTCGCGGAATTGGTGGTCGAGCTGGCCCGCAGCCACCGTCGCAAGCTGATGGTCCGGCTGGTTAAGGGCGCTTACTGGGATAGCGAGATCAAGGTCGCGCAGGTCGGCGGCTATGACGACTATCCGGTATTCACCCGCAAAGTCGCAACCGACGTCTCCTATCTCGCCTGCGCTCACGTCTTGCTCGGTGCGCCCGACTGCATCTATCCCGCCTTCGCCACCCACAACGCGACTACCATCGGCGCAATCAAAGCGCTGGCCGGCGCCACGCCGTTCGAGTTCCAGCGCCTGCATGGTATGGGCGAAGAGCTGTTCGAGGGACTGGCCAAGCTGGAGCGGGAGCTCGGGGCGCCGAAGACGCCGGTGCGAATCTACGCGCCGGTCGGCAGCCACAAGGAGCTGCTCGCCTATCTCGTCCGCCGACTGCTCGAGAACGGCGCCAATTCCTCGTTCGTCAATCGCATTGCCGACGCCGAAATCGGGGTCGACGAACTGATTTGCGATCCGGTGGTACAGCTCGCTTCGCTGTCGCCGCGTCGCAATCCTGCGATCGCCTTGCCCGGCGAGATGTTCGGCTCCGCGCGCCGCAACAGCGCCGGATGCGACCTTACCGATATCGCTGTGCGCGAGCCGCTGTTGCGGCGTCTGGCCGAGCTTGAGCGCCGAACCTGGTCGGCCGGGCAGGGGGGCGGCACCCGCAGCCAGATCCGCGCGCCTTTCGACCATGGTCACGTCGTGGGTGAGGTGACCGAGACCACCGCCGCCGAGATCGACGCCATGCTGGCTCGCGCTTCCGCGGCGCAGGGCGAGTGGGACGCATTGGGCGGGGAGGCACGCGCGCGCCTGCTCGACCGCGCTGCCGACCTGTTCGAGGAGCATCGCGAGGAATTCTATTCGCTGTGCATTCGCGAGGCCGGCAAGGCGCTGCCCGACGCCGTGCTGGAGGTCCGCGAGGCGGTGGACTTCCTGCGCTATTACGCCGCCGAAGCGCGCCGTCTGGCTCAACCGGTGCGGCTGCCCGGGCCAACCGGGGAGCTGAACGAGCTTCGGCACCACGGTCGCGGGGTGTGGACCTGCATCAGCCCTTGGAATTTCCCGCTCGCCATCTTCACCGGCCCGGTCGCCGCCGCGCTCGCCGCCGGCAATGCCGCGATCGCCAAGCCGGCCGAGCAGACCCCGCTGATCGGCGCGCTTGCGATCCGGCTGATGCACGAGGCCGGCATTCCCGCCGATGTCGTCCACCTCGCGCTCGGCGACGGCAAGGTTGGCGCGGCGCTGGTCGCGCATCGGCTGACGTCAGGCGTCGCCTTCACCGGCTCCACCGCCGTTGCCCGGGCGATCAACCGCAGCCTAGCCGAACGCAATGGGCCGATCATCCCGCTGATCGCAGAGACCGGCGGGCAGAATGCGATGATCGTCGACAGCTCGGCGCTGCCCGAGCAGGTCACGCGTGACGTCGTCGCTTCGGCCTTCCAGTCGGCCGGCCAGCGTTGCTCGGCGCTGCGGGTGCTGTTCGTGCAGGACGATGTCGCCGACACCATGCTGACGATGATCCGCGGCGCGATGGAAGCGCTGTCGATCGGTGACCCGCGGTTGCCGACCACCGATGTAGGCCCGGTAATCGACGCCGACGCCAAGGCCTCGCTCGATGCGCACATCGCCGAGCTGCGTGCCGCCGGCCAGATCGTCGTCGAGCTTCCGCTGCCCGCCAGCAACGGCAGCTTCGTCGCGCCGGTGATCGCCGAGCTGCCGAGCCTTGCCAGCCTAAAGGACGAGCATTTCGGCCCGATCCTTCACGTCATCCGCTGGAAATCGGGCGAGCTCGACAAGGTCATCGACCAGATCAACGCCACTGGCTTTGGCCTGACCCTGGGCCTGCAAAGCCGGATCGACACGGTGGCCGAGCACGTCGCCAAACGGGCTTGCGTCGGCAACCTCTACATCAATCGCAACCAGATCGGCGCGGTGGTCGAAAGCCAGCCGTTCGGAGGCGAGGGACTGAGCGGTACCGGACCAAAGGCCGGCGGGCCGCACTATGTCGCACGCTTCGCGACCGAGCGGGTGACCTGCATCGACACCACCGCGGCGGGCGGCAACGCGACGCTGATGGCGGCGATCGATTGAGCGCAGTCCATTGGACATTCAAGTAAATCGACTTATATACCGATCGATATGGTAAGTCTCATGCCTCGGGTCTGCAAAGGCCGGCCGCGCGAGTTCGACGTCGACGACGCTTTGGCGGCGGCGCTGCGCGTGTTCTGGAGCAAGGGCTATGAAGGCGCTTCGCTGACCGATCTCACCGAGGCGATGGGGATCACACGTCCCAGCCTGTATGCCGCGTTCGGCAACAAGGAAGCGCTGTTCCGCAAGGCGCTCGACCTCTACGAGCAGGAGAAGCTTGCTTACGTGGGCGAAGCGCTCGCAGCGCCGACCTCGCGCCAGGTTGCCGAGCGGATGCTGACCGGTGCGCTCGAGATGCAGACCAGCGAATGCGAACCGCGCGGCTGCATGCGGGTCATCAGCACGATGAACTGCGGCGCCGAGGCCGAGTCGGTCCGTGCGGACCTCATTGCCCGGCGGGCTTCCTCGCAGACGGCGCTGATGGAAATCGGGCGAGCTCGACAAGGTCATCGACCAGATCAACGCCACTGGCTTTGGCCTGACCCTGGGCCTGCAAAGCCGGATCGACACGGTGGCCGAGCACGTCGCCAAACGGGCTTGCGTCGGCAACCTCTACATCAATCGCAACCAGATCGGCGCGGTGGTCGAAAGCCAGCCGTTCGGAGGCGAGGGACTGAGCGGTACCGGACCAAAGGCCGGCGGGCCGCACTATGTCGCACGCTTCGCGACCGAGCGGGTGACCTGCATCGACACCACCGCGGCGGGCGGCAACGCGACGCTGATGGCGGCGATCGATTGAGCGCAGTCCATTGGACATTCAAGTAAATCGACTTATATACCGATCGATATGGTAAGTCTCATGCCTCGGGTCTGCAAAGGCCGGCCGCGCGAGTTCGACGTCGACGACGCTTTGGCGGCGGCGCTGCGCGTGTTCTGGAGCAAGGGCTATGAAGGCGCTTCGCTGACCGATCTCACCGAGGCGATGGGGATCACACGTCCCAGCCTGTATGCCGCGTTCGGCAACAAGGAAGCGCTGTTCCGCAAGGCGCTCGACCTCTACGAGCAGGAGAAGCTTGCTTACGTGGGCGAAGCGCTCGCAGCGCCGACCTCGCGCCAGGTTGCCGAGCGGATGCTGACCGGTGCGCTCGAGATGCAGACCAGCGAATGCGAACCGCGCGGCTGCATGCGGGTCATCAGCACGATGAACTGCGGCGCCGAGGCCGAGTCGGTCCGTGCGGACCTCATTGCCCGGCGGGCTTCCTCGCAGACGGCGCTGATCGAGCGCATGCAGCGCGCCAAGGACGAAGGCGACCTGCCACCGCATACCGATGTCGAGGGGATCACCAATTACCTCCTCGCCATCCTGCAGGGCATGTCGGTCCAGGCCGGCAGCGGCGCAAGCAAGGCGCAGCTTCAGGAACTGGTCCGCACCAGCCTTGCGATGTGGCCCGGAAAATAGCTGAAAAAGTTTTCTACCGGGCGGTATGAAACTCTTGACCTGAGCTGAACCTGTTTATATACCAGTCAGTATAGAAAAGAGGGAAGCTCGAGTGGCACTCCACACCAAACCGGTCTTCGATACGCGCTAGGCGCGGTCGCCGACCACTCCAGATTATCGCAGCTTGGTTGCAGGCCGACGCGCGTCATGCGTCGCAGCCACGGTCGCTGCTCATCCGCAATTTCCAGCCGACCGTGAAGCCCGTGCTTTCCGGATCGACGAGCCGCGTCTTCGAAAGGAACGACCCATGGCCTCTCTTCCCATCACTCCGTGGCCGACCGAACAGGCCGAGATCGTTCCGCTGCCCCGCCCCAGGCTCGTCGCTGTCGAAACTGCGGCCCAGCCAGCTGTAGCGGCGGCCCGCCTGTCCGTACTTGAATGGTCGATAGTCGCACTGGCCGAACGCGACAGCATTGCCAGCCTGCGCGAGCCCGGCCGCATCGCCGCCGCGCTGGAAAGCCTGTTCGGTCTCCACCGCCCCAACAAGCTCGCCAACCCGCGGCTGGAGGTTCTGCGCCGGCTGGCCGTGTTCGTCTGGCGGCAGGGCTGGAAGGTGCCGAAGAGCGAACTTCAGGCCTTCCTCGCCGAGGGCTTCACCCTCGATCATTACGAACTGGTCCAAGCCAGCATCGCCGCGAGCCGCAACCCCGCCCTCAAGCGTGGATCCATCCGATGAATGCCCCGGTGAACCCAGCCATGAATGACACTGCAACCCCCGTTCCGCCGCCCGCCGGCCTGTCTCGCCTGACCCGAGGCCAGAAGGTGGCGCTCGGCCTTGTCCCCGTCGCGCTGGTCGCCGGCATTGCCTTCGGGCGCCCCGGTTCAGGGGCGGTCGAAGCCGCGCCGCCCCCCGCAGTGGTGACCGCCGCCGCCCCGCTCGTCCGGCAGGTCGAGGAATGGGACGAATATTCGGGCCGGTTCGAAGCCAGCCGCTCGGTCGAGGTGCGTCCGCGCGTGTCGGGCGCGATCGTCGGGGTGCACTTCCAAGATGGCGCCGTGGTCCGCCAGGGCCAATTGCTGTTCACCATCGATCCGCGCCCGTTCGCCGCCTCCTTGGCCGAGGCGCAGGCCGCCGTCGGCGGCGCGCGCAGCGAGCTCAACCTCGCCCAGGCCGACCTGTCGCGGGCACTTCGCCTGCTCGACGTCGATGCCGTCGCGCGCAGCGACGTCGATCGGCTTCGTGCCCGTGTCCAGGCCGCGCAGGCCTCGCTGGCTGCGGCCGATGCGCGGGTTCGCTCGCGCCAGCTCGACGTCGGCTTCACCCAGGTCCGGGCGCCGATCAGCGGGCGCATCTCGGACCGGCGGATCGATGCCGGCAACCTCGTGTCCGGCGGTCCCGCCGGGGGCGAGGCGACCTTGCTGACCACCATCAATTCGCTCGATCCGATGTACTTCACCTTTGACGCGTCCGAAGCCCTGTTCCTCAAGGCACGGCGGGCGCAGGAAGATGGCAAGGCGCCGAGCGAGGTCCAGGTCCGCCTGCAGGATGAGACCGACTATCGCTGGCGAGGGCGGCTCGATTTCACCGACAATGGGCTCGATACCCGTTCGGGCACGATCCGCTTGCGGGCGGTGGTGCAGAACGGGCGTCAGTTCCTGACCCCCGGCATGTTCGGCAACCTGCGACTGTCGTCTGGTGGCACGACGGCGGCGCTGCTGGTTCCGGATTCAGCGGTCCAGACCGACCAGGCCCGCAAGGTCGTGACGGTCGTCGGCCGCGACGGGAGCCTGGCGCCCAAGCCAGTGGTGACCGGTCCGCTGATCGATGGTCTGCGGGTGATCCGCTCCGGACTCGACCCCCGCGACCGGGTGGTGATCAGCGGGGCGCAGCTCGCCATGCCCGGCATGAAGGTTCAGGTTCGGCCCGGCGCGATCAAGGCGCAGGCGCCCGCGGCGCAAGCGCCCCGGGCGGCACCCGTCTCCGGCACCGCTACCTTCGCGACCCGCTAAGATACCCCTTATCCCAACCGCCCGGCCTCGCGCCGGGCGGGGAGAACAGCCATGCGCTTGAGCCGCTTCTTTATCACCCGCCCGATCTTCGCGGCGGTTATCGCGGTGCTGATCACCGTCATGGGTGGCATCGCCTACCTCGGCCTGCCGGTGTCGCAATATCCCGAAATCGTGCCGCCCACGGTGACGGTCAACGCCAGCTATCCCGGCGCCTCGGCCGAGACCGTGTCGAACACCGTCGCCGCGCCGATCGAGCAGGAGATCAACGGCGTCGACAACATGCTCTACATGTCGTCGCAGTCGACCGGGGACGGGCGCCTGACCATCACCGTGACCTTCAAGCAGGGGACCGACCTCAACGCCGCGCAGGTGCTGGTGCAGAACCGCGTCGCGGTCGCCACGCCGCGCCTGCCGCAGGAAGTGCAGCGCCTCGGCGTCATCACCCGCAAGACCTCGCCCGACTTCCTGATGGTGGTGAACCTCGTCTCGCCCGATCGCTCGCTCGATCGCGGCTACATGTCCAATTACGCACTGACCCAGGTCCGCGACCGCCTGTCGCGGCTCGACGGGGTGGGCGACGTGCAGCTGTTCGGCGCCCGCGATTATGCGATGCGGGTGTGGATCGATCCCAATCGCGCCGCCGCGCTCAACCTCACCGCCGGCGAAATCGTCGCCGCGCTGCGCGCCCAGAACGTCCAGGTCGCCGCCGGCACGCTCGGCCAGCCGCCTTATGCCACCGGCGGCGCCTATCAGCTCAACGTCGAGGCGCAGGGCCGGCTAACCGATCCGCAGCAGTTCGCCAACGTCATCATCCGCAGCGATGCCGACGGCCGCCAGGTCCGCGTCTCCGATGTCGCGCGGGTCGAGCTTGGCGCCGCCGACTATGCATCCAACACCTACCTGTCGGGCGAACCCACCGTGCTGCTGGGCGTGTTCCAGCGCCCCGGCTCCAACGCGCTGGCCGCCGCCGAGCTAGTCAAGAAGGAGATGGAGGACGCCTCCAAGTCCTTCCCCAAGGGCCTGGAATATAAGGTCATCTACAACCCGACCGAGTTCATCGCCCAGTCGATCGATGAGGTCGGCAAGACCCTTCTCGAAGCCATCCTGCTGGTCGTCCTCGTGATCATCGTCTTCCTCCAGCGCTGGCGCGCGGCGGTGATCCCGGTGGTCGCCATTCCGGTGTCGCTGATCGGCACCTTCGCGGTGCTGCAGATGGTCGGCTATTCGCTCAACAACCTGTCGCTGTTCGGGCTGGTGCTGGCGATCGGCATCGTGGTCGACGACGCCATCGTGGTGGTCGAGAATGTCGAGCGCAATCTCGCCAAGGGAATGTCGGCGCTCGACGCCGCGCGCACTTCGATGGACGAAGTGGCCGGGGCGCTGGTCGCGATCGTGCTGGTGCTGTGTGCGGTGTTCCTGCCGACGCTGTTTCTCAATGGCCTGTCGGGCGCCTTCTACCACCAGTTCGCGGTTACCATCTCGGCCGCGACGCTGATCTCGCTGCTGTTGTCGCTGACCCTGTCGCCGGCGATGGCCGCACTGCTGCTGAAGCCGCACGGGCATGAACCGCCGAAGAACCGCCTGGCGGCAATGGCCGAGCGGGCAGGCGATGCTTTCAATCGCTGGTTCGAGCGGTTCAGCGAGTCCTACTCGCGCCTGACCCGCCGGCTTGTCGCCGCGCCCAGGCGGATGATGGCCGCCTATGCGGTGCTGATCGGCCTGACCGTCGGTCTGTTCTCGATCACTCCGACCGGCTTCATCCCGGCGCAGGACCAAGGCTACTTTCTGACGGTGGTGCAGTTGCCGCCTGGATCGTCGCTCGAGCGGACCGACGAGGTGCTGCGCAAGGTTGCCGATCGTATCCTGCCGATCAAGGGCGTCGAAGGCGCGGTCATGCTGGCCGGGTTCGACGGCGCCTCGCAGACTCAGGCGCCGAACGCCGCCGCCGCCTACGTGCCTCTCAAATCCTTCGAGGAACGCAAGAAGCTCGGCGTCGACCTCGCGGGCATCATGGCCGAGGCGCAGAAGAAGACGGCGGACATCAACGAAGCGCGGCTGCTGATCATCCCGCCGCCGCTGATCCAGGGCATCGGCTCGGCCGGCGGCTACCGGATGATGGTGCAGGACACCGGCGGGCACAGCTTCGCCGAACTGTCCGGGCTGTCGTGGGGGATCATCGGCAAGGCCAACCAGACCCCTGGCCTGAAGCAGGTCTACACCCTGTTCGACATCTCGACCCCGCGGGTATTCGCCGACGTCGATCGGGCCAAGGCCGACATGCTGGGCGTGCCCCCGGAACGGATCTTCGAAGCGCTCCAGGTCTATCTCGGCTCGGCCTTCGTCAACGACTTCAACCTGCTCGGGCGGACCTACCGCGTGACCGCGCAGGCCGAAGCCGACGCCCGCGCCAGCGAGTCCGACATCGCCAACCTGCGCGCCCGCTCCAATTCGGGCGCGATGGTGCCGATCGGCTCGGTCACGACATTCCAGGACAAGACCGGACCCTATCGCGTGTCGCGCTACAATGGCTTCCCGGCGGTCGAGATCGATGGCGACACCGCCCCGGGCTATTCCTCGGGCCAGTCGCTCGCGGCGATGGAGGAGATCGCCTCGGCGCAGCTGCCCGCGGGCTTCCGCACCGAATGGACCGGCATCGCCTATCAGGAGAAGGCTGCGGGAAGCACCGCCACGCTCGTCTTCGCGCTGGCCGTGCTGTTCGTCTTCCTGGTGCTGGCAGCGCAGTTCGAAAGCCTGGTGCTGCCGCTGTCGATCATCCTGATCGTACCCATGTGCCTGTTGGCGGCGATGGCGGGCGTCAACCTGCGCGGCATGGACAATAACGTCCTGACCCAGGTCGGCCTGGTGGTGTTGATCGCACTTGCGGCCAAGAACGCCATCCTGATCGTCGAATTCGCCCAGCAGGACGAAGCCTCCGGCATGTCGCCGGTCGAAGCCGCGGTGCGGGCAGCGCGCGATCGCCTGCGGCCGATCCTGATGACCAGCTTCGCCTTCATCCTCGGCTCGCTGCCGTTGTTGATCGCGGAAGGGGCAGGGGCGGAACTTCGCCAGGCGCTCGGCACCGCGGTGTTCTTCGGGATGATCGGCGTCACCGCCTTCGGCCTGATCTTCACCCCCACGTTCTACGTCGTCTGCCGCAGCCTTGCCGACGGTATCGCTCGGCTGCGCGCCCGCCGTGCGGCTCCGGACGCGCTTCCGGCACCGGCGGAATAAGGAGACTTCCCATGACCCCGCGACTTCTGCTGATCGCCGCCTCGGCCCTTGCCCTCGCCGCCTGCGCGAGCGGCCCGGACTATGCTGCCCGTCCGGTCTCTCCGACCGCCGCCGCGCCCTTCCTTGGCTCGGCCACCCCGTTGGTAACTGCCGCCCAGCCGGCGGGCGACTGGTGGCGCCTGTACCGCGACCCGGTACTCGACGGCTTGGTCACCGACGCCCTGGCCGCCAACACCGATGTCCGCGTCGCGGTCGGCCGGCTCGAACGCGCACGGGCCTTGGTGCGCCAGTCTCGCGCCGCACGTGAGCCGCAGGTCGGGGCAAGCGCCGGTGCTCAGGTCGGCCGCTCGCCCCAGGCGATCGCCGCCGGTCAGGATGGCACCGATCTCCAGCTCGATGCCGGCCTCAGCGTGGCCTATGAGGTCGACCTTGCCGGACGACTGCGCCGCTCGATCGAGGCCGCGCGGGGCGACGCCGCCGCCGCGGCGTTCGAGGCCGACGCAGTCCGCGTCTTGGTCGTGGCCGATACCACCCGCGCCTACGCCGACGCCGCCGCAGCTGCCGAGCGCATCGCCGTCGCGCAGCGCATCGTCACCTTGCTTGACCGTTCGCTTGCCCTGACCGAGCGCCGCCGCGTGGTCGGCCTGGCGACCGGTCTCGACACCGCCCGCATCGCCGGGCTGCGTGACCAGCGCCAGGCGGAAGTGCCGTTGCTGGAAGCCGAGCGCACCGCCGCTTTGCTGCGCCTCGCGACCCTCACCGGGCGCGCACCACGCGAACTGCCGTCAATCGCTGCAGCGCGCACCGACACGCTTGCACTCGACAGTCCCATCCCCGTCGGCGACGGCGCCGGCTTGCTCGCCCGCCGCCCTGACGTGCGCGCGGCGGAGCGGCGCCTCGCTGCTGCCACCGCTCGCATCGGGGTCGCCACCGCCGACCTCTACCCCAGCATCTCGCTCGGTGGCTCGATCGGTGGAAGCGGGACGAGCGTGTCGAACCTGTTCAACCCGGTCAGCTGGCTGGTCGGCCCGTTGCTCAACTGGACGGTCAATCGCTCGGCCACCCGCGCTCGCATCGCCGTGGCGGAGGCCGACAGCCAGGTCGCGCTGGCGCAGTTCGACGGCAGCATCCTCACCGCTCTGCAGGAAACCGAGACCGCGCTGTCCGCCTATCAGCGCGCCCAGCAGCGCCGAACCGCGCTGGCCTCTGCCCGGACTCAGGCCGAAGCGGTCGTCCGCCGTACCCGCGCCCTCCAGCGTGAAGGGCAGATAAGCTCGCTCGAACTGCTCGATGCCGAGCGCACCTTCGCCGACGCGGAAGCGACGCTGGCGGAAGGCGAGGCGCGGATCGTCAGCGCGCAGATCGACCTGTTTCGCGCACTCGGAGGCAATTGGCGGGGCTGAACGCCCGGGCCCCCTTAGGGTCGCTGAGAGCGCGACCGCGGCTGTAAAATGGCTCCCCGAGTTGGATTCGAACCAACGACCAAGTGATTAACAGTCACCTACTCTACCGCTGAGCTATCGGGGAACGATGCTTGGGCGAGCGGGCCTATGGCGCAGCCTGCCGGGCTTGGCAAGCCTCTAGCGCGTTCATTCAGGTTGCAAATTGCTCAGCGGCAATCCGTTCGTCGAGCGCCTGGTCGGGATCGAACAGCAAGGTCAGCGAGCGGCTCCGGTCGAGCGCGATTTCGACTTCCTCGACGTCGCGCACCTCGAACTGGTCGGCAACCGCGGAAACCAGCCGATCGGTCGGCTCCAGCACGCGAAAGGAGATCCGCGCCTCGTCCGGCAGGATCGCCCCGCTCCACCGCCGCGGGCGGAATGGTGCGATGGGCGTAAGGGCGAGTAGGGGAGCGGACAGCGGCAGGATCGGTCCGCGCGCTGAGAAATTATAGGCGGTGGAGCCTGCCGGGGTCGCCACCAGCACACCGTCCGCAACCAGCTCGGGCAGCACTACGCGGCCGTTCAGGCTGACCTCGATCTTAGCCGCCTGCCGCGTTTCGCGGAGCAGCGACACTTCATTGATGGCCGCATGGGTCCATTCGTCGCCGTGCACGGTGCGCGCGCGCATGGTCAGCGGGGCGACCGTTACCGCCTTGGCTTCGGCGACCCGCTCGCCCAGGCAATCCAGCCGCCATTCATTCATCAGGAAGCCGACGGTGCCCCGGTTCATCCCGAACACCGGCCGCGCTTCGCCACCGTCGAGCATTTGGTGTAAGGTGTGCAGCATGAAGCCATCACCGCCGAGCGCCACCAGCACCTTTGCCTCGCGCTCCTCCGCGAAATGGTAGCGGCGGCGCAGCATGGCCGCAGCCGCCTGCGCCGCTTCGCCGCGGCTGGCGACCAGCGCGATCCCGGCCCCGGTCAGGTCCTGGCGGGCAGGGCGGCCTTGTGGAACTTCAGCGCTCAACCCCTGGCACTCCCGTCGCCCCGGACCGGGCGCCGCCAAGTCATAGCGGGGGACGTGCCCCGCCGCCACCGTCCCGATACGGAGCAGCGGCAGGCCGGGCCATGCGCTCGTCGCGGTCATGGCCTAGGAGCATGACGATGGTACCACCTACAGCGTCAGCCGCCCTGATCCCGGCCCGCCGGGGAAGCGATCACCCCGTCAGCACCCAGCCGTCCGAAATACGCACCGATCTTGCCCTCGAAGCGCTGCTGGCCGAGGATACGGTGACCATCGCCTACCAGCCCCAGCTCAGCGTCGCGACCGGCGAGGTGATCGGGGTGGAGGCGCTTGCCCGCGATCCTGGCGGCATGACGCCAGACAAGATGTTCGCCCGGGCCGCCGCGGCGGCGCTTGGCGAACGCCTGTCGCGCGCCGTCCAGCGCAAGGCCCTGCGCGAGATGGCGGGCTGGACCGGGCCGCTCGCCCGCCTGCGCCTGTCGCTCAACCTCCTGCCCGAAGATCTTGCCCGTCCCGGCTACGAACGCTGGCTGCTGGACGAGATCGCCGCCGTCGGCCTCAAGCCCGAAAGGGTGACGGCCGAGATCACCGAATCCAGCCTGATCGCCGATCCGGTCGCCGCCGCCGCCCGGTTGGCCTGCCTGCGCTCAGCCGGGGTCCGCATCGCAGTGGACGATTTCGGCACCGGCTATGCAAGCCTCGCCTGGCTGACCACGCTGCCACTGGATATGATCAAAATCGACCGCGGCCTGATCACCGACCTGGTCGGCGGCCGCCGCGCGCAGATCGTGGTCAAGGCGCTCATTGCACTCGCCCGCGAGCTTGAGCTGCAAGTGTTGGTCGAAGGCGTCGAGGACCCAGACCAGCTGGCACTGCTAAAGTCCTGGAACTGCGATTATTACCAGGGCTTCCTCGGCGCTAAGGCGATGGGCGAGGAGGAGTTGGCGGCGTTCCTGGCATGAAGTTCACCGACCTCTTCTCCGGCCACGCCTCGCTCTACGCCACCGCCCGCCCAAGCTATCCGGAGCGGGTGATCGCGGAGCTGGCGTCACTGGCTCCCGAGCGATCGCAGGCGTGGGACGCTGGCACCGGCAATGGCCAGTCTGCCCTGCTGCTCGCCCGCAGCTTCGAACATGTCCACGCCACCGACGCCAGCGAAGCCCAGATCGCCGAAGCCTTTGCCCACGAGCGCGTTCACTATGCGGTGGAGCCGGCGGAGCAATGCAGCCTGCCCGTTGCCAGTTGCGACCTTGTCCTCGCCGCACAGGCCGCGCACTGGTTCGACCCGGACCGCTTCGGCGCGGAGGTCCGGCGCGTACTCAAGCCGGGCGGGATCGTCGCCGCGATCGGCTACGGCTGGTGGTACGTCGATCCGCAGGTCGACGCGATCATCGGTGAGCGTCTGCTGAAACCGATCGAGCCGCACTGGCTGCCGGGCAACTGGCTGTTGGTCGATGCCTATCGCGACCTGCGGCTACCGGGAGAAGAAGTCCGCCTGACGCCGGCTGCCATCCACCTCGCCTGGGAGCGGCACGATGTCGAGGCCTATGTCCTGAGCTGGTCGGTGGTGCAGAAACTGGGGACTGACGTCACCGTCGACGCCTTCACCGCATTGCGCAAAGTCTGGCCGGATGGCGAGAAGCGGCACGTCACCATGCCGATCGTCAGCCGCGTCCACCGGGTCTGAGCTAGGCCGCGACCTTTTCCCGCTTGCCCGCTGCGGCGACCCGCGCCAGCCCTCGGCTCAGCTGCAGTGCACCGTTCAAGCGCTGCCCGGGGCTCGCCCAGTCGCGGCTGACCACCAGTTTCTGGTCGGGCCGCAGCTTGGCCGAGCCCTTCAGCCGCGCGATATAGTCGAACAGACCCTTCACGTCGGGGAAGCCCGACGGCGCAAAGGTCACCACCGCGCCGCGCAGGCCCGCGTCGAGCTTGGCGATCCCGGCGGCGCGGCAGTGAATCTTGGTTTCCACCACCTGCAACAGGTTGCTTGTCTCCTCCGGCAGCTTGCCGAAGCGGTCGATCATCTCGGCCGCGAACTCTTCCACTTCGCGCGGGCTCTCCAGTTCGCCCAAGCGACGGTACAGCCCCATCCGGAGGTCGAGGTCGGGGACATAGTCGTCCGAGATCATGATCGGGGCTTCGACATTGATCTGCGGGCTAAATTCGTCCGGCTTGTCCTCGCGCTGCCCGCCCGCCTTCATGTCGAGGATCGCGTCCTCCAGCATCGACTGGTAAAGCTCGAACCCGACTTCCTTGATGTGCCCCGACTGCTCGTCGCCGAGCAGATTGCCCGCGCCGCGGATGTCGAGGTCGTGGCTGGCGAGCTGGAAGCCCGCACCCAGACTGTCGAGATTGCTCAGCACCGTCAGCCGCTTCTCGGCGGTTTCGGTGATCTGCCGGTCGGGCGGAGTGGTCATGTAGGCATAAGCGCGCGTCTTTGACCTCCCGACGCGGCCGCGCAGCTGGTACAGCTGCGCCAGACCGAACCGCTCGGCCCGGTGCACGATCAGCGTGTTGGCGCTGGGAATGTCGAGCCCGCTCTCGACGATAGTGGTCGACAGCAGCACGTCATACTTGCGGTCGTAGAAAGCGCTCATCCTTTCCTCGACCTCGGTCGGGGCGAGCTGGCCGTGAGCGACGATCGGTTTCACCTCCGGCACTTCTTCGCGCAGCCATTCCTCGATGTCGGGCAGGTCGGAGATGCGCGGCACCACGAAATAGCTCTGCCCGCCGCGATAATGTTCGCGCAGCAACGCTTCGCGAATGACGACCGGGTCCCATGGCGTGACATAAGTCCGCACCGCCAGGCGATCGACCGGCGGGGTCTGGATCACCGACAGCTCGCGCAGCCCGCTCATCGCCATCTGCAGCGTGCGCGGGATCGGGGTCGCGGTCAGGGTCAGCACGTGGACGTCGGCCTTGAGGTTTTTCAGCCGTTCCTTGTGGGTGACGCCAAAGCGCTGTTCCTCGTCGACGATGACCAGGCCCAGCTTCTTGAACTTGATACCCTTCGCCAGGATCGCGTGGGTGCCGACGACGATGTCGATCTGCCCTTCCTCGAGCAATTCCTTGGTCCGCTTGGCCTCGTTGGACGCGACCAGCCGGCTGAGGCGCCCGATCTCGATCGGAAAACCCTTCATCCGCTCGACGAAGTTCGAATAATGCTGCCGGGCCAATAGGGTAGTGGGGCACACTACCGCGACCTGGTAACCGGCCATCGCCGCCACGAAGGCGGCCCGCAGAGCCACCTCGGTCTTGCCGAAGCCGACGTCGCCACACACCAGCCGGTCCATCGGCCGCCCGGCGCCAAGGTCGTCGAGCACGTCGCCGATCGCGCGGTTTTGGTCGTCGGTTTCCTCGTAGGGAAAGCGATCGACCATCGCCGGATAAGCGCTGTCGGGCTCGGCCACGACGCCTTGCCGCATCGCCCGCAAGGCGGCGGTCTTGATGAGCTCGCCCGCAATCTCGCGGATCCGCTCCTTCATCCGCGCCTTGCGCCGCTGCCACGCCTCGCCGCCGAGACGGTCGAGCGCCACCCCATCCTCGCCGCTTCCGTAGCGGCTCAAGACGTCGATATTCTCGACTGGGACGTAGAGCTTGTTGCCGCCGGCATATTCGAGCGCGACGCAATCGTGCGGCGCGCGGCCGACCTTGACCTGGGTCAGCCCCTCGTAGCGGGCGATCCCATGCTCGGCGTGGACGACGAGGTCGCCGGGGGTGAGTGTGGCAAGCTCCGACAGGAACGCGTCGGCGCTCTTCTTGCGCTTGCGCCGCCGCACCAGCCGGTCGCCAAGCATGTCCTGCTCGGTCAGTACCGCAACGTCCGGCGTGGTGAAGCCGTGGTCGAGCGGCAGCACCAGCAACGCGGTAACGTCCTGCGCGCCGAGCGCTTCTTGCCAGTCGCCGACCATCTTCTGGCCGGTCAGGCCATGGTCCTTGAGCAGACCGGCAAGCCGCTCGCGAGCCCCGGTGGTATAGCTCGCCAGAACCACCTTCTGCTTGGCTTTCCGTAGCTTGGCGACGTGCTTGACCACGGCTTCGTAGATATTGTCGTTCTGCGCCCGCTCCGGCGCGAAGTCGCGCGCGCCGGTCACACCGAAGTCGATCACCCGGTCCGAGGCGGGCTCGGGGAAGGCCGAGGCGAGGTGCACCGGCTTGTCGGCCAGCAATCCCTCCCACTCCTTAACCGACAGGTAGAGTTCGGACGGGGCAAGCGGCCGGTAGCTGCCGGGCTCGGCGACCATCGCCCGCTCGCGGTTGGAGAAATAGTCCTGGATCGCCTCGCGCCGCGAAGTCACCGCGCCATCGACCCCGCCGTCGCGCAGGATCAGATCGTCGGCCGACAGATGGTCGAAGAAGGTTTCGAGCCGCTCCTCGAACAACGGGAGCCAATGCTCCATTCCCCCCAGCCGCCGTCCTTCGCTGACCGCCTGGTACAGCGGGTCGCCGGTGGCATTGGCACCGAACTGTTCGCGGTAGCGGGTGCGGAAGCGCTTGATGCTCTCCTCGTCGAGCAGCGCCTCGCTGGCCGGCATCAGCGTGAACGGCTCGGCCGCGCCGATGGTGCGCTGGTCGGCAGGATCGAACGCCCGTATGGTCTCGATCTCGTCGCCGAAGAAGTCGAGCCGGATCGCGTGCGGCAGCCCCGAGGGATACAGGTCGAGGAGACCACCGCGCACCGCGAACTCGCCCGCGTCCGACACGCTGTCGGTGCGGTGATAGCCATTGGCGGTCAGCAGGGTGATCAGCTTGTCGCGCTCGATCCGCTCGCCCTGCGCAAGCCGTCGGGTCAGCTGGCGGATTCGGAATGGCGTCAGGGTGCGCTGGGTCGCTGCATTGGCCGTGGTCACCAGCAACTGGGGCTTGTCGGCCTGTTCCTGCAGGCGGTTGAGCGTCGCCAGCCGCTCGGCCATGACCCGCAGGGCAGGGGAGGCGCGGTCGTAGGGCAGGCAGTCCCACGCCGGATAGGTCAGCACTTCCAGCTCGGGCGCGAAGGCCGGGGCATTGTCGGCCAGCGCGCGCATCGCTGCCTCGTCCGACGTGACCACTACCGCCCGGCCCCTCGCGGCGCGCGCGAGATCGGCCGTCAGCCACGGCAGGAAGCCCGCCGGCACGCTGGCCAGCGTCAGCGGCTTATCCGCCTTCAGGATTCGCTGAAGTTCGCTCACCGGTCGATCGGCAGGTAATCGAGGCGCTGCATGGCGGTCATCATCTCGCCCTCGAAGCGCTCCGGCACCTTCTGGGTTCCGATCGCCCACGCCATGATGTCGACGTCCTGCTCTTCGAGCAGCGCCTCGAACAGGGCTTTTTCCTGCTCATTCCAGCCTTCGTGATGGCATTCGAAGAAGCCACCGATCATTCGGTCCGCTTCCTTGGTTCCACGGTGATGCGCGCGCCAGCGCAGGCGCTTGGTGATCAGGTCGTCGAGCATCGCCGCCATGTAGCCAATGACGCCACGCATTGCGAGCGGCGGTCACCCAAGTAGAAGGACGGTATGCGGCCCGAGCTCCTCAATCCCCTGTTCGCCGAAGTGGAGACGCTGAAGGGCGTTGGTCCGCAGGTCGCCAAGCAGCTCGCCAAGCTCGGGCTTAACCGTGCGGTCGACCTGCTCTTCCACCTGCCCACCGGGGCGATCGAGCGCATCCAGGCGCCTGGCGCCTCGCCTGCGTTGCTCGGCCGCCAGGTCATCCTCGACGTCACCGTTAGTGAAGTCCGCCTCAGCCGCGGGCGCGGCCCGACCCGGGTCCACGCGGTGGATGGGGAGGGCAATACCTTGACCCTGGCCTTCTTCAACAACGGCGGATGGGCGGCCAAGCAGCTTCCGGTCGGGCAGACCCGCACCGTCACGGGCAAGCTCGAGGCCTATGGCGACGAGTGGCAGATGATCCACCCGGAGGTGACCGAGCCCGGCAAGACCGGTCCCTCGCTGCGCGAAACCGTCTACCCCCTTACCGAAGGGCTGACCTCGCGCCGCCTGCGCGAACTGGTCACCGCTGCTTTGGAACGCGCGCCGGTCTTGCCCGAATGGATCGAGCCATCGGTGCTGGGGCACAACGGATGGCGCGACTGGCGCACCAGCCTGGCCACCATCCATGCCGAGCCCGCCGACAGTGCCGCGCGCAAGCGGCTTGCTTACGACGAGATCTTCGCCAATCAGCTTGCGCTTGCGCTGCTGCGGCAAGTCAGCCGCCGGCGCCGCGGCGTGCCCCTGCGCGGCGATGGGCGGCTCACCGACGCCCTTGACCTTCCCTACGCTCTGACCGGTGCCCAGCGCCGCGTCGCACAAGAGATCCGCGACGACATGGGCCAGGAAGCGCCGATGCTGCGCCTGCTGCAAGGCGACGTCGGATCGGGCAAGACGCTGGTCGCGCTGCTCGCCATGCTGGAGGCGGTCGAGGCGGGCGCCCAGGCGGCGATGCTGGCCCCGACCGAGATCCTTGCCAGGCAACATCATGCAACCCTTCTCAAGCAATTGGATTCGCTTGGCGTTCGTGTGGCCATCCTGACCGGGCGGGAAAAGGGCAAGGCGCGCGACAGTACGCTGATGGGGCTGGCCGACGGCTCGATCGACATCCTGGTCGGCACCCACGCCATCTTCCAGGACAAGGTCGCCTATCGCCGCCTTGGGCTGGTGGTGATCGACGAGCAGCATCGCTTCGGAGTGTCCGAACGCCTGCTGCTGACCGCCAAGGGGGCGAGTACGCCGCACCTCTTGGCGATGACCGCGACCCCGATCCCGCGCACGCTAACCCTCACCCAATATGGCGAGATGGACGTCAGCCGCCTCGACGAAATGCCCCCCGGCCGCACCCCCGTCGAGACCCGGGTCATCGCCGAGGAGAAGATGGTCGACGTGGTCGAGGGGCTCGGCCGCCACATCGCCGCCGGCGGCCAGGCCTATTGGGTGTGTCCGTTGGTGGCCGAGAGCGAAACCAGCGACGCCGCGGCCGCCGAGGAAAGAGCCGCTACGCTCGCGCTGCGCTTTCCAGGGCAGGTCGGGCTCGTCCATGGCCGGATGAAAGGCCCGGAGAAGGACGCGGTGATGGCCGAATTCTCCGCCGGTCGGCTGGCGGTGCTGGTCGCCACTACCGTGATCGAGGTCGGGGTCGACGTTCCCAATGCCGCGCTGATGATCATCGAAGGGGCCGAGCGCTTCGGCCTTGCGCAACTTCACCAATTGCGCGGCCGGGTCGGACGCGGTGCCGCCAAGTCGACTTGCCTGTTGCTGCGCGGTGCGACGCTCAGCGAAACCGGCCGAGCGCGTCTCGCCCTGATGCGCGAAACCAACGACGGTTTCCTGATCGCCGAGGAAGACCTCCGCCTGCGCGGGCCGGGCGAAATCCTCGGCGTCCGCCAGAGCGGCGAAGCCCAGTTCCGTATCGCCGCGCCCGAGCAGGTCCAGCAACTCGCCCCGATGGCGACCCAGGACGCGCGCCTGCTTCTCGACCGTGACGGCGGTCTGCAGGGCGAGCGCGGAGAAGCGGCGCGGCTCTGCTTGTACCTGTTCGAACGCGACCAGGCGGTCGACCTGCTCCGCTCGGGCTAGGGCAGCAGCAGCCCGTGCTTCTTCTTGCCGAGGCTGAGCTTACGCTCGGAAAGCACTGAAAGAACGGCTGAAATATCGCTCATCGTCTCGCCGTCGAGCTTCACCGCGCCCTCAGCCACCTTGCGTTTGGCTTCCCCGTTCGAGGCACAGAAACCAAGTCTCACCAGCGCCGCCAGCAGCCCGATCTCGCCGCCGGTCGCGACACTCGGCAGTGCCTCGCCCGATCCGCCGCCGGCAAAGGTCGCCGCAGCGGTCGCCCCCGCCGCTTCGGCCGCCGCGCGACCATGCAGCAAGGCAGTGGCCTCTGTCGCCAGCACGATCTTGGCCTGATTGATCTCGGCCCCCTGCAACGCTTCGAGACGGGCGATCTCGTCGAGCGGCAGGTCGGTAAACAGCTTGCAGAACTTTGCGACGTCGGCATCGGCGGTGTTCCGCCAGAATTGCCAATAATCGTAGGCGCTGAGGCGATAGCTGTCCGGGCCATCGGCGTTTAGCCACACCGCGCCCTGCGCCGTCTTGCCCATCTTGGCCCCGTCGGCGGTGGTGATCAGCGGGGTGGTTACCGCGAACACCTCGGTCCCGTCGGCGCGGCGGCACAATTCGACCCCGTTGATGATGTTGCCCCACTGATCCGACCCGCCCATCTGCAGCCGGCAGCCCTGCCGCCGCGACAGTTCAAGGAAGTCGTAGGCCTGCATGATCATGTAGTTGAATTCGAGGAACGACAGCGACTGCTCGCGCTCCAGCCGCAACTGCACGCTGTCGAAGGTCAGCATCCGGTTGACCGAGAAATGCCGCCCCACTTCGCGCAGGAACGGAAGGTATTCGAGCTTGTCGAGCCAGGCGGCATTGTCGACCAGCACCGCATCGGTCGGCCCATCGCCGAAGTTCAGGAAGCTTTCGAACGCCTTGCGAATGCCAGCGATGTTGGCCGCGATCGCCTCTTCGTCCAGCAGCTTGCGTTCTTCCGCTTTGAAGCTCGGATCACCGACCTTGGTGGTGCCGCCGCCCATCAGCACGATCGGCTTGTGCCCCGCCTGCTGCATCCGCCGCAGCATCATGATCTGCACCAGGCTGCCGACGTGAAGGCTCGGCGCGGTCGCGTCGAAGCCGATGTAGCCGGTGACGATCTCCTTCGCCGCTAGCGCATCGAGGCCGGCCGCGTCGGTCGTCTGGTGAATGTAGCCCCGCTCAGAGAGGAACCGCAGAAGATCGGAAGAGTAGGTCGTCATGCCTTGGCGCTTAGCTTACGCGCCGCGATGACGTAAGGTCCCGGTCATGCGCTTCGAACTCGCACCGCACCCAACCCACCGGCCGCCGCCGCCCTACACCCTTTGGGCCTCGGCCGAACGCTCGGCCGCCTTTGGCGAAACCGCTACCCTCAATCTGTGGTTCGGGGTTAGCGCTCCGATCGGCCGCTTTCTCATTCCCCCGGTATCGCCCGAGCCGGCGCGGCGCGACAATCTGTGGCGCTCGACCTGCTTCGAATGCTTTCTGAAGGGCGAGGGCGAAGAGGCCTATCAGGAATGGAATTTCGCGCCGTCGGGCGACTGGGCAGCTTATGATTTTACTTCCGAGCGGGAGGGCATGGCTCCGGCCGAGGTAGCCAGTCCGCCTTATATCCGCACCGAGGACAATCTGACTTGGTGGGGGCTCGGCGCGACGCTCTCCATCCCCGCCGACATCCGCTTCACCATCGCACTTAGCGCCATTGTCGAAGAAACCAGCGGCGAACGTCTGTTCTTCGCTCTTCACCATCCGTCCGAACAGCCCGACTTCCACCATCCGGATTGCTTCACCGCGCGACTGGCTTAGGACGGCTCCCATGACCCTGTTTGGCATCGACCGGCTGCTCGCCGACCCGCAACTTCGCCGTCCGCTCGAAGGCCGCCGCGTGGCACTGATCGGACACCCGGCCTCCGTCACCGCTGACCTCACCCACAGCATCGATGCGCTGATCGCTTCGGGCTTCAACGTCACCGCCGCATTCGGGCCGCAGCACGGCCTCAAGGGCGACAAGCAGGACAATATGGTCGAAACGGCGGACGAGACCGACGCCCGCCTCGGCATCCCGGTGTTCAGCCTCTACGGCGAGGTGCGGCGTCCTTCCGGCCAGATGATGAGCGCCGCCGACGTCTTCCTGTTCGACCTGCAGGACCTCGGCTGCCGAATCTACACCTTCGTCACCACCTTGCTCTATGTCCTCGAAGCCGCCGCCGAGGCGGGCAAGGAAGTGTGGGTGCTCGACCGCCCCAATCCCGCCGGACGTCCGGTCGAAGGGACCTTGCTCGAGCCCGGCTGGGAGAGCTTTGTCGGCGCCGGCCCGATGCCGATGCGCCACGGCCTGACCATGGGCGAGATGGGGCAGTGGTTCATCGACCATTTCAAGCTCGACGTGGCCTACCGCGTCATCGCCATGAAAGACTGGCAGCCCGACGCCGCCCCCGGCTTCGGCTGGCCGGGCGACCGGATCTGGATCAATCCCAGCCCCAACGCCGCCACGCTCAACATGGCGCGGGCCTATGCCGGGACGGTGATGCTCGAAGGGACCACGCTGAGCGAGGGCAGGGGTACCACGCGGGCGCTGGAACTGTTCGCGGCACCCGGCCTCGATGCGCGCGCCCTCCATGCCGGGATGGAGCGCATTGCCCCGCACTGGCTCGCCGGCTGCGCGCTGCGCGAAATCTTCGTCGAGCCGACCTTCCACAAGCATGCCGGCAAGCTCTGTTCGGGCCTTTTCATCCATGCCGAGGGCCCGCGCTACGACCATCACGCCTTCCGCCCGTGGCGGCTCCAGGCGCTGGCCTTCAAGGCGATCCGTAACCTGCTGCCCGACTACGAACTGTGGCGGGACTTCCCGTACGAATATGAATTCGACAAGCTGGCGATCGACGTGATTAACGGCGGGCCGGCGCTTCGGGCGTGGGTCGACGATCCCGCCGCAACCGCGGACGACCTCGATGTTCGCACGCGTCCCGACGAGCAGGCATGGGAAGAGCAGACGCGGGGCGTCAGGCTCTACTGACCCTTATCGCTTGCGGCTGAGTGTCCGCATTGCATCCTCGAGTCCCTGAAGACTGAGGGGGAACATCCGGTCGTCCATCAGCTTGCGGAGGATCGCGGTCGACGCCGAATGGCCCCAATAGGCCTCGGGCGTCGGGTTGATCCAGGCCGCGCTGGCATAAGCGTCGGTCAGGCGCTTGATCCACACTGCCCCGGCTTCCTCGTTCATATGCTCGATGCCCCCGCCCGGATGGGTGATCTCGTACGGGCTCATCGCCGCGTCGCCGACGATCACCAGCTTATGGTCGGCCCCGAACTTGTGGATCAGGTCGAACGTATTGATCCGCTCGGTCCACCGCCGCCGGTTCTCCTTCCACACGCCCTCGTAGATGCAGTTGTGAAAGTAATAATGCTCGAGGTGCTTGAACTCGCTCCGGCAGGCGCTGAACAATTCTTCGACCAGCCGCACATGCCCGTCCATCGACCCGCCGATGTCGAGGAACAGCAGCAGCTTGACCGCATTGTGCCGCTCCGGCCGCATCCGGATGTCGAGCCAGCCGCGCCGAGCCGTGCCTTCGATCGTCCCGTCGAGATCGAGTTCGTCGGCCGCCCCCTCCCGCGCGAACCTGCGTAGCCGGCGCAGCGCAACCTTGATCGCGCGCGTCCCGATCTCCCGCCGGTCGTCGAGATCCTGGAATTCGCGCTTTTCCCATACCTTGATCGCGCGGCCGTGCTTGCCGGGGCCGCCGATCCGCACGCCCTCGGGATTGTAGCCGCCGTGCCCGAACGGCGAGGTTCCGCCCGTGCCGATCCACTTGCTGCCGCCCTCGTGCCGCCCCTGCTGCTCTTGGAGGCGCTTCTTCAGCGTCTCCATGATCTCGTGCCACGAGCCGAGCGCCTTGATCTTCTCCATTTCCTCCGGGCTGAGGTACTTCTCCGCGACCAGGCGAAGCCATTCCTCGGGGATCGGTGGCGTCTCGTCGCCGGGGCTCACCAGTCCCTTGAACACCTCGCCGAACACGCGGTCGAAGCGGTCGAGCTTGGTCTCGTCATGGACGAAGACCGAGCGGGCGAGATAATAGAATTCCTCGGGCGACTGCTCGATCACGCCTGCATCCAGCGCCTCGAGCAACAGCAGATGTTCCTTGAGACTGGCGGGAATGCCGCCCCTGCGCAGCGCCTCGACGAACGAAATGAACATGGAAGAGGCGGGTAGCAGATCGCAGCCGGTCGGCGAAGATGGCGCGGGAGTTCCCGCTGCGGCCGCCGCTGTACGTCACAGTCCCGTTATGGGATGCTTAACACGTTCGGCCTTCCCTCTCTGTTAACGGACGTCCATTTGCCAGCACGTGACCATCCGCGCGCGAAAGATCTGTCCCCTTGCGGTATGACGACCGCCTGGCAACCGTGCTCGGCCAGCCCGCCGCGGATGCGCGGGGACGGGCGGTGCAATGGCGTCAGCTGGTCGAGCTGCTGGCTCGCGGCGGCGAAGTCAGTACCGACCTCGCCGACAAGGCGCTGGGCCGCATTGCGCGGCTGATGCATGACCTTCCCGACGACCTTCTCGCGGCCACCGCGCGAGCCATCGCGGGCAAGGCCGTGCCGGCCGAACTGGTGGCCCTGTTTGCCGCGAGGGGTGCCGCTGCCTCGGCCGCCCTGCTCGCCGCTGCGGACCTCAGTCCTGCCGGGTGGAATGCGGTGAAGACCGTCGCCGCCGACGACGTCAAACCCCTGTTGTCCGCGCTAGGTCCGTTTGCCGACCCTGTCGCTCCGGGTCTGCCGCGACCGGTCGACCGACCGATCGACCGACCGGCGCAGGCGGTCGATTCGGAACAACCAGTCGCCGAACCGGCTCTGCCCGCCGGCCTGTTCCGCTGGGAGACGGGACCCACGGGGGAGATCGACTGGGTCGAAGGCGCCCCGCGCGCCGCACTGGTCGGACGCAGCCTTGTTGACAGTTTTGCTGACAATTTCGCCGCACGGCTGCCGTTTGCCGATGAAGCCCTGGTGCTGGCTGATGAGGGCGTGCTTGCAGGGGAGTGGCGGTGGAGCGGGGCCCCAGCCTTCTTCCCCGACACCGGCCGCTTTGCCGGCTATCGCGGTGTCGCCCGGCGCGAAGGCGTCGCCGGTCCGGTGGCCGAAGCAGTTCCACCCTTAACGCCCACCGAGAACGACGGCCTGCGTGAGTTGATGCACGAATTGCGCACCCCGCTGAACGCCATCATCGGTTTTGGCGAGATCATCGAAGGCCAGTATCTCGGCCCGGCGCACCGCGGCTACCGCGAGCGCGCGACCGAGATCGTGCACCAGGCGCGCAGCCTGTCCGACGCGGTCGACAATCTCGATCTCGCCGCGCGGCTCCGTTCTGGCCGGCTGCAGGGAGAGACGACGACCGGCACCGACGCCATTCGCAGCGTCATCGCCGACCTCCGGCTGCAGGCCGCGACGCAAGATTCGCGTATCGTCATCGAAGATCGGGCCGGTCACGCCAACGTCGCCCTGCCGCGGGAACTCGCCGAGCGCCTCGTGGCGCAGTTCGTCGGCGCGATGACGGAAGCGGCGGCGACCGGCGAGCAACTGGGGATCATCGTCGACCGGCTCGATGGCAATCTCGCTATCGGCGTCGATCGGGCGATCGCTCTCCGGGGCTTGTCGGAGCAGCAGATCCTCGCCGACCGGGGCCGCGCAGGCATGCGTTTCGCGATTCGCCTGATACAGGGACTGGCCGCGATGACCGGCGGCCGCCTCGACATCGGGGCCGACCGCCTGATCCTGCTGCTTCCATTGGCGGAATGATGAAGGTGGTCGGGGAGACAGGATTCGAACCTGCGACCCTCTGCTCCCAAAGCAGACGCGCTACCAGGCTGCGCCACTCCCCGACTTGGAGCGGCGCCTAGCAGAGCGAATGCGGCAACGCCACCTCTAGCTCGGCCGCTTGGCGCCGCGGCCGGCAGCCTCTATGGCGCCGGCCGGGGCCTGTAGCTCAATGGTAGAGCCAGCCGCTCATAACGGCCAGGTTGGGGGTTCGAATCCCTCCGGGCCCACCACCTACTGCTTGTTGGCGGGCGCGGGATTGTCGCGCGATTCCTCACGCACGCCGCGGGCGGCGCCCTCGGCACCGGCTTCGATCTTGTCGCCGGCGCGATTGGCGGCATTGCCGACGTCGCTCGCCGCATCCTTGATCGCAGGCGCTGCCTCGTCGGCCGCCTGCTTCACTTCGCCCGCTGCGCTTTCCAGCAGATTGCCGGCCTGATCGACCGTTCCTTCGACCTTCTGGTCGTTGATGCTGATCGCGGTGGTGTCGTTGCCGGCGTCGCGCTCGACATTGCAGGCGGCAAGCGACAGCGGAAGGACGAGGAGGGCGGCGTGGCGGATCATGGTCTTACCTCGTTCGTGGTTTCGGTGGCAGAACGGGCAGGAGCCGGTTCGGTTTCGGCCCGGGTTGCCGCACTTGCCGCCGCACGCTCGGCTTCGGCCATCAGGGCATTGCCGGTCTCGGCCGTCTGGTCGGGCAGCGGCGGGACGTCGTCGCTGGTGTCGCTGCGGGAACAGGCGCCGGTCAGCAGCGCCGCCAGCACCAGCAGGCAGCGAGCCCGCTTCACCGGCCGCGACGCCGGGCGGCGGGACGCGCCTCGACCGTCCCGGCGAGCACCGCCACCGCGGTGGTCCAGGCCGCGACATTCTGCTGCATCTGCTTCTTGTCGACCATCGCCAGCGTGTCGTCGGGGGTGTGGTGGATGTCGAAATAGCGCGTTCCGTCCTGCGCCAGCGACGCGCCGGGCAGACCGTCGGCGACCATCGGCCCGATGTCCGACCCCTCGGTCTCGGTCAGGCTGCCGGGAACGATGCCGAGCGGCTGAAGCATCAGTTGCAGGCGCTTGGCTTCGGCCTCGCGCTCCTTGCCCAAGCGGCTGTCAACCTTCCACACCCGGTCGGCGCCGAAGTCGCTCTCCATGATCGCATGATGCGGCTGCTTGCCATATTTGGCGCGATAGTCGAGCCCGCCGAACAGGCCGACTTCCTCCGCGCCGAACCAGACGATCCGGATCGGCCGGGCCGGCATGCCTGCCTCCATCACCCGCTTGGCCGCCGCGGTGACGATGCCGCAGCCCGCCGCATCGTCGAGCGCGCCGGTCCCGAGGTCCCAGCTATCGAGATGGCAGGAGACGAGCACGGGCGCAGCGTTCTGATCGCGGCCGGGGACTTCGGCGATGACATTGCCCGAGCGGCCCTGCGCCACCCGCGATTCGAGGGTCAGGCGAAGCGTCGGGCGCTGACCGCGGGCGAGGATCCGCTCCAGCTGGTCGGCGTCGGGATTGGACAGGGCGCCGGCGGGGATCGGCGTGGCGCCATCGGCGTAGGACATGGTGCCGGTGTGTGGATTGCGATGCTCGCGGTCGGTGCCGATCGAGCGGACGACGATCGCCGCTGCTCCCTTCTGCGAGGCGACCGTTGGCCCCTGGCGCCGGGGCGCGCCGAAGATGCCATAGCCGCTGCCGTCCTGGGTCCGCGGCATGTCGTGGCCGATGTAGACGATCTTGCCGCGCACCTTCTCGGCCGGCGCCGCGCGTAGCGCTTCGACATCGGTGAAGGCGACAATCTCGCCGGTAACGCCGCCCGCCGGGGTCGAGGCGCTGTTGCCGAGTGCCGCCACGACAAGCTTCTGCGGATAGGGGCCGAGCAACTCGGCAGCCTCGCGGCCACGCTGCCAGACGGGCATGGCGAAATCGTCGATCCGGACGTTGGCAAAGCCGAGCGCGGTCAGGCGGCGGACGGCCCAGGCGCGCGCCCGGGCCTCGGCCTCGGTCCCGGCGAGCCGCTGGCCGACTTCGGTCGTAAGGTCTTCGGTGATGCGCCAGGCATGCTCGTCGCTCAGCGCATCGGTGCGGAGCGCGGCGATTATCTGGTCCGGGTCGGGTCGCGCGGCGGGCTGGGCGAGGGCGGGAAGGGCGGCAGTGGCGAGAAGGCCGGCGAGGAGGATACGCATGGCGGTGGTTTAGACCCCTCGGAGGCAAGCGCAACGCCCTAAAGCAGGCGCATCTGCCTGCCCTCGGGCGCCCGAAACAGGTCGCGCCGCAGCTTCAGCCGACCGGTGCCGAGCCCGGCCTTGCGGGTCGCGGCCGCGAAGCGGGTGCGCAGGAGGTCGGCCCACGGGCCCTGTCCCTGCATCCGGGTGAAGAAGCTTGGATCATTGTCCTTGCCGCCGCGCATCGACTGGATGGTGGCCATTACCTTGGCCGCGCGGTCGGGATAATGTTCGTCGAGCCAGGCCCGGAACAGCGGCGCGACCTCGTGCGGCAATCGCACCGGCAGGTAGAAAGCTGCGCGTGCACCCGCTTCGGCTCCGGCGGCAACAATGCGTTCGAGCTCATGGTCGGTGATCTGCGGCACGATCGGAGCGACTGCGAGGAGGGTCGGCACTCCCGCCTCGTTTAATTCCCGGATCGCTGCGATACGCTTGAGGCCGGCGGGTGCGCGGGGTTCCAGCGTGCGGCTGATCGACGGGTCGAGCGAGGTCACCGACATTGCGACCGCCGCTAGCCCGCGATGCGCGGCCTGTGCGATGAGATCGAGATCGCGCAGAACGCGATTCGACTTGGTCGTGATGGTGAAGGGGTGGCCCGTCTCCGTCAGCAATTCGATGATCGAGCGGGTGATTCGGAACCTCCCCTCGATAGGCTGATAAGGATCGGTGTTGGTGCCGAGCGCGATCGGCGCGACGTCATAGCCAGGCCGTGACAGCGCGGCGTGAAGCAGCTTCGCGGCATCTGGCTTGATGAACAGCCGGCTTTCGAAATCCACGCCCGGCGACAGGTCGTGATAGGCGTGTGTCGGCCGGGCGAAGCAATAGATGCAGCCGTGTTCGCACCCACGATAAGGGTTCACCGAGCGATCGAAGCCAATGTCGGGCGAGCTGTTGCGGGTGAGGATCGACTTGGGCCGTTCGACCGTGATCGTGGTCCGGCGTGCGGTGACGCCATCGAGCGCCTCGACCTCGTCCAGCCAGTCGCCTTCGGCCAACCGCTCGGGCAAGTTGAAGCGCGTCGGCACAGCATTGCGGGTCGCCCCGCGCCCCTGGATCGACTCGATCGGCATCGAGCCAGTCTACGCTTCGTCGAGAACGAAGCAAGAACGCCGGTGCGAGGCCGCAGCATTTTATCGAAATGATCCCGCAACATAAGTGCGGGCGTGTCGTCATTCTCGGCCGCTAAGACCAGGCCATGGAGAAGAAGGACCTTGTCCGGAAACCACCAGTTCCCGCCCCCCGCCTCAGCATGGCGGAGGAGCAAAGGCTGGCGTTCGAGGACGATCAGCGCCGGATCAAGCAGGGCACCCAGATGCGCTGGCCGGGCTTCCTGTTCCGCAACTGATCAGCGCATGGCCGGGAAGCTCGGCCAGCTGTGCTGCGCAAGTTCGCTCATGGTGAGCGTCGGCTGCCCTTCGAACCCCTGATAGACCCACAGGTTACGCATCACCGCGGGCACGTAGAAGCGGGTCTCCCAGTAGGGCATGGATTCGATCCACAGCAGGGGATCGCCGCGATCGTTGACCTGCCAGCGGCCGACCGGAAGCGGGCCCGCGTTATAGCTCGCGATGATCTTAGGAAGCTGACCGCCGGTCGCCTGGTGCGTGCGCATCCATTCGATCCAGGCCTGGCCGAAGCCCATGTTCACGCCCGGGTTCTTGAGGTCTCCGGGCGCGAGGCCGCGGGCGCGGACGATCAGGTCGCGGGTCGACGGCAGCACTTGCATCAGGCCGACCGCCCCCGCCTGACTCACCGCCTCGGCACGGAAGGACGATTCCTGCAGCGTGTGAGCGAGCGCCAGCGCAGGATCGATCCGCCAGCCTTCGCGCGGCACCCAGCGCGGGGCTGGATAGCGGGCAGCCGCAGGGACCCGGGCACCGGGTTGACCGAAGTGGCCGAGGAAATGCTGGGTGGCGGCCAGCTCGAGCTTGGCGGCGACGGCGACCAGCGCGGTCTGCTCGGCCGGAGTACCGATCCGCGCCTGATGGCGCAGCAGTTCCCCGGCGAGGTCGCGTTCGCCGATCCGGACCAATTCTTCCGCGCGGGCGATGTTCGGCAACCGAGCGATGGACGTGGCGGCAGCCGTGTTGAGCGGCATGACCCGTGTCTCCTGCCCAAGCGTACGGCGGGCAAGCAGGCCATAGAAGGTCTCGGTGTTGCGGGCGGCGGCGCGCAGCAGCGGCTGGACGGCGGCCGGGCGGCGGCAGGCCATCTCCGCCCGCGCTGCCCAATAATGCCCGGCGGCGGCCAGGCTCGGTTCGGCCGAGCGCTCTCCCACCTCGCGGAAAGCGCGGGAGGCGGTGTTGCAATCGTTGAGGCGCCAGCTGGCCAGCCCGCTGACCCATTCCGCCTGCTGCGCCCACGGCCCGGTCGGAGCGCGGGTGACCGACAGCGACGGCGGGGGAGGCGGCGGAGCGGCGGGTGACGTCACCGGACCGATCGCGAGCGGGTCCATGACGGGCGGCAGGATGATCACGGGCGGCGGTGGCGGCGGCGTGTAAGCCGCTCGCGCCATTTCGGCGACGCGCCGGGCATCGGCGTCCTGACCACGAACGTAATAGATCCACGCCACGCGCTGGCCGAGCTCCGCCCGCGCCTCGGCACTGATCAGGGGGAGCGACGCCCGCAGCAGCGCTTCGGCGCCCGCGGCATCGTCGACCTTGACCAGCGGCTCCATCGCCTTGCGAAGGCGATCGACCTCGGGCTCGCCGGTCACCGGGCTGGCGCGGCCACGGCGCGGGGCACTGCCGATCGGGACCAACGCTGCGCGGCGGGGAAGCGAGGGCGTGGCAGTAGCGCCGCGGGCCAGCGCCATGCGCTGCAACTGGTCGGCCTGGGGCAGCTCGGGCGCTTCGGCGAGCAACGTCAGCAGTTGCTGCACGCTGACTGCCGGTGAGCCCTTGGCCGTATAAAGCTGGGCCTTGGCGAGCGGCGCCAGCGGCGAAGCGGGTAGGGCGGCGATGCCCGCCGAGGCCGCGGTCCATTGGCCCCCGCGAATGGCCGCGAACACGCCCGGCCAGTCCTTCGGCACCATCACCACGGGAGATGCCGGCGCGGTGGGCGGCGGAGGCGTCTGCGCGTCATGCGGCTCTTCGATCGGGGCGAGGGGGTCGTCCGGCGGCGTGACCGGCTGATTGGTGGACAGGATGAGAGCGGCGGCGAAAGCAGACGGAGTTAACAAATCAGGCACCTGTGATCAGCAAGAGGTCGGCCCAGGCCAAGGGCTTGTACCCGTTCTTTCCCAGCAATTGGCGAGGTGGAAAAGTAACGGCGGTGGGGATTCCGGCAAGTCGATGCAGCTTGCCGCGTGCGCTGGCCATCGGCTCGCCCAGCAGCAGCTTGGCGGGCTGGTCACCGAGCAGAAGCAAGCGCTTGGGTGCGGCCAGCGCGATCTGCGCCAGGATCGTATCGCGGCAGGCCTCGCTTTCGGCCGCCGAGAAACGCGTGCCCATGCCCGAGAAGCATGTCAGCGCCGCGACATAGGCCTGCTCCGGGACCAAGCCGACGGCGCGGAGCATGCGCTCGGTCAGCGTCCAGGCCGCGCCGCCGATCGGCTTGCCCTCGGCCGTGTCCTCGGGCGCGGGGATGCCGGTTAGCAGCATGAGGTCGGCTTCGGCCGGTCCGTGCGGTAGCGCCCGCGCGGCACCTGCCCTGAACAGCGGCAGGTCGGCGCTCTCGGCCAGCCAGTCGTGAAAGGCCTCGAGGGTCGCGGGAAGGGCGCCGCTACCGCTCGGCCGGGACGGCTCGGGCGAAAGCGCGGGGGGAACGGGCGCCTCGGCCGAGGCTGCAACTGGTGCTGCCACCGGCTCCGCCCTCACCCGCCAGTCGCGCGGCTCGTCCTGGATCGCGACATCGACGCCCGCCTCGATCCACCAGGCAAGCAGGCTCATCGCCTCCGCCCGGGTCAGATCACTTGGCCGCAGTCGCTCGTTCATGGCATCCAGCATAGACCTCCCGACCATTGACGGAAGTGGCAGCGGAGGCCAAGTCCGCCCTAACGAAAAGAAGGACTTGTTGCAGGCGATGAGCGACCGGGAGTCGATGGAATATGATGTCGTGATCGTGGGCGCGGGGCCGGCTGGCCTGAGCGCGGCGATCCGCCTCAAACAATTGGCGAACGAAGCCGGCCGCGAACTCAGCGTCTGCGTGCTCGAAAAAGGCTCGGAAGTCGGCGCCCACATCCTGTCGGGCGCGGTGATCGATCCCAGGAGCCTCGACGAGCTGCTTCCCGACTGGCGCGAGGACAGTTCGTGCCTACTCGGCCGGGTCCCGGTCACCAGCAACCACCATTGGGTGCTGACCAAGACCAAGAAGTACAATCTCCCGCACCTGATGATGCCGAGCTTCCTCGACAACAAGGGGACGTTCACCGGCAGCCTCGCCAACCTCTGCCGCTGGCTTGCGGGCAAGGCCGAGGAGCTGGGGGTCGAGATCTTCCCGGGCTTCCCAGCGGCGGAAGTCCTCTACAACGACGACGGGTCGGTGAAGGGTGTAGCGACGGGCGCGATGGGCGTTGCCCGTGATGGCAGTCACAAAGGCGACTACCAGCCCGGGATGGAGCTTCACGCCCGCTACACCTTCTTCGCCGAGGGCGCGCGCGGCTCGCTGACCAAGCAGTTGAAGAAGCAGTTCGACCTCGAGGCCGAGTGCCAGCCGCAGGTCTATGGCATCGGCATCAAGGAATTGTGGGACGTCGACCCGGCCAAGCACAAGCCGGGCACCGTCATCCACACTCAGGGCTGGCCGCTCGACGATGCGTGGGGCGGGGGGTGGATCTACCATCAAGACAATCATCAGGTGTCGATCGGCTTCGTAGTCGCGCTCAACTACAAGAACCCGCACCTGTCGCCGTTCGACGAGATGCAGCGCTACAAGCAGCATCCGGCGATCCGCCCGCTGCTCGAAGGCGGGCGCCGCGTTTCCTACGGGGCGCGGGCGATCAACGAGGGCGGGTGGCAGTCCGTTCCCAAGCTCGCTTTTCCCGGCGGCGCGCTGATCGGCTGTTCGGCCGGCTTCGTGAACGTCCCGCGGATCAAGGGCACGCACACCGCCATGAAGTCGGGCATGTTGGCGGCTGACGCCGCTTTCGCCGCCATCGCCGCCGACCGCCGTTCGGATGTTCTCGCCGACTATGAGCCTTCGGTCAGAAATGGCTGGATTGGCGAGGAATTACGCAAGGTCCGCAATGCCGAGCCTGCCGTCGCCAAGTTCGGCGCGACCATTGGCACGATCCTGGCCGGGGCTGACCTGTGGATGCAGCATCTGAAGATCGGTTTGCCGGTCACGATGAAGCATCATCCTGACCACGAGACGCTGTGGCGCCGCGATATCGCCCCGCCGATCGACTATCCGCGGCCCGACGGCGTGATCAGTTTCGACAAGCTGTCTAGCGTGTTCCTGTCGAACACCAATCATGAGGAGGACCAGCCGGTCCACCTTCAGCTCAAGGACCCCACGCTCCCGACCCGGGTCAACCTGCCGCAATATGACGGGCCCGAGCAGCGTTATTGCCCGGCGGGGGTCTACGAATATGTGCTGGAAGGCGGCGCGCCCAAGCTGCAGATCAACGCGCAGAATTGCGTGCACTGCAAGACCTGCGACATCAAGGATCCGTGCCAGAACATCAACTGGGTGACCCCGGAGGGTGGCGGTGGGCCCAATTACCCTAACATGTAGCCTGGCGCTCGCGCTCGCCGCCGCGGCCCCCGGTCAGGCGCGGGTCGACTTCCTCCGTTCGGGTGCCAGCACCTTCGTCGCGGCGCGCGCGGCTGCCACTGCCGGCGACGCGCGTCGGGCGGCGATGCTCTACGCCAGCCTGGCTGCGGCCGATCCGAACGACCGGCTGGCGGCGCGCAGGGCAGTAGGCCAGGCGATCCTCGCCGGCGACATGCCCCAGGCGCTTCGCCTGGCGCAGCGTCAGCCGCGTGACGAGCTTGCGGTCGACGCCCGGCTGCTGATGCTCGGCGAGGCCCTGCGCAAGGGCCGGGTCGACAAGGATATCGGCACCGAATTTCCGCAGCAGTTCGAGTTCATGGCTCCATTCCTCGGGGCGTGGCGGCTGTCCGAGCGGGGACGCTGGCAAGACGCGTTGAAGCTGCTCGATAGCGTGGGGGCGAGCAGCCCGCTCGGCCAGTTCGTTCCCGAGCACAAGGCGCTGATCCTGCTTGCCGCCGGCCGCAGCGCCGAGGCAAGGCCGTTGATCGCCCCGGCTCTGGCGGCTGCGAAAGGCCGTGCCAACCGGCTGCGCATCGCCTTTGCGACCGGTCTGGTGGCACGGGGCGAGCGAGACGCCGGCCTGGCCCTCCTTGCAGGGCGTGACGTCACTCTTCGTACCGCCGCCGCAAGGGTTGGCGCCGAGCGGCGCCCGCGTCTCCCGATCGCTACCGCCGCCGAGGGTCTGTCGGAGCTGGTGGTTGCGCTTGCCGTCAGCCTCGACGCGGAGGACAGCGGTTCACTCCCGCTTGGCCTCGCCCAAGTCGCGCGGCACGCCGATCCACGCAACGAGCAGGCGACACTGCTGACGGGCTTGCTGCTCGATCGCAGCGGGCGCGGGGATGACGGGATCGCCGTGCTGCGCTCCTTGCCCGACAATTCGCTCTTCCTCGCCGAAGCCCGCGACGCCGAAGTGCGGATCCTGCTCGGCGGCAATCGCCAGCAGGAAGCGCTGGCGCGGGCCCGGGCCTTTGTTGCCGGCGGCGATGCGCAGGCCGCTGACTGGCTCCGGCTCGGCGACGTGCTGGAGGCGATGAAGCGCTATGACGAGGCAGCGGTCGCTTATGGCGGGGCAGCCGCAGCGGTGCAGGCGGGCGGCGCGGGACCTGAGCCCTGGTCGATCCATCTGCTGCGCGGAGCGGCGCTGGAGCAGGGCGGCAAGTGGCCGCAGGCGGAAAGCGCGCTGGAGCTCGCTCACAAGCTGGCACCCGACAATCCGGCGGTGCTCAATTATCTCGGCTATGCCCGGCTCGAACGGGGCGAACAGCTCGACGAGGCCGAGGCGCTGATCGCCGAAGCCAGCCGCCGCGCCCCCGACGACGCGTCGATCACCGATTCGCTCGGCTGGGCGCAGTTCAAGCGGGGCAAGGTCGCCGCCGCGATTCTAACCCTCCAGCGCGCCGCCGCTGCTGATCCCGCCCAGTCCGAGATCCACGAGCACCTTGGTGACGCGCTTTACACGGCGGGCCGCAAATATGAGGCGCGCTTCGCCTGGCAGGCCGCCCTGGTCACTGCCGAGGACGATGTCCGCAAGCGCGTGCAGGACAAGATCGGTGCTGGGCTGAACGCGGCGACCGCGGCCCCGTGACCGTTCTTCCAGCGACCGAGATTGCGCCGGCCAAGGTCAACCTTGCGCTCCACGTTCGCCGCCGCAGAGACGACGGGCGGCACGACATCGAAACGATCTTCGCCTTCTGCACCGATGGCGACCGGCTGACGGCGGAGCCGAGCGACGACCTGTCGCTGACCGTTACCGGGCCGTTCGCGGCGATGCTCGACGATGGCAGCGACAATCTGGTTCATCGCGCGGCCACCGCACTCGCTGCCGAGGCACGGATCGGCAAGGGGGTGCGGCTGACGCTCGACAAGCGGCTTCCGGTCGCTTCCGGGATCGGCGGCGGCTCGGCCGATGCGGCGGCGGCGTTGCGGCTGCTGACCTCCCTGTGGGGCATCGACCCTGCGATGGCAGAGCGGATCGCACCGACGCTGGGCAGCGATGTGCCGGCGTGCCTGCTGAGCATGACCGCACGCGGCGAGGGGGCGGGCGACGCGCTGACCCTGGTCGACGCCGGGGTGGCGGGTCGTCCCGTGTTGCTGGTCAATCCGCGCCTGCCGCTGTCGACCGCAGCGGTGTTCTGCGGCTGGGACGGGCAGGACCGAGGCGCGCTCGGCGAGTGGCGCGAGGGTCGCAACGACCTCGAGGCGCCGGCGCGGTCGCAGGTTCCGGAAATTGGCAGCGTGCTCGATTGGCTGCGCTCCCGCGAGGGAGCGGAGACGGTGCGGATGTCGGGCTCGGGTGCGACCTGCTTTGCGCTGTTCGACAGTGAGGAAACACGCGATTCGGCGGCCGCCGCCTGCCCGCCGACGTGGTGGCATCTGGCGAGCTTTCTGCGGTGATCGCTTCTCGCCCGATCCTGACCGCGGCGGCGATGCGAGCGGCCGAGCAAGCCGCCCCATGCGGCCTCCCCGAATTGATGGAGCGCGCCGGTCGCAGTCTGGCCGAGGCGTCGCTGCGCTTCGCCGGGCCGATTCCGGCGCTGGTGCTCTGCGGGCCGGGCAACAATGGCGGCGATGGCTATGTCGCCGCGCGCATACTGCGGGAACGCGGCTGCGAGGTGCGCGTCGCGGCATTGGCCGAGCCGACGACCGATCTTGCGAAGACGGCACGCTTGCAATGGGACGGACCGGTAGAGGCGCTGAGCGAAGCCGAGCCGGCATCTCTGCTGCTCGATTGTCTGTTCGGCACGGGTCTCAAGCGAGCGCTCGAAGAGCCTGTGGTGCAATCACTTTTCCGGTTCGCATATGCTTCGCAGGCGGCCGTCGCGGCCGACCTGCCGAGCGGGCTCGAAGCGGACGGCGGGAAGCTTCTCTCCGCCGTGCCCAGGTTCGACCTGACGGTGGCGTTCGGCGCGCTGAAGCCGGCGCATCGGTTGATGCCGGCAATGCCGTTCATGGGCCGGGTTGTCCGCGCCGACATCGGCATCGACGCGCAGGGCGAGTGGTTCGAGATCGGCGAGCCGGAGCTTCCGCCCATCGCGCCCGACGCGCACAAATACAGCCGTGGGCTGGTCCACTGCCTAGCCGGCGAAATGCCCGGCGCGATCGCGCTCTCGGCACGGGCCGCGGCGCATAGCGGGGCGGGCTACGTCAAAATCTCGACCTCGCTGCCGATACCGGGCCTGCCGCTGAGCGTGGTGCAGGTCGGCGATGCGCAAGTGAACGATCCCAAGATCGGCTGCCTGCTGGTCGGGCCAGGCCTCGGCAACTTGCCGCAATTGCTCACCCTCGCGCTGATTAGTCATCGACCCAAGGTGATCGATGCCGATGCCATCGGCCATGTCGGCGATCCCGGGCGCCTGAAGGGCCAGCATGCCGTGATCACGCCGCATGCGGGCGAATTCGTGCGGCTGTTCGGAGAGCTGCCCGGAAGCAAGGCCGAGCAGGCGCTGGCGGCCGCCGAGGCGTCGGGGGCGGTGGTGGTCTTCAAGGGCCCCGATACATTGGTCGCGGCGCCCGACGGGCGGCTCGGCTTCGCGCCGCCGTCCCCGGCCTGGCTGGCGACCGCGGGGACCGGCGACGTTCTCGCTGGCATGATCGCCGCCCTGCGGGCGCGCGGCCTTCCCGCGTTCGAGGCGGCGTGCGCCAGCGTCTGGCTCCATGGCCGCGCCGCCGAGCGCGCCGGCCCGTCGATGATCGCCGACGACCTGGTTGCACAGCTGTGAGCGAGGTCGTGGTCCGGATCGCGGCGCGCGGTGACGGAGTGACCGCCAGCGGCCGCCACGTGGCGTTCGCGGCGCCGGGTGACGTCGTCGCGGAAGATGGCAGTGTCACGCCCGGCCCGCATCGCCAGGTGCCGCCATGCCGTCACTTTCCGGAGTGCGGCGGGTGCCAGCTCCAGCATATCGATGACGAAGCCTACACCGCCTACCTGATCGAGCGTGTGAGCGGGGCGCTAGCGCAGCACCAACTGGCGAGCGATATTCGTGAACCTCACCTGTCGCCGCCGCGGACCCGGCGCCGGGCGACCCTGCGCGCGATGAAGGCCGGGGGCAGGGTGCTCCTCGGCTTCAATGCCGAGAAGTCGAATCGCATCATCGACCTCGCCGAATGCCACATTCTGCGGCCCGAGCTGTTCGCCCTGCTACAGCCGCTGCGCCGGCTGCTCGGCCTGCTACTCGCTCCCAAGCGTACGGCGGAAATCCACATGACGCTGGTCGACCAGGGCGTCGACCTGCTGCTGAAGGGGGTCAAAGCCGAAGGATTCGAGGCGGCGCAGGGGCTGGTCGACTTCGCCGGCGAGCACAGGCTAGCCCGCCTGAGTCTCGACGAAGGGCTCGGTCCAGAAGCGCGGTGGGAGCCTCAGCCTGCGACGGTGACGCTCTCCGGGCGCCCGGTGCCGCTACCGATCGCGGCGTTCCTCCAGGCGACCGAGGATGGAGAGCAGGCATTGGTTGCGGCCGTGCTGGAGGCGGTCGGAACCCCGGCCAGCTCGGCCGACCTGTTCGCGGGCATCGGCACCTTCGCACTGGCGTTGCCGGGGCGAGTGCTGGCGGCGGAGGCGAGCCGGGATGCCGTGCTCGCGCTCAAGCGGGCAGCCTTCACCATCGCCGCCCAGCACCGCGACCTTTATCGCCGCCCGCTCATGGCCGACGAACTGGCTGGTCTCAACGCGGTGGTGCTCGACCCGCCGCGCTCCGGCGCGGAGGCGCAGGTGGAGCAACTCGCTGCATCGACCGTGCCGCGCATCGCCTATGTCAGTTGCAATCCGGCGACCTTCGCGAAGGATGCGGCGGTGCTGGTGTCAGGCGGCTACCGGCTCGACTGGGTGCGCCCGGTCGGGCAATTCCGCTGGTCCACCCACGTCGAACTGGCGGCCGCTTTCAGCCGCTAGTGCCAGAGACGAAGCCCGGCGTGGATCGTCAGGCTGGCCAGGCACAAAGTCGACAGGGCGAACAGGGTCAACCGGATCGCGACCACGTTGATTATCGCCTGGACGATGCTGTGGACGATGCGAAAGCCGACATAGCCCCACGCCAGCATGACGTTGATCGGATGGTCGAAGCCCATCAGCACCAGCGCCAGCACGATCGCATAGAAGATCGTCGGCTGCTCCATCAGGTGGTTGTAATTGTGCGCCTTCCACTGCGCTTTGGCTTCAGGGCTGCTGTCGAGCGCACTGCCGCGCGATCCGGGCGGAATGGTCTTGAGCGACACGCCCAGGCGCTTGAAGGCGCCGCGCCGGGACACGGCCATCCATACCAGCATGATCAGCGACCAGCCGACCAGCGCGACGATCGGCCCGAGCAATGGACTTGGCTGCACCAATGAAAAACCCTCCCCCGTGTGAGCGGAGGAGGGTCTGTCATAATCAATCGTTACGCAAGCCGAACTTAGTCGAACAGCTTGGCGAACTGGCGCTTGGCGCGCGTCTTCCAGTGGCCGCGGTGATAGGCGTCGCTGGCTAGCAGCGGCAGTACCGAAGTCGCCTCGGCAAACACCATCTGTTCGAGCGCGGTCGAGACCTTGCCCCAGCTGGCGGCTTCCTGGAGCGTCGAGGACGAGCAGGCGCCGTCGCGCACGTCGGCGACGGTGATCTGCACGGCGTACTTGTGAACCTCGACGTCCTCGTGACCGAGGATTTCGGCGCAGACCACGGTGTCCTGCGTGAAGTTCTTCGGCACGCCGCCGCCGATCATCAGCAGGCCGGTGGTGCCGGCCTTTATCTTGATGTCGGTCAGCTCACGGAAGTCGGCAATCGAATCCATCGTCATGTAGCGACGGCCCGCCTTCATCGCGTCAACCTGATGCTTGACCAGGCCGAAGCCGGCAGAGCTGTCGGTGAAGGCCGGGCAGAAGATCGGCACGTCATGCTCGTAAGCGAGCTTGACCAGGCTGTTGTCCTTCTTGCCATTCTCCAGCAGCCACTTGCCCATCTCCTTGATGAACTCACGGCTCGAATAGGGACGCGGCTCTAGGCTGTCGGCGATCTTGCCGATGGTGAAGTCGGTATCCTGCAGCTGTTCTTCGTCAATATAGGTATCGTAGATACGATCGATGTAGAGCGAACGGAGCGTATCATCGTCAGGGATTTCAAGCGCTTGGTAATGCTTGTGGCCAAGCGCTTCGAAGAAATCCATGTCGACGATGGTGGCGCCGGTAGCGACGATCGCGTCGACCATGTTAGAGCGGACGAGCTCGGCATACAGGTCCATGCAGCCGCCGGCCGAGGTCGAGCCGGCAATCACCAGGATGACCGAGCAATCGGGATCGCTCAGCATCTGGTTGTAGATGTCGGTGGCGCGCGCGAGGTCGCGGCTGGTGAAGCTCATCTTGCCCATCGCCTCGACGATCGGGCGGGCATCGAACTTAGTGATGTCGATATGCTCGACGGTGGAGGAGAGCAGCTCCGCCTTGCGGGTGTCGTTGATCTTGGGGGTGTTCATGGATGCTCCAATAGCTCCGTGCGGTCCCCTCCCGCTGACGGAAGGGGCTAGGGGTGGGCGCTTGCCCGCTATTGGCCGTCGTTGTTTACATTGGGGGGACAGGCCCACCCCCGGCCCCTCCCTATGGCGCTCCGACGAAAGTGTACTTTCGTGGGAGCCCCAAGCGGGAGGGGGGTAAACCGTTACAGCTTGACCACGTTGGAACGCGTTTCGGCCGCGACTTCTCCGTAGAGAGAGGCCATCGGTGCATCGGTGACGGTGACCGACCAGCCATTGGCCGAGCCGAAGCCGTTGAACCGCGTCCGCATCGCTGCCCCGTAGGCGCCCAGCATGCCAATCTCGACATAATCGCCAGGCCCGACGTCGGCGGGAAGCTCGAACGGTCCGACCATGTGGTCGAGGTCGTCGCAGGTGGGCCCGTAGAAGCTGAAGCCGTGCGGACGGGTGTCGCTTTCCTCGTCACGAACCAGCCGGACGGGGAAGCGCCAGCCGATGTGCGCGGCGTCGAAGAGCGTCCCGTAGGCACCGTCGTTGATGTACAGCTCGTCACCGCGGCGCTTTTCGACGCGAACCAGCACCGAGGCATATTCCGCGCACAGGGCCCGACCCGGCTCGCACCACAGTTCGGCCGAGTAGCTGATCGGCAGCTTCTCGAACGTTTCGTGGATCACTGCGAAATAGGTTTCGAGCGGCGGCGGCTCCATGCCCGGATAAGACGACGGGAACCCGCCACCGACATCGACGATGTCGACGGTCACCGCCGCCTCGACGATGGCGTCACGGACGCGGGTCATCGCTTCGGCATAGGCCGCCGGAGTCATCGCCTGGCTGCCAACGTGGAAGCAGATACCGAGTGCGTCGGACGCCTGGCGGGCCGCCATCAGCAGCCCCTTCAGCTCCGCCGGATCGGCGCCGAACTTCGATGCCAGGCTGAGCTTGGAATGCTCGGACGACACCCGCACCCGGACGAGCAGGTTAAGGTCGCTCGCCGCAACGCCGTCGGTGGCGCAGGCGGCAGCAATCTTTTCCAGTTCTTCCAGGCTGTCGAGGCTGAAGGTGCGCACGCCGTGGCCATGATAGGCCTCGGCGATCGCTTCCTCGGCCTTGACCGGATGCATGAAGCACAAGGTCGCCTGCGGCAGCGTTTCGCTGACCAGCCGCACTTCGCCGATGGAGGCCACGTCGAAGTGCGTGATCCCGCCGTCCCACAGCACTCGAAGCAGGTCGGGCGAAGGATTCGCCTTGACCGCGTAGAGCGACTTGCCGGGGAACTTCTCGACAAAGAAACGCGCCGCCGCCTGCGCCGCATGAGGGCGCAGGAGCGTGACCGGTTGGACCGGCTTCAGTCGTGCAATGTCAGCCGCACCGGAAGCGACAACGGATTCGGTGCGATCGGAACGGGGCGCTAGCCCCAGCGCGAAGGGGTGATCAGCCAATGCAAGGGACCTCCAAGTGCCTTTCGGCAACGTTTGACGAACAGCTGCCTTGCGGTTGGAAGTCCCATGGGGCAGCGGAGGCGCTACATATGAACGAGCTTCCCTTAACGCAATCTTTTTCCGACGCCTTTTGCGGCTTAGCCGCCGCAGCTTGGCGCATGTCCGCACCGCTTCGGCCAAGCTGTTGATGGGCAAGGACAATCTTCCAACCCGCGAGCAGGTCGTCGAAGCGGGTGAGCGCATCCGCGGGCTGGTGGTGGAGACCCCCTTGCGGCCGCTGCGGCTGGGCGGACACGCAGTGTGGCTGAAATGCGAATCGCTTCAGACAGGCGGGTCGTTCAAGCTGCGCGGAGCGAGCAATCGCCTGGCGCTTTTGAACGAGGCCGAGCGGCGCGCCGGAGTGGTCGCTTTCTCCAGCGGCAACCATGCTCAGGGCGTGGCGATCGCCGCCCGGCGCCTCGGCATTCCGGCCACCATCGTCATGCCCGCGGACGCGCCCGCCCCGAAGGTGGCAGGTACTCGCGAGCAGGGGGCCGACATCGTGTTCTACGATCGGGTCAGCGAGGACCGCGTCGCCATCTCCCACGCGCTTGCGGCCGAGCGAGGCGCCGTCGTGGTGCCGAGCTTCGACGATCCGCACATCATCGTAGGCCAGGGTACCGCTGGGCTCGAGCTGCTGAGCCAGTGCCCGGAGCCGGTGCGGCGAATCATCGTCTGCTGCGGCGGCGGCGGTCTGGCCGCGGGACTCGCCCTGGCGGTTCCGGAAGCCGAGATCGTGGTGGTCGAGCCGGAAGGCTGGGACGATATGCGACGCAGCCTCGAGCTTGGCCACATCGTCCCAGTGCCCGCCGACGCGCGACCGACCGCATGCGATGCGCTACAGACACCTTTGGTCTCGCCGCTCACCTTCGGCGTCCTGCAGGCCCGCGGCGCAACCGGCGTGTCTGTCAGCGAGGACGATGTTCGCGCCGCAGTCCGCTTCGCTTGGCACGAACTGGGCCTAGTCGTTGAGCCGGGCGGCGCCGCGGCTCTGGCTGCAGCGCTGGCCGGCAAGGTCACGCTGGAAGCGGGAACGGTGGTGATGGTGACGGGCGGCAACATGGACCCGGCCACCCACGCGGCGTGGGTCGCCTGATTCGGTTCAGGCGCGGGAGCTGGTGCGATAGGCGCCGGGATCGAGGTGATTCGGTGAGCACAATTCCACGCTGCGGGTCAGCTCTTCGAGCTCGGCAGCAAGGGTCTGGAGCTCCGCGACCAGCGCCTTGGGATCGGCATGATCGAGCCCGCGCGAGGCATCGAGCAGCGTTTCCAGCATCATGGTGATGCAGGGAAGGATGGTGCCCTCGATCCGCTCGAACGCGTCGGCGAGTTTCTGTTGCTGGTCGGCCCCAATCATGACCTCGTCCGATTAGTGCAACATCGGTTAAGAAGCCGTTTCGGGAGCAAAAATGAACCAGACAGCGTCCACCCTCATGTCGATCGTCATGCTGGCGGCCTTCGTGCTGCTGGTGTTCGGCGCCCGCTTCGCGTGGGCCGGCACCTACCGCAAGCAGGGGCTGCTGATGGTGCTAGTCGCCGTCATCCTCGTCGCCAACGTGCTGATCTGGGTGCTGTGACCTAGCGGCCCAGGCGCATGTCGAGATAGCCGTCGACGCTCTTCATCATCAGGTCGAGTTCATTGGCGAAGAAGTGGTTGGCTCCCGGGATGGTGTCGTGATGGATGGTGATGTGCCGCTGGGTGCGCAGCTTGTCGACCAGCTTCTGGACGCTGGCCGGGCTGACCACCTCGTCCGCCTCGCCCTGGATGATGATGCCCGACGAAGGGCAGGGGGCGAGGAAGCCGAAGTCGTACATGTTGGCCGGCGGGGCGATCGAGATGAAGCCCTTGATCTCGGGCCGGCGCATCAGCAGCTGCATCCCGATCCAGGCACCGAAGCTGACCCCGGCGACCCAGGTCTGCTCGGCCTCGGGGTGGATCTGCTGCACCCAGTCGAGCGCGCTCGCCGCATCGGACAATTCGCCGATGCCATTGTCGAACACGCCCTGGCTCTTGCCCGTCCCGCGGAAATTGAATCGCAAGGTCGCGAACCCGCGCTTGACGAAGGTCTGGTAGAGCATCTGCACGATCTTGTTATTCATCGTGCCGCCCGCTTGCGGATGGCTGTGCAGGATCAGCGCAACCGGCGCGCGGGGACGCAGGCCCGGATGGAAACGGCCTTCGAGGCGGCCTTCCGGCCCCGGAAAGATGACTTCGGGCATGACACTCTTTTGCTGACTATGACGGGTGAAGGCGGCGCGCTTATATAGAGGCGAGCCAACAAACAGCAATTGCCAAGGTTTCCGTGAGCCGACCTCGAATCTATCTCGACCATGCCGCGACGACCCCGGTGCTGCCGCAAGCGCGCGCGGCGATGGCCGAGGCGCTGGAGCGCTGGGCCAATCCGTCGAGCCCGCATGCAGAGGGTCGGGCGGCCAAGGCGGCGCTTGAAGATGCCCGCCGTCGGATCAAGGCCGCGCTGGGCTGGTCGGGCGATCTCATCTTCACCGCCACTGCGAGCGAGGCGGCGGCACTCGCCTTTCGCCGCTGCCACGAAGTCGGTCCCAAGCCTGCGCTATCCACCGTCGAGCATGACGCCATCCGCTCGCAGGTGCCCGAAGGGGAAGGCTGGAACCTCCACGTCGACGAGAATGGCCTGCTCGCTCCTGACGGCCTCTCGACCTGGCTGCACCTCGGCGGGCGCGGCCTGATTGCTGTCCAGCACGCCAACAGCGAGACCGGTGTCGTGCAGCCGATCGCGCAGATCGGCGAAGCGGTGGACGCCGCGGGCTCGTTCCTGCTGGTCGATTGCGCGCAAAGCGCCGGCAAGCTGCCGATGCCGCCTGCCGACCTGATCATCGTCAGCAGCAGCAAGGTAGGCGGCCCCCCGGGTGCCGCTGCACTGCTGGTGCGCGACCTCAAGCTGCTGGTTCCCACCGGAGGGCAGGAGCGAGGGTATCGACGCGGCACCGAGAATCTTCCCGCCATCCTCGGGTGGGCGGCGGCGCTCGAAGCGGACGCCTGGGACTTCGACCGGCTCAACCGCCTGCGCGCCCGGCTTGACGTCAGGCTGATGTGCGAAGGGGCCGAGATCGTCGGACAGGGCGCCGGACGGCTTCCCACAATCGGTGCCTATGCGATGGAGCATATGAGCGCGATGGCGCAGTTGGTGCAATTCGATGCGCTCGGTTTCGCGGTATCGGCGGGAAGCGCCTGCTCGTCCGGCAAGGTCAAGACCAGCCATGTCCTCGCGGCGATGGGCGCGCCGCCCGAATTCGCCGACAAGGTCATCCGGGTGAGCTTCGGGCCGACTACCAGCGAGGCGGAGGTTGACGCCTTCGCCAATGCCTGGACCAGCCTTGCCGCCAGCTCGAAAGCGCGCGCGGCATGATCTACCTCGACTATCAGGCGACCACGCCGCTCGCGCCCGAGGTCAAGGCGGCGATGCTTCCGTGGCTCGACCATTTCGCCAATCCGCACAGCCCGAACCGCGCGGGGCGCGAGGCCGCGGCGGCGGTGGAGCATGCGAGGACGCAGGTGGCGTCGCTGCTGCCAGCCGGTGGGCAGCTCGTCTTCACCGCCGGCGCGACCGAAGCACTCAACCTGGCGCTGCGTGGCATCGCGGGACGCGTCGTGACGGTCGCGACGGAGCATGCGGCGGTTCTCGACACGACCGAATGGCTGCAGCGGCAAGGCCGCGACGTCGAGATCCTGCCGGTCGGCCCCGACGGGCGGGTCGATTTCGACCGGCTGCGCGCGGCCTTGCGCACCCCCACCGCGCTGGTCGCGGCGATGCTGGTCAACAACGAGATTGGCGTCGTCCAGCCGGTCGGTGAGATCGCCGCGCTGGCCCGCGAGGCCGGCGCCCTGATGCTGTGCGACGCGGTTCAGGGCTTCGGTCGCCTGTCGATCCCCGATGGTCCCGACCTCATCGCGATCAGCGCGCACAAGATCCACGGGCCAAAGGGGATCGGAGCGCTGTGGATCCGCGATGGCGTCAGCTTGGAGCCACTGATACACGGTGGCGGGCAGGAACGGGGGCTGCGGTCGGGAACGCTGTCTCCGATGCTGTGCGTGGGCTTCGGTGCCGCTGCTGCCTTGGCGGCGGAACGGCGGGAGGCCGATCACGCGCATGTCGAGCAGCTGTGGCTGGCGGCGCTCGACGCGCTTGGGCCCGGCTGGACCCTCAACGGCAGCAGCGAGGACCGTTATCACGGCAATCTCAATGTCCGCTGCCCCGGGCTCGACGCTGCGCGATTGCTGGCGGAGTGCCGCACGATTGCCTTTTCGCTTGGCAGCGCCTGCGCCAGCGGCTCGGGTCGGCCGAGCCACGTCCTGCGCGGGATCGGCCTCAGCGACGCCGACGCGCGGCAAAGCATCCGGCTCGGTTTCGGCCGCTACACGACCTTCGACGACTTGACCGAAGCTTGCACGCTGATCCGGCGCGCGGCCGAGGCGCAGCAACGGTTTGCCGCATGACATTGATACGATTTCTGAGATCCGATGGAGTTCTGGACCGCGAGGTGGAGGCTGCCGAGGGCGACAATCTTCTCGATGTCGCCCAGGCTGCCGACCAGCCGCTCGAAGGCACCTGTGGCAAGGCGATGAGCTGCTCGACCTGCCACGTGATCCTGTCGGAGGAGGACTTCGCGCGACTGCCCGCGGCGGGTGAGGACGAGGAAGACATGCTCGACCTCGCCTACCAGGCGCAGCGCACCAGCCGGCTGGCGTGCCAGGTCCGGGTCAGCGGAGCGACGATGACGGTGAGGATGCCCGGCTGAGCGCGCCGGGCGGTATCTTGGGAGGGTGGGAGCCGGAACGACCCGGGACGAAATCGTTGTGGCTGCTTCCTTCCGGACCTGACCAGGTTGGCGACAATCCCGTCCGCCCGACTCCCGCCGCGCATATGGCGGGCGGGATGCAAATGCGCAAGGATCAGGGTTCGAGCGAGACGCCGCGCTGAAGGGCCATTGCGCCAAGCTCGCGTTCCTGAACGTCGAATAATTGGCGTTGGAGGTTCTCGAGTTCAGGGAGCCTGACGAACTTTTCAAGCGTGGCGAGACACATCTTGCGTTCGTCGCCGGTCTTGCGGGCCGCGCTGAAATGATCGCTGACCTCATTCACCAAGGCGACCATGGCGCGACCGGCTGCCGTGACCGGCGGTCGTTTGAGAAGTTCGAGATAGAGATCCGCACTCTCTGACTCGCTCAGGGTTGCCCGCTGCTGGAAGAGTGCGACCCGGAGCTCGATAGCCCGCCTCCGGGTCAGGATGTCTGGCGACGGCTTCAGCATGGGCGGGCCGCCCGGCTGCGCGAAGAATTGCCTGCGCTTCTCGTCGTCCTCGCAAATCTCGGCCGTCAGCGCGACCTTTCCGGTCGCCTGTGGCGATTGAAATGCCGTGACGGCGGCAAGCAACGCTCCGAGATACAATAGAAGCCTCCGTACAATGACTGTGCCAGTGTGAAGGCTGCAGAGAGGCACTGCAAGAAGTGGCGTGCCGGCCCACCGGCCTCTAGATGTAGCCGCGATGAGCACCGACGAATCGCCTCACGACGAACCGGGCCTCGGCCTCGACCTGCCCGCGCAGCCGCTGGAGAAGAGCGCTGCGGCGTCGCCCTATCGCGTGCTGGCCCGCAAATATCGCCCGCAAAGCTTCGGTGAGCTGATCGGGCAGGACGCGATGGTCCGCACCCTCGGCAATGCGATCGCCAGTGGCCGCATCGCCCACGCCTTCCTGCTGACCGGGGTGCGCGGGGTCGGCAAGACCTCGACCGCGCGGCTGGTCGCCAAGGCGCTCAACTGCATAGGGCCCGACGGCCAGGGCGGCCCGACCATCGATCCGTGCGGCGTGTGCGAGCCGTGCCGGGCGATCGCCGAAGGGCGGCACATCGACGTAATTGAGATGGACGCCGCCAGCCACACCGGCGTCGACGATGTCCGCGAGATCATCGAGGCGGTGCGCTATTCGGCGGTCAGCGCGCGCTTCAAGATCTACATCATCGACGAAGTGCACATGCTGACCAAGAACGCCTTCAACGCGCTGTTGAAGACGCTCGAGGAACCGCCCGCACACGTCAAATTCCTGTTCGCGACCACTGAGGTCAACAAGGTGCCGGTGACGGTGCTGTCGCGCTGCCAGCGCTTCGACCTGCGTCGCATCCCGGCCGAGAAGCTGGTCGAGCACTTTCGCCGCATTGCCGAGATCGAGCAGGTGTCGATCGAGCCCGACGCGCTGCTGATGATCGCGCGGGCCGCCGAAGGCTCCGCCCGTGATGGCCTGTCGCTGCTCGACCAGGCGATTGCGCATGGCGGCGGCGAGGTGAAGACCGAAGCGGTGCGCGACATGCTCGGCCTCGCCGACCGCGGCCGCATCCGGCGTCTGCTGTCGCTGCTGCTGGCCGGCGATGCGTCGGGCAGCCTGGCAGAGCTTGACGAGGCGCAGGCGCTCGGGATCGACCCGGCCGCGCTGCTGCGCGGTCTGATGGAGCAGGTCCACGCCGCCTCCCGAGCCAAGGCCGGACGCGGCGGCGATCCGCTCGCCAGCGTGGAGGAGCGGACAGCCAGCGAAGAGCTCGGCGGCAGCCTCGGCTGGTCGCAACTGCATCGCCTGTGGCAGTTGCTCCTCAAGGGGCTGTCCGACGTCAGTCTCGCCCCCGACCCCAACGAAGCGGCGGCGATGGTTTTGCTTCGCCTGGTCCATGCCGCCGACCTGCCCGATCCGGCCGCGTTGCTGGCCAGGCTGCAGGGGCAGGGAGAGGGGGCGACGAGCTCGCCGGCTCCGCGACCGGCTGCGGCAGCCCCCGCGCCTCGCGCCGAATTGCCGGTACCCCCCGCACCCGCTCAGGCCGCTCCGCCGGAAACCACCGCACCGTCGCTGCCGGGAGGCTTCGGGGAACTGGTCGACTTCATCGAAGGCAAGGGCAAGGCGATCCGCGCCGTCCAGCTGCGCAACCAGGTCGGCCTAATCCGCTACGCCGCGGGTGAGCTTGCGTTGAAGCCGCTCCAGCCGCTCGGTGCCTCCTTCGCTCGGGAGCTTGAGGCGGAGCTTCGCTCGCTGACCGGCACCTCGTGGCAGGTGACCCTCTCCGACGGCGAGGCGCAGCCTTCGCTCGCTGCGCAGGAGAAAATGGCCGAAGAGCGTGCCCGCGACGCTATCCTGCGGGAGCCTTCGGTGGTCGCCGTGCTTTCAGCCTTTCCCGACGCCACCCTCGAATCCGTACAGCCCAAGGACTCCAACCATGCCTAGCCTCGAAGAAATTATGCAAATGGCGCAGAACGCGCAGGCCGAATTGCAGAAAGCCCAGGACAATCTCGACAAGATCGAGGTCGAGGGTCAGTCAGGCGGCGGCCTGGTCAAGATCAAGGCTTCGGCCAAGGGGCGGATCATCGGCGTGTCGATCGACGACAGCTTGCTGGTCCCGTCGGAAAAGACGATGGTCGAGGATCTGATCGCCGCCGCGCTCAACGACACCCGCGCCAAGGCCGACCAGGCGGCCGCCGCCGAAATGCAGAAGATGAGCTCGACCCTGCCCTTGCCGCCGGGCTTCCAGATGCCGTTCTGACCCGGAGCGCTTGACTCGACCTAGCGCAACGTCACTCTCTTCCGCTCGGAGGAGAGACAGCATGAGTATCTTGGGCGCGATGCAGCATCACCAGCTTCGGGTGATGCGCCTAGTCGACCATGCCGAGCGTGAGCATGGCGGGCGGGAGATCGTGACCTCTTGGGCTGACGGCACGATCGGCCGCACCAATTGGCGCGGCGTCGCTCAGGATGCGCGGCGGATGGCCAAGGCCCTCACCAAGCTTGGGATCCCGCGCGGCGATCGCGTGGCGACCCTGGCGATGAATCACGTCCATCACCTGACCAGCTGGTACGGCACGATCGGGATGGGCGGCATCCTCCACACCATTAATCCGCGGCTGTTTCCCGAGCAGCTGGCTTACATCGCCAACCATGCCGAGGATCGCGTGCTCCTCTACGACAAGGCCTTTTCGGCGGTGGTCGAGAAGATGAAGCCGCAGTGGAAGACGATCGAGCATTACATCTGCATGGACGACGGCGAGTTTCGCGCCTGGATCGACGCCGAGGACGATGAATTCGCCTGGGTCGAGGGCGACGAGCGTGAGCCGCTGGGGCTCTGCTACACCTCCGGCACCACCGGCAATCCCAAGGGCGTGCTCTACGAACATCGCTCGACCATGCTTCACACGATGGTCGAGGTCGGGCCCGACGTGTTCGAGCTCAGTGCGCGCTCGACCTGCCTGCCGATCGTGCCGATGTTCCATGCCAACGCCTGGGGTGTCCCGTGGGCGGCGCCGATGGTTGGCGCCAAACTGGTGCTGAGCGCCGACTATCGCCCGCAGCAGATGTGCGACCTGTTCCGCGACGAAGGCGTCACCCACAGTGCGGGCGTGCCGACCGTGTGGCTGGGCATGATCGACCATATCGAGCGAACCGGCGACCAGCTCGGGTCGCTCAAGAGCGTCACCATCGGCGGCTCGGCCGCGCCGCGCGCAATGGTCGAATGGTTCCGGCGCAAGGGCGTCAGGATCGGCCACGCCTGGGGCATGACCGAGATGAGCCCGATCGGCACCTGCGGCAATCCGCCGGCCAATTGGGACGACATGACCGACGAGGAACAGGTCGATTTCACCTGCCGGCAGGGGCGCATTCCGTTCGGCGTCGAACTCCGGATCGTCGACGACGAGGGCAACGAATTGCCACGCGACGGTGTCGCCACCGGCAGCCTTCAGACCCGCGGCCACTGGATCGTCGAGCGTTACTTCAAGGAAGAGCAGTCGGCGACCGACGCGGACTGCTGGTTCGACACCGGCGATGTCGCCGCACTCCATCCCGACGGCACCATGCAGATCACCGACCGGGCTAAGGACGTGATCAAGTCCGGCGGGGAGTGGATCAGTTCGATCGAGTTGGAGAATGCCGCGGTCGGGGTGCCCGGCGTGGCGGAGGCGGCGGCGATCGGGATTGCGCATCCCAAGTGGGACGAGCGGCCGTTGCTGCTGGTGGTCCGGTCAGCCGGGTCCGACGTCCACGAGGAAGCCATCCGCGAGCATCTGGCGAAGCATATCGCACGGTGGTGGATGCCCGACGCGATCGAGTTCGTGGAGGCGCTTCCCCACACCGCCACCGGCAAGCTCAGCAAGAAGACGCTGCGCGAGCAGTGGAAGCATTATGTCCTGCCGACCGCCGAGGCGATGGTCGGGCGCTGAAGGCTCTGCTAGAAGGCTGCTCGCTAGGGGGCCGGGCGGCCGCGTCGGAGACTTGTCTTCGCCGAGGAAAGTCCGGGCACCACGGAACAACGGTGCCGGGTAACGCCCGGCGGTCCCGCGCTTCGGCACGGGGTCAGGGATAGTGCCACAGAAAGCAAACCGCCGCTCTTCGGGGCGGTAAGGTCGAAAGGGTGCGGCAAGAGCGCACCGCGGCTCCGGCAACGGCAGCCGGCATGGTAAACCCCACCGGGTGCAAGACCGAATAGGGGCGGCATAGGGGCCTGTTCCGGCTCGTCGCCCGGGTTGGTCGCTGGAGCCTGTCGGTAACGGCAGGCCGAGAGGAATGGTCGCACATCCGTCTTCGGACGGAGGACAGAACCCGGCTTACAGGCCCCCTGGCACTTTCACGTCCTTCAACTAGTTAGAACATTCATGGCCCGCTCCACCCGCTCCAACGACTGGGGATTTCCCCGCTGGCGCTCCTATGCCGACAAGGGCCGGGACGCGGCGCGCGTGCGCCTGTGCGACCGGGAAGGCTGCCTGTCGCCAGGCGACCGGCCCGCCCCCAAGGCCCCGAACAGCCCCGAGCGGTGGCATTTCTGCGAAGCCCATGCCGCCGAATACAACAAGAACTGGGACTATTTCGCCAACCTGTCGGCAGCCGAAGCGGCCGAGCGCGAAGCGAACGAGCGCCGCGGCGCCAACGGCTACAAGCAAAGTTCGCATTACGCCTGGGCCGGTCCCGGCGACGGCACCCGCAGCCGCGAGGAGATGCGCGCGCTAGCGGTGCTCGAGGTCGATCCTGAAGCAGCCTTTGACGAGATCAAGGCTGCCCACCGCCGCCTGGCCAAGGCCAGCCACCCCGACCTCAAGCCCGGTGACGAAGATGCCGCCAAGCGCTTCCAGGCGGTGCAGGCGGCCTATGACGTGCTGAGGAAGGCCGAAGAGCGCAAGACCGCGGCCGGCTAGTCGACCGCGACGAAGGTCGCCGCGCTATGTGCGATCGGACGCTTCTCGTCGCCGCCATGCGCGACCCCGCGAACGAAGGCGACGTTGCGGGTGATCTTGTAGCATTCGCAGCGCGCGATCACTGTCTCGCCCTTGGACGCAGGCCGCAGATAGTCGAGCCTGAGGTCGAGCGTCACCGCCGCCCGGAACCCCCCTAGCGCGGTCCACACCGACGTCCCCGAGCAGGTATCGATCAGGCTGACGATCGCTCCGGTCGCGATGATCCCGCTCTCGGGCATGCTGACTAACTCGGGGCGCCACGGCAGCGCAAGCTCGACCCAGTCGTCGCCATGAGCACGATATTCCAGCCCGAGCGCGCGGCCGTGCCCGACCTTGCGGGCCATGGCGAAGAACAGCGCGGGATCGAACGGCGCGGAGACGCCCTCGCGGAAATCGCTCATGCCAGCCGCTTCGCGGTGTCCTGAACCAGCGCGATCATGTTGGGGATGCCCTGCGTCCGGTTCGACGAAAGCTGGCGCGACAGGTCGAACGGTTCGAGTTCGGCGGTGATGTCGGTGGCGGCGATGTCGGCCGGTGCGCGGTCCTGCACCGTACTCAGCACCAGGGCGACGATCCCCTTGGTGATGGCGGCGTTACTGTCGGCCAGGAAATGCAGGCGGCCATCCTCCAGCCGAGTGGGATAGACCCAGACGCTGGCCGAACAGCCCCGGACCTTGGTTGCGTCGGTCTTGAGCGCGTCGGGCATCGGCTCAAGCTCACGGCCGAGGTCGATGAGCAGACGGTAGCGCTCCTCGGCCTCGAGCAGCTCATAATCGTCGCGAAGGTCGGAGAGGGAGGGCAGGGGCATCGTTGGCGGCGATAGGCGATGCCTCCTCAGCAGGGAAGCGCTCCCGGGTTCAGCTGCGGCGCAGGTCTTCAATCTCGCGGGCCAGGCTGTTTTCCTTTTCCACCGTGATCCGCTCGAGGACCTGGATGCGCTCCTTCAGCTGGCGCACTTCGTCGCGCAGCAGGCGAGCCTCCCCGCTATCCTGTGGCGGAGGGAGTATCTCGCCATTTTCGTCAGTGCGGATCCCCATCTTGTGCTTGATGATCTGGAAGATGAAAATCATTCCAAGGATGATGAGGACGAACTCGAAGGGGTTCACTGCACCTTCTCCCGCATCGTCTCGAAGCTGACCGGCGAATCGCGCAGGGCCTCGATCTGAGCGGCGGTCTGGATTCCTCCATCGGTGGCGATCCGCTCCAGGACACGCACCCGCTGCTCGAGTTCGGCGACGCGGGTGGCGTATTGGGCAGCCTTCTCGGCGGTATTCTCACCCATGGCGGTAAGCTGACGCTCCTTCATCTCCATCGATCGCATGTAGACCTTGGCGAGGATGGCGATGATGGGGATCATCATGCCGATGATCGGGATCATAAGTGGCGACATGATTCGAAAACCTCTTGAAATGTGAGAGGGATACTAGCGCAGTTCCTCGATTTCGCGAGCGAGACTGCGGTTGTTGGTGAGGACGTAGCTTTCGACATCGGCCAGGCGGCGGTCGATCGCCTTGAGGTTCATCCGGATGTCGCGCGCAGTGCGGGTCGGCGAGACCCGGACCTGCTGCCAGAAGCGCTTGTCCTCGGGCGAATCATTGCTGAGTTCGCGCGGGCGATCCTCGGCGATCATCCCGAGCACGAAGTAGAATGGCAGGACGGCAAAACCCGAAAGCCAGATCGCCATGAACATCATGATGCGGACGACCAGGACGTCGACTCCGGTGTAATCTGCGATCCCTGCGCAGACGCCCATCACCTTTCCGTTGCGCTTGTCCTTGTAGAAGCGGGTGCGGGTTGGCGGCTGCGTGGCCATCTCAGCGAACCTCCCGGGCCCGGCTCCGCTCGGCCAGACGAGCGAATTCGGCGTCGATGTCGAGATCTGCGCTCCGCGAGGGCAGCGCCTGCTGCTCGGGAGCGCACTGCTGGCGCCAATTGGGGTTCTCGGCGGTCATGATCCGCTCGATCGAGCACATCCTGTCGTCCAGGCGCCGGGCCAGGTCGTGCAATTCCTCCAGCAGACGCTCATCACCGCCGGTCAGCGTGGCTGCGGTCTTCCAGCGAGTGACGTAGTGCATGATCAGCCATGGCAGGCCGATAAACAGCATGCCGACGATCAGTACTGGGATCAGTACGTCTTCCACCTATCATTCCCCCTTGTTCGCAAGGCGCGCCTTGAGCGCTTCCAATTCCTTGTCGACCTGCTCCTCGGCGCGAAGGTCGGCGATTTCTTCTTCCAGGCTCTTTGGCCCGGTCATCCCCAGCGCTTCGGCGCGGCCTTCGGCGAAGTCGGCCCGGCGTTCCAGCAGTTCGAACCGGCTGAACGCGTCCTCGGTCCGGCTGCCGTTCAGCATCTCGCGCGCCTTGGCACGGGTCACCGCGCTTTCGATCCGGGTCGAGATGGCGTTCTGGCGCGAACGGGCCTCGCGCAGCTTGCCCTGAAGCTTAGCGATATCGGCTTCATAGGCCTTGAGCGTGTTGTCGATCACCGCCACCTCGGCTTCCAGGCCCTTGGCCATGTCGGACGCCTTCTGGCGCTCGATCAGCGCAGCCTTGGCAAGGTCCTCGCGGCCCTTGGAAAGGGCAAGCTCGGCCTTTTCGGTCCAGCTGTCGGTGATTCCTTCGAGGCGAACCATTGCGCGACGCATTTCCTTGGCGTCGGCGATGCTGCGCGCGGCCGAAGCGCGAACTTCAACCAGCGTTTCCTCCATCTCGAGGATGACCATGCGGATCATCCGCGAGGGATCCTCCGCGCGGTCGAGAAGCTCGGTCAGATTGGCGGCCATGATGTCCCGAGTGCGGGAAAAGATGCTCATTCTAGTCGTACCTCACGAGAGTGGGGCCCTGTCGATGCACCAACTATGCACGGTTCGTGCCAGTTTTGCGAAAAGTCGAGAAACGCAGAATTGAGTCGCTGAGCCGATGTCCGTTGGTCGGAAAAAACTTGCCAAGGCTTGGAAAATCACACCAACTCTTGCCCGTGGCACGCACCTTGAATTTCATTGGCCAGAGCATCCCATTCCTCGACGCGGTCGAACGCGCGAGCCGTGCCGCCCCGCTCAATCGCCCGGTGCTGGTGATCGGGGAACGCGGCACCGGCAAGGAGCTGATCGCCGAGCGCCTGCACCACCTGTCCGGCCGCTGGGCCGGGCCGCTGGTGACCATGAACTGCGCGGCGCTGCCCGAGAATTTGATCGAGGCTGAACTGTTCGGGCATGAGGCGGGTGCTTTCACCGGCGCCGCCAAGACCCGCAAGGGCCGCTTCGAGGAAGCCGATGGCGGCACCCTGTTCCTCGACGAACTCGCGACCCTGTCGAGCCCGGCGCAGGACCGGCTGCTGCGCGCGGTCGAATATGGCGAGGTGACGCGCATCGGCGCCAGCCGTCCGGTCAAGGTCGATGTCCGCATCGTCGCTGCCACCAACGAACATCTGCCGCGCCTGGCGGAAGAGGGCAAGTTCCGGCTCGACCTGCTCGATCGGCTGAGCTTCGAGGTGGTGACCCTGCCGCCGCTTCGCCTGCGCAAGGGCGACGTTTCGCTGCTGGCTGAACATTTCGGGCGGCGCATGGCCTCGGAACTGGAGTGGGCCGGGTGGCCCGGTTTCTCGCGCGAGGCGATGGCGGCGCTGGAGAATTACGGCTGGCCGGGCAACGTCCGCGAACTGCGCAACGTGATCGAGCGGGCGGTGTATCGTTGGGACAGCCCGGACGAGCCGATCGCCGCCATCCAGTTCGACCCCTTCGCCTCACCCTGGTCGCTCGGTACCGCTTCCGTCGCGCCGACCGCCCTGGCTGCACCTGCTGCTGCGCCGGATAAGGAGGAGGGCGAGCCTGCGATCGCTGCTGCCTTGCCTAGCCCCGAGACCAGCGACTTCCGTGCCGCGGTGCACGCGTATGAACGAGCGATCCTCGAGCAGGCGCTGAAGGCGAATCGCTTCAACCAGCGCGCGACCGCGGCGGCGCTGAGCCTCAGCTACGACCAGCTGCGCCACGCCCTAAAGCGCCACAAGCTGATGGACACCGAACCCGCCTGACCCGCTGCCGCGTTGACTAAGCACTGGCCGCTGACCACATGGACGGTATTGTCTTACCAGCCCAAGGAGCTTGATCATGGCCTTCACCGTCGCCCCTCTGCCGTACGATTATGCGGCGCTCGAGCCGACCATCGATGCGACCACGATGAAGCTCCATCACGACAAGCATCACCAGACTTATGTCGATAACCTCAATAAGGCGGTCGAGGGTGATGCGTCGCTCCAGGGCAAGGGCCTCGAGGAACTGGTCGCCAATGCCGGTGCCGGTTCGAAGGTCGTCCGCAACAACGGCGGAGGGCACTGGAACCACAGCTTCTTCTGGGAGATCATGGCTCCCGGCGGCGGGAGCCCGAGCGGTGAGCTGGCGCAGGCGATCGACAGGGCGTTCGGGTCGCTCGATGGCCTCAAGGAGAAGTTCAACGCCGCGGGCGCCGGCCAGTTCGGTTCGGGCTGGGCGTGGCTGGTGGCGGTTCCGGGACAGGGGCTGGTGGTCAGCTCGACCCCCAATCAGGACAATCCGCTGATGGACGTCGCCGAGGTCAAAGGCACGCCGATCCTCGGTAATGACGTGTGGGAGCACGCCTATTACCTGACGTACAACAATCGCCGTGCCGATTACCTCAAGGCGTGGTGGGACGTGGTGAACTGGGACAAGGCGGCGGAGCGCTTCAGCCAGGCTTGAGATTCAAAGGGCCTCGGCGGCAAGCCGGGGCCCTTATGCTTTCAGCCGGTAGCCGGTCCGGAAGATCCAGAAGATGCCGGCCAGGCACACCCCGGCGAAGGCGAGCGTCGCGCCGAGCGCCAGCCCGAAGCTGACGTCCGCGGTGCCGAAGAAGCACCAGCGGAAGCCGTTGATCAGATACACCACTGGATTGAACAGGGTGATCGTCCGCCACGGCTCGGGCAGCATGTCGATCGAGTAGAAGGCGCCGCCGAGGAAGGTGAGCGGGGTGACGACCAGCAGCGGGATCACCTGCAACTGCTCGAACCCCTTTGCCCAGACGCCGATGATGAATCCGAACAGGCAAAACGTCACCGCGACCAAGATCAGGAAGGCAAGCGCGGCGATCGGATGCTCGACCCGCACCGGCACGAACAGGTGCGCGGTTGCGAAGATGACCAGCGCCACTAGGGTCGCCTTGGTCGCCGCGGCGCCGACATAGCCCAGTACCGTCTCCACCGCCGACAGAGGCGCCGAGAGGATCTCGTAGATGGTCCCCGTGAAGCGCGGCATGTGGATGCCGAAGCTGGCGTTGAAAATGCTCTCGGTGAACAGGCTCAGCATCATCAGGCCAGGTACGATGAAGGCGCCATAGGGGATGCCGTTGACCTCGGTCATGCGGCTTCCGATCGCCGAGCCGAACACGATGAAGTAGAGGCAGGTGGTGATCACCGGCACCGCCATCCCCGTCCACAGGGTGCGGCGGAAACGGTGCATCTCGAACTTGTAGATGGCGAGGACGCCGCGGACGTTCATTTGGCGCCTCCATGGATCAGGCCGACGAAGATGTCCTCGAGGCTCGACTGCTTGGTGTCGAGGTCCTTGAACGCAATGCCCTCGTCCCGCATTGCCGCCAGCAGCGACGGAATGCCGGTCCGCTCGGCATGCCGGTCGAAGTCGTAGGTGAGGGTGAGGCCGTCGTCCGACAATCGCGGTCGCCAATCCTGCAAGGCCGCCGGTACTGAACTCAAGGGCTCGGCCAGCTGCAGGTGAAGCGTCTTGCGACCGAGCTTCTTCATCAGCTCGGCCTTTTCCTCGACCAGGATCAGCTCGCCCTTGTTGATGACACCCACGCGGTCGGCCATCTCCTCGGCTTCCTCGATATAATGGGTCGTGAGGATGATGGTGACACCCTTTTCGCGCAGCTGGCGGACCATCGCCCACATTTCCTTGCGCAGTTCGACGTCGACGCCCGCGGTGGGCTCGTCGAGGAACAGGATGTCGGGCTCGTGGGCCAGCGCCTTGGCGATCATCACACGGCGCTTCATCCCGCCCGACAGGTCCTTGAGGATGTTCTTGCGCTTGTCCCACAAGGTGAGGTCGCGCAGCACCTGCTCGATATGCGCGTCGTTGCGGGGCAGGCCGAACAGTTCGCGACTGAAGGCGACCGTGTTCCAGACCGGCTCGAACACGTCGATGTTCATTTCCTGCGGGACCAGCCCGATGCGCCGCCGTGCGCCCTTATAGTCGTCCAGCCAGTGTTTGCCCTCGACCAACACCTCGCCCGAGGTAGCGCGAACAAGGCCGCAGACGATCGAGATCAGCGTCGTCTTGCCCGCGCCATTGGGCCCGAGCAGCGCAAAGATCTCGCCCGGCGCGATGTCTAGATCGACGCTTTTCAGTGCCTCGGTGCCGCTGGCGTAGGCCTTGCGCAGACCGCGGATCGAAAGGGCAGGGGTATTCATTCGACGGGTCCTGGCTCTTCGGGTTTGGCGTTCTCGGCGGTCAGGCCGTGGCGCAGCAGCATGGGGACATTGGCGGCGGCGAACAGGAAGGTGAGGGGAATCGCCCCCCACAGCTTGAATCCGACCCAGAAGTCGGTGCTGCTGTTGCGCCAGACTGCTTCGTTAAGTGCGGCCATGAAGAGGAAGAACAGCGCCCAGTTACGGGTCAGCTTGCGCCAACCGGCCTCGTCGAGCCCCGGGTAGGCGCTGCCCAGCACCATCTTCAGCAACGGCCTGTCCTTCCACAGCCCGAAGCCGAGGAGGGAGGCGACGAAGAGGTAGTAGATGGTGGGCTTGAGTTTGATGAAGGTTTCGTCGCGCAGCCACAGGGTCAGGCCGCCGAGGACGACCACCATGAATCCGCTGAACCACAGGAGCGGCGACACGCTGCGATAGCGGATGGCGGAATAGGCCACCGCCGCCACCATCGCGACCATGAACACCCCGGTAGCGACGAAGATCTTGGTCAGCGGCGATACCGGCGCCAGGAAATTGACCAGGAAGAACAGCAGCAGCGGACCGAAGTCGATCAGCAGCTTGGACCCACCGGCGGGCTCGGCCCGAGCGGTCACGGCGTCAGCCCGGCGATGGCGCGGGCGACGGCGCGGGGATCGAACGGACGGAGGTCGTTGACGTCCTCGCCGACGCCGATGGCGTGGATCGGTAGCTTGAAGCGCTCGGCCGCCGCGACCAGCACACCGCCGCGGGCGGTACCGTCGAGCTTGGTCATGACCAGCCCGGTCACCCCGGCCAGATCGCGGAACACCTCGATCTGGTTGAGCGCATTCTGCCCGGTTGTCGCGTCGAGGACGAGGATGACGTCATGCGGGCTTTCCGGGTTGAGCCGGCCCAGCACGCGCCGCACCTTGGACAATTCCTCCATCAGGTGGGTCTTGTTCTGGAGTCGCCCGGCGGTGTCGACGATCAGGCAGTCGATGCCGGTCTGGGTCGCCAGCTTGACGCCATCAAACACGATTCCCGCCGCGTCGCCGCCTTCCTTGCCGCTGATCACCGGCGCGTCGATGCGTGTCCCCCAGATGCGGAGCTGTTCGATGGCGGCGGCGCGAAAGGTGTCGCCCGCCGCCAGCATGACGCCATAATCCTGCTCCTTCAGCCAGGCGCCGAGCTTGCCGATGGTGGTCGTCTTGCCCGACCCGTTGACGCCGATCACCAGGATCACGTGCGGGCGGGGAAAGCCCCAGATGTCGAGCGGCTTGGCAACCGGCGTCAGGATCGCTTCCATCTCTTCCGCCAGGATGGTGCGCAGCCCGCGTTCATCGAGCTGCTCGAACCGGCGGGCAGCGATCGCATTGCGAATCCGCTTGGAGGCCTCGGGCCCGATGTCGGACGCGATCAGCGCTTCCTCAATATCGTCGAGGGTGGCGGTATCGAGCGCGGCCTTCGCGCCGGTGCCGAGCCCGCCGATATTGTCACCGAGACGGTCGGCAGTCTTGCGAAAGCCGCCGGTAAGTTTGTCGAGCCAGCTCATGGGAGGTCGATAAAGCCCTTGAAGACGTGGGTGGCGGAGCCGCGCATGCGCACCGGCTCGCCGGGGGCCCAGGCAATGGTGAGGCTGCCGCCCGCCATGTGGACGTTCACCGGCGAGGAGGCAAGGCGCGTCCGGATCGCGGCGATTGCGGTGGCGCAGGCCCCGGTCCCGCAGGCTCGGGTCAGGCCGGCGCCGCGTTCGAAGGTGCGGAGGCGGATGCTATTCACGCCCACGCTTGCGACATTGACGTTGATCCGCTCGGGAAACAACGGGTCGGTCTCGATGCCGGGACCGATGCCTTCGAGGTCGGCGTCCTCCAAATCATCGACGAAGAAGACGAGGTGCGGGTTGCCGACGTTGACGGCATAGGGCCGATCGAGATTCTCCCATCCCATCGGCAGGGGGTCGGTCGGCAGCGGGTAGGCGAGGGGGATGGCATCCCACTCGAAGCGGGGCTCGACCAGGGTGACCTCGACCGCGTCGCCTTCGCTCGCGCCGCTGAGCAGGCCGCCGGCGGTCTCGATCGTCGCCGCGCCGGTCAGCCTGACCACGCAGCGGGTGGCATTGCCGCAGCTTTGCACTTCGCTGCCGTCGGCGTTGAAGATCCGCATCCTGAGGTCGGCGCGGTCGCTGTGTTCGAGCAGGATCAACTGGTCGCAGCCGATCCCCTCGCGGCGGTCGGCGATGTGCCGGGCAAGCGCCTCGGTCATCTCCAGCGGCTGTTCGCGCGCGTCGAGAATGACGAAGTCGTTTCCGAGGCCGTGCATCTTGTGGAATTGCCGAAGCATCGCTGGCGACTTAAGCGGGCGCGAAACCTTCTGTCCACTTTCCCGGAGTTGATCGGCAATGCCCCGCGCCGCCCAAGACGTCATGCAATCGCTGATCTTCTCAGCCGTCCTCGATGCCATCGCTGCGCTGAAGAGCGCTAGCGGCAATCTTCCCAACAACCTGCTGCGCCAGGTGCAGGCGATCCACGGCAACGTGACCATGGCCGACTTGCCCAAGGAATTGCAGGATGCGATCGCCGCCAGCACTCGTGCCGCCTTTGCCGGGCTGCTGAAGGAAGGCTATTCGGTCGCGCCGCGCGATGCCGGGCCGGCTCGTCCGGCGCCGCGGCAGGGCGAGCTGGTCGCCCGCGGGGTCGACCGGACCCCGCGTCCCTCGTCGCGCGGTCCACGGAGCGATGGTCCGCGGGGTCCAAGCGGGGGCGCTCCGCGTGGGCCGCGCGGGGATCGTCCGTCCGGCGGACCGCCCCGTGGCCCGCGGGGTCCGCGCACGCCGCGGCAGGACTGAAAGGTGACTGAGACCGGCGTGGCGCTGCGACCGCGGCCGCTCGCCTTCCTGCCCAAGGCGCTGTTCGATCCGCAGAAGCCGCTGCGGTACGTCGCGATCGCCTGGGCCTGCGCGTTTTTCCCTTCGCTGTTGCTGTCGGCGCTGGTGAGCCAGCTGGTGCCGGACGCAGGGCCAGAATTCCCAAAGGTCGATCCCGGACTGCTGCTTTTCCTGCTGGTGGTGTTCGCCCCGGTGGTCGAAACCCTGATCATGGGCACCGTATTGTTGGTGCTCGAGCGCTTCGTGGGGTTCCTGCCTGCGGTGCTGATCAGTTCGCTCGGCTGGGGTATCGCGCACTCAATGCAGGCGCTGGCCTGGGGGCTGGTGATCTGGTGGCCGTTCCTGATCTTCTCGATCGTGTTCCTGACCTGGCGCCGCCGCAGCCTCGCCGCGGCCTTCGGCTTGCCAATGCTCATCCACGGCCTGCAGAACTTGGGACCGGCCTTGATCCTGGTTACCGGACTGAGCAGCTGAAGCTCCGTCCCGGCCGAAACCGGGGCGGAGGATCAATTACATCTGCACCGGGGCACCGAGCTTTTCGGCGATCCGCCTGACTTCCTCGTCGCTCGGCGGCTCCGGAACGTCGCGGCCGGGCGAAGCGGCCTCGTCCGGGATGCCCGGACCGGTGCCTGCGATGGTCTCGTTCTTGGGCGACTCATTGGGTCCGGTGCTGATCTTCTGGCTATCGTGCATCGTCTCGCCTCCTGTTCGCGTCGCGGGGGGTGCACTGAAAGGCGGCAGTGGGGCCAAGGGTTCCGCGCTCGATTGATTAGGCGGGCAGCCCGGCCCATATGTGAGGGGAAGCGAGCTGCCGCGTCCGGCGGCACCTAGGAGCCGAACAAGTTGACCCTTACCCTGCCTATCCTTCCGCTGCGCGACATCGTCGTCTTTCCCAAGCGGATCGTGCCCCTGTTCGTCGGTCGCGAGAAGTCGGTTGCCGCGCTTGAAGCGGCGATGGGCGAGGACAAGCAGATCTTCCTGGTCGCGCAGCTCGATCCCTCCGAGGACGATCCCGATCGGGATGCGCTGTACGACCTGGGCGTGATCGCCACCGCCATGCAGCTGCTGAAGCTGCCCGACGGCACGGTTCGCGTGCTGGTCGAGGGCGTCAAGCGGGCGCGGCTGATCGGCCTATCGAACGAGGCGGGCCACCTGACCGCCGAGATCGAGGAAATCGACGAGGAGCCTGCCGAGGGGCCGGAGGCTCAGGCCCTGATGCGCTCGGTGCTCGAGCAGTTCGACAATTATGCCAAGCTCAATAAGCGCCTGCCGGCGGAGACCGGCGTGCAGCTGGCCGAAATCGAGGACGCTTCGGTGCTGGCCGATGCGGTCGCTTCCAACCTGTCGGTCAAGGTCGCCGACAAGCAGGCGCTGCTGGGCGAGCTTAACCCGGCGCGCCGGCTGGAAATGGTGTTCGCCTTCATGGAGGGCGAGCTTGGCGTGCTTCAGGTCGAGAAGAAAATCCGCAGCCGCGTGAAGCGGCAGATGGAGAAGACCCAGCGCGAATATTACCTCAACGAGCAACTGAAGGCGATCCAGCGCGAGCTTGGCAATGAAAGCGAGGACGGCGGCGACGAGCTGGCCGAACTGGCCGCCAAGATCCGCAAGACCCGGCTCAGCAAGGAGGCTCGGGTCAAAGCCACCGCCGAGCTGAAGAAGCTCAAGGCGATGGCACCGATGAGCGCCGAGGCGACCGTCGCGCGCAATTACCTCGACGTGCTGCTTGGCCTGCCGTGGGGCAAGAAGAGCAAGCTCAACAAGGACATCGTGGTCGCCGAGAAGGTGCTCGACGACGACCATTACGGGTTGGAGAAGGTCAAGGACCGGATCGTCGAATATCTCGCGGTCCAGGCCCGTACCAACAAGCTCAAGGGCCCGATCCTGTGCCTGGTCGGCCCGCCGGGCGTCGGCAAGACCTCGCTCGGCCGCTCGATCGCCAAGGCCTGCGGGCGTGAGTTCGTTCGTCAGAGCCTCGGCGGCGTGCGCGACGAGGCGGAGATCCGCGGCCACCGCCGGACCTATATCGGCTCACTGCCCGGCAAGATCGTGTCCAACCTCAAGAAGGCCGGGACCAGTAATCCGCTGTTCCTGCTCGACGAGATCGACAAGCTCGGGCAGGATTTCCGCGGTGATCCTGCGTCGGCCCTGTTGGAGGTCCTCGACCCCGAACAGAACAGCCGGTTCCAGGATCATTATCTCGAGCTCGACTACGACCTCAGCGACATCATGTTCGTGACCACCGCGAACAGCCTCGACATGCCGCAGCCTTTGCTCGACCGGATGGAGATCATCCGCCTCGAAGGCTACACCGAGGACGAAAAGGTCGAGATCGCCAATCGCCACCTCATCCCCAAGCAGCTCGAGGCGCATGGGTTGAAGGCCGGCGAACTGACGATCGCCGACGAAGGCCTGCGCGGGGTGTTGCGTTATTACACCCGTGAGGCGGGCGTCCGTACGCTCGAGCGGGAGCTGGCCAAGATCGCCCGCAAGGCGCTGCGCCAGATCCTCGAGGGCAAGGCGACGAGCGTGGTCGTCACCGACGAAAACCTCCACGATTTTCTGGGCGTGAAGAAGTATCGCTTCGGGGTCGGCGAGGAAGAGGATCAGATCGGCGCGGTGACCGGGCTCGCCTGGACCGAAGTCGGGGGCGAGCTGCTGACCATCGAGGCGGTGACCGTGCCCGGTAAGGGTCAGATCCGCACCACCGGCAAGCTCGGCGAAGTGATGACCGAAAGCGTCCAGGCGGCGTGGAGCTTCGTCAAGGCACGCAGCCCCGCTTATGGCGTCAAGCCGAGCGTATTCGCCAAGAAGGATGTCCACGTCCACTTGCCCGAAGGCGCGGTTCCCAAGGACGGTCCGTCTGCCGGCATCGGCATGGTGACCGCTTTGATCTCGACCCTGACCGGGATCCCGGTGCGCCGCGACGTCGCCATGACCGGGGAGGTCACGTTGCGCGGCCGCGTGCTGCCGATCGGTGGCCTCAAGGAGAAATTGCTGGCTGCCCTTCGCGGGGGAATCACCACGGTCCTCATTCCGCAGGAGAATGAAAAGGACTTGGCGGAGCTTCCGGCCAAGCTGCGCGACGCGCTGACGATCGTTCCGGTGTCGCATGTCGACGAGGTGCTGGCCCGGGCGCTCAGTTCCAAGTTGGAGCCTATCGAGTGGACCGAAGCGGACGAACATGCCGCCGAGCCGGTCGCGCCAACGCAGCCGCAAGCCTCTTCGGCGCTTCGCCACTAGCGCTTTCGCAGTTGCATCGGCACCAGAGGGCCACATCAATTTGTACTCGCGGCGAGTAGGTGCCGGGAGAGAGGAAGGTTTATGAACAAGCAGGATCTGATCGGGCAGGTCGCCGATCGCGCGGGCCTCAACCGGATGGACGCCGCCCGCGCCGTGGAAACCATGCTCGAGGTGATCACCGATGCCCTCAGCCGCGGCGATGAAGTGCGGCTGGTAGGCTTCGGAAATTTCGTGGTGACCCGGCGCAAGGCCTCTGTCGGGCGCAATCCGCGTACCGGCGAGCCGCTTCAGATCGACAGCACGGCGCAGCCCAAGTTCCGCGCCGGCAAGCTTCTCAAGGAAGCGGTACAGTAAACACGCTGGACAGGGTGCGGAGCCTTCGCTAACCGCCCCTCCCATCAGGCGTGGGCGCGTAGCTCAGTGGTAGAGCACACCCTTCACACGGGTGGGGTCGCAGGTTCAATCCCTGCCGCGCCCACCACGCCTCCTCCCGTCCGCGGCCCTCTTGCTACTGCAGATACGCCGCGCTGAAGCTGGCGACCCGGCGGATCTCCTCCCAATCGTCGAACAGGATGTCACGCCCTTCGCGGCGGATCAGGCCCTGCCGCTCGAGGTCGGCGAACACGCGGTTGACGTTGACGCTGGTCTGGCCGGTAATGTCGGCGATCTGCTGCTGGGTGAACGGATTGGTCAGCCGGTGCTGGGCCGGATCGACCCCGCTCCGTTCGGCGAGTTCGCACAGCAGGTGAACCACGCGCGCGGTGGAATCGCGCCGGCCGCAATTGAGCAGCCATTCGTAGCCGATCGAGGCATGGCGCTGGGTCAGCTTCCAGAAAAAGCGGGCGAGTTCGGGATTGGCATCGACCACCGGATCGAAATCGCGCTGCTGGACCACCAGCACGCGGCTCTTCACGATCGCCTGGATGCCGTAATCGGCCGCGGTGTCGCCGGGCAGAATTCCGTCACCGGCAAAGCGCAGCGAAATGATCTGGCGGCGGCCAGTGCCGTCGGCCTTGTACTTGGCGAGAATCCCGCTTTCGACGAAGAACACTTCGTTGCGATCGGTGCCGGCTTCGCGAAAGGGGCGGCGCGGATCGACATCGACCGCCTTGCTCGGCATTTCCTCGAGCGCGGCTGCGAGATGCGGCTCAAGTCCTGCCCTGAGCAGGGCCTCCCCAAGCAGAACTTCACCGCCGGCGGCGCCTCTTGAGCGCTTGCTCATCGTCGTCACCTTTCCTCCCCTACAAGGAGGAATATCGCGCTTCGGCTCTGAACGTGCAAGTGACTTAACACAGGTTAATTTCCACCTTCTATTTTTATGGCCAGCCGCCAGGTATCGCGGAGGGCGTGGATCAGGTCATCTGTCGCAGTTTGCGTGTTGCCGAGGTCGGGCAGTGCCGGCCAGCCCTTGTCGGGAAAAGTTTGCTGTTCGAACTGTCGTTCGCCCGCGTAGCGTGGGAGAACGTGAAAATGCACATGCGGGTCGACCATCATCAGCATGAGATAGTTGATCCGCTCATAGCGGCTGAATAGGCGAAGTGATCGTTCAATTCGGGTAACCAACTCCCCTTGCTCGATAAAGGCCTCGCGCGGAAGATCGGCATAAGCCATCGCTTCGCCAAGTGCGCAAAGCACGAGGCTGCCGAGAGTCGGCTGCGCAGGGCGCACTAGGACCGCCCAGTGACTTCCTTCGTGGAGGAGATTGCGGGGGTAGCCGAACTTGACGAGGGTCGCGTGCGGGGGGTGGTTGCGGATCAACTGGTCAGACTTGCTTGCATCGGGGCGGCGTCACCCTTAAGGGGCTGACGCGCCGTGCCAAGCCGTTTTTGATAATGGTCGGGCAAGGTCGTGGCGATCGTAGCTCAGTTGGTTAGAGCATCGGCTTGTGGTGCCGAGGGTCGCGGGTTCGAGCCCCGTCGATCGCCCCATCATTCTTTTTCTCAGCGATCCGGAAATCACCCCGCCCATGACCGACTTGTGGAGCCTGCCCGACTTCGACGGGCACGAGGCCGTTACCCATGTCTCCGATCCCGCGAGCGGGCTTCGGGCGATCATCGCGATGCACAGCACCCATCTTGGACCGGCCGCGGGCGGCAGCCGGTTCTGGCACTATGCCCGCGGCGAGGACGCGCTGATTGACGCGCTGCGCCTGTCGCGCGGCATGAGCTACAAGAATGCGATGGCCGGGCTGCCCCTCGGCGGCGGCAAGGCCGTGATTCTGGCCGATGACAAGCGTACCAAGACCCCTGCCATGCTGGCCGCCTTTGGCCGCGCGGTGGAGATGCTGGGCGGGCGGTATGTCACGGCCGAGGATGTCGGGATCAACGTGTCCGACATGCAGGCGGTGCGGCGCGAGACGCGGCATGTCGCCGGTCTGCCGGTCGAGGCCGGCGCGGTCGGGGGCGACCCGGGCCCGCATACATCACTGGGCGTGTTCCTCGGGATCAAGGCGGCGGTCCGCCGCGCGCTGGGTCGCGACAGCCTGTCGGGCCTGCACATTGCGATGCAGGGTGCCGGCAGCGTGGCGAGCGGCGTAGCCCGCCGCGCCGCGGAAGAAGGCGCGCGCCTGACCATCGCCGACGTCGACGGCGCCAAGGCGGAAAGCCTTGCGCGCGAGGTCGGCGGACAGGTCGGTGACGCCGCCACCATCCTTTCCACCGAAGCCGACGTGATCAGCCCTAATGCGTTGGGCGCGATCCTCGACGACGACAGCATCGCTGCGCTGCGCGCGCCGATCGTGGCCGGCGGCGCCAACAACCAGCTTGCTCGTCCCGAGCATGGCCCGGCGCTGATGGCACGCGGCATTCTCTACGCCCCGGACTACGTCATCAATGCTGGCGGGATCATCAACGTGTCGACCGAATATCTGCAGGACGGCGACGCCGAAGTGGTGCGTTCGCGGATCGCCGGCATTCCCGACCGCCTCGAAGCGATCTGGAGCGAAAGCGTTGCCAGCGGGCGCGACCCGGCCAGCGTTGCCGACGCCATGGCCCGCAAGCTGATCGGGCGCGGGTAGGGGTTTTGCGACCGCTCCATGCCCTCTCCATTTGGGCATGGTGCAATGTCGTGCGAGCCGTATAAGAGGGACCGAACAGTCCCATGCACCGCTTCGCCAACCCCGCCCGTTTTCTCAAGATCGCGAAGCCGGCCACTGCGTGGCTGCTGGGGATTGGCCTCTTCCTGAGCGCCATCGGCGTGATCGGGGCGCTGTTCCTGATGCCGCCCGACTATCTGCAGGGGCAGACCGCACGCATTCTCCACATCCACGTTCCCTCCGCCTGGCTGGGCATGGGCGGCTGGACCGGGATCGCCGTGGCTTCGGCAGCGCAGATCATCTGGCGGCACCCGCTCGCTGGTGTGGCCGCGCGGGCGATTGCCCCGGCGGGCGCGATGTTCGCCTTTCTGTGCCTCGCAACGGGCTCGATCTGGGGTCGTCCGACCTGGGGCACCTGGTGGGAATGGGACGGGCGGCTGACCAGCATGCTGGTGCTGTTCTTCCTCTACTGCGGTTACATGGCGCTCGCCGCCGCGGAGAAAGAGAGGGGGCCAGATGGGCGTGCGGCGCCGCTGTTCGGCCTAGTCGGAGCGGTGAATATTCCGATCATCCACTTTTCGGTGCAATGGTGGAACACGCTCCACCAGGGCGAGAGCATCGAGCTGACCGGAACCAGTATCGCGCCTCAAATCCTGTGGCCGCTGTTCTTCACCCTGTTCGGTTTCTCGTCCCTGTTTGGCGCGATCGTGCTGCTGCGGATGCGGACCGAGCTTGCCGCGACCAAGATCGAGGCGCGATTGCGCCGGACGGCAGCCGCATGAACCAGTGGGCGTTCGTCATCGCCGCTTATGCGGTCTTCCTGATAGGGACCGGAGCTCTGCTGGCCTGGGCGCTGCTCACCTGCCGCAGCGCCGAGGATCAGGCCGACAAGCTGAGCGGGCGCGGATGACACTTGCACCCAAGCACCAGAGACTGGTGCTGGTCCTGCTGGCCGTGGCGGCACTGATCGGAGCCGTGATGCTGGCGATGTGGGGCCTGTCCGACCGCGCCGCTTATTTCCGCACCCCCCAGGATGTCGCTGCGGGCCGGGCCGAAGTCGGGGTTCCGCTGCGGCTTGGTGGAATGGTCGAGAAGGGTTCGATCCAGCGGATGCCCGACGGGGTCAGCGTCGCCTTCGTCTTGACCGATGGCGTGGGCCAGGTGCCGGTCCGCTTCACCGGCATCGTCCCCGACCTTTTCAAGGAGAACAGCGGCGCCATCGCCGAGGGCCAGCTGGGCCGGGACGGGACCTTCGTCGCCGACAACATCTTGGCCAAGCATGACGAGCGCTACATGCCGCCGCAGATGGGAAACCAGGCCGCGGAACTGATGACGCGCGAGACCGCCAAGTGATTGCCGAGGCAGGTCTTGCCGCCTTGTGGCTGGCGTTTTCGCTGGCGCTTTTGCAATTCGGGCTGGCGGTCGCGAGCAATCGCCTTGGAGATCTCAAGACCCTGGTCGCGCCGGTCGCAGTGGCGCAGGGCGTGCTGACCCTGTTGTCCTTCGCGCTGCTGATCTGGCTGTTCCTGCGGACTGACACCAGCGTTCAGCTGGTCGCCGCCAACAGCCATAGCGCCAAGCCCTTCATCTACCGCTTCTCCGGGGCGTGGGGGAATCACGAAGGCTCGATGCTGCTGTGGGTGACCGTGCTGTCGGCCGCCGGCGCACTGTTGGCGCTAGTCGAGCGGCGCCTGCCCGAGCGGAGCCTGCGCGCGACGCTGGGGGCCCAGGCGCTGCTGGCGCTCGGCTTCTTCGGCTTTCTGCTGATCGCGTCCAACCCCTTCACCCGGCTCGATCCGGCGCCGCTGCAAGGGCAGGGGTTGAACCCGCTGCTGCAGGACCCGGGCTTGGCCTTCCATCCGCCGACACTTTACCTCGGCTATGTCGGCCTGAGCGTCGCGTTCAGTCTTGCTGTCGGGGCGCTGGTCACCCGCGAGGTCGGGCCGGCGATGGCCCGCGCGATGCGGCCGTGGGTGCTGGGCGCGTGGGTGCTGCTGACGATCGGCATCGTCGCGGGCAGCTACTGGGCATATTACGAATTGGGCTGGGGCGGCTGGTGGTTCTGGGACCCGGTCGAGAATGCCTCGCTGATGCCGTGGCTCGCTGCCACCGCCTTGCTCCACTCGATCAACGTGCTGGCCGCCCGCGGGTCGCTTCGGGCATGGACCGTCATGCTGGCGGTAGTCGCTTTCTCCATGTCGATGATCGGCACCTTCCTGGTCCGCTCGGGCATACTGACCAGCGTCCACAGCTTTGCGGTGGATCCGACCCGCGGTAGCTTCATTCTCGGCCTGCTGATCTTCTATACCGGCGGCGCGCTGCTGCTGTTCGCGCTGCGCATCGCCTCCGTCCGCGAGGGTGCGCGGTTCGAGATCGTCAGCCGGGAAGGCGCGCTGGTCGCAAACAATCTCATCCTGTCGGTCATTCTCGGCACCGTGTTCGTCGGCACCCTCTATCCGGTCGCGGTCGAGGCGGTGTCGGGCGAGAAGATTTCGGTCGGTCCGCCTTACTTCAATGCGACCACCGGTCCGCTGGTCCTGATCCTCGCCGCGGTGCTGTTTATCGGTCCGTTGCTGCGTTGGCGGCGGGACAGCCGCCCCAACCTGCGCCGTATCGCCGGGCCGGTCGTCGTCACGATCCTTGCCTTCGCGCTGACCTTCATCGATCCGGAGATGAACCTGCTGCCGCGGCTCGGCCTCGCCTTTGCGGCAGGTCTTGCGGCGGCGAGCTTCCTGCCGCTTGCGGGGCGCGACCTGCGCCGCACGCCACTGACCATCTGGGGAATGGTCATCAGCCACCTCGGCATCGCCGTGGCGATGACCGGCGCGGCCGCCGATGCCTCGCTGACCCGCGAGACTCTTGCGGCAGCGCGGATCGGTGAGGTGCTGACGGTCGGGCCGTGGAAGGTTCGCTTCAACGGCGTCGATCCCGTCGCCGGCCCGAACTGGACCGCGATCGAAGGCCATCTGGTCGCCACCCGCGGCAGCACCGCGATCCGGCTCGATCCGCAGAGCCGCTATTTCAGCTCGCCGCCGACCGAGACTAATGAGGCAGCCATCACCACTCGCCTCGACGGGCAGCTCTACACGGTGATCGGCAAGCGCCAGGGCGATCGCTGGCAACTCCGCCTGTGGTGGAAGCCGATGGTCACCTTCATCTGGCTGGGCGGCGCGCTGATCGCGCTGGGCGGCCTGCTGGCGCTGATCGGTCGCCTGCGCCGCGAACGCGGTCGTCCGCTGCCGCTTGCCGAGGCGCGGACATGAGCCGCCGGGCATGGCTGCTCGTGCCGTTGCTGCTGTTCATCGGATTCGTCGCGGCGGCGGCGTGGCGGCTCAGCGCGCCGCCCGACACCTCGATTCGTTCGCGGATGGTCGGGCGAAGCGTTCCGACCTTTGCCGCGGCGCCGATGCTGCCCGGACGGCCCGGGCTTGCGAGCGCCAGCCTGGGGCAGGGCAAGCCGCGCCTACTCAATTTCTTCGCCAGTTGGTGCGTACCCTGCGTCGCCGAGGCCCCGGTCCTGCTCGACCTTCAGAAGAAGGGGGTGACGATCGAGGCCATCGCGCTTCGAGATCAGCCTGAGGATGTGCAGGAATTCCTTGCCAGCTACGGCGATCCGTTCAGTGCGATCGGCAGCGACCCGGTCGGGGAGGCACAGATCGCGTTCGGCTCTTCTGGAGTTCCCGAAAGCTTCATCGTCGATGGCAAGGGGATTATCCGCTACCAGCACATCGGACCGATCGCGCCCGAGCAAGTCGCCGAAGTGCTGGCCGAATGGGAGAAAGCGAGTTGACCGCCTTCCTCCGTCTCCTACCTGCAGCCATGGCGCTGGCATTGGGTTCGACCGCTGCCCTGGCGGATTCCAATCGCCCGCCGGCGCCTTATGCCTACAAGCAGCTGTCCGACCCGACCAAGGAAGCGCAAGCGACGGAGCTGATGGCCGAGTTGCGTTGCCTCGTCTGCCAGGGTCAGTCGATCCACGACAGCGATGCCGAAATGGCGGGCGACATGCGCCACCTGGTCCGTACGCGGATCGAGGCCGGTGAAAGCCCCGATCAGATCCGTAGCTTCCTGATCGAACGCTATGGAAGCTGGGTGAGCTACCAGCCGCGGCTCGATCGCGACACCCTCGTGCTGTGGCTGGCGCCGCTGCTGCTTCTTGCAGGTGGGGCATTCCTTGTCCTGCGCCGGCTGAAGGTGCGGCGCTGATGGGCTGGCTCTGGCTGTTCGTGTTGCTTGCCGCCACCGCTGCCGGGCTGTGGATCGCCGGAAGGCTGCGCGGTGCGGCGCTGCAGGTGACCCTGGCGGCGCTGATGCTTGGCGCTGCGGGCTATGCACTGCAGGGCCGTCCGGACTTAGTCGGCACGCCGCGCGAAGGGGGGCTGAGCCGCCCGGCGGTGCCGCTGACCGAGGCAAGGCAGGCAATGCTGGGCACCTTCACCGCCGGCGAGCGCTACCTGCTGATCGCCGACAGCTTCGCCCGCCGCGGGAACACCACTGAAGAATTGGGGGCGATCCGAGCAGGGCTGCGGGAGCGGCCCGACGATCTGGCGCTGCAGATCGGACTGGCGAATGCCCTCGTCGATCATTCCCAGATGATCACCCCTGCCGCCGAACTCGCCTTCGAGCGGGCACGGCAGGTGGCACCGAGGCATCCGGCCCCCTTGTTCTTCGAAGGCCTGGCGCGCGCTCGGTCAGGCGACCTGGAGCGGGGATTGGAGCTGTTCCGGGCCGCTCTGGCGCTGACGCCCTCGGGTACCAGCTACCGGCCGATGATCGAGCAGGGCGTGTCAATGGTCAGCAACAGCCTGGCCGAGCGGCAGATGATGCCGGGGCAGGCCGGCGGGCAGGGCAGTGCCCCGACGCAGCCGGCCCGTCCTTAAGCGACTTACTCGCCGCGCCCGGTCTCGCCCTGCAGAGCGTCAATTTCCTTCGATGCTTCGGCCTTGGACAGTTCGGGATCGAACTCCTTACCGGCCTCTTCGCTCAGCGTCTGGAGGTAGGAGGCCTGCGCCCCCGTCATCGGCTCACCGCCAGTGGTCCAGTGATCAGGATCCTTGACCGCATTGCCGGTCGGATTTGCCTTCGGATCGGTGTCTGGCTTCGTCGTCATTCTTCAAGCCTTCTCAGAGAGTTGAGTTGGTTGAAGAACGACGACGTTCCGTTTATGTTCCGTGGTTAGATGGCGACGAATTCGAGGTCGAGCGCTTCGGCGACGGCCTGATGGCGGATCTTGCCGCCGCTGACGTTGAGGCCGTTGGCGAGATGCGGGTCGGCCTTCATCGCCGCTACCGCGCCCAGGTTTGCGAGCTTGAGCGCGAAGGGCAGGGTGGCGTTATTGAGCGCGAAGGCGCTGGTTCGGGCAACCGCACCCGGCATGTTGGCCACGCAATAATGGATCACGCCGTCGACCTCATAGACCGGGTCTGCATGGGTGGTGGCGTGGCTGGTCTCGAAGCATCCGCCTTGGTCGATCGCGATGTCGACCAGCACCGATCCGCGCTTCATCGTCTTGAGCATCTCGCGGGTGACGAGCTTGGGCGCCGCGGCACCCGGAACCAGCACGGCGCCGATCACCAGTTCGGCCTCTTCGACCGCCCGCGCGATGGCGTCACGGCTGGCGTAAGCGGTCTTGATCTGGCTGCCGAAGAACATGTCGAGTTCGGCCAGGCGCTCGTTGGAAATGTCATAGATGGTGACGTCGGCACGCATGCCGACCGCCATCTGCGCCGCGTTGACGCCGCTGACTCCGCCGCCGAAGATCGCGACCTTGGCCGGGGCCACGCCGGGAACGCCGCCAAGCAGCACGCCGCGGCCGCCCTGCGCCTTTTCGAGATAGTGCGCGCCGACCTGGATGCTGAGTCGGCCGGCGACTTCGCTCATCGGGCTCAGCAGAGGCAGGGTGCCCGAGCGCGAGGTGACCGTTTCATAGGCGATGCAGGTCGCACCGCTCGCCATCAGCCCCTCGGCCTGCGGCTTGTCGGCGGCGAGGTGGAGGTAGGTGAAGAGCAAGTGGTGCGGCTTGATCATCGCGATTTCGCCCGGCTGCGGCTCCTTGACCTTGACGATCATCTCGGCCGTGTCGAACACCGAGGCGGCGTCGGGCAGGATGGTCGCGCCGGCCTTCACATAAGCGCTATCGGGGCAGTCGATGCCCTTGCCGGCACCGGTCTCGACGAACAGCTCGTGACCGGCCGCGACCAGCTCCTTGACGGAGGCCGGGGTCAGGCCGACTCTATACTCGTGGTTCTTGATTTCCTTGGGCACGCCGACACGCATGGAACGATTGCCTCTTCGAGAGTTGATTGTGTGGTGGTTGCGCGCGCCTATAGACCGGGAATGAGCGGATGCACCAGCCGATTGCGAGCGGCCACTCGCACTGCTAGGGGCCCCGCCCGATGAACGTCACCGCTGAAGGCGCTGCCCAGCCCGCTATCCCGGCGGTGACCGAGGACAGCCATGGCCACCATGTCCAGGGTTCGCTCGCCAAGCTGATGCTCGGCGCGGCGGGCGTGGTGTTCGGCGACATCGGCACCTCGCCCATCTACGCTTTCCGCGAGACCTTCGCCGGCCACCACACGCTCGAGCCCGACCAGCTCCACATCTTCGGCGTGCTGAGCCTGATCTTCTGGTCGATGATGATCATCGTGACGCTGAAATACGTCACCATCATCATGCGCGCCGACAACAAGGGCGAAGGCGGAAGCCTGGCGCTGCTGGCGCTGATCAACCGTTCGACCGGGACGACGCGGCGGTGGACCGGCGGGATCGTCATGCTCGGCGTGTTCGCCACCGCGCTGTTCTACGGCGACAGCATGATTACTCCGGCCATCTCGGTGCTGTCGGCGGTGGAAGGGTTGAAGACCGTCAACGGCGCGTTCGAGCCGTACGTTATCCCGCTTTGTATCGGCATCCTGGTCGGGCTGTTCATGATCCAGAGCCGCGGGACGGCCAAGGTCGGCAATTTGTTCGGCCCGGTGATGATCGTCTATTTCATCACGCTCGCGGTGCTAGGGACGATGCACCTCGCGTCGGCTCCCGGCCTGTTGCTGCAGATGCTCAACCCGCTGAACGCGCTCTATTTCTATTATCAGGAGCCGCTCCCGGCGTTCATCGCGATGGGGTCGGTCGTGCTTGCGGTGACCGGCGCGGAGGCGCTCTACGCCGACATGGGTCACTTCGGTAAGCGGCCGATCCGCTACGCCTGGATATTCGTCATCGTTGCCTTGCTGCTCAACTATCTGGGGCAAGGCGCCATGCTGCTGCAGCAGTCGCCCGAGCAAGCCCGCGAGCTGGTCAAGAACCCGTTCTTCTTCCTGGCGCCCGAAAGCCTGCGCCTGCCGCTGGTGCTGCTGGCGACCTGCGCCACCGTCATCGCCAGCCAGGCGGTGATTACCGGCGCCTTCTCGGTCACGCAGCAGGCGATCCAGCTCGGCTTCATCCCGCGCCTGCGAATCCTGCAGACCAGCGAGTCAGCCAAGGGCCAGATCTATATCCCGGTAGTGAACTGGGCGCTGATGGTCGCCGTGGTGCTGCTGGTGGTCAGCTTCGGTAGCTCGTCCAACCTTGCCGCTGCTTATGGCATTGCGGTTACCGGGGCGATGTTCATCGACACCCTGCTGCTGGCGGTGGTGTTCTTCTCGCTTTGGAAGTGGCCGGCGTGGAAAGCGGTGCCGCTGCTCGCGCTCTTCCTGCTGGTCGACATCCTCTACTTCGGCGCCAACTTGCTGAAGGTGCCGGACGGCGGCTGGGTGCCTCTGGTGGTGGGCGTGATCGGTTTCACCTTGCTCACCACCTGGGCCAAGGGCCGCAAGCTGATGATGGACCGGATGGCCGAGGCGAGCCTGCCGATGGAGGTGTTCGTGAAGTCGGCCGCCAACAGCGCCACGCGGGTTCCCGGCACCGCGGTGTTCATGACCTCGAGCGCCAAGGGTGTGCCCCATGCGCTGCTCCACAACCTCAAGCATAACAAGGTGCTGCACGAGCGGGTGATGCTGCTGACGGTGCGGATCGAGGACGTGCCTTACGTTCGCGAGGAGCGCCGGCTGGAGACCGAGGACTATACTAACGGCTTTTTCCGGGTGGTCCTGCGCTACGGCTTCATGGAGGAGCTGGACGTTCCGACGCAGCTCGGCAAGCTGCAGGATTGCGGGCCAGTGTGCCGGATGATGGACACCAGCTTCTTCCTAGCAAGGCAGACCCTGATCTCGACCGCGCGGCCCGGAATGGCGAGCTGGCGCGAGCGGCTGTTCGCCTGGATGCTGCGCAATTCGGAAAGCGCGATGGAATTCTTCAAGCTGCCGCCCAACCGCGTGGTCGAGCTTGGGAGCCAGGTGGAGATTTAGGTCAGGTGGACCTTGCGGCACCCGCCGCGCATTACCCTGCCCATGGATCAAACCGCTTCGTGGATCGCGACCGCCGCGACCATCATTGCCGCCTGCTTTACCGCTTCCAATCTTGGCAGCCGGGTCACCGGCATCGGCTTCATCATCTTCACCATCGGCTCGATCGCCTGGTTCGCGACCGGTGTGCTGACCGACCAGCCGGCTTTGGTTTGGACCAATGCCGTCATGACTTTGCTGAACCTGTTCGGGGTGTATCGCTGGCTCGGGCGGCAGGCCAAGCTTGAGGAGGGCGCCAGCAAAGCGGCGGAGGCCAGTTCGGCGGCGCCAGGCGAAGACCTGTTCCCGGCGTCCAGCCTGACCGCCTCGCATCTGCTCGGCCGCGGCGGGGAGGCGCTCGGCACCACGGTCGACGCGATGCTCAGCTGCGACGGCGGGCGGCTGCGCTATCTGGTCGTCGCGCAGGGCGGCGTCGCCGGAGTGGGCGAAACCTTTCGCCGGGTCGATTGGCATTATGCCGGGGTGTCCGACGGCGCGGTTAACACCGACATGTCGCCGGAACAGTTCGAGCAGCTCCCCGAGGTTCAGAAGGACAATTGGCCAGGACGATGAGCGGCGCACTGATTGTCACCGCTGCCCTTGGGCCCGAGGATTTCGCCTGGCTCGACGGGCAGCGCCGGGCCTATTTCCCGCCCGAACGCAACCAGCTGGCGGCGCATCTCACTATGTTTCATGCCTTGCCCCCCAGCGCCGAAGCGGAGGCGGGAAGGGTGCTTGCCCGCGAGGCTGCTACCGCTGCACCCCAGGCCAAGGTCGCCGGGCTGATGAACCTTGGCCGCGGGGTGGCCTACCGGATTGTGTCGGACGAACTGGAAGCCATCCGCCGCAACATCGCCGATCATTTCCACGGCTATCTGACGTCGCAGGACGGGCAAGGCTGGCGACCGCACGTGACGGTGATGAACAAGGCCGAGCCACGGGCAGCGAAAGCGCTGCTGCACGAGCTGGAGGCAAGCTTCAGCCCGCGACCCCTGAGGATCGCGGGCCTGGAGCTCCACCGCTACCTCGGCGGCCCGTGGGAGCGCCTCGGGCGGTGGAGCTTCCGGGGTTAGCTGAGGTCGCCGACCCCGTCGCAGCTGAGTTCGAACGCAGCCATGCCGGCTTCCAGAACGCCGGCCAGCATCGGCATCTCGAGGAACTGGTCGACCACGCCGCCGGCCGCCACTTCGTCATTGGCTTCGGCCATCGCTTCGTCCCAGTCGGACGCTTCGTAGGTGCCCTGGCCGACCCAGCAGAAGGCGAGCAGTTCGGCCTGCTGGTCTTCGGCCAGATCGTCGATCGCCGAGCGAAGTTCCTCCTCGACCCCGTCGTTTACGTCGTCGTCGAGCACCGACAGGGCCTCGCCGTCTTCGCCATCGATGTTTTCCGCATCTTCGTCCGCGTCGTAATCGGACGGGACCTGAGCTTCATATTCTTTTGCGCGCAATATGATCCGGCAGAGCGTATCAAGCGGCGTGAGCGGATCCATCGTGGGTAATCTCCTTTGCGCACTCAAACCCGGTGCTCACCCGGCGGTTCCTTGGCGTTGACCACTGCATGTCCCCCGCGTATAGGCCCGCCCGCCGTCACGGCACCCCGAGAGGGGCGGAGTAGCTCAGCTGGTTAGAGCAGCGGAATCATAATCCGCGTGTCGGGGGTTCAAGTCCCTCCTCCGCTACCATTCACGGGTGCCCGACGCGGCATCAACCCGCATGGGGGGCATCATAGCCCGGTGCGAGTGGCCGAAAGGTCGCCCGTTCCCGCCCCCCAGAGGATCAACCGGAAGGAACTATCCCTATGGCGAGCACGCTCGTCTCCATGCAGCAATTGCTCGAAGCCGGAGCTCACTTCGGCCACCAGACCCACCGCTGGAACCCGCGGATGAAGCCGTACATTTTCGGCGACCGCAACGGTGTTCACATCATCGACCTGTCGCAGAGCGTTCCACTGTTCGCCCGCGCGCTCGACTTCGTGCAGGGCACCGTCGCCCGCGGCGGCAAGGTGCTGTTCGTCGGCACCAAGCGCCAGGCGCAGGACGCCGTGGCCGAGGCCGCCGGCCGTTCGGGCCAGCACTTCGTCAACCACCGCTGGCTCGGCGGCATGTTGACCAACTGGAAGACCATTTCCAACTCGATCAAGCGCCTCAAGACGCTCGAGGAGCAGCTGACGGGTGACACCGCCGGTCTGACCAAGAAGGAAGTGCTCCAGCTCACCCGTGAGCGCGACAAGCTCGAGAAGAGCCTTGGCGGCATCCGTGACATGGGCGGCCTGCCCGACGTCATGTTTGTGATCGACACCAACAAGGAAGAGCTGGCGATCAAGGAAGCCAACGTCCTTGGCATCCCGGTTGTCGCGATCCTCGATTCGAACTCGAATCCCGAAGGCATCGCTTTCCCGGTTCCGGGCAATGACGACGCCAGCCGCGCCATCCGTCTCTACGCCGACGCGGTTGCCGAAGCGGCCACCTCGGGCAAGACCGGCAACCAGCAGCGCCAGGGTGTCGACATCGGCGCCATGTCCGAGCCGCCGGCCGAAGCCGCGCTCGAGGCGTAAGCATTGCGCTCCGGCGAAGGCCGGAGCTCAATGTCTTCAAGTTGCAACTCCTTTCCCGTTCGCCCCGGGCGAAGTCGGGGGACCAGATCCCTCGACGTCGCTCGGCACGAACGGTTTCATAGCTAAGGAATACAGACATGGCTGACATCACGGCCGCGATGGTCAAGGAACTGCGCGAGCGCTCGGGCGCCGGCATGATGGACTGCAAGAAGGCGCTTGCCGAGAACAACGGCGACGTCGAGGCATCGATCGACTGGCTGCGTGCCAAGGGCCTCGCTTCGGCGGGCAAGAAGGCCGGCCGCACCGCCGCCGAGGGTCTCGTCGGCGTCGCCGTCGAAGGCAACAAGGGCGTGGTGGTCGAGGTCAATTCCGAGACCGATTTCGTCGCCAAGAACGAGCAGTTCCAGGGCTTCGTCCGCGACGTCACTAGCCTCGCGCTGACCAACGGCGACGATGTCGAGACGCTGAAGAAGGCCGCGATGCCGTCGGGCAAGTCGGTCGAGGAAGCGCTGACCGAGAACATCGCCACCATCGGCGAGAACCAGAACCTGCGCCGCGCCAAGACGCTCACCGTCGGCGAGGGCAAGGTCGTGGCCTATGTCCACAACGCCGCCGCTCCCGGCATGGGCAAGATCGGCGTGCTGGTCGCGATCGAGGGCGATGCCCCGGCCGACAAGCTGGAAGCGCTGGGCAAGCAGATCGCCATGCACATCGCAGCGGCCAACCCGCTGGCGCTGACCGGTGAAGCGATCGACCCGGCGGTGATCGAGCGCGAAGCCGCGATCGCTCGCGAGAAGAACGCCGACAAGATCGCCGGCAAGCCCGCCGACATTGCCGAGAAGATCCTCAAGGGTCCGGTCGACAAGTTCCGCAAGGAAAGTGCGCTGCTGACCCAGGCGGTGGTGTTCGACGGCAAGACCCCGGTGCAGGATTATGTCGCGGCGGAAGCCAAGGCGGCCGGCGGTTCGGCGACCATCGTCGACTTCGTCCGCTTCCAGCTGGGCGAAGGCATCGAGAAGGCGCAGTCCGACTTCGCGGCCGAAGTGGCTGCAGCGTCGGGCGTCAAGCAGGGCTGATCCCCTTGTTCACTCCCGGACCATCAGGGCGGGAGAAGATACTTCCCAAGCGGGCGGCTGCGCTTATAGAAGCGCTGCCGCCCGTTTTCACATCGAAAGATCGACATCGTCATGGCTCGCCGCTTCAACCGCATTCTCCTGAAATTGTCGGGCGAGGCGTTGATGGGCCCCGGACAGTTCGGGATCGATCCCGATACCGTCGCCGCCATGGCCGCCGAGGTGAAGGCCGCCAAGGAAGCAGGCTTCGAGCTGTGCTTGGTGATCGGCGGCGGCAATATCTTCCGCGGGATGGCGGGCGCCGCCAAGGGCATGGACCGGGCGCAGGCCGACTATATGGGAATGCTGGCGACCGTGATGAACGCGCTGGCGGTGCAGAATGCGCTGGAGCAGATCGGGGTCGACACCCGGGTGCAGTCGGCGATCAAGATGGACCAGGTGTGCGAGCCGGTGATCCGCCGCCGGGCCGAACGTCACCTCGCCAAGGGCCGGGTGGTGATCTTCGCCGCTGGCGTCGGCTCGCCCTACTTCACGACAGATACCGGTGCCGCGCTGCGTGCTGCCGAGATGAAGTGCAACGCGCTGTTCAAGGGTACCAGCGTCGACGGAGTATATTCGGCCGATCCCAAGAAGGTGAAGGACGCCAAGCGCTTCGACACCATTGGGTTCGACAAGGTGCTGGCCGAGGATCTCAAGATCATGGACGCGGCCGCGGTCGCGCTGTGCCGCGACAACAACATTCCGATCGTCGTCTTCAACATCCGCGAGCCGGGCAACCTTGCCAAGGTGCTTGCGGGCCAGGGGGTGGCGACGATCGTTCAGGACCAGGAGGAACAGTCACATGCCAGCCTATGACAAGGCCGATGTCCAGCGCCGCATGGCCGGCTCGGTGGACTCGCTCAAGAGCGACCTCGGAGGTCTGCGCACCGGGCGCGCTTCGATCGCTTTGCTCGATCCGATCCAGGTCGAGGTCTATGGCGCCAAGATGCCGCTGAACCAAGTCGCGACCGTGTCGGTGCCCGAACCGCGGATGATCTCGGTCCAGGTGTGGGACCGCTCGAACCTCAATGCGGTGGAAAAGGCGATCCGTTCGGGCGGGCTGGGCATAAACCCGATCACCGACGGGCAGATGATCCGCCTGCCGATCCCCGACATGACCGAGGAGCGCCGCAAGGAGCTCGCCAAGCTGGTCAGCCAATATGCGGAAAAGGCCCGCATCGCGGTCCGCAACGTCCGCCGCGACGCCATGGATGCGCTGAAGACCGACGAAAAGAAGAAGGAAATCAGCGAGGACGAGCACAAGAAGCTCGACACCGAAGTCCAGAAGATGACCGACGATACGATCAAGGAACTGGATGCGGCGGCGGCGGCCAAGGAAAAGGAAATCCTCGGCAAGTGATGACCTCGACTCCGTTGGTGCCGGTCGTGCCTCGACGTCGCTCGGCACAAACGGGGAGGGATACATGACCTCCTCCCTCCCTCCGCTCGCCCCGAGCGAAGTCGAGGGGAATTCGGCGGAGGGTTCGGTCCCCCGCCACGTCGCCATCATCATGGACGGCAACGGCCGCTGGGCGATTAGGCGCTCGCTCCCGCGGGTCGCCGGGCATCGGGCTGGGGCCGAAGCGGTTCGTCGCACCATGCAGGCGGCGGTCGACAGCGGGGTCGAGGTCCTGACCCTCTACGCCTTCTCCAGCGAAAACTGGCGGCGATCCGAAGACGAGGTCAGCGACCTCAAGGGCCTGATGCGCTTCTACCTCGAGCGCGAACTTGGCACGCTGCAGAAGGAAAAGGTCCGCCTGCGCCTGATCGGCGAGCCAGCGGCCTTCGGCAACGAGCTCTACGAGCGCCTGCAGCAGGCGGTTGAGGAAACCCGCGACAATGACCGGCTGACCCTGGTCGTGGCATTGAATTATGGCAGCCAGGGCGAGATCGCCGGGGCGGCAAAGGCGCTGGCCCGCGCGGCGAGGGACGGGGCGCTCGATCCCGAGACGATCGACATCGCGGCGATCGAGGGGCTGCTGCACACTTGCGACCTGCCGCCGCTCGACCTCCTGATCCGCACCAGCGGGGAGGTACGCCTGTCCAACTTCCTGCTGTGGCAGGCGGCCTATGCCGAGCTGCACTTCGTCGACACCTTGTGGCCCGACTTCGACGAGGCAGCCTTCAATTCGGCGTTAGGTGAGTTTGCCCGGCGGCAGCGACGGTTCGGTGGTCGATGAGCGAGATTGCGCTTCGCACCATCACCGGCGTGCTGATGATCCTGACCGCGCTGACCGCCGAATGGTTCGGCGGCACAGCCTTCGCCATCCTGGTCGCTGGGGCGGCCACCGCTATCTATTACGAATGGGCCAAGATGGTCCGCGGCTGGGGGCTGAAATGGCACCTCTGCGGCTTCGTCTTCGCGCTGCTTCCCGCGCTGTCGCTGCTGTGGGTGCGCGAGCGGGCCGGTAACCCGCCGGGCAGCGAAGGCTTCGAACTGGTGCTGTGGGCGTTCATCGTCACCTGGAGCGCCGATATCGGCGCCTTCTTCACCGGCCGCACCTTCGGCGGTCCAAAGCTGGCGCCGACGGTCAGCCCCAACAAGACAATTTCCGGACTGGTCGGCGGGCTCATCGCCGCGACGCTGCTTGGCGGGATCTGGGCGCAGAGCCAGGATTTGCACTTGGCCTGGCTGTGGCTGGCGCCACTGTTCGCCTTTGCCGCGGCGCTCGGCGACCTATTCGAAAGCTGGATGAAGCGGCAGGCCGGGGTCAAGGACAGCGGCCGCATCCTGCCCGGCCATGGCGGTGTGTTCGACCGCCTCGACGGCCTGGTGCCGGTCGCCGTGCTGACCGCGGTCGGCGTGATGGCGGGGCTCAGCTGATGAAGACAATCGCCATCCTCGGCGCCACCGGATCGATCGGCACTTCGACTCTTGACCTGGTCGAAGCGGCGCCCGAGCGGTTCGAGGTGACCGCAGTGACGGCGTCGAGCAATGTCGCCGAACTGGCCGCGATCGCCCGCCGGACCAGCGCATCGCTGGCGGTCATTGCTGACGAAAGCAGGCTGGAAGAGCTTCGTGCCGCGCTGGCCGGGACCGACATCAAGGTGGCGGCGGGCGAGGGGGCACTCGCCCAAGCCGCCGCGTCTGCCGACCTCGTGATCGCCGCGATCGTCGGCACCGCCGGGCTCGCCCCGGTGATGGCCGCGATCCGGGCGGGCCGCACGGTCGGTCTGGCCAACAAGGAGGCTTTGGTCTCCGCAGGCGCGCTGATGATCGAGGAAGCGCGCCGCTCGGGCGCCGTGCTGCTACCGATAGACAGCGAACATAATGCCATCTTCCAGTGCCTTGCGGGTCAGGATTGCGATCAGGTGGCAAGGCTGATCCTGACCGCCAGCGGGGGACCTTTCCGTACCCTGTCGGCAGCGGAGATGGCGCGCGCCACCCCGGCGCAAGCGGTCGCGCATCCCAATTGGTCGATGGGCGCCAAGATTAGCGTCGACAGCGCGACCATGATGAACAAGGGGCTGGAGCTGATCGAGGCCCACCACCTGTTCGACCTGCCGGAAGAGCGGATCGACATCGTCGTCCATCCGCAATCGGTGATCCACAGCCTGGTCGAATATGCCGACGGCTCGATGCTGGCGCAGCTCGGATCGCCCGACATGCGGGTACCGATCGGTCATATCCTGGCCTGGCCCGAGCGGATGGCGACGAAGGCGCGCCGGCTGGACCTGATGGATATCGGCCGTCTCGATTTCGAAGCGCCCGATCCCGAGCGCTTTCCGGCACTTCGCCTTGCCCGCGAGGCGCTTCGTCGCGGCGAGGCCGCGCCGCTTACCCTCAACGCTTCCAATGAGGTAGCTGTGGAGGCGTTTCTTGGGGGCGCCATTCACTTCGGCGACATCGCCGCCGTCGTAGAGGAGCAGTTGAACCGCATGGACCAACCGCTTCCCACCTCCATCGACGATGTTCTGGCGCTCGACGCCGAGGTTCGCCGTGCCACGCGCGAAGCGCTGAAGGTAATCGCGAACTGATGCTCGAAACGCCGCCCGTCTGGTTCCTGGCGCTCGCCTTCCTTGGCGCGATCGGGCCGCTCGTCTTCATTCACGAGTTCGGCCACTACATTGTCGGACGCTGGTTCGGGATCGGTGCCGAGACCTTTTCGATCGGCTTCGGCCGCGAGGTCGCCGGCTGGACCGACAAGCGCGGCACCCGGTGGAAGGTCGGCTGGTTGCCACTAGGCGGCTACGTCCGCTTCACCGGCGACATGAACCCGGCCAGCATGGGCCAGGATCTCGACAAGCTGAGCCCGCAGGTCCGCGCCCGCAGTTTCCATGCCAAGCCGGTTTGGCAGCGCGCCCTGGTGGTGTTCGCCGGCCCTGCCGCCAACTTCCTCCTCGCCATCCTGATCTTCGCGGCGTTCATCGCAGTCAACGGCGCCCCGCGCACTCCTGCGGTGGTCGCCGCGGTCATGCCCGGTTCGCCGGCGGCGGCGGTCGGACTGGTGAAGGGCGACCGCGTCGTCGGCATCGACGGGCGCGAAATCCGCCGCTTCGACGACCTTGCCGAGTACAGCCGGCTTCGTCCCGGCGAGGATGTGGTGATCACCGTCGAGCGGGCTGGCCGGACTTTTGCCGCTTCGACGCGGCTGGCGACGGTGACCGAAGCCGACCGCTTCGGCCAGACCTACCGCGTCGGTCGGCTCGGCATCGCCACCGGCGAGCGGGTGTTCGAGACGGTCTCGCCGCTGCAGCTCGTTCCGGAGGCAACCGGGATCACTTGGTCGACCATCGAGAACACCAGCGTCGGCCTGTGGCAGATCATCACCGGGCGCCGCCCGCTGGAGGAACTTGGGGGTCCGATCAAGATGGCGCAGGTCGCCGGACAGGTCGCCAGCATCGGCTGGTTCGAGTTCGTCCAGCTGATCGCCTTCTTCTCGATAAACCTCGGGTTCATCAACCTTTTGCCAGTTCCGATGCTCGACGGGGGTCATCTGGCGCTCTACGCGGTCGAGGCAGCACGCCGTCGACCGCTTGGGGCTCAGGCGCAGGAGTGGTTGTTTCGCGGCGGGTTCGCTGCCCTTATGACCCTGATGCTGGTGGCGACCCTCAACGACCTGGCGTCGGTAGGTCTGTGGCGGACATTGGGGCAATTGTTGGGCTGAGCCCGGCTTGAACAATATCGGTTGGCGCGGCAGGGGCCCGCGTCTAGTAGCGTCGCGGGCCGCTGTAGGTGCTCCATGACGCCGCACCGGGTCACCTCAACCCAGGCGGGAAACGAATACGTGAGTTCGAAAGGCGACAAGGCTTTGATCAACCGCATGAGGGCATCACTTCTGCTCGGCACCATCGTTGGGGGCTGGGCTTCTCCGGTCCTCGCGCAGCAGGCGCCCGCGCCCGCAGCGACGAGCACGACGCAGCCCGCCGCGACGGCAACCACCCAGCCGGCTACCGCCGCGCCGGCCGCGGCCGCGCAGCCGCAGCGGGTCATCCGCTCCATCTCCGTCCGCGGCGCCCAGCGCCTCGAGGCGGATACGGTTCGTTCCTACGCAGGGCTGAACCCCGGCGACAGCTACGATGCTGAGAAGCTCGATACCGCGATCAAGGCGCTGTACGAGACCGAGCTGTTCGCAGACGCGCAGATCGAGGGTGCCGACACCGGCAACATCGTCCTGGTGGTGCGCGAGAACCCGGTCATCAACCGCATCGTGCTGGAAGGCAACAAGCGGATCAAGGACGACAAGATCCTGCCCGAAATCCGGCTCGCGCCGCGGCAGATCTTCACCCGCTCCAAGGCCCGCAGCGACGTCGAGCGGATCATCGAGCTCTACAAGCGCCAGGGCCGCTTCGCCGCTCGGGTCGAGCCCAAGGTCGTCACGCTCGACCAGAATCGCGTCGACCTCGTGTTCGAGGTCACCGAGGGCGACAAGTCCAAGGTCCGCGCGATCAACATCATCGGCAACGAGCAATATGACGACGGCCGCCTCCGCAAGGAGATGTTCACCCGCGAAAGCGGCGGCGTCCTCGGCTTCCTCAAATCCAACGACAGCTACGATCCCGACCGCCTCGCGGCGGACCAGCAGAAGCTTCGCGCTTTCTACCTGACGCAGGGCTATGCCGATTTCCGGGTGGTTTCGGCGCTTGCCGAACTGACCCCGGACCGCCGCGACTTCGTCATCACCTACGTGGTCGAGGAAGGTGCGCGCTACAGATTCGGCGACATCAGCGCCGAATCCGAACTGCGCGACTTCAAGCCGGACCTGGTGGTCCAGCTGGCTGGCATCAAGAAGGGCGACTGGTTCAACGCCAAGGCGGTCGAGGACGCCGTCACCCGCATGAACGAAACGGCCGGCCTGCTCGGCTATGCGTTCACCGAGATCGATCCCAATTACGAGCGCAACGCCGAGACCAAGACCATGGGCATCGCGTTCCGGGTCGGCGAAACCCCGCGCACCTATGTCGATCGCATCAACGTGTCGGGCAACACCGGCACCCGCGACAAGGTCATTCGCCGCGAATTCCGCGTCAACGAGGGCGATGCGTTCAACACCGTCAAGGTGAAGCGCAGCCAGGACCGCATCCAGAGCCTCGGCTATTTTCAGGAGAAGCTGGAGATCAAGCAGGAGCAGGTCGCTCCGGACCGGGTCGCGCTGAACGTCGAGGTGGAGGAGAAGCCGACCGGGCAGCTCCAGCTGTCGGCGGGTTATTCCAGCCTCGAGCGCTTCATCCTTGCCGCCAGCGTCGAGCAGAACAACTTCCGTGGCATGGGACAGTCGCTGTCCGCCGGAATCAACTATTCGCGCTATTCGAAGTCGGTCCAGTTGGGATTCACTGAGCCTTACCTGTTCGACAAGCAGATCCTGCTTGGCGGCCAGATCTATCGCCGCGACTTCAATAGCTTCAATTTCATCGGCAACGAGCGTAACCGGACCTACAGCCAGGATCAGACTGGCGGCGGCTTGTCACTGGGCTTCCCGGTCAACGAGTTCATCAACTTCGGCGTGCGCTACACGCTGAACTTCGATGAGATCAGCCTCGCCAACCGGCCCGAATTCTTCACCAACGGCGTCTGCGATCCGCTCAAGGCGGGCCAGTATCTGTGCGACGAAATCGGCAAGCGCACGACTTCGCTGCTCGGCTACAGCCTGGTGTTCGACAACACCAACGGCATTCGTGCCAGCCGCGGCCAGCGTCTTGGCTTCAGCCAGGACTTCGCCGGTCTCGGCGGCGACGTGAAGTATATCCGGTCACGCGCGGAGGGCACCAAATATTGGGGCATCGGCAACGGCTTCATCCTCTCGGCGAGGGCCGAAGGCGGTTACATCCATCCGTTGCAGAAGGCGCAGCGCGCCGGGCTTGATCCGATCCGGATTTCCGATCGCTTCTTCACTCCGCAGTTGCGCGGCTTCGATATCCGCGGCCTCGGCCCGCGCATCCGCCGCACCAGCTACACCGCCGACGCCTCGGCGCTGGAGGCCGAAGGGCAGATCACGGACGCGCTCGGCGGCCGGGCCTATTACATGGGCCGGCTCGAGCTCGAGATCCCGCTCGGTGCCGGGGCGCGCAACCTCGGTTTGAGGCCGTCGGCGTTCATCGACGTCGGTTCGCTGTTCAAGCTGCGCCAGCCGAACCTGCTCAACATCCCTGGCACCTGCTTCTATGTGCCGACCGATACCACCACTACGGCGCCGGCGCCGCAGGTGCTGAACGTTGGCCAGACCAGCGCCAACTGCGCTGCGGCCCCGACCAACACCGCACTGAGCTTCGCCCCGGGCTACCGGGAGGAGTTCCTCGGCAACAGCGCCAAGCCTCGCCTGTCGGTAGGCATTGGCGTCAACTGGACTTCGCCTTTCGGACCGCTCCGGATCGACCTTGCCAAGGCCCTGCTGTCGCAGGAAGGCGATGACACCAAGACCTTCCAATTCAACGTAGGGACTGCATTCTGATGACCAACAAGCTCGTTCTTGGCCTTCTGGCGGCCGCTGCCGTCGCCACGCCCGCCACTGCCCAGCGCCTGCCGGCCGCCGTCGTTGCGGTGGTCGACAGCGGCCGCATCTATGCCGAGTGCACCGCCTGCCGCGCCGCGCTGACCCAGCTGCAGACCCAGGCCACCGCGCTCCAGACGCGTCAGCAGGCGCTCGCCGGCCCGATCCAGACCGAAGGTCAGGCAATTGAAGCCGCGATCCAGGCGCTTCCGGCCGCTCAGCGCCAGAGCCCGCCTGCCGCGCTGCAGCAGCGCGTCCAGCGCTGGCAGCAGTCGCAGCAGACCGCCAACCAGGAACTGCAGACCCTGCAGACCCGCCTCCAGTCGACCCAGGCACACGTCCGCCAGCAGCTCGACACGCGGCTCGGCCCGATCATCAACCAGGCGATGACGACGCGCGGCGCTAACCTTGCGGTCGATACCGATGCGACCCTTGCCCGCTCCAACAGCATCGACATCACCAACGATGTCCTTACCGCGCTGAACTCGCAGGTGCCGTCGGTCAGCGTCACGCCGCTGCCGCAGCAGGCCCAGCCCGCGCAGCAGCGCCCGACCGGACGCTAAGACCTTGAGCGAAGGGGAGGCTGCCGTCGCGGTTCTGACGCGGGACATCCGTCAGGTCATGGCGGCGCTGCCCCATCGTTATCCGATGCTGCTCGTCGACCGGGTCGCCGAACTCGTGATCGACGAGCGCATCACCGCCATCAAGGCGGTCAGCATCAACGAGCCGTTCTTTGCCGGGCATTTTCCCGGACGGCCGATCATGCCCGGCGTCCTGATCGTCGAGGCGCTGGCACAGGCTGCCGGCGTGCTGGCGGTGGAAAGCCTCGGCCTCGCCGGGTCGGGCAAGCTGGTCTATTTCATGGCGATCGACGGCGCCAAGTTCCGCACCCCGGTCGAGCCGGGCTGCCTGCTCGAACTCAAGGTCAGCTTCGTCCAGAAGCGCGCCGCGGTGTGCAAGTTCGCCGGTCAGGCGTTTGTCGGCGGCAAGCTTGCGGCCGAAGCCAACTTCACCGCGATGATCGCCGATCCGCCGAAGGACTGAGGGTCCAGCCGGCCCCGTCCGGCTCCACCTCAAACACCTCCGCGAAGCGCGGCAAGGCGAATAATTCGCCCGGCGTTACGTCGGCGACCATTTGCCCGCGATCGAGCATCCACACGCGATCGAACCGGCTTAGCTGCGCCAGGTCATGCAGCGCCATGACGATGGCGGTGCCGTCGCGTGCGACGTCGTCAAGATAATCGAGCGTCCGCAGGACCCAGGCAGGGTCGAGGTTGGACAAGGGCTCGTCGAGCAGGAGCAAGCGAGGACGCGGAGCAAGCGCCCGGCCGAGCAGAGCCCGCGCCCGTTCGCCGGTGGAGAGGCGATCGATCGGGCGATCGGCGAGCCCGGTCAGCCGCAGGCGCGCGAGCAATTCCTCTACCCGCGCCTGATCGGGCCTCGAAAGCCCCAGGGCGATGACGTCGCGAACTGGGATCGGCCAGCGCACTTCGCGGCTGGCCGGCAGGAAGGAAAGGTTCTGCAGGCGCCGGTTGGGCGACATGCTTGCCAGTGCCTCGCCGGCGATGGTCGCTTCGGCAGATTGGCCCTCGATGCCGGCGATCGCCCGCAGGAGGGTCGTCTTGCCGCTGCCGTTGGGGCCGATCACTGCGATCCGCTCGCCAGACGCCACGACCACGTGCGTTTCTGCCAGGCGAGGTGGCAGCGAGACGGTCGCCTCAAGGAGAGGCGTCATGACGCCAGCCTCCCGCGCATGCGCAGCAGCACCCACAGGAAGATGGGCGTGCCGAGGCTGGCGGTGACGACGCCGAGCGGGATGGTACGCCCAAGCGGAGCCAGCCTGGTCAGGAGGTCGGCCGCGACCAGGATCATCGCCCCGATCAGCGCGGCGGGAAGCATGGCCCGGCCCGGATGCCCGCGCGTCAGGCGGCGGGCGAGCACGGGCGCGATCAGGCCGACGAAGCCGACCGCGCCGCAGACCGCGACGCAGGCACCGACCGCGACAGCCGAGAGCAGGACGACCTCGCTCCGCAGCCGCCCGGGTGCCACGCCCATCGACGCCGCCACATCCTCGCCCAGTGCCAGTCGGTCGAGCGCTCCACTGTGCCTGACGAGAAGCGCCGACGCCACGGCCGCCGGGACCAGCGCCGCCGCGGCCTGCCCAAGGCTGCGATCGACCAGGCTGCCCATCAGCCAGTCGAACGCCTCGTAGAATGCGAAGGGGGAGGGGGCGAGCGCGAGGGCGAGACTGGTCAGCGCGCCTGTTGCAAGGCTGATCGCCAGACCGGCGAGGAGGAGCGTGGCGGCATCCGGACGGCGTCCGGCCACCGCGAACAATAGCAGCAGGGAAAGCGCTGCTCCCGCCGCTCCGCTGGCGCCCATTGCGAGCGGAGTCGCCACACCGAGGAAGGTCGATCCGATCACCGCGCCGAGCGCCGCGCCGCTGCTCGCCCCGGTGATGTCGGGCGAGGCGAGGGGGTTGGCGAACAGCGCCTGCAGCGCCGCCCCGGTGAGTCCGAGCACCGCGCCGTAGCCGAGCCCGAGCAGCAGCCTTGGCAGGCGCAGCTCGACCAGTATCAGCCGCGCAAGCTCGTCGGGTCCGCGGAGCGGGGCGAGCGGCAGCAACAAGGCCGCGGCGCTGAGAGCCAGCGGCACGATGAGCAAAAGGGGGGCGGCCAGGCGGTTCATTGAAGGCCGCGTCGTGCCCGCAGACGCTCGACCTCGGCCAGCATCGGCAGGCCGCCGCAGGTCCATGGCCTTCCGTCGGTGGCAAGGGTGCGAGGAGTTAGGCGGCGGATAAGCGGATGATCGAGCCAGGCGGTCCCGCGACTGGCCTGGTCGGCGCGGTAATCGCTGCGGATCAGCCATTTGGGCGGCTTGGTCGCGAGCGTTTCGAGGCTCAGGCGGTTGTTGGTGAGAGCCGGCTGCCGGAAGCCTGCGAGCCTCAGCCACGATGCGCCCAGACCCTGCGGCGACAGGCTGAGACCGCCGCCGCTCAGGAAAGCGCCTTCCTCCAGGCCCGGCCGTGAGCGCTCGAGGTGAGCGAGTCGATCGCGATACGCGGCGGCTGCGGCTGGGCGCCCGAGCAGCGTTGCCACCTGCGCTGCCTGCGCAACAACCTCCGAAGGGCTGGACGCATAAGGCAATTCGATCAGCCGTGCCCCGAAGCGTCTAGCAAGCGCCTGCCGCGCGCCGCCGCTCCCGCCCATGGTCAGGATGAGCTGCGGGCGCCGGGCGAGGACGCTCTCCAATTTGCCGTCGTTCGCCAGGTGCCCACGGGCCGCGCGCCACAACGCCGTCTCGCGAGGCGAGTGGCTGAGGTGGCTGACCGAGACGATCTGCTCCGACCGCCCGAGCATCAGCAACAGCTCGTCGGTGCACAGGTTGAGGGAAGCGACCCGCAGCGCCGCGTCAGCGGCGAGGCCCAAGGCGGATGCCGGCAAAGAGGCTCCTCCCTTCCGCGCGGTACCCGACCACGTCCACGACCCGCCGGTCGAAGGCGTTGGCGACGCGACCAAATAGTTCGACTTGCGGGGCGACCCGATAAGCCAATTGTGCGCTCGCCAGCCAGTTCGAGGGCAGGCGAACCAGCGGAGAGGGGAACTGATCGAAGTCGCGGTCGAGCCGTGTCCCGGTGTAGCTCAGCGCCGCGCCATAGCTGAGGCGCCCCGCCACCCCGTCGGCCGCGACCGACCCACTGTGGCGCGGGCGCCTGAGTTCGCGTCCGGCCGGCTCCACTGCGTCGAGATAGGCGTAGGTGGCCGACAGGTTCAGCCATTCGCCGCCGTGCCAGCCCGCTTCCAGCTCGACGCCGTCGCGCTTGCTCCGGCCGCTCGCATTCACTGCCGAGGTGAAGTCGGGGCTGGCGACGATCTCGTCGCGTAGGCGCTGGCGATAGGCCGTCACCGCGGCCCGCCACGGCCCGCTGATCGCCCGCAGCGACAGCTCGCCGCCGCGGCTGCGCTCGGGCTTGAGCGCGGGATTGCCGACGTAGCTGCCGGGGAAGAAACCATAGAGGTCGAAAAAGGTCGGCTGGGCGATGCCTTCGCCCCAGCTGCCGGCAAGCTGCAGTCCACCGCCGAGCGCGACCAGCGCGCCGGCGCGGAAGGTGGTGGCGTCGCGGAACTCGCTGAAGGCGTCGTGACGAATGGCAAGCGTGGCGACGACCGGGCCGGTCTCGCCCCGATATTCGGCGGTGACCGCCGCCTGGTCGCGCTTGCGGCGCTGGTTGGTAAAGCCGCCGTAGACGGTGTCGGAGGCGGTGAAACGCTCGCCGATCCATTCGCCGGCGACGGTCAGGCGGTGGGCGGAACCGAAATCGCGTGCTGCCTCGGCGTTGAGCGTATCGCGGCGGCCGCTGGTTCGGTTCTGCTCGACGTCGGCGAGAAGGTTGCGGTTGCGCGAGCCAAGCCGCGAGACGCCCAGCGCCAGTTTCCAGCCGCCGTCATCGTAGCGTGCACCAAGGCGTCCAGCCGCCAGCCGGTTGCGAGTGGAATCGGCGGTGTCGGCGCGCAGGAAGGTCGCGGGATCCGATCCGTCGAACTCGCTTGTCGCAGCGATCCCGAAGCCTGAGGCGGTGAGGGTGAGGGGACCACTCGCCCAGTCCAGCCGTCCGCGCAGGACGGCGTTGCGATACCCGTCGCGGTCTCCCGGACCGCCGGCAAAGGCATTGATCCCACGCGCGCCCTGAATGCCGCCGCCGAGACCGAGGGACACTTGGCCTTGGCGATAACCGGCCGAGCCGCCGAGGCGGCCGAAGCCCTGGCTGCCGGCCTCCGCCACGGCGCCGACGCCGGTGCGCGGCTGTGCGCTGAGCGCGATCACGCCGCCGATCGCTTCGCTGCCCCACAGGGCCGATTGCGGCCCGCGGACAATCTCGATCCGGTCGGCGAGATCTGCGGAGAGGAGTTCGAAACGCGGCTCGTTGCCCGCGGCGGGGTCGTTGGCGCGAATGCCGTCGATGAACAGGAGGGTGTGGTTGGCCTCGGCGCCGCGCAGTCGCACCTGGGTCTGCGACCCGGCGGGTCCGGCGACGGACAGGCTGGCCGACGGGGTGAGGCGGAGCAGGGTGGCAAGCAGTGGCTCACCGAGGCGCTCGACAGTCACCGGCTCGATCAGGCTGACGCTGGCGGGAGACTTGCCGCGCTGTTCACCGCCACGCGCAGCGGTAACGATGATGGTTTCCGCCGCCACTGGCGGAGGAGGAAGGTCGGTCAGGAACAAACGGGGCACTCCTTGCAAGGAACTTGTGACATGCAAGTCGTCGCGGAGGCCTGCGCCACGTCTCCCGCCTGGCCCCGGACGGTCGATCGGACGACAGTTCAGGCCGAGTATCGGACTCGCCGCCACCTCCGGGGGAAGTAGCAGCACACCGTTCCGGGCAGAGCGCCGGAATCGCACCGGCTTCCTCGGGTCTGAACCCGCCGCGCTTGTCCGCCGCGGCGGGCCGCCTTGTCAAGCGAAGCCGTCTTCGCTAGGGGGCGGCGACCTTTTCAAGGCTGGTCGGAACCAGCCACATCCACGAGGACAACAGAACCATGAAGAGCGGGACTCACCCCGATTATCACTTCATCACCGTCGAGATGACCGACGGCACGAAGTATCAGACCCGTTCGACCTGGGGCAAGGAAGGCGACACCCTTCACCTCGACATCGATCCGACCGCCCACCCGGCGTGGACCGGTGGCACCGGCAAGATGCTCGACGCCGGCGGCCAGGTGGCCCGCTTCAACAAGCGCTTCGGCGGCCTGACGCTCGGCAAGAAGTAAGTCATTCACCTATGACGCAAGGACGCCCGGCTCCCACCCTGGAGACCGGGCGTCTTCGTTTGCGGGCGTGGCGGCGGGAAGATTTCCGCCCTTATCACGCGATTATGAGCGAGCCGGCGGTGCACCGCTTCTTCGGCCCCGAGCCGATCGGCCAGGAAGAACTGTGGCGGCGGATGTGCGCCGCGGCGGGCAACTGGCTGATGAACGGCTTCGGCGGGCTTGCGGTCGAGCGGCTGAGCGACGGCAAGCTGATCGGCAACGTTGGCCTGTTCACCGCCTGGCGCGACTTCGAGCCGCAGTTCGGCGACGAGCCCGAGATGGGCTGGATCTTCGCCACCGAGACCCACGGCACCGGCATGGCCCATGAAGCGACGGGCGCGCTGCTGGCCTGGGCCGAGGCCGCTCTGCCGCCTCAGGACATCTGGGCGATCATCAGCGAAGGCAATGAGCCGAGTTTCAGGCTCGCAGCAAAACTCGGCTTCAAGCCATTGAACCAGGTCGATTATCACGGACCGACGAGGGTCCTTCAGCGCCCTAGCTGGTAGCGGCCGCGCGGCGCTCCGCATCCATCTTCGTCAGCGCCTTGCGATCGGGCTTGCCGATCATGGTGCGCGGCAGATCGTCGAGGATCTCGATCGCGACGGGCCGCTCATGCTTGCCGATCCGCTCGCACAGCGCCGTCATCAGGTCCGTCGGCGAGGCCTCAGCGCCTTCGTTGAGCACCGCAAAGGCCTTTGGCCGCTCGCCCACCCGCTCGTCCGGGACGGCAATGACCAGGCACTCCTTGACCGCCGCATGCTTCAGCAGGGCGGCCTCGACCTGGCTCGGGAAGACCTTGAAGCCGCCGACATTGATCATGTCCTTGGAGCGATCAACCAAGCGGAGGTAGCCGCCGGATTCGACGAAGCCGAGATCGCCGGTGCGGAGCCAGCCGCCGGGAAGCGGATCGGGTGCCTCGACGGCAGCCTGCCAATAGCCGACCATCACCTGCGGTCCCTTGATCTGGAGTTCGCCCGTCTCCCCGCCTGCCAACACCCGGTCGGGATTCTCCGGGTCGGTGATCCTTATCTCCGTCGCGGGAAGCGGCAGGCCGACAGTACCGGCGCGGGTCTCGCCGACGAACGGATTGACCGCGACCACCCCGCTGGTCTCGGTCAGGCCATAGCCTTCGAGCACGCGGGCGCCGGTGGTGCGCTCGAACCGCTCCTTGAGCACAGCGGTCATCGCCGCGCCCCCCGAGAAGCACTGCTGGACGGAATCGAAGTTCGTCCTGGCGACGTCGGGATGGTCGATCATCGCCTGGAACATCGCGGGCACGCCGCACAGGTCGGTCATCCGCCCGCGGCGAATAACGGCCAGCGCCTCGCCCGCGTCGAACCGGGCGAGCAGATACAAGGTGCCGCCGGACATCAGGGAGCGGTTCAGGACAGCGCTGTTGGCGAAGATGTGGAACAAGGGAAGCGCGGCGAGCACCCGTGCGGTGCGTTCGCCCTCACCGGGGTCGATCGCGGCTAGCTGCTGGGCGTTGGCGGTCAGGTTGGCGTGGGTGAGCGCCGCGCCCTTGGGGACGCCGGTCGTGCCTCCGGTATATTGAAGCAGCGCAATCGATCGGGGGTCGACCTCGACCGGCTTGAGCTCCGCCGGAGATCGGAGGAATGTGCTCCAGCGAACGACCCGCTCGTACTGCGGCAGGTCCTGACGTTCGCCGCGCTTGAGCAAGCGGAAGCCAAGGCTTCTAAGCGGCGGCAACACATCGACCAGCGACCCGACCACGAGGTTTCGCAGCATGCCCTTGTCCAGCAGTCGCTGCATCGGCGCCCACAAGCGCTTGAGGTCGAGACAGACCATCACTTCGGTCCCTGAGTCACGGGCCTGGAAGGCGACCTCGTCAGGCGAATAGAGCGGCGAGAAGTTGACCACCGTCGCGCCGGCGAGCAGCGCGCCATGATAAGCGATCGGGTAATGCGGCGTATTGGGTAGGAACAGCCCAACCCGCGTGCCTGGTCTGACCCCGATCCGCTGGAATCCCGCGGCGGCCGCACGGGCACCCTCCAGTAAGGCGTCGTAGCGCCAGGTGCGCCCCATGAAGTCGAGCGCGATGCGGTCTGGATGCTGCCGCGCACTGCGCACCAGCAATTCCGCCACCGGCAAGGCTTCGGGTCTCCAGTCGGGGGCGACCGGATGTCCTGAATTGCTGCCGGTGATGTTCAACGCACGATCCCCTAGTCGCCCTGGCTTCACTGACAACATTGTAAGTGACTGAAGGTTTCAGCGGGGTAACGAGCCTAGATCGAACGGGCAATCAGCTCCTTCATGATCTCGCTCGTGCCGCCGTAAATGCGGGTCACCCGGGCGTCGCGCCACAGCCGGGCGATCGGATATTCGTTCATGTATCCGGCCCCGCCGTGAAGCTGCAGCGAGGCGTCGCAGGCCGCGAATTGCAGTTCAGAGTGGAACAGTTTGGCGCCGCTCGCCTCGGCCGGGGTCAGTTCGTGCCGCATGTGGCGCTGGATCGCCCAGTCGAGATGCGCCCACCCGACCTGCAGCCGGGTCTTGAGGTCGGCAAGGGTGAAGCGGGTATTCTGGAACTCGAACACGCTCTTGCCGAACGCCTTGCGGTCTTTGGTGAACTCGACCGCGAGGTCGAAGGCCCGCTGGGCGGCGGCCTGGCACTGCACGGCGATCGACAGGCGCTCTTGCGGTAGCTGGTTCATCAGCATCGCGAAGCCGCCATTCTCTGGCCCGAGCAGGCGGTCGGCGGGAAGCGCAACCTCGTCGAAGAAGAGTTCGGACGTGTCGTTGCCGTGGAGCCCGATCTTGTCGAAGTTGCGGCCACGGCTGAATCCCTCGTCGCCGGTTTCGACCAGGAACAGCGAGATGCCCCGCGCACCACCCTCCTCGGTGGTGCGGGCGCAGACGATCACCAGATCCGCCGCCTGGCCGTTGGTGATGTAGGTCTTGGAGCCCGACAGCCGCCAGCCGTTGCCGGCCTTGCGGGCAAACGTCTTCATCCCCTGGAGGTCGCTTCCGGCCCCCGGCTCGGTCATCGCGATGGCGGTGATCGCCTCGCCGCTGACCATCTGGGGCAGCCACTTCTTCTTCTGCTCCTCGCTGCCATAGGCGAGGACATAGTCGGCGACGATGTCGCTCTGCAGCGACCAGCCAACCGCGCTACCGGCATAGGAGGCCTCTTCCGAGACGATCGCGTTGAAACGGAAATCGAGGCCGAGACCGCCATATTCCTCCGGCACGGTCGGGCACAGCATCCCGGCCTCGCCGGCGCGCAGCCAGGCTTCGCGCTCGACGATGCCCTCGCGCTCGTGGCGATCGGTATCGAGCGTGTCGACCACCCGCCGCACCGTGTCACGGAAGGCGTCATGCTCGCTCTCGAACAGGGTCCGGGTCGAGGTGTCCAGCATTGCAATCTCCCTTGCGTTCGGACCAGCCTAGGCGCCAAGGCGGCAAAGGAAAGGGGTTCGAATGGCCGGGGCTCTCGAAGGATTGACGATCATCGAGATGGCGGGGCTCGGGCCCGGCCCGTTCGCGGCGATGATGCTGGCCGACCACGGGGCGAGGGTCATCCGGGTCGAGCGGCCGGGCAACCTTTCGATCCCCAATGATCCGCTTACCCGCAACCGCGAAAGCATCGCGCTCGATCTACGGCAGGACGAGGGGCGCGACCTCGTTCGCGGGCTTGCGGCCCGCGCGGATGGCTTGATCGAAGGCTATCGCCCCGGCGTCATGGAGCGGCTGGAGCTGGGGCCGGAGCGGCTGCTCGGCGATAATCCGCGGCTGATCTATGGGCGGGTGACCGGCTGGGGGCAGACGGGCCCGCTGGCGCAGGATGCCGGGCACGACATCAACTACCTCGCGCTGACCGGCCTGCTGTCGTGCATCGGCGAGGCGGATCGACCGCCTGCGGTGCCGCTTAACCTGGTGGCGGATTATGCCGGGGGCGGCCTGATGCTGGCGTTCGGGATGCTGGCCGGTCTGATCGCGGCGCAGCGGACGGGCGAGGGGCAGGTGATCGATGCCGCCATGACCGACGGCGCCGCGCTGACCGGCGCGATCGTCTTTGGCCTGCGCGCGGCGGGCATGTGGCGCGACGAGCGCGGGGCGAACCTGCTCGACGGGGGTGATCCCATCTATGGCTGCTACCGCTGCGCCGATGGAAAGGACTTGGCGGTCGGGGCGATCGAACCGCAGTTCCGTGCCGCCTTGTACGACGGGCTCGGCCTTGCGCCGGGCGCGGGCCGCCAAGCGATCGCCGCGGCCTTCGCCACCCGCGGACGCGATGAGTGGATGGCGCAGTTCGACGGCAAGGACGCCTGCGTCGCGCCGGTGCTCGATCTCGGGGAGGCGCCGGAGCATCCGCATAACAGGGCGCGCGGGACCTTCATCGATGTAGACGGCGTGGTTCAGCCGCGGTCAGCCCCCCGGTTCGAGCGAACGCCTTCGCCGCCGCCGCGGCTCCCTCGCGATCCGGGATGCGATGGCGACGCCATCCTCGCCGAACTAGGACTGTCGCAGCACGAGATCGTCGAACTGCGCGATCGCGGGGTGCTGCTGTGAACCCGCAGTTCGAGACGATGAAGGTCAGTATCTTCGAGGAGATGAGCCTCGCAGCGGCCCGCCACGGTGCTGTAAATCTCGGTCAGGGTTTCCCCGATTTCGGCTGGCCCGAGCCTCTGCTCGAAGATGCCGCACGATTAGTGCGCAAAGGCAGCAACCAGTATCCGCCCTCACGGGGCCTGCCGGTCCTTCGGGAAGCGCTGGCGGCCTTCTATGCCGAGCGCCAAGGGCTCGCGTTCAAGCCGGAGCAATTCGTCGTCACCAGCGGCGCAACCGAGGCGATTGCTGCCGTCCTGCTCGCCGCGCTAGAGCCGGGTGACGGGGCCATCGTCATCGCGCCCGCCTATGACGCCTATGCGCCGCTGATCCGCCGGTCAGGGGGGCAGGTCCAGGAAGTCGTGCTGCGGCCGCCGTCGTGGCGGATCGATCGCGCGTTGCTCGAGACGGCGGCCACCCCGTCGACACGGCTGTTGGTCGTCAACAACCCGCACAATCCTACTGGACGCCTCCTCGACGGGCAGGAACTCGGAACGCTAGTCGACTTCGCGCGCGAGCATGACCTGCTGATCCTCAGCGACGAGGTATGGGAGGAAGTGCTGGCGCCGGGCGTGCGGTTCACCTCGCTTGCGTCGCTCGCCCCGGAACGGACGGTCAAGGTCGGCTCGGCCGGCAAGATATTCTCGCTGACCGGCTGGAAAGTCGGATGGGCGGCGGCGACCGCAGGGCTGGCCGACATCATCGCCCGCGCCCACCAGTATCTGACTTTCGCCACCCCGCCGCACCTGCAGGCCGCGGTCGCTGCCGGGCTCGGGCACCCGGAATGGCTGGACCCACCCCGCCACGGGTTCGCCCGTGCTCGCCAGCGCCTTGCCGACGGGTTGCAGGAGGCCGGCTATGTCTTGCTGCCCAGCGAAGGCACTTATTTCCAGTGCGTCGACCTGCCTGCATCCGGCATCTCGCTGGACGACCGCCACTTCGCGACGATGGCCGTCGAGCAGGCGGGCGTGGCGGTGATTCCCTTGTCGCCGTTCACCGAGGGTGAGCCGGAGCGCGGCCTGATCCGCCTCTGCTTTGCCAAGAGCGACGCGACGATCGATGCCGGCATCGCAGCGATGGCGATGGCACGAGCGTTGGCCGGGCCGGTCAGGCCTTGATCCGCTGAGGTTCTTCCTGCGGCGGGCGGATCAGCAGCTTCCACCGCCGTTTGTGGCGGCTCGCCCAGGCCACCAGCTCGCCAGCCTCAAGGGGGTGGGCGACGAGATATCCCTGGATGAGGTCGCAGCGGAGATCGCGCAGCGCGGCAAGCTGCTCCACCGTCTCGACACCCTCGGCGGTTACCTGCAGCCCCAGGCCATGGGCGAGCTCGATGACCGAGCGGACGATCACCTGGTCGTCGCGGCTGGTCGGCAGATCGGTGACGAATTGGCGATCGATCTTGATTTCGTTGAACGGCAGCTTGCGCAGCTGGATCAGGCCCGAATAGCCGGTGCCGAAATCGTCCAGTGCCAGCCCGACGCCCTTGATCCGGAACCGGGTCAGCGTGTCCATCAGGTTGATCAGCGGCTGGGTCGCCCCCTCGGTCAGTTCGAGGACCAGCCGATCGGTCGGCACGTTTAGCGCCCGGCACATCCGCTCTACCAGGTCGGGAAAATCGAGCTGTTCGAGGCTCATCGCGGAGATGTTCACCGCCACCGACGTGTCGAGCCCGGCGTTATTCCACACCCGCAACTGGCGCAGCGCCGTCCGCAATGCCCATTGGGTCAGGCCGTCGATCAGGCCGTGCTGCTCGGCGAGGGGCACGAAGCGGGCAGGGGAGATCACGCCCATTTCCTCGTGGGTCCAGCGCATCAGCGCCTCGACCCGGATCAGCGATCCGTCGAACGCATCGACCTTGGGCTGATAGGCGAGCCGCAGCTCGCCGTGCCTGAGCGCCCGCTCAAGCTCGTCGAGCAGCCGCACGTCATCCTTGTTCACCCGACTCGGCCTGAATTCAGCGACAGGAGGAGGCTCTCAAGATCATCGAGGCGGACCGGCTTTTCGAGCGGACCGACCATCTGCAAGCCCAGTTCGGTGCCGAGGCGAAAAGCGCTTTCGAGTACGCGCCTGTCGAATCCGGACACGATCAGCACCGGTCCGGTGAATTCATGCTCCGCAAGAAAACGCAGATATTCGACCCCGTCGGTGTTCGGCATGCCGAGGTCCAGCACCACAACCTCGGGCCGGGCCTCACCGAATGCCGCGACGAAGCTTTTCTGCTCGGCGGCGATGGTCGGTTCGAATCCGGTCATCCGCGCGGCTGCAGCCATGTAATCGGCAAGCGCGGGTTCGTCGTCGATCAAAAGCAGGCGGGGCGGGTTTGGCATTAACGCCACCCCTTCACGACTTTGCTCCGGACATGCAACCGCTTCTTAACCGTGTGTGTCGTACGACCATGTCGCTGCGCAGTTGCGTGGACGATGTCGCGAGGGAGACAGGAACGCGTGTTTCATAGCCTGATCCGCCGCCAGCTGAGGCGCCCGGCAGAAGCCGATGCCGCCGCATTCGACTCGACCACCGTGTCGCTGAGCCTTGCGGTCCCGCGTCCCCCCGAACGCCGGACGGACAATCGCCTTCTCCCTACCTTGCGCGTCGCCAAGCTCGACAGCCCGGTCGGCGAGCAATTGATCCGCATCCGCAACATGTCGGCCGGTGGCCTGATGGCCGATTGCACTCGTTGCCCACCGGTCGGGACCGAGGTGAAGGTCGAGTTCAACAACCAGAAGATCCCGGCGAGCGTGGTGTGGATCCGCGAAGGGCTGATCGGCCTCAAGTTCGACCAGAGCCTAGACCTTGGCGAGTTGCTGGCCGGCCGCAAGCCGCGCCACGGCTTCCGCCCGCGTCCGCCTCGGCTCGAGGTCGGCTGCTCGGCCACGGTCAAGATCGGCAAGCTCTACTACAAGGTCGACGTCCACGACATGTCGCTGGGCGGCATGAAGGTCGGGCCGATCGACGATTATTGCATCGGCGCCAAGGTGGTGGTCGTGGTCGAGAGCCTGCGCCCGATCAAGGGTGAGGTACGGTGGTATTCCGACCGCCGCGCCGGCATCGTGTTCGAACGCGAACTGAGCTTCGAAGAGCTCGCCGAATGGGTTGGCAAGCGGCTCGAACTGGCCAGCCTCAAGGCGTCTTACCGCCCCTGACTTCTCGCAAAGCGGGCGAGTCGCTCCTACATGCGTTCCGAACCAATCGGAGTGCTTCAATGAGCGAACAACAAGCCATTCTTGCCGGCGGCTGCTTCTGGTGCACGGAAGCAGTGTTCCTCGACCTCGCAGGCGTGAGCGGCGTCGAGAGCGGCTATATCGGTGGCGAGACCGTCAACCCGACCTATAAGCAGGTGTGCGGCGGCAATACCGGCCACGCCGAAGCGATCCGGGTGACCTTCGACCCCTCGGTCATATCCTATGGCGATCTCCTCGACATCTTCTTCGCGACCCATGATCCGACCCAGCTCAACCGGCAGGGTAACGACATCGGCACTCAGTATCGCAGTGCGATCTTCCCGCTCTCGGAAGAGCAGGAGCAGACCGCCCGCGCCAAGATCGCGGCGTTGAATGAGGAGCAAGGCGGCAAGATCGTAACTACGGTGGAGCCTGCTACGACCTGGTATCCGGCCGAGGATTATCACCAGAATTACTGGGAAACCGAAGGCCGCAGGAGCCCCTATTGCATGACGGTAATTCCGCCCAAGCTCAACAAGTTACGCAAGAGTTTTCAAAACCGTCTGAAGGCCGACGCCTAAACCTTTTGCCCCTCTCCGCGGCCAATCGCGGGGAGGGGCTGTCAAGCCATTCGGCTGAGCCCGAAGGCGGCGAGAAAGCCGGCGACGCTGATCAGCCCGGCGAAATCATGGGCTCCTTCGAACGCCTCGGGGACCATGGTGTCGACGATCATCGCCAGGATCGCGCCGGCCGCGATCGCCTGGACGAAGGCGAGCAATTCGGGCTGGACGCCGGCGAACAGGATGTAGCCGAGCGCTGCCGAGATACCCGACACCAATGCGATCGCGCCCCAGAGCGCAAATACGCCTGCTGCGCGCTTGCCTTCGGCTTTCATGCCGGCCGCGCTCGATAACACTTCAGGAATGTTCGACAGGAAAACGGCAATCACCGCAACCAGACCGACCGCACCGCCTTCCAGCAGGCTGACACCGATAACGATGCTTTCAGGGATTCCGTCGAGCAAAGCGCCCAGCGCCAGTGCCGAGCTGTTGTCGGGATGCTTCTCGGCTTGCGCTGTCCGTTTCTGCTCGTGGCTGCGCTTGCGATGCCGCGCGCCGCGGCGGCTCAGCCAGTCATTTGCGAGGGTGTAGAGCAACGCTCCGGCCAGGAAGCCGCCGGCGACCGGCGGGAGGCCGCCCTCCTTCCACGCTTCGTCGACCGGCTCGAACGATAGGGCGGAGATCAGCACGCCGGCGCCGAACGCCATGAGCGCTGCCACGATCCGCTGCTTCAACGGCACGAACCAGCCGATTAGCGCCCCCAACAGCAAGGCCGATACAGAGAGGGGGCCCCACAGGCCCGCTTGCAGCGCAATCGGCATGGGGCGCTAAGGCCTGGGCGTGGCAGAGTGTTGCCTTGCCGGGCTTCCGTGCGCTGACGCCTGTGCTAAGTCCTTCGAATGGCTCGACCCTGCTTCAAGCTCGAGAAGGATCATCCCTTGCCCCTCGCCGGGGTCGACGAGGCTGGCTGCGCGCCGCTTGCGGGTCCGGTGGTGGCCGGCGCAGTGGTGCTGGACCGCGAGCGTTTTCCGCGCGGGATCGACGACAGCAAGAAGCTCAGCCTTGAGGCGCGCGAGGCACTCTATGCCAAACTGATGAAGCAGGCGCGCTGCGGCGTGGGCATCGTGTCGGTCGAGGAGATCGACGCGCTCAACATTTACTGGGCGCGGATGCTGGCGATGGCCCGCGCGGTCGAATCGCTCGGCTTCGATCCCGCTTTCGTGCTAGTCGACGGCAATCGCTGCCCCAAGTGGGAGCGTCCGTCCCGTGCGATCGTGGCGGGCGATGCCCGCTGCCGCTCGATCGCAGCCGCCTCGATCATCGCCAAGGTCACCCGCGACCGGATCATGGCCTCTCATGCGGCGGATTATCCCGGCTACGGATGGGAGCGGAATCGCGGTTATCCCACGCCCGACCACCGCCTCGCCCTGCGCGAATTGGGCCCTACGCCCCTCCATCGCCGAAGCTTCGGGTTGGTCCGCGAAGCGCTTGACGCCGCCGCCCAGGCGATGCTGGCATTTGCCGCGGAATAGATGGCGGCAGGGCTGAGTCCTTGCCGCAACACCACATCAGCTTGAGTCCCGGACACCGGGCAGGACTCAACATCTTGTGTTCATCTCGTTGCGGACTCGTTCCGTTCCATCGACCCTCCGGGGGCCGTTAACCCTTTCCTCGTTGACCCGGACTCATGCCGGACTCACCATGGCGACCGAAAGCAGGGGAAAGCCACCGATGAACCTCATGACGCCCGTCAGGGACGCGACGCCGCGCGTCCGTCGCAAGGTCGAAGCCGACCCCAGCGGGCGGATCATCTCGGGCGACTGCATCGAGGCCATTCGCGCGCTTCCGGCCTCCAGCGTCGACCTGATCTTCGCCGATCCGCCTTATAATCTGCAGCTTGGCGGCGACCTGTTCCGGCCCGAGGGCGGGCGGGTCGACGCGGTCGACAACGACTGGGACCGATTTGACAGCCTGGCTGCCTACGACAGCTTCACCCGCGCCTGGCTGAGCGAAGCGCGCCGGGTACTGAAGGACGACGGCGCGATCTGGGTGATCGGCAGCTATCACAACATCTTCCGGGTCGGTGCCGCGCTGCAGGACCTCGGCTTCTGGATCCTCAACGACATCGTGTGGCGCAAGTCTAACCCAATGCCCAACTTCCGCGGCACCCGCTTCACCAACGCGCACGAGACTTTGCTGTGGTGCTCCAAGTCGCAGGACAGCCGCTACACCTTCAACTATCGCGCAATGAAGGCGCTCAACGACGACCTTCAGATGCGCTCCGACTGGGTGCTTCCGATCTGTTCGGGCGCCGAGCGGTTGAAGGGCGGGGACGGGCACAAGGCGCATCCGACCCAAAAGCCCGAAAGCCTGCTGTACCGCGTCCTGCTCGCCTGCACCCAGCCTGGCGACACCGTGCTCGACCCCTTCTTCGGCACCGGCACTACCGGAGCAGTCGCCAAGCGGCTCGGTCGCCACTGGATCGGGATCGAGCGCGAGGCAGACTATATCGAAGCCGCCCAGGCACGGATCGCGGCCACCCTGCCGCTCGATGAAAGCGCGATGGAGACGGTGCCCGACAAGCGCTCGCAGCCACGCGTCGCCTTCGGCCTGCTGGTCGAAAGCGGCCTGGTGCAGCCGGGCACGGTGCTGACCGATGCCAAACGGCGCTGGAAGGCGGCGGTGCGGGCCGACGGGTCGCTCAGCTGCGGGCCGCATACGGGATCGATCCACAAGGTCGGCGCCGGTCTGAACAAGGCACCGAGCTGCAACGGCTGGACCTTCTGGCACATCGAGCGGAAGGGTGGGCTGGTTCCGCTCGACACTCTCCGCCAGGAGCATCTGGCGGCGCTGAGCTGAACCATGGCCCTGCGCACCATTCTCCGTCCGACGGCCTTCGTTGACGCACCCTTTGGCTATGACGGGCAGGTCGCTCGGCTGGCCGGAACCATGTGCTGGTTCTCGGCCGTCGAGTTGCTCAAAGTGGGCCATGATGGGCAGGTTTCGGCCGAACTGGTGCCGGTCGAACAGATCGAAGCCCGCCTCGATGATGACGCCATGGCGGCAGACTGGGCATCGCTGACCGCGGTGCGCCCACCTCTTCGGCTAGGCGAGCGCACCATCCGCCTCGACCAGCCGCAACTGATGGCAATCCTCAACGCCACCCCCGACAGCTTCTCAGGCGGCGGACAGGCAGCGAGTGCCGACGACGGCTTCGCGGCGGCAGAAGCGGGAGCCGCGATCCTCGACGTCGGCGGTGAAAGCACCCGGCCTGGGGCGCGCCAGGTCTGGGAAGGCGATGAGATCGAGCGGGTGCTGCCCTTGGTTCAGCGACTGGCTGCCGGGGGCGCGGCGGTGTCGATCGACACCCGCAAGGCCGCGGTGATGGAAGCGGCGATCGGCGCCGGGGCGACCCTGGTCAATGACGTGTCGGCGCTCGGCTGGGACCAGCGCTCGGCGGAGGTGGTGGCGAAGGCCGGCGTGCCGGTGGTGCTGATGCATCACCAGGGCTCGCCCGAGACCATGCAGGAGGCTCCCTCCTACCCGCGCGGGGCATTGGTCGAGGTCTTCTTCTGGCTCGAGGACCGGATCGCCGCGGCGGTCGACGCCGGCATCGCCCGCGACCGGATCATCGTCGATCCCGGCATCGGCTTCGGCAAGAGCGTCGCCCACAATCTCGAGCTGATGAACGGCCTCACCGCCTTTCACGCGCTCGGCTGCCCGCTACTGGTCGGCGCCAGCCGCAAGCGGACCATCGGGGCCTTGCACAACGAGGCGCCAGCCGATCGGCGGCTAAGCGGAAGCGTCACGCTGGCAATCAAGGCGGCAGAGCAGGGCGCCCACCTCATCCGCGCCCATGACGTCTTCGAAAATGTGCAGGCCCTGCGCGTCTGGCGCGGCCTTCGCGATCAAGCGCTTACACCGCGTTTCTAAGGCGCGATCGCAACGATCATCGGCCCGATCGGGACTAGACCGTCCATCCGGTAATTGGCCGGATCCCACAGGCTCGACACCGCGCCGTCGAGGTAAAGCGCGTTGCGGCAGCCGAGCGGCCCGGCGAACAACCGCGCGAATTTGCCGAAGCTGACCGGTGCATCGCTGATCGCGAAGACCGCGACGCCGCCCGCGTCCACACCGACGCCGTTTCGGACATAGCGTGAGCGACCGTCGGCATCGAACCGCGGGTTGAGCTTGCCGTCGATGACCAGCATCGGTCCGCTCTGCGTTGCCCAGCGGATATCAGGCGAAGGTTGAAAGTCAGCGGTGGTGACCACCTCGGCCGCGCCGTCATCGCGAACCAGGAACACTCCGTTCGGCTGCAGGTGGAAGTTGCCGCCGCCGTCTGTCCGCCGGTTGATCGACCTCATCTCGCGCCCTTCGGCGATCGCCAAGCCAATCGGCCGACCCTCCTCGTCGAACATGCCGGCGTTCATCGCGAAGCGGACCTTGGCGGCGCGGGGGCCCACCACCTGCTCCAGCGCGACGAAGCTGCGCAAGGGCCGATCCCGAGCATCGTCGAGCGCAAGCTCCAGCCGCGCTTCGGGATCGCGACAGATGGTGAAGCGCTGGCCTTCGAACAGCAGGGATCGGCACGCACCGGTCGCCGCCGCATCAGCGATGTCGGGGGCAGGGTCCGGACGTTTGCATGCCGCGAGCAGGAGAACCAGGAGCAGGACGATCTGCATCGCCGCCCTGTGGGCGCTTCAAGCGCCGGTGTCGATGCCGAGTTCGGCGAGCTTGCGGTAAAGGGTCGACCGGCCGATCCCGAGCCGCCGCGCAACTTCGGTCATCTTGCCCCGGTAGTGACCAATGGCGAGGCGGATCAGGTCGCCCTCGATCTCTTCGAGCGAGCGAAGATGCCCGTCTGCCTGCCACAAGGTGATGGACTGGCCACCTGCCAGCGCCGCCGATGTCGCGGCGGATCCGATGTCCCCCGCATTGTCGCCGACACGATTGGTAAAGCGCGACTGCAGCGCGATGTGCGGAAAGTCGTCCGCGGTGAGGGCGCTGCCCTGGCATTGCAGGGCGGCACGGAACAGGACGTTCGAGAGCTGGCGGACGTTGCCCGGCCAGCCGTAGCGCATCAGCACCTGGAGGGCGTCTTCGCCGATCGACAGCGGGCGGATGCCGGGCTGTCCGGTGTGGCGGGCCAGCAGGTGACGGGCGAGCGCTGGAATATCGCCGCTCCGCTCGCGCAGGGCCGGGACGACTACGACGGTGCCTGACAGGCGTTCGGCAAGGCCGGCATCGAAGCTGTCGGGAAGCGGGCGGCTGGTGGTGGCGATGAGCCGGACGTCGACGCTGTTCGAACCGTTGCAGCCGACCGGACGCACTTCGCCGGTGGCCAGCACGCGGTCTAGCGCGGCCTGGGTCGCCGCGGGAAGATCGCCGATCTCGTCCAGCAGCAGCGTTCCGCCATCGGCTTCGACCAGTTTGCCGACCCGTTCGGCGAAAGCGCCGGGGAAGGCCCCGGCGACATGGCCGAACAACTCGCTGTCGACGATGTTGGCGGGCACGGCGCGGCAGTCGAGCGCGACGAACGCCGAGCGGGCCCGCGGGCTCGCCTCGTGCACCGCGCGGGAAATGGTTTCCTTGCCCGATCCCGCCTCGCCGACAATCAGCAGGGGAAGGCGGCTGCGCGCAGCCTTGGCGGCTACCGCCAGTGCGGCGCGGAAGTCGGGTGCACCGCCGACCAGCTCCTCCAGCGCAAGACTGGGGGCCATTTTCTCGGAAAGGGGCGCCAATTCGCCCGAGGCGCGGCGGCGGTCGGCATTGGCGGCTAGCGCGTCGAGCAATCGTTCGGGGGCAACCGGGCGGACCAGGAAATCGCTGGCACCGGCGCGCATCGCTTCCACCGCTTGGCCGACCGAACCCCCCTCGGCCAAAACGATGATCGGCAGGCCAGGGCGATCGGCGCGCAGCGCGCGAACCAGCGCCGGACCGGTTTGGATATCCCAACGGCCGACCAGCACCGCCCTGATCTCATGCCCGTTAGGACCGCCCAGCAATTCCTGGACCTGCTCTCCCGACGGACTGCCAAGTGTGTTCCATCCCGCCCGCGCCGCCGTCGCCGCGACCACCCGCCTTTCGGCGGGATCGGCATCGATCAGCAACAGGAAACGGACGGTGTCGGCGCGCAAATGCTTGGCTCCTCTGTCCGGCACCATAGGGTGAAGACAGTAAACAAACCGTGACAATGTCCCGGGGGCTTGGGAGCGACGCACCGAGCGGCTATGACCCCTGACAAACATGCCAATAAAGGGAGCAACCATGGCCGCCGAACCCACCCAGAACTCCGACAGCCCGGTCGACTACAATCGCGCCAAGGAGGACTACAGCCTGCTCATCGCGATGCTGAAGTGGGGCGTGGTGACGGCCCTGATCCTGGGCTTCCTTGTCATGATCCTGCTCGCGAGCTGAAGCCTTGAAGGTCGCGATCCTCGCCGAGACCGCACCGGGCGAAACCCGCGTCGCCGCCATCCCGGAAACGGTGAAGAAGCTGGCGGCGCTGGGGGCCAGCGTAGCGGTCGAGGCGGGGGCCGGGGCCCAGGCGGGGATCAGCGACGGGGACTTTACCGACGCCGGTGCAACGGTCGGCTCGCGCGGGCAGGTACTAGACGGCGCCGAACTGGTGCTGAGCTTCAGCGGTCCCGAAGCGGCCGAACTCGGCGGCGCCGCGTCCGGTGCCCTGCTCGTCGGGATCCTCGACCCCTTCCGTCGCCGCGACGCGATCGGTGCCTATGCCGCCGCCGGCATCGAGGCGCTGACGATGGAATGGATGCCGCGCATAACCCGCGCGCAGTCGATGGACGTGCTGTCCTCGCAGTCCAACCTCGCCGGCTACAAGGCGGTGATCGATGCGGCGGCGGCATATGGGCGTGCGTTTCCGATGATGATGACCGCGGCGGGCACCGTCAGCCCCGCGCGGGCCTTCATCATGGGCGTCGGGGTCGCCGGCCTGCAGGCCATCGCCACCGCCCGCCGCCTCGGCGCGCAGGTCAGCGCCACCGACGTCCGCTCCGCCACCCGCGAACAGATTCAGAGCCTCGGCGCCAAGCCGATCTTCGTCGAAGGCGTCGCCGGGATCGAGGGCGAAGGGCAGGGCGGCTACGCCGGCGAGACCAGCGAGGAATATCGCCAGGCCCAGGCCGAGCTAGTCTCCACCCATCTCGCCAAGCAGGACATCGTGATCACGACCGCGCTGATCCCGGGCAAGCCCGCGCCGCGCCTGATCAGCGACGCGCAGGTCGCCACCATGCGCCCCGGAAGCGTGATCGTAGACCTTGCGGCCGACGCTGGCGGCAATGTCGAGGGCTGCGACCCCGGCGAGACCGCCGTGCGGCATGGCGTCAAGATCATCGGCGCCAGCAATCTCGCCCGGTCGCTCCCAGCCGATTCGAGCGCGCTGTATGCCCGCAACCTGTTCAACTTCCTGTCGGCCTTCTGGGACAAGGAGGCGGGCCGCCCGCTGTTCCCCGACGAGGATGAGATCGTGAAAGGGGTCAGGCTGACCCGTGACGGCAAGATCGTCAGCGAGCGCCTCGCCTGATGGGCCTGTTTTCCGCGACCGAGGTCGACACCGACGAGATCGCGCGGCGCTATGCCGCTTTGCTGCTCGACGGCGAAGAGGTGCTGATCGCGTTCAAGACGGTGCGTGACATCGCTTTCCTGACCAACCGCCGGCTGTGCCTGGTCAACATTCAGGGCTGGGTCGGCAAGAAGGTCTCGATCCAGTCGATCCCCTATCGTTCGATCACCCGCTTCAGCCTGGAGACCGCCGGCACCTTCGACCTCGAGGCCGACATGGTGTTCTGGCTGGCCGGAGCGACTCAGCCGCTCGAGATCAAGATTGGGCGCGGGAGCAATTTGACAATGATCCAGCAGGTCCTGGCGCAAGGAATCCTGCGCTAGCGGTCTGGTGCAATCACGACTGGAGAGGTGGCGATGGACGTGCGCGACCTGATCGTAGTGGGCGGCGGACCCGCCGGGGTAATGGCGGGCATGCTGTTCGCCCGCGCCGGCTGCCGGGTCAAGGTGCTTGAAAAGCATGCCGACTTCCTTCGCGATTTCCGCGGTGACACGGTGCATCCCTCGACGATGGAGGTACTGGACCAGCTCGGCTGGCTCGGCGATTTCCTGGAGCGGCCGCACAACCGGATCGACCGTGCCGAGCTTCGTATCGCCGGGCGCGAGTGGACGATCGGCGACCTGTCGCACCTCGCCGCGCCAGCGCCCTTCATTGCGATGATGCCGCAATGGGATTTCCTCGACTTCCTGCGCGACAAGGCAGCCGTTCTTCCAGGCTTCGAACTCGAAATGGGCGAGCCGGTGACCGACTTCATCGAAGAGGACGGGCGGGTGGCCGGGGTCCGTCTTGCCGACGGCACGGAGCGACGCGCGAAACTCGTCATCGCCGCCGACGGCCGCAATTCGCTGGTCCGCCAGCGCGCCATGCTTCCGCTCGAGATCTTGGGCGCGCCGATGGACGTCTTCTGGTTCCGGGTGGCCAAAACCACACCCGGACGCGCGCTGCGTGGTTCGGTCGAGCGTGGCCGGCTGCTGGTGATGATCGACCGCGGCGACTATTGGCAGTGCGCCTTCCTCATTCCCAAGGGCAAGGCCGCCGAACTGACCGGCGGCGGGATCGAGCCGATCTGCGCCGCCATCGCCGCCGCCGCGCCTGAGCTCGACCTCTCCGATCTCGACTCAGTCGATGACCTCAAGCTGCTCAGCGTGTCGCTCGACCGGCTGACCCGCTGGCACCGCCCGGGCATGCTCGCGATCGGCGATGCGGCGCATGCGATGAGTCCGATTGGTGGGGTGGGAATCAATCTGGCGATCCAGGACGCGGTGGCCGCCGCCAATGCGTTGGCTGGCCCGCTGGCCGCCGGCGCGGAGGTCGATGCGCTTCTGCCCAAGGTCGAAGAGCGGCGCCTGCTGCCGACCCGGCTGGTGCAGGCCGCGCAGAAGAACGCGCAGGACCGGATCATCGGCCGCCTGCTCGAACCCGGACCGCCGCTGGACAAGGCGCCCTGGCTGATACGGCTGCTCGACAAGGCACCTTTACTGCGAAGGATACCCGGCCGGCTGATCGGACTCGGGATAAGGCGAGAACGGGTCGAGAGCCCGCTTGCAACAGCGCCCTAGGACAGGGTGCAGCAATCGACCCAGGCTGCCTCGGTCAACTGCGCCAGCCGCTCAGGCGCGACCTCCAGCGACGCGTTGCGGCTTCCCGCGGCGGGAAAGACGGTGTCGAAGGCGCGCAGGCTGACATCGGCATAGACGGGGAGGGGCGTGGCTAGTCCGAAGGGACAGACGCCGCCGACGACATGGCCAGTGACCGCAAGCGTTTCGTCTGGCCCGAGCATGCGGATCCGACCGCCGAACGTCGCCTTGCACTTGAGATTGTCGAGCCGAGCGTCGCCGCGGGTGACTAGCAGCAGGATTCGCTTGCCGACGCGCAGGGCGATGGTCTTGGCAATCCGGCCCGGCTCCACGCCGAGCGTCGCGGCGGCATCGGCGACGGTCGCGGTGCTGCCGTGCGCCTCGATCAGGCGAAGCTCGGGCGCGTGCTGCGCGGCCCAGGTCTTGACGCTTTCGGCGCTCATGCGCCGAGCAGATGCGCGGCGATCTCGCGCCCGCTCGGCTGGCGGCGATGCTCGCAAAGATAGATGCCCTGCCAGGTACCGAGCCGCATCCGTCCGTCCTGGACCGGGATCGACAGTGTCGTGGCGGTCAAAACCGAGCGAAGATGCGCGGGCATGTCGTCCGGGCCCTCGTCGTCATGCTCGAAGTCACGGGACTCCGGCGCGATCCGCGCCAGCCAGTTCTCCAGGTCGCGGCGCGCCGCCGGCGCCGCATTCTCCTGGATCAAGAGCGAGGCCGACGTGTGCCGGATCATCAGGGTCAGCAGACCCTCGCCAACGCCTTGCCCGGCCACCCACCCGGCCACCGCATCGGTGATCAGGTGCAGGCCCTGACGCGGTGCGGTGACGAGAAGGGTGCCGGACGCCTGGCGCATCGGGCTCAGGCGGTCGCCATCGCCGATTCGAGGTTCTGGACCACGGCCTCGAAGAACTGCTCGGTGGTCATCCACGGCTGGTCCGGGCCGACCAGGATCGCGAGATCCTTGGTCATCTTGCCGCTTTCAACCGTCTCGACGCAGACGCGCTCGAGGGTTTCAGCGAACTTCACCACCTCTGGCGTCTCGTCGATCCGGCCGCGGAACTTGAGGCCACCGGTCCAGGCAAAGATACTGGCGATCGGGTTGGTCGAGGTCGCCTTGCCCTGCTGGTGCATGCGGTAGTGGCGGGTGACGGTGCCGTGTGCGGCCTCGGCCTCGACGGTCTGGCCGTCCGGGGTCATCAGGACGCTGGTCATCAGGCCGAGTGAGCCGAAGCCCTGCGCGACCTGATCCGATTGGACGTCGCCGTCATAGTTCTTGCAGGCCCAGACGAACTTGCCGCTCCACTTCAGGGCGGAGGCGACCATGTCGTCGATCAGGCGGTGCTGATACTCGATCCCGGCTTCCTTGAACTTGTCCTTGAACTGGCTCTCGAACACTTCCTCGAAGATGTCCTTGAAGCGGCCGTCATAGGCCTTGAGGATGGTGTTCTTGGTGCTGAGGTAGACCGGCCACTTACGCTGCAGGCCATAGTTGAGGCAGGCGGTGGCGAATTCGCGAATGGAATCGTCGAGGTTGTACATGCCCATCGCAACGCCCGCCGAGGGATAGTCGAACACTTCATGTTCGATCACCTGTCCGTCCTCGCCGACGAACTTGATGGTCAGCTTGCCCGGACCCGGAACGCGGAAGTCGGTGGCCTTATACTGGTCGGCGAAGGCGTGACGGGCGACCACGATCGGGTCGGTCCAGCCGGGAATGATCCGCGGCACGTTGGCGATGACGATCGGCTCGCGGAAGACGACGCCGCCCAGGATGTTGCGGATGGTGCCGTTGGGGCTCTTCCACATCTTCTTGAGGCCGAATTCTTCGACGCGCTGCTCGTCGGGGGTGATGGTCGCGCACTTCACGCCGACGCCATATTGCTTGATCGCATTGGCGCTTTCGACGGTGATCTTGTCGTCGGTCGCGTCGCGGTTCTCGATCGACAGGTCGTAGTATTTGAGGTCGATGTCGAGGAACGGCAGGATCAGCCGCTCGCGGATCCACTGCCAGATGATGCGGGTCATCTCATCGCCGTCGAGTTCGACGACCGGGTTCTTCACCTTGATCTTGGTCATGTGCCTGCCTGCTGTAGATTTCTGGCAGGCAGGTAGCGGCGGAGCGACGCTCTGGCAACGCGGGCGTCTGCTCGTTAGAGGAGGTGCCATGGCGCACATCGACAATCCCGACAGCCAACTGACCGCGGTCAAGTGGCGCTTTCCCTCGGTCCATCCGGAGGGACGCAAATTCGCGGTCATTTCCGGGGCGATCGCCCTGTTCCTCCTGGTGCTTGACGGCGGCTTCACCGAGTTGCTCGGCTGGCTGATGGTCGGCGTGACCGTCTGGGTCGCGGCCTTCTTCCGTGATCCGATCCGGACGACCCCATCCGATCCCAAGCTGGTGGTCTCGCCCGCCGACGGACTGGTGACCATGATCACCCGCGTGCCGGCACCGCCGGAACTGCGTGCCGAGCTGGGAGAGGGTGAGTTCACCCGGGTGTCGGTGTTCATGAGTGTGTTCGACGTCCACATCAACCGCACGCCGATCGCCGGCGTCATCCGCCGCATCGCCTATGTCCCGGGCAAATTCCTCAATGCCGACCTCGACAAGGCGAGCGAGGACAATGAGCGGCAGCATTTCGTAGTCGAGAGCGATGGCGGGGTGAAGATCGGTTTCACCCAGATCGCCGGCCTTGTCGCTCGCCGGATCATGAGCTTCGTCAAAGAAGGCCAGCGCCTGACCGCGGGCGAGCGGGTCGGCCTGATCCGCTTCGGCAGCCGGGTCGACGTCTATCTGCCGGCTGGAACGGGTTCGCGCCTGTTGCTCGGTCAGCGGGCGATCGCGGGCGAGACCATCATCGCCGAACTGGGTACCGACCCGCTGCTCAACGGGACCAGCCAGTGAGGGCTGCCGAAGGTCGCGGGCTACCGCTTCGCGCCTTCATTCCCAATGCGGTGACGGTGCTGGCGCTGTGCGCCGGCCTGACCGCGATCCGCTACGCCTTCAACGAGGATTGGGAAAAGGCGATGATCGCGATCGTCGTCGCCGGGGTGCTCGATGGACTCGATGGCAATATCGCCCGGATGCTTAAGGCTAACAGCAAGTTCGGGGCTGAGCTCGATTCGCTGTGCGATAATATCGGGTTTGGCACGGCCCCCGCGCTAATCCTGTTCCAATTCTCGCTCGACAGCGCGCCGAAGTTCGGATGGACCGTGGCACTGGCCCTGGCGGTCAGCTGCGCGCTGCGCCTCGCCCGCTTCAATGCGCGAATCGATGCCGACGTGCAGCCGCACAAGTCGGCGGGATTCAACACCGGGGTACCGGCACCGGTCGGGGCGGGGCTGGCCTTTGCCCCGGTCTATCTGTGGCTGATCACCGGCAACGACCTGTTTCGCAACTGGCAATTGGTGATGCCGTGGACGCTGTTCATTGCGGTGCTGATGATCTCGGCCATTCCCACCTTCAGCTGGACTTCGATCCGGATCCGCCGCAGCTGGCGGATCGTCGGGCTGGCGGGAGTGGCATTGCTGGCCGCCGCGCTGATCAACGAACCGTGGATCACCCTGCTGGCCGTATCATTCGCCTATCTGGCCAGCGTTCCGTTCAGCTTGCTGAGCTATGGGCGCGTCAAGCGGCGGCGCGCAGCTGAGGGCGCGCCGTCACTGGCTGGCTGACCCGGCGCGACACCACGCGGACCGAAATGGGTCGCGTCACTATCGTCGGTTCAGTCAGCAGCGAATGGCCGCCGAGCGCGGCAACGATCTTACCGCGATTGCCGGCGAGCGTTTCACCGATAGTGAACAGGCCGAGAGCGAAAATGGCAGTGAAAGCGAGGATGGTGAGAACCAGCATGGCACGTTCTTCCCTTGTTCTTGGGTAACGCAACGGCGACCGATTCATTTCGTTCCGAAATCAATCAAGAAACCTTGCTTCTGCGCCAATGTTCTCTCTTCGTTCGCTCCCTGTCAACGAATTTGTTCTTTTCCTGTTCTCATGCGCTTAGGTGGCGTTGCCGCAATATCTCGACCACGCTGGCGAGGCTTACCTCGCGTGACCGAAGCGTGACGAGTAGGTGGAACAGGAGATCGGCAGCTTCCTCGCGGAGTCCCGCCGGGTCGCGACTGACCGCGGCAAGAGCCACCTCCACCCCTTCTTCACCAACCTTTTGCGCAGCCTTCGCGGGCCCGGCGGCCAGAAGCCTGGCTGTATAGCTTTCGTCAGGGGAAGCATTCGCCCGTTCCGCCACGATGCGCTCCAGAGTACCGAGCCAGCCCGCACCCGCGGCACCACCGTCACCAAAGCAGCTGGTGGTGCCAAGGTGGCACGTCGGCCCGGCCGGCAATGCACGCACCAGCAGCGCATCGCTGTCGCAATCAGCGACGATGGAGACGAGACGAAGTACGTTGCCGCTGGTCTCGCCCTTGCGCCACAAGCGCTGCTTCGACCTGCTGAAGAAGGTGACCAGCCCATCGACCAGCGTCGCCTCGATCGCCGCCCGGTCCATGTAGCCCAGCACCAGCATCTCGTCGGTCTCGGCGTCCTGGACGACGGCGGGGAGCAGCCCGTCCATCTTGTTCCAGGCGAGTGCTTCGGGATCGAATCGGACCGTCTGGCTCACAGCCGCACCTCCACGCCTTCCGTACCAAGAAACCGCTTGAGCTCACCTATCTCGATCAACCGATCGTGGAAGACCGTCGCCGCCAACGCGCCGCTCGCTCCTGCGAGAAAGGCGTCCCGGAAATGCTCGGGCTTGCCCGCGCCGCCGCTGACGATCAGCGGTACGGTTACGGCCGCCATGACATCCCGCGCATGGGCAAGGTCGTAGCCGTCGCGCACGCCGTCCCGGGCCATGGCGTTGAGCACGATCTCGCCCGCGCCGCGATCGACGGCTTCCCGCGCCCAATCGGCCGTCAGGCGCCCGCTGTCGCGCATCGCCTCCGGTGCGCCGGTATATTGCTTCACGCGATAGGCTCCATCGTCGCAGCGCAAGCTGTCGATACCGACCACCACACACTGGCTTCCGAAATCGGCCGCGAGGTCGCTGATCAGCGTCGGGGTTTCGAGAGCAGGGGAGTTGACCGAGACCTTGTCCGCGCCGGCTTCCAGCACTGCCGCGGCGGTCGCGCGGTCGCGGATGCCGCCCGCCACGCAGAAGGGAATGTCGATTACATCCGCAACGTCGCGCACCCAGCCGAGGTCGAGGCTGCGGCCTTCCGCACTGGCCTTGATCTCGTAGAAGACGAGCTCGTCCGCGCCCTCGGCTGAGTAACGAAGTGCATGGTCGACGATGTCGCCGACGTCTCGGTGATCACGGAAGCGGACGCCCTTCACGACGCGGCCACCGGCGACGTCGAGGCAGGGGATGATCCTAGCGGCGGGCACGCAGCGCCTCCGCGAGGCTGAGACGGCCTTCCCACATCGCACGGCCGAGAATGGCGCCATCGGTGGTCAGCCGCGCGACGTCATCGAGCGATGTCACGCCGCCGCTAGCCTGGATGGCGAGGTGGGGCAGGCGCTCCACCGCTTCTGCCAACAAGGCGTGGTTGGGGCCCTCCAGCATCCCGTCGCGCCCGATATCGGTCAGCAGCAGGTGCCGCGCCTGCGGATAGAGCGCGGCGACGTCCCACAGGGTCTGGCCGCTGTCTTCCTGCCAGCCGTGGGTGGCGACCATCGGTTCGCCGGCGACCCGCACGTCGAGACTGAGGGTGATATGCTCGGGCCCAAATCGTTCGATCAGCGCGGAGGTGGCTTCGGGGTCGCGTACGGCTAGGCTGCCGACCACCACTCGCAACGCCCCTGCCTCCAGCAGCGCGGCAACGTGTTCGGCCGAGCGAACGCCTCCGGCGACCTGCAGCCGGAGAGGAGTGCTGGCCGCAAGCTCCCTGAGCAACGCATGCTGGGCCGGAGCGCCGGCCCTGGCCCCGTCGAGGTCGA